>NZ_JBIWAQ010000027.1:0-88355 GCF_044760155.1 Kitasatospora sp. NPDC098652
TGGCACGCTGTTGAGTTCTCAAGGAACGGACGCTTCCTTCGGACCGCCTTCCAGCGGGCCCTCCGGGCGCTTCGTTCTTTCGTGTTTCCAGCTTACCAGATGCTTTCCGCTCCGTTTACCGGGGCTTTTTGCATCTGAAATCTGGCGTTAACCCGCCGACTTGCGGCGACTCGCCCAACCATAGCGGGTCGGTTGCCGGAGCGCGAATCGGGGCCCGCCGTGGGTCACCCGGACGGCGGCATGATTTGTTGCTCTCGCGAGCATATACAGCAATGGTCCCGATTCGCCAAGATGCCTGTAGAGTGCGGCGCATCGACCAAGAGGACTAGACCAGTCGCGAGTCGATGTGACGCCGGTCGGTAGACGGGCGGGGCGTGGGTCTTCGCCCGGGAACGTCAACAGATGTCCGAAGTTGACATGATTTAGGCTTCAGTTGATTGTGTGCCGCACCTCGCGGCCGCTCGCTGTATTGCGCACTTGGGAGGCACAACCATGACCATTGTGACGTCGCCGCTGACCGGCCGGGCTGTCGGGCTTGCCAACGTGCCCGACCCGGTGTTCGCGGGCGCGATGGTCGGTCCGGGCACCGCGATCGACCCGGTGCGCGAGCCCACCGAGGCGGTCGCTCCGGTGGACGGCGTCGTGGTCTCCATGCACCCGCACGCCTTCGTGGTGGTGGACGCGGACGGGCACGGTGTGCTGACCCACCTGGGCATCGACACGGTGCAGCTGAACGGCGAGGGCTTCGAACTGCTCGTCAACAAGGGCGACACGGTGACCCGTGGTCAGGCCGTGATCCGGTGGGACCCGGCCGCGGTCGAGGCCGCGGGCAAGTCGCCGATCTCGCCGGTCGTGGCGCTGGAGGCCGCCCCCGACTCCCTGGGTGCCCTGGTCGAGTCCGGCGAGGTCCAGGCGGACGACCACCTGTTCAGCTGGAACTGACCCCTCAACCACCGACACACACCCGCCCCGCAGGAGTTGACGGGGCGACCCGGCACTCAGCGGTTCCCGGCGGGGCCGCTCCTCTCAGCGGAGAAACAGGTACATGGAGAAGACACTGCGCGGCGTGGGTGTCAGCCACGGGGTCGCGATCGGCCAGGTGCGGCACATGGGCACGGCGGTCCTGGAGCCCCCGGCCACCCAGATCCCGACCGAGGACGCCCCTCGCGAGCAGGCTCGTGCCCAGGCGGCCGTCGAGGCGGTCGCGGCCGACCTGATCGCGCGCGGCAACCTGGCCGGCGGTGAGGCGCAGGCCGTGCTGGAGGCCCAGGCGCTGATGGCGCAGGACCCGGAGCTGATGGCCGACGTGTCCCGTCGGATCGCCGTCGGCAGCAGTGCCGAGCGCGGCGTGTACGACGCCTTCGCGGCCTACCGGGCGCTGCTGGCCTCCGCCGGGGAGTACCTGGCCGGGCGGGTCGCCGACCTGGACGACGTGCGCAACCGCATCGTGGCCCGCCTGCTGGGCGTGCCGATGCCGGGCGTGCCGGACAGCGACGAACCGTACGTGCTGTTCGCGCGGGACCTGGCGCCGGCCGACACCGCGCTGCTGGACCCGGCGCTGGTGCTCGGCTTCGTGACCGAGGAGGGCGGGCCGACCAGCCACAGCGCCATCCTGGCGCGGGCGATGGGCGTGCCGGCCGTGGTCGCGCTGTCGGGGGCGACGGACGTCGCCGAGGGCACCGTCGTCGCGGTGGACGGCAGCTCGGGCGACGTACTGCTGGACCCGTCGCAGCAGAAGCAGGACGAGCTGCGGGCCGTCGCCGCCGAGCGCAAGGCCGCGCTGGCCGCCTCCTCCGGCCCGGGGCAGACCTCGGACGGACACCGGGTACCGCTGCTGGCCAACGTCGGCGGCCCGGCGGACGTGCCGGCCGCGCTGGAGAACGGTGCGGAGGGCGTCGGCCTGTTCCGTACCGAGTTCCTGTTCCTGGACGACTCGGCGAAGGCTCCCGGCGAGGAGAAGCAGGTCGAGGCGTACCGCAAGGTGCTGGAGGCCTTCCCGGAGGGCCGGGTCGTGGTCCGGGTGCTGGACGCGGGCGCGGACAAGCCGCTGGACTTCCTGACCCCGGCCGACGAGCCGAACCCCGCGCTGGGCGTGCGCGGTCTGCGCACCCTGCTGGAGCACCCGGAGGTGCTGCGCACCCAGCTGCGGGCGCTGGCCACGGCGGCCGCGGGCCTGCCGGTGCACCTCGAGGTGATGGCCCCGATGGTGGCCGACCGCAAGGACGCCGCGGCCTTCGCCGCCGCGTGCCGCGAGGCCGGGCTGGACGCCAAGTTCGGTGCGATGGTGGAGATCCCGTCGGCCGCGCTGCGGGCCCGGTCGATCCTCCAGGAGGTCGAGTTCCTGTCGCTGGGGACCAACGACCTGGCCCAGTACACCTTCGCCGCCGACCGTCAGGTCGGTGCGCTGGCCCGGCTGCAGGACCCGTGGCAGCCGGCGCTGCTGGACCTGGTCGCCGCGGCCGCCGAGGCCGCGCAGGCGACCGGCAAGAGCTGCGGCGTGTGCGGTGAGGCCGCGTCCGACCCGCTGCTGGCCGTGGTGCTGACCGGTCTGGGCGTCACCAGCCTCTCCATGGGCTCGGCCTCGATCCCCTACGTGCGGAGCACGCTGGCGAAGTACACGCTGGCGCAGTGCCGCCGGGCAGCCGAGGCGGCCCGGGCCGCGGACAGCGCCGAGGATGCGCGGGCCGCCGCGCAGCAGGTGCTCTCCGGCGAGTAGGACCCGGGCGAACGCCGAAGGGGCGCCCCCACCGCAACTGGTGGGGGCGCCCCTTCGGCGTTTCCCGGGTCGGTCAGGCCTGGCGGTCGACCCGGAGCTGCTCGAAGAAGCGCAGGTGGTCGAGGTTGTCGACCGAACCGGGGTTGACGGCCTGCTCCAGCGGGGTGCCGGAGAGGATCCGCTTGACCGGGACCTCGATGCGCTTGCCGGTCAGCGTGTGCGGCAGGCCGCGGACGGCGACCACCTCGTCCGGGACGTGGCGCGGGGAGAGCTCGGTGCGCAGCGAGGTGCGGATGCGGCCGATGAGGTCCTCGTCGAGTTCGGCGCCGGGGGCGAGGACGACGAACAGCGGCATCCAGTAGCCGCCGTCGGGCTCCTCCAGGCCGATGACCAGGGACTCGGCGATCTCGGGGAGGCGCTCGACCACCTCGTAGATGTCCGAGGAGCCCATCCGGACGCCCTGGCGGTTGAGGGTGGAGTCGGAGCGGCCGTGGATGACGACGGTGCCCCGGGAGGTGACGGTGATCCAGTCGCCGTGGCGCCAGATGCCGGGGTAGGTGTCGAAGTAGCTGTCGTGGTACCGGGTGCCCTCGGGGTCGTTCCAGAAGCCGGTGGGCATCGACGGGATCGGCTTGGTGACGACGAGTTCGCCGACGGTGTCGGTGTGCGGGTGGCCCTGGACGTCCCAGGACTCGACGGCGGCGCCCAGGCAGGGGGCCTGGATCTCGCCGAGGTGTACCGGCAGGGTGGGGACGCCGCCGACGAAGCAGGAGCAGACGTCGGTGCCGCCGCTGACCGAGGCGAGCCAGACGTCCTGCTTGACCTCGTCGTAGATCCAGCGGAAGCCGTCCGGCGGGAGCGGGGAGCCGGTGGTGCCGATGCAGCGGACGGCGGAGAGGTCGAGTTCGCGGCCGGGGTGCAGCTCGGCCTTGCGGCTGGCGATGACGTACGCGGCGGAGGTGCCGAGGACGGTGGCGCGGGTGCGGGCGGCGACGGACCACAGGGCGCCGGTGTCGGGGTGGCCGGGGCTGCCGTCGTAGGTGACGATCGTGGCCCCGACCAGGAGGCCGGCCAGCAGGAAGTTCCACATCATCCAGCCGGTGGAGGTGTACCAGAGGAAGCGGTCCTGGGGGCCGAGGTCGAGGTGGAGGCCGGCCTGCTTGAGGTGTTCGAGCAGGATGCCGCCCTGGCTCTGGACGATGGCCTTGGGCAGGCCGGTGGTGCCGGAGGAGTAGAGGACCCAGAGCGGGTGGTCGAAGGGGACCGGCTCGAACACCGGCGCCACGTCGTCGGCGACCAGGTCGTCCCACTGGAGGGCGCCCTCGGGGGCCGGGGCACCGAGCAGCGGGACGTGCACCACGGTGTGCAGGCTGGGGAGTTCGCGGCGCAGCTCGGCGACGACCTCGGTGCGGTCGTGGTCCTTGCCGCCGTAGTGGTAGCCGTCGACGGCGAAGAGGACCGCGGGTTCGATCTGCTGGAGGCGGTCGAGGACGCTGCGGGCGCCGAAGTCGGGGGCGCAGCTGGTCCAGATCGCGCCGACGGCGGCGGTGGCGAGCAGTGCGACGGCGGCCTGCGGGATGTTGGGCAGGTAGGCGCTGACCCGGTCGCCGGGGCGGACGCCGCGGGCGCGCAGGGCGGCGGCGAGCGAGCCGACCTGGCGGCGCAGCTCGGACCAGCTGAGGGCGGCCGGCTGCTCGGTGGTCTCGTCCAGGTGGAGGACGGCCGGGCGGTCCGCGTTGGCGGGGTCCTCGGCGGCGCGCAGGGCGTGCTCGGCGTAGTTGAGGCGGGCGCCGGGGAACCAGCGGGCGCCGGGCATGGCCGGGTCGGCGAGGACGGCCTCGGGGGCCTCGGTGAAGCGGACGTCGAACCACTGGGTGACCGCCGTCCAGAAGCGGTCGAGGTCGGCGGTGGACCAGGCGTGCAGGTCCGCGTAGCGCTGGGCGGCCTGCTGGTCGTCGTCGGCCGGGGCGAGCGGGGCGGCCGGGGCTCCGTGGTGCTCGGCGGCCCAGGCCTGGAAGGCGACCAGGCTGGTGGCGGCGGCGCGAGCGGGGTTGGGGCGCCAGAGCGGCTGGTCCTGGGAAGGGGTGCTCACGGTGGTGGTCTCCCGGCCGGTGGTGGGGACGGGTGAGCTCGTGGCCAACCCGTCCGGTTGGGCTGTCGGTGCAGACCATGCCATGCGAGCGGCCGCTGCGCCAGGGTCGGCCGGGGGTTGCGCCACCCCTCAGCGGGGGGTGAACTCGCCGTCGAACCAGCGGCGCAGGATGCCGTTGTGGAAGTCCCAGACCAGCGCGGTGTCGGCGGTGGCGAGCAGCCAGCCCTCGGTCTCGTCGGTGGGGAGGGAGGGCGGGAGTTCGGCGAGCGGGCGGGCGGGGAGGAGTCCGCAGAGCATGATGAAGCGGCCGTTGGGGTCGGAGGCGATGTGGATCAGGCGGACGTCGGCGGCGTCGGCCAGGATGCCGGTCTCCTCGGCGAGTTCGCGCACGCAGGCCTGCTGCCAGGTCTCGCCGAAGTCCATGTAGCCGCCGGGGAAGGCGAGTCCGCCGTAGCCGGGTTCGATGGTGCGGCGGATGACCACCAGGGCCGGGTCGGCGTCGGGCCGGGTGACGGGCAGGACGGTGACGGCGACGGGCAGCGGGTTGCGGTAGCTGATCTCGGCGCAGCCGGGGCAGGTGCGGGGCCAGGCCTCGGTGCCGGGCGGGTACGGCGTGCCGCAGAAGTGGCAGTGGGAGAACGGCCGGTGGATGGTGCGGGTCGCTTCGTCGGTGCTCATGGGCGGATGGTAGCCCGGGGCTCAGCGGGGGTGGTCGGGGGCGGTGGGGGCTCCGACGCCCTGGCCGTCCTCGCGGGCGGGGCGGAGCAGGGCGGGGTGCAGCAGTTGGGCGCCCCCGGCGTGGTAGGTGCGGGCGCGGGGGCCGCCGCGGGCGCCGCCGCGCTCGGTGGTGGTGCCGGTGCTCTCGACGAAGCCGGGGACGGAGAGGACCTTGCGGTGGAAGTTGCCGGGGTGGAGCTTCTCGTCCCAGACGGCCTCGTAGACGGCGCGGAGGTCGGGGATGGTGAAGTCGTGGGGCAGGAAGGCGGTGGCGAGCGGGCTGTACTCCAGCTTGGCGCGTACCCGGTCGAGGCCGTCGGCCAGGATGCGGGCGTGGTCGAAGGCGAGCCGGATCGGGTGCGGTGCGACCGGCGGGGGGCCGGTGTGCCCGTCGACGCCACCCCCGTGGGTGTCGGCGGGCACACCGGCGGCTGGGGCGCGGTCCGGGGACCGCGGGGCCGGATCGAGGTCGGCCACCGGGTGCCAGGCGGCGGCCGCGGCGTCCGTGCCGGCCTGCGGGTCGGGCAGGTCCGGGGCGAAGGCCAGGTAGGCGACGGAGACGACGTGCATCCGTGGGTCCCGATCGGGGGCGCCGTAGGTGCCGAGCTGTTCGAGGTGCAGGCGGCAGAGCGCGGCCTCGGCCTCGGAGACGCCCTGGAGGCCGGTCTCCTCGGCGAGCTCGCGGGCGGCGGCCTCGTCGAGGCCCTCCTCCCCCGCCCGCAGGAAGCCGCCGGGCAGCGCCCAGCAGCCCTGGTAGGGCGGGGCGCCGCGTTCGACCAGCAGCACGTGCAGCCGGCCGCTGCGCAGCGTCAGCGCCACCACGTCGACGGTGACGGCGATCGGGGCGTAGGCGCGCGGGTCGTACGCGGCGAGCCATTCCTGCTCGGCCGCGGGCCCGGCGGCGGGCTGGGGGGACGGGTCGTCCGCTGCCATCGCCGGCTCCTCTCCGCGCCCCTGGGGCCCTGGTGCTGTCGTTCTCGGGATGAGCACAACGTAACGACTCCGTTCCCCGGCGGCAAACGGTTTTCCCGGTCGGCGGCGGGCTCCGGCTTCTAGGCTGTGACCAGGAACGACCGCGCCCGAGGAGGCCGAGATGCCCACTGCTCCCCCGCCGGACTTCGCCACGGCGCTGGCGGCCGGCCCGCTGGTCCTGGACGGCGGGATGTCCAACCAGCTGGCCGCCGCGGGGCACGACCTCTCGGACGCGCTGTGGTCGGCGCGGCTGCTCGCGGACGATCCGGACGCGGTGGTGGCGGCGCACCGGGCGTACTTCGCGGCGGGGGCCGACGTCGCGATCACGGCGAGCTACCAGGCGAGTTTCGAGGGCTTCGCCCGGCGCGGGGTGGGGCACGCGGCGGCGGCCCGGCTGCTGGCGAGCAGCGTGGAGCTGGCCCGGGAGGCGGCGCGGGCCGAGCCGGGCGGCCGGCGGCGCTGGGTGGCGGCCTCGGTCGGCCCGTACGGAGCGGTGCTGGCGGACGGTTCGGAGTACCGGGGCCGGTACGGCCTGGACCACGCGGAGCTGATGGCGTTCCACCGGCCGCGGCTGGAGGTGCTGGCGGCGGCCCGGCCGGACGTGCTGGCGTTGGAGACGGTGCCGGACGCGGACGAGGCGCGGGCGCTGCTGGAGCTGGTGCGCGGGCTGGGGGTGCCGGCCTGGTTGTCGTACAGCGTGGCGGACGGCCGGACCAGGGCCGGGCAGCCGCTGGCGGAGGCGTTCGCGCTGGCGGCGGAGGTGGACGAGGTGCTGGCGGTGGGCGTCAACTGCTGCACTCCGCAGGACGCGGACCTGGCGGTGGCGGTGGCCGCGGAGGTGACCGGGAAGCCGGTGGTGGTCTATCCGAACAGCGGGGAGCAGTGGGACCCGGACCGCCGGGACTGGCGCGGGGAGTCGACCTTCCGCTCGGCGCGGGTGGGCGGCTGGCTGGCGGACGGCGCGCGGCTGGTCGGCGGCTGCTGCCGGGTCGGCACCGACGGGATCGCCGCGCTGGCGGCCGAGGTGTCGGTGCGGCGCGGGCTGCTCAGCGGGGTGGAAGGGTAGCGCACGGGCCGGGCGCGGAAGGTTAACACCGGGTCGAGCACGGGTTACCGAGGGGGAAGGTGCACGGACGGACGGCGGCCTGGCAGACTCGTCCCGTCACCCCTGCGGTCGACAATGTCGACCGCCTGTCAGCCCGGAGGTATCCATGCCCGGCCCGATCCAGTCGCTCTCCCGGGCCGCCGCGATCATGCGCCTGCTGGCCGGCGGCGAGCGCCGCCTGGGGCTGTCCGAGGTCGCGACGGCACTGGACCTCGCCAAGGGCACCGCGCACGGGATCCTGCGCACGCTGCAGCAGGAGGGCTTCGTCGAGCAGGACCCGGAGAGCGGCAAGTACCAGCTGGGCGCCGAGCTGCTGCGGCTGGGGCAGAGCTACCTGGACGTGCACGAGCTGCGGGCGCGGGCGCTGGTGTGGGCGGACGACCTGGCCCGGGCGGCCGGGGAGACCGTCTACCTGGGGGTGCTGCACCAGCAGGGCGTGCTGATCGTGCACCACGTGTTCCGGCCCGACGACACCCGGCAAGTGCTGGAGGTCGGCTCGATGCAGCCGCTGCACAGCACCGCGATCGGCAAGGTCCTGGTGGCCTACGACCCGGTCGCGCGCGGGGAGTTGGGCGAGGGACCGTACGAGTCGTACACCGTGCGGACGCTGACCGAGGCGAGCGACCTGGACGCCGAGTGCGCGCTGATCCGCGAGCGCGGCTGGGCGGACTCGATCGAGGAGACCTGGGAGGGCGTGGCCTCGATCGCGGCGCTGATCCAGGACCGGCGGCGCAACCCGGTGGGCGCGGTGTGCATCAACGGGCCGGTGGAGCGGGTCTGCGAGGACGGCTTCGTGAAGCCCTCGCTGGTGGCGTCGGTGCGCAGCGCGGCGCGGGCGATCTCCCGCGATCTGGGCGCCGGGCGGTTCTGAGCAACGCGGTCGATTCGTCACGCTGAGGCGCGGACGGGCGGTGAGCCTGTCCGCGCCTTGGCGTTTTGCCCCGATTCGGGGCACTCCGCTGGGTAACTTCGGGGGACCTTCCGAGGGAAGGGTCACAGCTGCGTAACCCCGCCTTGACGCGGGGCCGACCTGGGGAGGAAGCTTCCGCATGACGGTCGACATTGTCGAACGATGGCCGGGAAGATCACTCCCACAGCACGCTCACCCGCACAGGGATCGACCGGCCGCCTGCCCCCACCCGCACTTCGGGCCATGACAAGGGAGTCTTTGTGTCCGCCATCTCCAACGGCGACGTCTTCGTCGGCGAAACCCTCGGCACCGCCGCCCTGATACTCCTCGGCGGCGGCGTCTGTGCCGCCGTGACCCTCAAGAAGTCGAAGGCCTTCAACGCCGGCTGGCTGGCGATCACCTTCGGCTGGGGCTTCGCGGTCCTCATCGCCGCCTACATGACCGGGGCCAAGTCCGGCGCCCACCTCAACCCGGCCGTCACCGTCGCCATCGCCGTCAAGACCGGCGAGTGGAGCCAGGTGCCGCTGTACATCGGCTCCCAGCTGCTCGGCGCGATCATCGGCGCCGTCATGGTCTGGCTCGCCTACCTCGGCCAGTTCCAGGCCAACAAGGAGCCGACCCTCGGCATCTTCTCGACCGGGCCCGAGATCCGGAACCCGCTCCAGAACGTGATCACCGAGGTCATCGGCACCTTCGTGCTCTGCATGGCGATCCTCACCCTCGGCACCACCAAGGGCCTGGGCGACAGCGGCATGGGCACCCTGATCGTCGCCCTCACCGTCGTCGGCATCGGCCTCTCCCTCGGTGGCCCGACCGGCTACGCGATCAACCCGGCCCGCGACCTCGGCCCGCGCATCGCCCACACCTTCCTGCCGATCCCGAACAAGGGCGGCTCGGACTGGTCGTACGCCTGGATCCCGGTCGTCGGCCCGCTCCTGGGCGGCCTCGCGGCCGGCGGCGTGTACAACGCCCTGTTCTAAAGGCCCGGTTGGAAACCGCCGAGCACGGGGACTGACCGGACGTACGGGTAACGAACGTCCGTGTCAGGCCCATCCACCCCGTAACCCCCGAACTTGAGCCGAGGACCCTCCACATGACCTCCACTGGCAACTACATCGCCGCGATCGACCAGGGCACCACCTCCAGCCGCTGCATCATCTTCGGCGCCGACGGCCGGATCGTCGCCGTCGACCAGCAGGAGCACCGGCAGATCTTCCCCCAGCCCGGCTACGTCGAGCACGACGCCGCCGAGATCTGGACCCGGGTGCAGTCGGTCGTCCGCGGCGCGCTGGAGAAGGCCGGCCTGACCAAGGACGACATCCGCGCGATCGGCATCACCAACCAGCGCGAGACCACCGTCCTGTGGGACAGGAACACCGGTGAGCCGGTGCACAACGCGCTGGTGTGGCAGGACACCCGCACCGAGGGCCTCTGCCGCGAGCTGGGCCGCAACGTCGGCCAGGACCGCTTCCGCCGCGAGACCGGCCTCCCGCTGGCCAGCTACTTCGCCGGCCCGAAGATCCGCTGGCTGCTGGACAACGTCGAGGGCCTGCGCGAGCGCGCCGAGGCCGGCGACATCCTGTTCGGCACCATGGACACCTGGGTGATCTGGAACCTCACCGGCGGTGTCAACGGCGGCAAGCACGTCACCGACGTCACCAACGCCAGCCGCACCATGCTGATGAACCTCAAGACCCTCGCCTGGGACGAGAGCATCGCCGAGTCGATGGGCGTGCCGATGGCCGTCCTCCCGGAGATCCGCTCCTCCGCCGAGGTCTACGGCGAGGCCGTCGGCGACCTGGCCGGCGTCCCGGTCGCCTCCGCGCTCGGCGACCAGCAGGCCGCGCTGTTCGGCCAGACCTGCTTCAACGAGGGCGAGGCCAAGTCGACCTACGGCACCGGCACCTTCCTGCTGCTGAACACCGGCGAGAAGATCGTCAACTCGTACCACGGCCTGCTGACCACGGTCGGCTACCGGATCGGCGACCAGGCCCCGGTCTACGCGCTGGAGGGCTCGATCGCCGTCACCGGCTCGCTCGTCCAGTGGCTGCGCGACCAGCTCGGCATCATCTCCACCGCCGCCGAGATCGAGACCCTCGCCAACACCGTCGAGGACAACGGCGGCGCCTACTTCGTCCCGGCCTTCTCCGGCCTGTTCGCCCCGTACTGGCGCTCCGACGCCCGCGGTGTGATCGCCGGTCTGACCCGGTACGTCACCAAGGGCCACCTGGCCCGGGCCGTCCTGGAGGCCACCGCCTGGCAGACCCGCGAGGTCGTCGACGCCATGCAGAAGGACTCCGGGGTCGAGCTCACCGCCCTCAAGGTCGACGGCGGCATGACCAGCAACAACCTGCTCATGCAGAACATCGCCGACGTCCTGAACGCCCCGGTCGAGCGCCCGTACGTGGCCGAGACCACCGCCCTCGGCGCCGCCTACGCGGCCGGTCTCGCCGTCGGCTTCTGGAACGACCTCGACACCCTGCGGGCCAACTGGCACCGCGCCGCCGAGTGGACCCCGCGCATGGACGAGGACACCCGGGAGCGCGAGTACAAGAAGTGGCTCAAGGCCGTGGAGCGCACCATGGGCTGGGTGGAGGAGGAAGAGACCAACTGACCGACCCGCCGGTCGGGGCCCCGTGCCCCGGCCGGCCGCCCGCTGTTCCGGCAACGGGCGCAACCGTGTTTCACCGGCCCGCCGCACCGGGCCGACCGGCCTCTCCAGCAGGGGCCGCACCGCACCCGAGAGGAGTAACGGCGCAGCCGGAACAGCGCGCCGTACACAACCACCATGGCAACCATCCCGACCCTGGGCGCCGAGCGCACCGCCGGCCGCACCGCTTCCCGTGCCGAGACCCGTGAGCTGCTCGGCAAGGCCACCTACGACCTGCTGGTGATCGGGGGCGGCATCCTCGGCACGGCCGTCGCCTGGACCGCGTCCCAGGCCGGCCTGAAGGTCGCCATGGTCGACGCCGGCGACTTCGCCGGTGCCACCTCCAGCGCCTCCTCCAAGCTCGTCCACGGCGGTCTGCGCTACCTGCAGACCGGCGCGGTCAAGCTGGTCGCCGAGAACCACAAGGAGCGCCGCGCGCTCTCCACCGACGTGGCCCCGCACCTGGTCAACCCGCTGACCTTCTTCGTGCCGGTCTACAAGGGCGGCCCGCACGGCGCGGCCAAGCTCGGCGCCGGCGTGTTCCTGTACTCGGCGCTGTCCGCCTTCCGCGACGGCATGGGCCGGGTCTCCACCGCCGCGCACGCCGCCCAGCAGGTGCCCGCGCTGCGCACCGAGGGCCTGCGCTCGGTGGCCGTCTACGGCGACCACCAGATGAACGACTCGCGCGTCGCGGTGATGACCGTGCGCGCCGCCGTCGACGCCGGCGCCGTGGTGCTCAACCACGCCGAGGTCACCGGCCTGCGCTTCACCGGCGGCCGGGTCACCGGCGCCGAGCTGCGCGACCGCCTGGACGGCAGCGAGTTCGGCGTGAACGCCCGCCTGGTGCTCAACGCCACCGGCCCGTGGGTCGACCACCTGCGCACCATGGAGGACGCCGGCGCCGCGCCGTCGATCCGCCTCTCCAAGGGCGCCCACGTCGTCGTCAAGCGCCGCTCGCCGTGGCGCGCCGCGCTGACCATCCCGATCGACAAGTACCGCGTCTCCTTCGCCATCCCGTGGGAGGACCACGTCCTCCTCGGCACCACCGACGAGGAGTACACCGGCGACCCGAAGGACGTCCGGGCCACCGAGGCGGACATCGACCAGATCATGGGCGAGGCCGCGCACGCGATCCGCGACGAGCACCTCGACCGCGACCTGATCACCTACTCCTTCGCCGGCCTGCGCGTGCTGCCCGGCGGCCCGGGTGACACCGCCGCCGCCAAGCGCGAGACCGTCGTCACCGAGGGCCGCGGCGGCATGCTGTCGGTCTCCGGCGGCAAGTGGACCACCTACCGGCACATCGGCCGCGCGGTGCTGGAGAAGCTGGCGCACGTGCCCGGCACCGGCCTCGCCGAGGACATGTCCCCGATCGCCCCGACCGTCCCGCTGCCGGGCGTCGGCGCGCCGAACGCCGTCGCGCACCGCCTGCTGATCGACCGCGAGCCGGGCTCGCGGATGGAGCCGCTGGTCGCCAAGCACCTGGCCAGCCACTACGGCACCCTGTCCTTCGACATCGCCCGCATGATCGACGAGAACCCGGAGCTCGGCCGGCCGATCCACGAGGACGGCCCGGACGTCTGGGCGCAGGTCGCCTACGCGGCCGAGAACGAGTGGGCGTACACGGCGGACGACGTGCTGCGCCGCCGCACCACCATGACGGTGCGCGGGTTGGACACCCCGGAGATCCGGGACGAGGTCGAGGCCTTCCTCGCGAAGCGCGGGAACAAGTAAGAGTAACTGCGGTACGGCGGGCGGGCGTTCGGGGTTTCCCCGGACGCCCGCCGGCTTTTTCACACCACGGCGCCCGCCTTGACCACGTGCCGGAGGTGCTGTTCCGGGCGGGTCAGCACGGTGAGGTCGGCCAGCGGGTCGCCGTCGACGACCAGCAGGTCCGCGTGCGCGCCCGGGGCGAGGGTGCCGATCTCCCCCGCCAGGCCGAGCAGCCGGGCCGCCGTGGTGGTCGCCGAGCGGAGCACGTCGAGGGCCGGCTGGACCTGGGCGCGCAGGGTGAACTCCTCCAGCTGGGCGTGGTGCAGCGGGCCGAGCAGGTCGCTGCCGTAGACCAGGTTGACGCCCGCGCGGTGGGCGAGCTCCAGGGCCTCCAGGCCGCGGTCGCGGACCTCGGCGAGCTTGGCCAGGGAGGCCGGCGGCAGGCCGGAGGCGGCGCCGAGCTTCGCGGTCCGCTCGTAGGCGACCAGGGTGGGGACCAGGAAGGCGTCCTTCTCCAGCAGCAGCTCGACGGTGGTGTCGTCCAGCAGGTTGCCGTGTTCGACGCAGCGCACGCCGGCCCGCAGGGCGCGGTCGATCGCGCGCGGGTGGTAGGCGTGCACGGTGACGTAGCGGTTGTGGTTCTCGGCCTCCTGGACGGCCGCCCGGATCTCCTCCTCGCTGTACTGGACCGCGGCGATCTCGTCGTGCGGGGAGGCGACGCCGCCGGAGAGCAGCACCTTGAGGTGCCGGGCGCCCTTGCGGAACTCGTCCCGGGCGGCGGCGCGCACCGCGTCCACGCCGTCGGCGATCCGGCCGAAGTGGGGGCGGGCCTCGCAGCAGGGCAGCGAGTCGTCCCCGAGCGGGCGCAGGTCGCCGTGGCCGCCGGTCTGGGAGAGCGCCTTGCCGCCGTGCAGCAGGCGCGGGCCGGGGACGAGGCCCTCGGCCAGGGCGCGGGCCATGCCGTGGTCCGCGCCGCCGACGTCGCGGACGGTGGTGAAGCCGCGGCGCAGCATGCGTTCGGCCTCGGCCAGGGCCCGGACGGTGGCGTAGCCGGGCGTCCAGTTCGCGACGTCGCGCAGGTCGAGCGAGGTGACCAGCAGGTGGACGTGGGCGTCGATCAGGCCGGGCAGCACGGTGGCGCCCTGCGCGTCCAGGACCCGGACCGTCTCGGTGACGGCCGGCGGGCGGCCGGTGCCGGTGGCGGTGATCCGGCCGTCGGCGGCCTCCAGCCAGCCCGGCTCGGTGCGGGTGCCGTCCTCGGGGTGGAGCAGGTGGGCGTTGGTGATCAGCAGGCGGGTCATGTCCGGCTCCTTCGGGCGCGCATGGTTCAGTACGGCACGTATTGAATACGACCCGTACTGAATACACCATGTATCGTGCTGCTGTGAACCCACCCCCCACCGAAGCCGACGCTCCCCGACCACCCCGGCGGCGCGTCCACACCCGGGCCCGACTGCTGGCCGCGGCGAGCGAACTGTTCCTCTCGATCGGCTTCGCCCGGACGAGCATCGAGGACGTCTGCGCCGCCGCCGGGTACACCCGCGGAGCCTTCTACTCGAACTTCGGCAGCAAGGAGGACCTGCTGCTGGCGCTCTTCGACGACCAGGCCGCCCGGCGGATGGCCGAGCTGGAGCGGCTCGCCGCGGCCTGCGAGGCGCTCGCGCCGCCGGAGCGGGCCCGACTGCTGGTCGAGGCGCTGCTGCGGGTCGAGCCGGCGGAGAGCGGGTGGATCCTGCTGTTCCTGGAGTTCCGGCTGGTCGCGGCCCGGTCCGCGACGCTGGCCGAGCAGCTCGCCGAGCACGACCGGACGGTGGCGCGGGCGCTGGCGGACGTCCTGGAGCGGGTGCTGCCCGAGCTGGTGCCGGCCGGGGCCGGGGCCGGGCGGACGGCGGCGGTCGTGCTGGCGGCGCGCGAGGGGCTGCTGGCCCGTACGGCGGCCGGCGGCGAGGCGGCCGAGGAGCTGCTGGCGGCCACCACGGCGGTGCTCTCCGGACTGCTCGGAAACTGACCGCAACGCCGCAGGGGCGGCACCCGTACGTACGGGTGCCGCCCCTGCGGACGAAGGCGCGCCGGCGCTAGATGATCAGGCTCAGCGGCATGATCAGGGCGATCGCGACCACCGAGATCACCGTCTCCATCACCGACCAGGACTTGAGCGTCTGCCCGACGCTCATCCCGAAGTACTCCTTCACCAGCCAGAAGCCGGCGTCGTTGACGTGCGACAGGAACAGCGAGCCGGCCCCGATCGCGAGCACCAGCAGGGCCGCGTGGGTCGAGGACATGTTCGCGGCGAGCGGCGACACGATGCCGGCCGCGGTGATGGTGGCGACCGTCGCCGAGCCGGTGGCCAGGCGGATCAGCACCGCGATCAGCCAGCCCAGCAGCAGCGCGGAGATGTGCCACTTGCCGGACCACTCGCTCACCGCGTTGCCGACGCCCACGTCGATCAGGGTCTGCTTGAAGCCGCCGCCGGCGCCGACGATGAACACGATGCCGGCGATCGGGCCGAGCGCCTTGCCGACGGTGTCGGAGATCCGGGCCTTGTCGAAGCCGGCCGCCCTGCCGAGGGTCAGCATGGCCAGCAGGGTGGCGGCGAGCAGGGCGATCAGCGGGGAGCCGATGAAGTCGAAGACCCGCTGGCCGACCGCCTTCGGGTCGTCGATCACCACGTCGGCCAGGGCCTTGCCGAGCATCAGCACGACGGGCAGCAGGATGGTGGCCAGCACCGCGCCGAACGACGGGGTGCGCTCGGACTCGGCGGTTCCCTCGGGGGCCGTGGCGGCCGGGATCTCCAGCGGGCCCACCCAGCGCTCGGCGACCCGGGCGAACAGCGGGCCGGCGATGATCAGGGTCGGGACGGCGATCAGCAGGCCGAGCGCCAGGGTGATGCCGAGGTCGGCCTTGAGCGCGTCGACGGCGACCAGCGGGCCCGGGTGCGGGGGCACCAGGCCGTGCAGCACCGACAGGCCGGCCAGCGCCGGGATGCCGACCCGCATCAGCGGCACGTTGCCGCGGCGGGCGACCAGCAGCACGATCGGGATCAGCAGGACGACGCCCACCTCGAAGAACAGCGGCAGGCCGAGCACGGCGGCGATCAGCGCCATCGCCCAGGGCAGCGCCCTGTTGCCGGTCCGGGACAGTACGGTGTCCGCGATGATGTTGGCGCCGCCCGAGTCCGCGAGCAGCTTGCCGAGCATCGCGCCCAGGCCGATCAGCAGCCCGACACTGGCCACGGTGGATCCGAAGCCCGTGGAGAAGCTGCTCAGCAGCTTGTCGAAGGGGGCACCCGCGACGGCCGCCAGCAGGCCGGAGCCGAGCGTGAGGGCGAGGAAGGGGTGCAGTTTCAGCTTGGTGATCAGCAGCACGATCGCGCCGATGCTGAGCAGCACCGCGAGCAGCAGCTGGGAGTCGCTGCCGGTGTGCGGCAGGGCCGGTGGGGCGGCCGCCAGGAGGGTCGGGGCGAGGGTGGGGGCAATACTCATGCGCCCGCCTCACTTCGCTCGGCAGGGGCATTCGCCCGTACGCGCCTTCTGACGGCTCGCTCGCTTCGCTCGCTCACGTGAGGTCTCCATTGACGGGCCGCAGCAGCGCCACGGCCATCTCGACGAGTTCTTCGGGGGACGGGCCCACGTCCAGGACGGCGCCGCGCTCGTCCGCACCCAGGGGCTCCAGGGTGGCGTACTGGGATCCGAGCAGCGACGACGGCATGAAGTGGCCGGTGCGGTGGGAGAGCCGGTCCTCGACCAGCTCGTGACCGCCGCTGAGGTGCAGGAAGAAGGCGCCCGGGGCGGCCGCGCGCAGGATGTCGCGGTAGCCGTGCTTCAACGCCGAGCAGGTGACCACGCCGCCGGTGCCGGACTCGGTGTGCTCCTTGAGCCAGGCGCCGATGGCGCGCAGCCAGGGTTCCCGGTCCTGGTCGTCCAGCGGGGTGCCGGCGGACATCTTGGCGATGTTGGCCGGCGGGTGGAACTCGTCCGCCTCGGCGAAGGGGAGATCGAGGCGGTCGGCCAGGAGGCGGGCCAGGGTGGTCTTGCCGACACCGGAGACGCCCATCACCACGACGGTGAGGGGGGTGCCCGGGAGGGCGCGGTTCTCGACGTTGAGAGCCATCAGTGGTGCTCCTTCGTTGCAGGCCGCCACTATCGCTTCAAAGATATGACGTATTCAAGTGCCGGAAACCAAATCGTCATACTTTTGGGGTGTGGGGTAGATCGCAGGGCGATGCGCACCGCGCGGGGGCGGCCGACTACCCTGGGCGGATGGAGATCCAGGGGCTGCCCGGCCGGCTGCTTGACGAACTCGGGCCGGCGATCGCGTCCGGGGAGATCCCCGAGGGCGCGGTGCTGCGCGGGGAGGACCTGGAGGAGCGGTTCGGGGTGTCCCGGACGGTCGTCCGGGAGGCGGTGCGCGTCCTGGAGGGGATGCGCCTGGTGGCGTCCCGGCGGCGGGTCGGGATCACCGTCCAGCCGAAGTCGCTCTGGGACGTCTTCGACCCCATGGTGATCCGCTGGCGACTGGCCGGCGCCGACCGGCCCGCCCAGCTGCGCTCGCTCGGCTCCCTGCGGGTGGCCGTCGAACCGGCCGCGGCCGCGCTCGCCGCGAGCCACGCCAGCGACGACGACCGGCGCGAACTCAGCTCGCTGGCGGTGGAGTTGACGGTCTCCGCCCGGGAGGCCGACCTCACCACCTTCCTCGGGTACGACATCGCCTTCCACGCCCTCGTCCTGCGCGCCTCCGGGAACGAGATGTTCGCCCACCTCGGCGACACCGTCGGGGCGGTGCTCACCGGCCGGACCGAGTACCATCTGATGCCCCATCAGCCCGAGCCGTACGCGATCAGACTGCACCGGGAGGTCGCCGACGCGATCTGCGGCGGCGACGCCGCGCACGCCGAACGGGCGATGCGGACGATCGTCACCGGCGCCCTGGAGGAGCTCAACCAGCAGTTGGGGTGAGCTCCGCTCCCGCCGCCTGCCCGGATGGCACGGTTTGACGGCAGTTCGGTGGATTCGGACGCATGGTCCGGGTTCGGCGGGGGCAGAGTGAGGTGAAGGGGGCGCAATTCGTGTGCGCCCGTTCCCCGTTCCAGCACCGGATCCGCGCCTGGGGGTCGCCCGATGTCCGCGCCACGCCGTCGCCGCCGCCTGCCCGACGAGGTGCGCTCCGCCGCAGTCCGGGCGGTGCTCTGCCTCTCCTTCACGCTGGTGGGCGTGGTCGTCGCGACCTTGGCCTCGTACGCGGGCAGTTGGCTGCTGACACCCGCGCTGTTGGCGATGGGGCTGGGGGTGTTCGGCACGATGTGGTGCCTGCTGGAGATCCTGATCTCCCGCCAGGTCGCCGCCCAGCGGATGCGCGGGCCGAACTCCGCGCACCCGATGGCGGGCAGCCGGGTCGCCCCCGAACCGCTGGCGCCCCGCCCGTTCCCCCGGCCGGGGCCGGGCAGCGCGCCGCAGCAGTCCTACCGCCCGCAGCCGCCGCAGGCTCAGCAGCCGCAGGCCGGGCGGCCCGGCCAGGCTCCGTACCGGGGCCAGTCGCAGCAGCCGCCGCAGTTGCCGACCACCTGACCGGGCGCTGTGACCGGGCGCTGCGGCCGGGCGCTCTGGCCAGGCGGTGAACGACGGGCCGTCAGATCACGATCCGGTAGTGGGTGGTGAGCCGGCGGTCGTCGTCCAGGACGTGGAAGGCGAGCATCGGCGGGTGGTCGAAGGTGATGCCCCTCCCGCCCTCGCAGGGCAGCGTGGTGGTGGAGACCACCCCGGGTGCGACCAGCAGCGGCAGGCCCGCGAAGGTGGACGCGGCGGGCGTGTGGGAGTGGCCGCAGAGCAGCGCGGCCACCCGGGGGTGCCGGCGCAGCACCTCCGCCAGCCGGGCCTCGCCGAACTGGCGGATCCGGTCGACGCTCGGGATGTGCAGCTCGACCGGCGGGTGGTGGAAGGCCACCAGGGCCGGCGACTCCTGGCGGCCGGAGGCGAGTTGGGCCTCCAGCCAGTCGA
The DNA here is from genome assembly GCF_044760155.1 of Kitasatospora sp. NPDC098652. Classification (NCBI taxonomy): domain Bacteria; kingdom Bacillati; phylum Actinomycetota; class Actinomycetes; order Kitasatosporales; family Streptomycetaceae; genus Kitasatospora; species Kitasatospora sp. NPDC098652. The sequence goes on from NZ_JBIWAQ010000027.1 coordinate 18,869, forward strand.
GGGTGGCGTCCGCCAGCAGGCCGTCGTGCTGCCCGGGTATCGAGGAGTCGAGCATCAGCACGTCGACGCCGGGCAGCCGGTGCAGCCGGTTGACCGGGCCCGTCGACGGCGCCTCGCCGAGCAGCACCTCCCGGTACGGCTCCCGGACGTCGTGGTTGCCGGGGCAGGTGAGCACCGGGTGCCGGGACTCCAGCACCTCGGCGACCTGGCGGTACTCCTCGGGCGAGCCGTGGTCGGCGAGGTCGCCGGTGACCAGCACCGCGTCCAGCGGGCCGGGCAGGGCGTCGAGGTACGCCATCACCTGCTCGGCCCGCCGCCGGGCGCGCTTGCCGCCGTCCCGACGGTGGACCTGGCCGAGGTGGATGTCACTGAGGTGCGCGATCGTCAACATGGCGATCACGCTAATCAGTTCACGGCTGGGCGGGAACCTCCGCCGGGCGCTTGAACATCCGGGTGGCGGTGATCTCGCCGTGGATGGTCGGGCCGTCCGGGTCCTGCGGGGCGGGCAGGCCCGGGCGCAGGTGCTCCTCCACCGAGATGTACTTGAGGCCGGCCCGCAGGTCGGCGTCGTTGCGCAGCCGGATCACCAGCGGGAACTCGGCGAGCGCCGTGGTGTCGAACAGGCCGGTGGTGTAGATCAGCTGGACGCCGAGCGCGTCCGCCACCGCACGCTGGAGCTCCAACAGGTAGGTGGCGTTGGCGCGGCCGATCGGGTTGTCGAGGAACAGCGTGCCGGCGTGCCGCAGTTGGGACTGGCCGCGGTCGTTGGCGCGCAGCGCGGCCATCGTGCAGTAGAGCGCGATGGCGGCGGTGAGCAGCTGGCCGCCGGAGAACACGTCGGACATCTGGCCGACGCTCACCCGCTCGGCGCGCAGCACCGCGTCGGGCTTGAGGATCTCGACGCTGACGCCCTTGGGGCCGATCGCGGCGGCGACGCCGCGCAGCAGCAGGGACATGCCGTCGCGGCGCAGGTCGCTGTTCTTCCGGACGGCGGCGCGGGTGGCCTCGTCGATGACCTCGCCGAGGCGCTCGACCAGGGTGGCGTGGTCCGGGTCCTCGAAGCGGATCCGCAGGAACTCCTGGCCGGACCACTCCCCCAGGCCCTCGGGCAGCCGGGACAGCCGCTGGGCGGCGCGCAGGGTGGTGAGCGAGGACTCGACCAGTCCGCGCAGCCGGTCGACGATCGAGCCGCGGTTCTTCTCCAGCTGGGTGAGCTCGTCGGTGAGCACCCGCAGCCGGGGGGCGAAGGCGGCGGCCCAGGCGGCCGCGTGCTCGGGCAGCGCGGACGCGGGCAGTTCGCGGATCTGCTGGCGGGCGGGCGTGCGGACGGCCTCGTAGCGGGCCGCGTTGGCGTGCCGGACCAGCGCGTCGGAGGCGTCCCGGACGGCGAGTTCGGCGGAGGACAGCTCGCCGACGGCCGTGCGCAGGGCGCGGCGGGCCTCGGTGGAGGCGTTGCGGGCCTCGGGCAGCGGGCCGAGGTAGGGCTCGACCGGCTGGCCGTCCTCCTCCGGCTGCTCGCGCAGGCCGTCGCGCAGCTGGCCGGCCAGCTCGTCGAAGTCGGCGGCGGCCGACTGGGCGGCGTCGAAGGTGCGCTGGAGGTCGGCGTGCGCGGTGCGGGCGGTCTCGACGGCCTCGCGGCACTCGGCGAGCCGGCTGGTGGCCGTACGCAGCAGCACCTGGGCGTGCTCGGGGTCGGTGGGGACCAGCTCCTCGGGCAGCTCGGTGTGCGCCTCGCCGTCGGCGGGGGCGGAGCGCTCGACCTCGCCGCGCAGCCGGCCGAGCTGCTCGCTGGCGGCGGCGGAGCGGGCCTCGATGGTGGCGACCAGTTCCTCGGCGCGGGCGGCGGCGGCCTGGCGGGCGGGGCCGTCGGCGCCGTCGGGGCTGCCGAGGAGTTCCTCGGCGCGGGTGCGGACCTTGTTGGTGAGCCGGTCGAGCTCGGCCGCGGCGGCGGCCTCGTCGCCTTCGGCGCGGGCCTGCTCGGCGCGCAGGTCGGCGCCGACGCCGACCTTCTCGTACAGCTGGGCGGCGGCCCGGTAGGCCTCGCGCAGGGCCGGCAGCGCGGCGGGGGCGGTCTGCTCGGCGGGCTCGTCGGCCTGCTCGGCGGCGGGGATCTCGGCGCGTTCGGCGCGCAGCGCGCGCGCGGTGCGGCGGGCGTCGTCGGCGGCGCGCTGGGCGGCGCGGCGGTCCTCGTCGCAGGTGCGGGCGCGTTCGGCGCAGACGGCCTGGCGGCGGTCGCACTCGGCCGCGTCCTCGGCGAGTTCGCGCTGGCGGCGGGCCCAGTTGGCGCGCTCGCGCAGCCGGAAGGCGAGGCCGGAGAGGGCGTCGGCACGGCGGCGGGCGCGCTGGGCGGCCTCCCGGTGCTCCTCGTGGGCGGAGGCGGCGGCCGCGTGGTCGGTCTCGGCCTCGTCGTGGTCGGCGCGCAGGGTGGCCAGGGCGGCGGCGGCCTGCTCGGCGTGCTCGCGGGCGGCCTCGGCGGCGGTGGCGAGTTCGGCGAGGGTGCCGGGCGGGCAGCTGGCGTGCCAGGAGGCGAGCCGGGCGGCGAGGGCGCGGTCGGCGCCGAGCCGGCCGGCGAGTTCGCGGATGTGCTCCTCGCGGGCGGCGGCGCGGGCGCGCAGTTCGCGGCGCTCGCCGTCGGCGGCGGACTCGTCGTGCATGGCCGGGTTCGGCGGCACCAGGAAGAAGGCGGGCTCGTCGGTGATCGGGGCGATCAGCGAGGCGGCGGCGCCGACGGCGACGGTGGAGCGCGGCAGCAGGGCGGCGGCCTGGAGGGCCTCGCGGGCGCGCTCCAGCGAGGCCGGGTCGGTGACGACCACGCCGTCCACCAGTTCGGGGCGGGCGGCGAGGATCGCCTCGTGGTCGGCGGGGTCGACGGACTGGGCGAGGTAGCGCCAGCCGGGCAGGGCGGGGATGCCGTGCTCGGCCAGGTACTCGACGGTGGCCAGCACGTCGGGGCCGGGCGGCAGCAGGCCGCCGTCACCGAGGGCGGCGAGGATGCGGGAGTCGTCGGCGGCGGCGGTGCGCAGGTCGAACAGGGTGCGTTCGGCGGTGGCGATGGCCTCGTCGAGGAGTTCGCGCAGGTACTCGGCGTTGCGGTCGAGGACGGCGGGGGTGAGGAAGCCGGCGTCCTCCTCGGCGCCGTCCTGGTACGGGGTGAGGGAGAGCAGGTCGGCGAGGCGCTGCTCGGTGGCGAGCAGGGCGGCGGTGCGCTGCTCGGCGGCCAGCGCCCGGGCCGCGTCCTTGCGGGCGTCACCGGCCCGTTCGGCGGCGAGTTCGGCGCGCGAGGTGGCGGCCGCGGCCTCGCGCAGCCGGGTGGCGGCGGCCTTCGCGGCGGTCCGGGCCTGGGCGAGGGCCGCGGCGGCGGCCTGCTCCACGTCGGCGGCGTGCAGGGCGGCGCGGGCCGGGTCCACGTCGCCGTCGGAGTCGATGAAGCCGGCCTCGACGGCGGCCTCGGTCTCCTGCTCGACCTCGGCGAGGCGCTGGCGCAGGTGCTCGGCCTCGCTGCGGGCCTTCTGGGCGGCGGTGGCGGCCTCGGTGGCGTCGGTCTGGGCCTTGCCGCCGTCCTCCTGGAGCTCGCTGGCGCGCTGCTCCTCGGTGTCGGCGCGGGTCTCGGCGGCCGCGGCGGCGGCTTCCAGGGCGCGGGCGAGCGCGCCGGCGGCGCGGGCGCGGGCGGCGAGCGCCGGGGCGGCGTCCAGTTCGGCCTCGCGGATGGCGACGGCGACCCGGGCGACCCGGTCGGCGGCGGCGCGCTGGCGCAGCACGGCCTCGGCGGCCTGCCAGGCGGAGTGCAGGGTGCGGGCGTCGATGAGTTCGCGGCGCAGGGTGGCGGCCTCGGCGGTGGCCGCGGCGAGGCTCAGGGTGGCGTGCCGGTGGGTGAGTTCGTCGGCGATCAGGCTGTGCCGGGTGCGGTCGGCCTCGGCGGCGGTGACGGCGCTCACGGCGGCGGCGACCTCGATGGCGAGGTCCTGGGCGCGGTCGCGTTCGGCGGCGGCGCGGGAGGTGAGGGCGTGGGCGAGGCGGCGGGCGCGGCGTTCGGCGGTGCGGTGCGCCTCGCGGACGGTCTCGCGGGCGCCGGTGGCCTCGACGATGCGTTCCAGCAGGTCGAGCGAGCCGGCGGTGAAGTCGCGTTCGGCGGTGAGTTCGGAGCGCAGGCCGAGCTTGGCGGCGAAGCCGTGGACGAGGTCGGCCAGGCCGTCGGTGTCCCGGGTGTCGGTGACGGCGCGCAGCAGCAGGTCGGTGAAGTCCTTGTCCTGCTTGACCGCGAAGAGGCCGGCCGCCTCGCCCTCGTCGGCGTTCATCTCGCGCTGGTAGCGGAAGAGTTCGGGGTCGAGGCCGAGTTCGCCGAGGTGTTCGGTCCAGCGGTCGTGGCCGTCCTCGAAGACCAGGTCGAGGTGGGGGTGGGCCTTGCCGGCCTCGGTGAGGGCGTCGCGGAAGCCCTTCATGGTGCGGCGGCGGCCGCGGGCCTTCTGGTCGCCGGCCAGGCTGACCCGTTCGGCGACGGGGAGCGAGTCGAGGGTGAGGCCGGGGCCGGGGCGGAAGGAGTACCAGGTCTCGGCGAACTTGCGCGGGTCGGAGGAGACCTGGCGGCCGCGCCACTCGCTGACCTTGCCGACCACGATCAGTTCGCCGGTGACGGTGTGCTGCCACTCCAGGGCGACGTGGCCGCAGTCGTCGGCGAGCAGGAACTTGCGCAGCACGCCGGAGCTGGCACCGCCGAGGGTGTTGCGGTGGCCGGGGAGCATCACCGAGAAGATCAGCTTGAGCAGGACGGACTTGCCGCCGCCGTTCTCCAGGAAGAGCACGCCGGCCGGGGCGGGGCGGCGGACCGGGCCGTCGGTGTCCTCGCCGAACAGGCCGATCTGCTGGGGGGCCGGGTCGGCGACGGGCTCGCCGACGCCGCGCAGGTCGAGCACCGTGTCGGCGTAGCGGGCGCCGGCCGGTCCGATCGAGTAGAGGCGGACCCGGTTGAGCTCGTACATGTGCGGCGGTTCTCCGTGCGTCTATGGGGTTGTCAGAACGATCAGAGCGAGTGGAACGGCAGGCCGGCGTCGGCGACCAGCTCGTCGGAGGTGTCCGGCGGCAGCAGGCTGGCGGTGCCGTCGGAGACCGGGACGATGCCGAGGTCGAGCAGTTCGGCCATCGCGGCGCTGCCGGCCAGGTCGCGGACCTGGAGCTGGTAGCGGGCGGTGGTGCGGTAGGTGCCGCCGGAGTCGTCGGAGACCTTCTGCAGGAAGCCGGAGTCGACCAGGAACATCACCGCCTTGGCCACGATGCCGATGGTGGAGCCGGAGAGCCGGCGGGCGTCCTTGGTGGCACCGGTGGCGGTGCGCCGGGCCCAGACCCGCCAGGCGGCCTCCAGACCGGGGGCGTCGCTGGCCGGGTCGGTGTTGGCGCCCTCGGCGTCGGCCTGCTCCTCCAGGCGGCGGCAGGCCTGCCGGACGAAGGAGTCGACGCCGTTGACGGTGATCCGGCCGAGGTAGCCGTCGTCGGCGAGGTCCTCGGGGCGGGGGAAGGCCATCGCGGCGACGGCGAGGTGGGCCAGTCCGTGCAGGAAGCGGTCGGTGGACTCGGAGGCGGCGCGGCGGGAGTAGTCGCCCATCCGGACGGCGAACAGCGACTCCTCGGCGGCGGCGACGGCCATCCCGGCCCGCGGCGAGACCTCCAGGACGACCAGGCCCATGCCGGTGGCGACGGCGTCGGCGAGGCGGGCGAACGGCGGGTCCTCGCGGTGGCGGCGGACGAGTTCGGCGTACTCGGCGTCGCGGGCGGGGAGCAGCTTGGCCTGGAGGCCGAAGGAGACCAGCCGGGCGGCGTCGGCGACGTCGGCCGGGGTGATCGGCGCGGGGGCCGCGGGTTCGGTCTCGGCCGCCCAGGACGTGTCGTGGTGGGTCGTCACGGGCGGTGCTCCTCGGGGGTGGCGCGGTGGTGGTGGGTCGTCAACGTGGGTGCCTGGGGGTGTCGCGGCCGGGCCGTCAGCCGGCGTCCTTGCGGTCGGCGGCCATGCCGACCGCGTCGAGCAGGGCGCTGCCGACGATCAGGTCGGCGCCGCCGAACTCCCGGTCGCGCAGCGGGGTGCCGTCGTCCACGGCGAACAGCAGCCGCTCCTCGCCCTGGCGGTAGGCGGTGCCGACCGGCGGGCTGGCCGCGTGCACGGCCAGCAGGGCCACCAGGTAGGGGAGTTCCGGGTCCTGCTTGCGGGCGTCGGCGAGCAGGCCGGAGAGCCGGCGGGGGGCGTCCGGGGGCAGGTCGAGGAGTTCCTGGGCGGCTTCCAGCTGGGCCTCGGAGAAGCGGCTGTCGTCCGGGGTGGCGACGAGGTCCGGGTCGGGCAGCTCGGCGCCGAGGTGCTCGCGCTCGACCGGCGGGGTGAGCAGCAGGTCGACCAGGTCGGTGACCCGGACCGAGACGGGGGTGCGCAGTCCGGCGCCGCGGGCGAAGAAGGCGCCGGTGGGCCGGACGGCCTGCTCCACCGGCAGCCGCAGCACGGGGGCGAGCAGCTGGCCGTACAGGTCGATGCCGCTGCGGGCGCCGGGGGTGGCGAAGGCCTGCCGGTCCTGCTCGGCGCGGAACAGCGGCCCGGCCTCCAGCAGCCGGGTCTGGAGCTGGGTGTGGCGGCGGATGCAGTCCTTGACGATGTCGACCAGCTCGGCGGCGCGGCGCTTGTGCTCCTGGTCCTCGGCCTCGTCGCGGGCCTTGCGGATGTTGGTGAGAATCGCGTTCTCGTGCCGGTAGCGGTCGGCGATGTGGTCCAGCGCCTCGTCGATGAGGTCCGGGACGGCCTGCATCCAGTCGACCGCGCGGACGTTGCGGCGGGTGGCGTCGAGGGCGCGGCGCAGCGTCTCGGCGTACTGGACGGTGCGGTAGCGGGCCTGTTCGGCGGCGAGCTGGGCGTCGGCCAGGCGGCCGCGGCGGATCAGCACCTCCAGCTTGACCTCGGCGGCGATCTGGGCCGAGGTGACGTCGGTGTCGAGGGCGCCGACCAGGACGTTGACCGCCTCGTCGGTGGTGCGCAGGTAGACGCCGCCGTCGGGGCCGGGGACCTCCTCGATCAGCTTGAAGTCGTAGTCCCGGCGGACGTACTCGCCGTCGGCGCCGAAGGTGCCGTAGACGGCGCGGAAGCCGCGGTCCACGCTGCCGACGTTGATCAGCGACTCCAGCACCCAGCGGGCGACCCGCTCGTGCTCGGGGGCGGGCCGGCGCGGGGCCTGGGCGGCGACCCGGGGCAGCATCCGGGCGAGCACTATCTCGCGGTCGGCCCCGGTGTCGAAGTCCATGTGCAGGGTGACCAGGTCGATCGCGGCGAGGCCGACCTCGGCCATCGCGTAGCCGCCGTACTCGCCGGCCAGGTTGACCTTGCGGCTGTCCAGGTCGTGCAGCGGGGCGGTGCAGGCCAGCGCCTTGAGCCGGCGGGCCAGGCCCTCGTCGGCGGCGGGGCCGGGCGCGGGCCGCGGTGCGGGCACGGCGGCGCCGGCGGCCGGGCGGAGGCCGGGCTCGGTGGGCGGGTCAGCGATGGCGGTCACGGTGGACAAGATTAGAGGTTCGCACCGACATCGACCGAAACGGACCTTGCGGACGGGCGGAGCGGCAGCTGGGCGGCGGTGCACGGGGCCGAATCGGAACGGGATTTCGACGGAATCCCGCCATTCTCGAACGAGCATGCGAGAAAACCGTGAGGTCAGCGCGATGGTTCGGTGATGATCGACCCATGATCACCCGACTGGCGAAAGCCGGCCTCGCCGCCGCGCTGTCCGTGACCACCCTCGTCGCAGGCGCCACCGCCGCCACGGCCGCCACGGCCACGCCGACCGATACGCCCGGCCCCTCGGCCCAGCACGTGACGGTCTCGCTGAACGGCTACCTGCCGCGCACCGCCCCGCCCGGGCCGGGCCAGTTCTCGGTCGGCTGGACCTCGGCCGGCACGGCCGACCTCACCGGGCCGACCCACATCACCCTCGACCTGCCGCAGGGCCTCACCACCGACGGCGCGATGTTCTACTCCACGCCGTACGACTACACCTTCACCGAGACCGTCTCGCCGGACGGCCGCCACCTGGACGCCGTCCTGGTGGGCTCCCGGCGGGTCGGGTTCTCCGAGTTCATGAAGCTGAAGGTGTACGGCGACCCGTCCAAGGCGTCCGGCCAACTGGTCGCCACCATCGGCAACCCGAACGACACCGACCCGACCGGCCACGTCGCGATCGCGACGCTGGACGGCAGCACCCCCGCGCCGGTCGTCCCGGACGCGCCGTCCGTGACCGGCCTGGACACCGCCACCGGCCCGGGCGCGGGCGGCACCCCGGTCACCGTCAGCGGCGGCAACCTGGCCCACGGCATGGTGCTGGTCGGCGGCGTCCCGGCGCCGGGCAGCTGCACCGACACCGCCTGCACGGTGACCACCCCCGGCGGATCCGGCAGCGCCCCGGTCAGCGTGGTCACCCCGGGCGGCACGGCCGCGGCCCCGGCGGCCTTCGACTACACCGGTGCCGCCCCGCCGGCGCCGCCCGCGCCGACGGTCACGTACCTCGGCCCGGCCGCCGGGCCGGTGGCCGGCGGCACCTCGGTCTCCATCGCGGGCCGCAACCTGACGTACGGCGCGGTGCGGTTCGGCGGGGTGCCCGCCGACCGCGTCTCCTGCGGGCCGCAGTACTGCACGGCGTACGCGCCGCCGGTCGGTGGGCCCGGGCCGGTGGACGTCACGGTCACCACGGCGGGCGGCACCAGCGCGCCGATGACGTTCACGTACACGGCGTAGCCGCTCCCCCTCCCGGTGCCCGGGTGCCGCTTCGGCGCCCGGGCACCGGTGCGTCCGGGGCCGGTGCATCCGGGGGCGGTCGCCGGGCCTCGGCCGGGCGCCGGTTCGTCCGGGGGCGGTGCGTCTGGGGGCGGTGCATCCGGAGCCGGTGATCTGCGGACCGCTGCGCGGGACCCGCCGGCGTGGCGATTCATCGACATGTCGTTCGGCGTCTTCGGTGTCATTCCGCTGCTGATCGTGCTCCGAGCCCTGCGCCCGCTGGAACGTTCCTTCCAGCAGCGCCTTGCCGCGAACTGAGTCCACCGCGCCGGGGCGCCACCCCAGGGCGCGCACGTAAAGGCTGCGCGCCGGTCGGCCCGCCGCCCATCCGGGTGACGGACAACGGGCTTCACCGCCAGGCCCTACCATCTGGCTCAACAGCTGCTGGAAGGCGGACGGGCGTGGCCGATGCGGTGATCGATCTCAATGCGGACCTCGGCGAGGGGTTCGGGCGGTGGACCCTGACCGACGACGAGGCCCTGCTCTCCGTGGTGACCAGCGCCAACGTCGCCTGCGGCTTCCACGCCGGGGACCCGTCGACGATGCGCCGGGTCTGCGCCCTGGCCGCCGAACGCGGCGTCCGGATCGGCGCCCAGGTCTCCTACCGCGACCTCGCGGGCTTCGGCCGCCGCGCCATGGACGTCCCGCCGGAGGAACTCGCCGACGAGATCGCCTACCAGATCGGCGCCCTCCAGGTCTTCGCCCGGGCGGCCGGCTCCCGGGTCTCCTACGTCAAACCGCACGGCGCGCTCTACAACCGGGTGGTCTCCGACTCCGAACAGGCCGAGGCCGTGGTGGCCGGGGTGCTGCGGGCCGGCGCGGTCTGCGACGGGCCGCTGCCCGTCCTGGGACTGCCCGGCTCCCGGCTGCTCGCCGTCGCCGAGGGGGTCGGTCTGCCGGTGGTCGCCGAGGCCTTCGCCGACCGCGCCTACACCTGGGCCGGCACCCTCGTCCCGCGCCGCGAACCCGACGCGGTGGTGCACGACCCCGAGACGGTCATCACCCGGGCGGTCGGGATCGCCCGGGACGGCGCGGTGGAGGCCGTCGGCGGCGACCGGATCGCCGTCGAGGCCCGCTCGCTGTGCGTCCACGGCGACACCCCCGGCGCCGCCCAGCTCGCCTGGCGGATCCGCGGGGCGCTGGCCTCGGCCGGGGTGCGGGTCGAGGCGTTCACATGACGGGCGCCGCCGGGGGGCGGCTCGGCGGGGGCCTCGGCGCCGGACTCGGCGGGGGGCTCAGCGGCGAACCGCCCGGCGCGGGCCCGTCGGTGCGGCGGGTGGGCGAGCGGGCGCTGCTGGTCGAGCTCCCGGGGACGGCCGAGGTCGCCGCGCTGTACGGCTGGCTGCGCGACCGGCAGGCCGGCGGGGAGCTCGGCGAGGTCGGCGAGATCGTGCCCGCCGCCCGCACCGTCCTGCTGGACGAGGTCGCGGACGTCGCCGCGGTGGCCGCGCTGCTGCGCACCGCCCGTCCGGCGGCGGCCACCGCGGCGGACGGGCCGCTGGTGGAGGTCCCGACCGTGTACGACGGCGCCGACCTCGCGGAGGTCGCGGCGCTCTGGGGCGTCTCCGCCGAGGCGGCCGTACGGATCCACACCGAGCCCGAGTACGTGGTCGCCTTCTGCGGCTTCGCCCCCGGCTTCGGCTACCTCACCGGACTGCCGCCGCAGTACGGGGTGCCGCGCCGGGCCACCCCGCGCAGCGCCGTCCCGGCCGGCTCGGTGGCGCTGGCCGGGAGGTACACCGGTGTCTACCCGAGCCCGTCGCCCGGCGGCTGGCAGCTGATCGGGCGGACGGCGCTGGCGCTCTGGGACCCGGCCCGGGAGCCGGCGGCCCTGCTGGCGCCGGGGGTGCGGGTCCGGTTCACGGCGGTACGGGCGTAGCGGCGGGGCGGGCGGAGCAGGGGGCAGGCGGGGCGGAGCCGTGGCGGCGTGGGGGCCGAGCTTGCACCCGGAGGAGGCACCGGGCGCCCGTCAGCCCCGGCCCGACAACAGCTCAGCGATGACGCGTTGGGCCGGGTCGAGCGCCGTCTCCCCCTCCTCGACCGCCCAGACCGCGTACTGCAGCACCCGGGCGAGCGTCCAGGCGGCCGCCACCTCCCGGTCCACCTCCAGCGCCTCCACCAGCAGGTCGAAGCGGCGCCGCAGCGCCCGGGCCGGACTTCCGCCGGCCGTGACGTCCGCCCAGCGGTTGCGCAGCGCGGGCAACAGTTCGAAGCCGGGGTGCCCGGCCAGCGGCTTGGGGTCGATGGCCAGCCAGGGCGCCCGGTCGGCGCCCGGCAGCGGGGCGAGGACGTTGCCGTAGTGGAGGTCCCAGTGCAGCAGCTGGTCCCCCGGCTCGGCGCGGGCGGCACGGAGGGCGGCCGCGCAGTCGGCGAGCAGGCGCCGCTCGTCCGGGTCGGTGTGGGCGGCGACCGCGGCCGGGGCGCGCAGCAGCAGGTCGTCCGCAAGATCGGCCAAGGTGCGCAGGCCGGGCGGTGCCTGATGGAACGTCAACTCCCGTAGCAGATCGGCGATCACCCGTACCGCGGCGAGGTCGTCGGCCACGCTGAGCAGCGAGCGGGACGGGTCCAGGCGCTCCAACAGCATCGCGCCGGTGGCCGGTTGGTGGTCGAGCAGCCGGACGGCGCCGCGGCCGCCCCAGGCCCGGAGGGCGAGCGGCTCGCCCGCCGTCTCCTCGTCCACCGGCTGGAGCTTGAGCGCCGCGGGCGTACCGTCGGCGCGGCGCACCGGCAGCACCAGCGCGACCACGCCGTGGGCCACCGGCCCGTCCGGGCACAGCTCCCAGTGTTCGGTCAACTCGGCTGCCAGGGAGGGGAGTCGGGCCGCCCAGGCGCGTCCCCGCGCGCCGAGGTACCCGGCCAGTGAGGCGGCCAGTGCGGGCGGGACGAGGACGGGCATGGTACGGGCTCCTCTCCGACGGTGCCGTCCAGCCTAGTTGGGAGCCTGCGCGGACTCCCCGAGCGCCGTGGCGGCGGCCGCCGCGAAGCCGTCCGGATTGTCGAGCATGATGTTGTGCCCGCAGTCCGGCACCTCCACCACCCGGACCCCTGCCGCGCGCAGGCCGTCGGCGTCCGAGGGGGCGTCCGCCGCCGGGTGGAGGAAGGTGCGCGGGAGGTCGAGTCCGAGCAGCAGGGCGCGCATGGTCGGCTCGCTGCCCCGGGCGAGGTGCACGGCGCTGCGGTGGAGGGCCTCGGGCCCGGCCAGCCGCATGGTGGACCACCAGGACGGGCCGACCCGCTCGGCGACCTCCGCCCGGCCGCCGGCCAGGAACTCGGCCTCGGTGTAGTCGGCTATCCCGCTGCTGCCGATCCGCTCGCGATCGGGCGCGACCGGGTCGAGATTGGCGTCCACCAGGACCAGCCGGGAGACCAGCCCGGGGTGGCGGTGCGCCAGGACGATCGCGATCGCGCCGCCCATGCTGTGGGCGATCACCTCGACCTGCCGGAGCCCGGCCGCCGCGACGGCCCTGGCGACCGCGTCGGCGTGCTGCTCCAGGGTGTAGCCGAAGTCGGTGGGCCGGTCGCTGATCCCGAAGCCGAGCAGGTCGAGCAGCAGCGCGCGGCGCCCGGTGAGCAGCGGGTGGGCGGCGGCGGCCGCGAAGTAGACCGGCGAGCTGGAGCCGAGGCCGTGCAGGTAGAGCCGGGCGGGCTCGGCGCCGGGCAGCTCGACCCAGCGGATGCGGTCGCCGTTCGGGGTGACGGGGGTCTCGCGCACGTGCACACACTCCTGGGTCGGGTCGCTCGATGGCTGCGGTTCGGTGCTGCGGTTCGGTGCTGCGGTTCGGTACTGTCGAGGCCAGACCATACCTCGAAGTCGAGGTATACCGGAACCGATATACCGGCGTACCGAGACACGGATCTGGGAGAGTGACCTCATGCTCAAGCTCGCGATCCTCGGCTTCCTGTACGACCGCCCGCTGCACGGCTACGAACTGCGCCGCCACCTCGCCGCGCTCACCGGTCACATCCGCCCGATCAGCGACGGCTCGCTCTACCCCGCGATCAAGCGACTGGAGGCCGACGGCCTGCTGGTGCGCGAGACCGAGCCCGGCAGCGCCGCCGCGCCCCGGCACACCCTCCACCTGACCGGGGCCGGCCGCGCCGCGCTGCTCGACCGGCTGCGCGAGCCCGAGCCGCTCGACATCAGCGACGGCAACCGCTGGACCACCGTGGTCTCCTTCCTGCGCCACCTCGACGACCCGGCCGCCCAGGCCGCCGTACTCCGGCGCCGACTGGCCTTCCTGTCCGAGCCGGCCAGCTTCTTCTACGAGGGCGACCGCCCGCGCAGCGCCGAGGAGTTCACCGACCCGTTCCGGCGCGGCCTGCTGCTGACCGCCCGGGCCACCACCGAGGCCGAACTCGCCTGGCTGCGCGCCACCCTGGCCGAGCTGGAGCTCCCGACGGGTTGACCGAAAGCCATCGGAACCGCCTTCCCTCCCCACCCCGCGCGTGTTCCGATGGCCCCATGGGCAACGACTCGCACGAGAACGGCGACGCGCACCAGCAGGACGGGCGGCGCGAGGGCTACGACGGCACGGGCGCGGGCGCGATCACCCCGGACGGCTGCGCGGTGGAGGTGTGGACCCGCCTCCCGGTGGGTGACGCCCCGGACGTGATCGAGGCGGCCGCCCCGCCCGGCGCCCGGATCCTCGAACTGGGTTGCGGCGTCGGCCGGATGACCCACCCGCTGGTCGAGCGCGGCTTCACCGTGACGGCTGTGGACGAGTCCGCCGAGATGCTCGCCCGGGTGCGCCCGGAGGTCCGTACGGTGCGCAGCCCGATCGAACGGCTGGACCTCGGCGAGCGCTTCGACGTCGTGCTGCTCGCCTCCTTCCTGGTGCACGCCAGCGATCCGGCCGTCCGCCAGGGCCTGTTGGAGACCTGCCGCCGCCACGTCGCCGGGGACGGCTGTGTGCTGGTGCAGCGCGAGGGCGAGGACTGGCACCGGAACGTGCCGCGGGAGAGCCGGATCGCCGGGACGGACGGGGTGGTCCGGATCCTCTCGGCGACACCGGTCGGTGCCGGGGTGAATTCGGTCCGGGCGGAGTACGTCTTCCCGGACGGCACCTGGACCCAGACCTTCCTGTCCCGCCCGCTCTCGACGGCGGCCTTCGAGGAGGCCCTGGCGGACGCGGGACTGCGGGTCGAGACGTACCTGACGGAGGACCGCACCTGGGTCCGGGCCCGGCCGGCCGGCTAGCCCGGCGCGGGCCCGGGCGCGGAAACCGACGCCGCCCCGGTGCGAGCCCGGTGCGCAAAGTCCGATTAAAGGGTGAACAAAGAAATGTTACCTTCACCCCGTACCATCGGCCGCGCGCCGGGCCCGTGCGCGGCCCGGGGTCGCGCGGGTCGCGGTCGTCCGCACGCCCGCACCGACCCGCGAGGACCCGCCCATGCCGCACCCCCGCCACGCCCGCCCGATACCCCCGGCGGGTGTTCGGTGATCGACTGGTTCCACGGGGCCGTTCTCGGCCTGATCCAGGGGCTCACCGAGTTCCTGCCCGTCTCCTCCAGCGCCCACCTGCGGGTGTTCTCGGCCCTGTTGGGCTGGGACGACCCGGGCGCCGCCTTCACCGCCGTCACCCAGCTCGGCACCGAGGCCGCCGTGCTGATCTACTTCCGCCGGGACATCGCCTCGATCGTCCGCACTTGGGCGCTGTCGCTGGTCCGCCCGGCGCTGCGCTCCGACCCGGACGCCCGGACGGGCTGGTTCGTGATCATCGGGACGCTGCCGATCGGCGTCCTCGGCAAGCTGTTCCAGGACTCCATCGAAACCCACCTGCGCGACCTGCGGATCATCGGCACCACGCTGATCGTGTTCGGCCTCGTGCTGGCCCTCGCGGACCGCACCCGCGCCGTCCGCCACGCCCGTCCGATCACCGACCTGACCCTGCCGCACGCGGCCGCCTACGGCTTCGCCCAGGCGCTGGCGCTGATCCCCGGGGTCTCCCGCTCCGGCGGCACGATCAGCGCGGGCCTGCTGCTCGGCTACAGCCGGGAGGCGGCGGCCCGCTACTCGTTCCTGCTCGCGATCCCGGCGGTGCTCGCCTCGGGGACGCTGGAGCTGTTCAAGATCGGCGAGGGCCCGGCGCCGGCCTGGGGTCCGACGATCCTGGCCACCCTGATCGCCTTCGCGGTCGGCTACGCGGCGATCGCCTGGTTCCTCAAGTACATCTCGAACAACAGTTTCCTGCCGTTCGTGGTGTACCGGGTGCTGCTCGGCGTTCTGATCATCGGCCTGGTGGCGGGCGGCGTGCTGGCCCCGGACGCGGGCCCGGTGAAGTAGAACGCCGTTCCACCAAGGGCCGGAACGGCCCGGGAAGGACGGTGGGCCGGGAAGGACGGTGGGCCGGGGCACCGACACGGTGCCCCGGCCCACCCGATGCCGACCGGACCACAAGGGCGTGTCTGACAATTCCCGCCGGGCGCGCGACGCCGGGGCACGCACCTCGCCGCGTTGTCGTCAGTCGCCGATGCTCCGCATGGACTCCCTCCTCCGCCTTGCGATGCACGCACCCCAACGCCGCGCGCTGATCCGACGCGAATTGTCAGACACGCCCTACCGCCCGGGCTCCCGGGCGGTCAGCCGGCCGCGAACGGCGGCGTGGACCTCGGCCTCCTCGGCCGGGTCGGCGGCGAGCCTGCGCAGTCGCTCCAGCACACGCGCGTCGCCGGTGGTGGCGACATGGCGCGCGGCGAGCTCGCGGGTGGACTCCTCGCAGTCCCAGAGGCACTCGACGGCGGGCCCCTCGGGGAAGTGCACATCGGTCACGGCGAGCGCCCGGGCGGCGCGGCCGCGCAGTTCGGAGGAGGCAGCCTCCCCGTAGACGTGGCGCAGGACCGGGACGGCGTCGGCGGCGGCCAGCCGCCCCGCACCGTCGACCAGGGACCCCAGCCCGGCACCGCTGACCCCGTGCACGGAGATCCAGCGGCGCAGACCGGCGACCACCAGCGGTGCGTCGGCCGGCTCGCCCGCGTCGGCGAGCAGGCGCACGGCGGTCTCGCCGAGCGCACTGTCGGCGCCCCCGCTGGCCGGGTCGGCCCAGCGGCGGGCCTGCGCCAGCACCTCGGGGCCGCGCATCCGGCCGAGCAGCTCCAACGCGGCCCGGACGATCCGGTCGTCCACGTCAGCTGCGGCGGCCTCGATCAGTTCGAGGGCGGCCGGGTCGCGCTGGTCGACCAGGTAGCGCAGGGCGGCCCGCCGGGCGCCGGGCAGGCCGCCACGGGCGGCCTCCAGCAGGACCGGACGGTCCTCGGGGCGGACCACGGCGGTCAGACAGCGGGCGGCCGCGGCGGCCCGGCGGTCCACGGCGTCGGGGCCGGAGCGGTCCTCGTCGGTACGCACCGGCTCGGGGCGGCTCAGGAAGGCGCCGGCGCCGAGGTCGCCCAGCTGGCCCTGATCGGCCCAGGCCAGGACGTCGGCGGTGGACCAGCCCGGGGTGACGCCGCCGCGGTTGAGCTGCCGCTGCCAGAGGTCGAAGGGTGACTGCTCGGCGGCGGCGGCCACTCGCGGGTGGTAGGCCGCCCAGAGCCGCCAGGGCCTGGGTTCGTAGGCGTTGCGGATGAAGTCGCGCAGCTCGGCGTCGCCCTCCGGGCCCGGCGGGAACCGGTCCAGCACGGCCGTCCCGAGCAGCAGCAGGCCCCGGTCGTCGTCGCGCAGGGCGAGTTCGTCGAGGGCCCAGGCCCAGTTGGCGCCCGTGGCGGCGTACTCGCGCAGCATCAGCAGCGCGTCGCGCCGGCCGTAGGCGGCGAGGTGGCCCAGGACGGAGAGAGCGAGGCCGGTGCGGCTCTCGTCGTCGCTGACGAGGTCCTCGGCGGAGTGGAGGTGGTCCTCGATGCCCTCGAGGGAGGCCTCCAGCTCCATGTAGAGGCGGGCGTAGTAGAGGGAGCGGCTCTCGACCTGCCAGTCGGCCCGCGGATCCCTGGTGACGCATTCCTCCAGCGCGGCGATGGCCTCGGCACGGTCGGCAGCCAGCGCATGGAGCTGCCCGTCACCACGGCCTCGTTGCAGGAGGCCAAGGAGGCTGGCGCTAGGTGCTATCACTGGCTCGAACATGAGGTCAGCATCCGTTGCGGCGGTCGTAGTGGCAACGGGATTTCCGTCGCCGGGGTCTCTGGTCGGTACTGCGGTGGGCGCCCGGGCGCCGGAATCACCGAAGGTTACCGCCTCGGATCCCCTTCCGCACACAGGGCGACAGAGGCCACTGCCACAGTGGCATATGCCAGGGGAATTTTGCCTGCGTTCTGTCCAAACCGCCCACACCGCCCGGGCCGCTGTGCGACAGTCTTCTCACCACCACGACGCCCCGCACACAGGGGGACACACCGAGCGATGGACCCGTCATGAACATGCCCTTAGGCACCGCCCGCCCGCCGGACACCGCCACGGTGGACGGCGCCCGGGCGGGCGCGGACGGCGGCGCCGACGACGGCTCCGACAGCGGAACGGACGGCAGAGTGGACGGCACGGCGCAGGAGCCGTCCGGGCCCTACCTCGGCGGCGGCACCGGCGAGGACCGGCCCGTCGGCTCGGCCGAGTGGGACCTGCTGACCGACGGCGTCCGCTGGGACCAGGCGACCTACCTCCTTCTCGGCTGCGACCCGGGCCACGGCCCGCTCAGCCTGGACCGGCTGCCCGACCGCCTCCCCGAGGCGGACCGGCCGCTGCTGCGCCGGATGATGACCGACGCCCTGGTGCACGGCCGTCCGGCCGCCGGCACCCTGCGGATCCGCCGCCCCGGCGGACGGCACGACCACGTCGAATGCGCGGGCGAGCCCGTGCTCGACGCCGACGGCACCGTCACCGCGCTGCGGATGCTGCTCCGGCCGGCCCCGCCGACCTGAACCCCGGGCCCTTCCCGACCGGCTCCGCCCGGCCCGCACCGTCCGGGCCGGCCCTGCCGACCTGAACCCCGGGCCCTTCCCGCTCCCGCCCGGCTGCGACCCGCTCCGCCCGCGGACCGGCCGCCCGTCTCACGACGGCCGCGGCCGGTTCTTCGCGTCCGCCGCCCGCAGCTCCCGCCCCAGCTGGGCCCGCAGCTCGTCCACCACCGGCAGCCCCCGGTACCGGGCGGTCAGCCGGTACATCTCGCGCAGCCGGTCCCAGGTGCGGTGCGAGGAGTTCTGGCCGATCAGGTTCATCACCATCTTGGCCTGGAACTCCGCCGCGTCCGGCTCCCCGGTGATCCAGTGCACCGAGGCCAGGGTGATCCGGTCGAACAGCGCCGAACGCAGCTGCCCGGTGCCCTCCCGCAGGGTGATCACCCGCTCCGCGTGCCGCCGCGCCAGCGGGGCCGCCGCCGGGTCGTGCTCGGCCAGGGTGCGCAGCACCAGCGCCTGCATACCGCGCAGTTCGGCCTCGTCGAAGACCTGCATCCAGGTCGGCGGCGGCGCCGGCGCGTCCTCGGTGAAGAGGTCCTCCGCCTCGCCGAGCAGCCGGTAGGTGTCCTGGGAGTGCCCGATCGAGGCGTGCGCCCAGGCCTCAACGGTGTTGAACATCGCCTGCGTTCTGGGCAGCAGCAGGCCGCCGCCCGCCTTGGCCGCCGACATCAGTTCGATCGCGTCGTCGGCCCGGCCGAGGTGCACCATCTGCCGGGCCGCCCGGGAGATCGCCTCGCCGGCCCGCGGCCGGTCGCCGGCCTCCTTGGCCGCCTCGGCCGCCATCATGAAGTACTTCTGGGCGGTGGGCTCCAGGCCCACGTCGTGCGACATCCAGCCGGCCAGCACCGCCAGGTCGGCCGCGACCAGCCACAGCCGCTGCGCCACCACCGGCGCGTGCCGGTGCGTCAACAGGCCGCCGACCTCGTTGAGTTGGCCGACCACCGCCTTGCGCTGGAGCCCGCCGCCGCGCGCGGCGTCCCAGGCCCGGAACACCTGCACGGAGCGCTCCAGCGACTCCACCTCGTCGAGCCCGACCGGGCCCGCGTCGTACACGTCGACCACCGGGCGCGCGCCGCCCCCGGTGACCACCTGGCGCGGGCCCGGCAGGGAGGCCGCGTACGCGACCGCGTCCCCGCCCAGCCAGCCCTTGAGGGAGTCGGCGACGACCGCCCCGGCCGTGAGCGCGGCTCCGGCGCCCACCAATCCACGTCGGTTCAGCATGAGGTCCATTCCCGTGAACTCGGTGAGGACCGCGGCTGTTCGATCCGGCGACCACGGGACTGCTGCGGACGGCTCCGCTCCGGACCTGGTGGGCCGGTGTCGTTCCAGACCGAGGTCCTCAGTGGTGACGACACGTCCGAGCCGCTCCGTGAACACGGCCGCCAGCACCCTCGGCACCGGATCGCGCGGGATCTCCCCCTGCTCGATCCACCGCCGTACCCTCGACGTGTCGGTGGACAGCTGCTGCTGACCCATCGCGGCACCCCGACGGTTGACCAGCCGGGCCAGTTCGCCCTTGGACCATCCGGTCAGGACGAACAGATCGGCGAGTCGGGTGTTGGGTTCCCTGCTCAAATGAAGCCCCCAGGTTCCTCGGCACCTCCGAGGCTAGAGGCTCCGGCAAGTGCCAGGCGAGCATTCGCCACCGTTCGCCAGGGCCCGCCAGACTACTAAGCCAGTGCCCGACGGGTGTGTTGTAGGGATGCGCCACCTCGCCCCTCGGGTCGGGCGGCGTCCCACCAGCGTCGGGGCGGTCCCCCGACCGTGGCACGGGACGCTCCCGGTCATCACCCGAGGGGGTGGCGCGGCCGGGTGGCGCGGGGGCGCCGGGCACGGCCACGGCAGTCCGGGCGACCGCATTCCCCAGGGTGCGGACGACCGGGACGCCGTCGAACAGGGGTTTCCGACCCCTCGTCCGTGCCCGGCGCCCGCGCACCACCCACCGACCGAAGCAGGGCCGCCGTCACGCCAGGAAGCACGCGGCACCAGCCCTCCCCCGCCCCGCGGGGCGAACCCGCAGACGGACCGGAAGGGACCACCCTCAGCCCATGTACTCCTCAGCGACGACCCCCACGCCGACCGCGAGCCGCACCGCGCTGCGCCCCCCCACCGCAGCCACCGGCCGTCCGGGGCCCAGGCAGGTGCCCCCGGCGAGCCGTCCGGTGGCCCCGCGGGGCACCGAGGGCCGGGCCGCGGACGCCCGGGTCCCGGTCGGCCGCACGGCGCTGGGACTGCGCACCCCCGAGGCCGCCCCGCCGGCGGCCGGCCACCGCCTCCCGCTGGCCCGGCAGGCCGACGGCCAGGTGCTGCGCACCCGGCGGCCCGGCCAGCCGGTCGGGCCCGAGCGGATCGACCCGGCGGCGCTGCAGACCCCGTCGGTACGGGCCGCGCTGGGGAGCATCGCGCGGATATGTCCGGCGTTCACCCCGCGCCAGGTCCTGCGCGAGGGCAGCCGCCACATCCTGGTGGCGGGCACCATCGGGCGGGCGCCGGTGGTCGCCAAGTGCCTGGCGCCGCAGGCGGTGCGGAGTGAGTACTTCGAGCAGCTGGTGGCCGACTTCCACCACGAGGTCGCGGTCTACCGGGCGTTCGTCCGGCACCGCCCGCCGGTGCGGCTGCCCCGGCTGGTCGCGGCCGACCACGACCGGTGCGTGCTGGTCATGGAGCGGGTCCCCGGCCGCCCGGCCGCCCGGGAGCGCCACCCGGTCAACGCGCCCACCCCGGGCGAGGTCCGCGCCCTGCTCGGCGCCGTCCGGACGCTGAACCTCTGGCGGCCGCCGAGCGACGTCTTCCAGCCGCGCCTGGACTACCAGTTGGAGATCTCCCGCTACCACTCGGTGGGCCAGCTCACCGACCGGGACGCCGGCGACCTGCGCGGCCTGCTGCACGGCCTGGGCAACACCCCGCTGCAGCTGTGCCACGGCGACGCGCTGCTCAGCAACATGCTGCTGGCGCCGTCCGGGCCGGTGCTGGTCGACTGGGAGCAGGCCGGCTGGTACCTGCCGGGCTACGACCTGGCGGTGCTCTGGAGCGTGCTCTCCGGCGACACCGCCGCCCGCCGCCAGATCAGCCAACTCGCCCAGAGCGGCGGCACCCTGGCCCGGGACGCGTTCCTGGTGAACCTGGTGCTGGTGCTGATGCGGGAGCTCCGGCTGTACGACGTGCCGGGCGCCGGCGAGGAGCAGCGGATCATGATCCGCCGGCTCTACGACGACGCCGCGCTGGCCCGCCGCGCGGTCCGGGCGGCGGTCGGCACCCGCTGAGGCCTCCGCCGAAGCCCTGCTGGCCCTGTCGGCTCCGCTGCCCCCGTCACCGGCCCTGGCGCACCGCGCCGCGGCCGGTGACGCTACGCCCTGGCGCCGTGCGCCAGGGCGGCCAGGCCGGCTGCGTCCAGCACGGCCTCCTCGGGCGCCAGGTGCACCCGGCTGCTGAGCACGTCCCGCAGGTAGCGCTCCAGCGGGTGACGCCGGCTCAGTCCCGGGTTGCCGGTGAGCGCGACGGCCTGCTGGACGGCCGCGGTGGCGGCCCGGGTGGCCAGCAGGTGGGCCGGCCCGGTCCGGGCCACGGCGTCCGGCTCGCCCCGGTCCACCCGGGGGGCCAGCCCGTGCAGCAGCTCCTCGGCACCGATCAGCTGGGCGTCGATCTCGCCGAGGGCGGCGCGGTAGCGCGGCAGGGTGCCGAGCGGCTCGGTGAGATTGGCCGGAGTGCGCTGGTTCAGGAAGCGGACCAGCCAGGCCTCGGCGGCCCGGGCGACCCCGACCGCCACCGCGGCGAGGGCCAGGTCGTGCCAGGCGCGGGCGAGTTCGGCCTCCTGCGCGCCCTCCCGGTCGGGTGTGCGCAGCCCGAGCCCGAGTTCGAGCGGGACCCGCACCGCGTCGAGGACGACGTCGTGGCTGGCGCTGGCCCGCAGGCCGAGCTGGTCCCAGGTGGGGTCGATCTCCAGGCCCTCGCTCTCGCCCCGGACCAGGAAGGTGCCGACCCGCGGCTCGGGTTCGTCGGTCCGCGCGGTGACGGCCATCCAGGCCAGCGCCTCGGCGCCGGTGCAGTACGTCTTGCGACCGGTCAGCAGCCAGCCCTCGTCGTCGCGTCGGGCCACCGTCCCGAGCGGCTCGTCCGGCCGGCCGCCGGGCTCCGCCCGCAGCGTGTTGACCAGCGCGGGCCCGCGCCGGGACTCGCTCAGCAGCCGCCGGTAGCCGGCCGCCGGCCAGCTCGCGCGGCGGGCCTGCTCGGCGTGCTGGAGCAAGGTGAAGGCGGTGACCACGGCCACCGAGGCGTCCCCGCGGCCGAGTTGGGCCAGCACCCGGACGGTGTCGGCGAGCGTCCCGCCCGGTCCGCCGTACCGCTGGGAGACCGTCAGGGTGAGCAGCCCGGCCTCGTGGACGGCCTCGATGCCCTGGTACGGGAAGGTCGCGTCGCGGTCGTGCTCCTCGGCGCGGGCGGCGAGCAGGTCGACCACCCGGGGCAGGCCGGCCAGGGCGGCCTCGACCGCCGAGCGGTCGGACTCGGTGGCCGCGGCGGCGCCGGTGGCCGTCGCCGGTCCGGCTGCGGCACCGGAGGCGGCAGGTGCGGCGGGAGCGGCGGGTGCGGGCGGGACGGGTGCCGCCGGCCGGGCGGGGCGGGCGGGGGCCGCCGGACGCGCGGGCGGGGCGGTGGGTGCGAGATGGCCGGAATCCGACGGCTCGGTTCGGGGACGATCGTTCGGTGAACGGTCGTCGGCGGCGATGGTCGTCATGGGACTGGTGCCTCCGGGCGGCAGCATGGGCTCAGCGGGTGCGGACGGCACGCCGTACGGGCGCGCGGACGGGCCGGCGGCCCCGGAGGCCGGCCCGCGGCCCACCCCCCGGTCTCGGCGCCGACCCGGTCCGGTCGGCTGCCCACCGCCACGGGGGCGAGATCCCCCCTCAGTGGCCCGGACACACCCCGCCGGCGGTCCGGCACAGGTCCAGATGCCTGCGACGGGTCAACAGCGGGAGACGGCACGGCATGTTCGCGACTGTACGAACCGGTGATCGATACCGTCAAGCAGCGTCCGAGCCCTGGCCGGGCCCCGACCCCGGGCCCCGACCGGGCCCCAACCGGGCCGCGGGCAGGCCGGGGCGGTGTCGGTCAGCCCTGCTGGAACATGTCGGCCGGCAGCGGCTTCAACAGCTGATACAGGTCGTCCGAAATCGGTCGGTCCCAGGACGCGATGGTGACCAGCACCCCGTCGCTGCGGCCGAACTGGGCGCAGAACACGCGCTCCTCGCTGACCTTGACCTTCTGCACGATCAGCAGGTCGTCCCCGAGCATCACCGGGAAGTCCTCGGCCGAGGTGAACTCGACCGGCTCGTCGTTCTCCAGCGCCGCGAGCAGCTGCCGCACCTCGAAGGGCACCTCGTCGCCGGTGTCCCGGGCGGGCGACCCCTCGGGGAGGTTGCCGATGAACATCGCCGGGCCTCTGCCGCCGAACAGGTCGTAGCGCAGGAAAATCCCCTGGCAGGAGCCGTCCGGGCCGGTCATCATGGCCGCACCGAAGTCGCCGGGCCAGTCACCCGGGTCCATCGCGAGCACGTCGAAGTCCGGGCCGGCGGGCTGTCCGGAGCGACGGCGGAGAAAAGACATGGGAACATCGTACGTGTCCGGCACACCACACTCGCGAGGCGGGTGGGGCACCGACGGGGGACGGGCGGGAGGTCGACGCTCAGAGACCAATGTTGACTCTGAGCAACCGTCCGGGCTACGTTCGGTTCAGCACGACAGCCGTTCTGGGTTTCACCCTCCGGGGGGACGGCATGTCGCAACGCGGCCCTACACGCGTATCCCTCACTGTGCACCTGTCGTGCCGAACTGCCGAGCACCCAGCTTCGTCGTCGCACACAGCACAAACACACAAGCCAACAGTTCCATCGCAGTTCCGTGCAACAAGAGCCAGATCCGCGGGGCCCCGGCCCGTCGCTCCCGTGGATCTGCTCGGGACGCCGCCGCGTGGGGGCGTGCGGGTCCCGAGCAAACGGTGCCGTCAGCCGAGTCGCTCTCGGCGGTGGCGCCAGCCTCCCGGCGACTGCCGGCCCCTCGTGGGCCGGGACCGGCCGACGCACCCCGGTGCGCAGGGGATGACTGGGAGGTATGGCCTGGCAGTGCTGCCGGGCCGCAACAGCAGGCGCCGTGTCTGGCCGCGTGGGGGCGGTGGGCACGGCGTCTGCCTGTGCTCATACTCTGAGCTGCGTTTGTCTAACAGTCAACAGAAATTCTGACGGGGCACGCTCAAAAGATCATCAGTTGTGATGTTCGGTATGTTCGGTACCGGAATCAGCGACCCGACCGACCCGGGCTGACCAGGCCGTCCCAGGCCGACCCGGCTGGCCCGGACACACCGACGGAGCGGACCCGGACGCCGCACCTCTTCCTGCAGCTCGGACCGCTCCGCGGGTGCGCCCGGACGGCGCGGACGATCAGGTGAGGTCGAACTCCCCGTCGCGGGCGCCAAGTACGAAGGCCCGCCACTCGGCCGGGGTGAAGACCAGGACCGGCCCGTCCTCCTGACGACCGTCCCGCATCCCGATGTACCCGTCCACGAACGCGATCTGGACGTCCCCGACGCCCTGGCTGCTGCACAGCCACTCGGCCCCGGTGAAGTCCACCTTCGGCTTCCCGTTCCGCGCGAGCTCCGGCTCGGCGCCGACCGTCCCGGTGTTCGCCCCGGTGTCCGTACCGCTGTTGACTGCCACTGACCGATCTCCTCCCGACGGCATTCCAGCGCCAGCCTAACCACAGCCAGCGGCCCCGGTCAGCGGGTTGGCGAGGTCGCCCCCGACGCCGGCGCCGCGACTTTGCCACGTCCGCGCCGCGTCCGCGCCACGTCTCCCGCCGTACGGGGCGGAGGGCCGGTGGAGGAGCGGTCGGGGCCCGGTGGGGCGTGTCCCGCCGGACCGGGCCGCGGGCAGCTGCCAGAGTGCTGCCAGGGCGCGTACGGTCCCGCCCGCGCCCCGCCCACCACCCCGCCCGCCACCTCGACCCAGGGAGCAGCCGATGAGCCGCCGGGACGGCACCCGCGCCGACGTCATCCCCATCTCCGACGCTCCCTCGGCCCACCCGCCGGCCCCCCGCACCCCGCCCTCGCCCACCCCGCTGCCCCGCCCCACCCCGGCGCGGCCCCCCACGCACGGCCGGGTCGGGATCGTGCTGGTCTCGCACAGCCAGGAACTGGCCACCGCCGTACGCTCCCTGGCGCTCGCGCTGACCGGATCCGACTCCCCCGCGCCGGTCGCCGCGACGGGCGGCGACCCGGCGGACGGACCGGGCATCAGCGCGGTCCTGGTGGCCGCCGCCACCCGGCGGGTCGACCAGGGCCACGGCGTGGTGGTGCTCGCCGACCTGGGCGGAGCCGTCACCACCGTGCGGGCGCTGCTCTCGGACGCCGACGAGCACGGTCTGCCGTTCCCGGTCCGCTTCGCGAACGCGCCGTTCGTGGAGGGCGCGGTGGCCGCCACCGCGACCGCCACGGCGGGCGGGGACCTGGCCGCGGTGCTGGACGCCGCGGAGGAGGCCTACCGGCAGCACAAGGGCTGAGGCCCGTCACACGGGTTGAGGCACATCACGAGGACCGAGGCCCGTCGCAAGGGCTGAAACCCGCCGGGCCCGCTACGGGCGCTCCCGGCCCTCCCAGCTGAACACCGCCGGGCCCCGGCACTCCAGCGCGTGGCGCAGCCGGTCGTGCTCGAAGTCGAGCATCGGCGGCAGCTCGTCCAGCCCGAACCAGCCCACCTCCAGCGACTCGTCGTCGTTCACCCGGGCCTCGCCGCCGACCGCCCGGCAGCGGAAGGTCAGCTCCAGGTACTGGGTCACATCGCCGTTCGGGTAGTGGACCGGACGGCTGACCGTGGCCGAGGCGAGCAGCTCGGGCACCACCTCCACACCGGTCTCCTCCAGGCACTCGCGCACCACACCGTCGGCAGGCTGCTCGCCGGGGTCGAGGATGCCGCCGACCGACGCCCACCGGCCGTCGTCGGCCCGGCGGGCGAGCAGCACCCGTCCCCGGTCGTCCACGACGACGGCGGCGACGGCGCTCAGCCAGAGCGGACGGTGGCCCACGAGGGAGCGGAGTTCGAGGAGGAAGGGAGGGATCGCCATGCGACGCAGCCTATCCAGGCCGCCGCGCGGGCCTCCGGCGGTCACCGCCACCGGCCGCTCGGGCCGGTCGGGCCGCTCGGGCCGCTCGGGACGGTCGGGGCCGCGGGAAACGCATTCACCGGAGAGGGGGGAAGGGACCGTCGTCCGGAATTGCGGGAGAAGGGGGTGCGGGATTGTCTGATGAGATGAAATTCGGTCGTTCTGACCAAATTCGCTTATCTGTTGATACATCTGTTGAAAAGTTGATCGGCCCACACCGGACCGTTCGACCGGGCGTCCGACGGAGTGACCGCGAGGGCTCCGTCAGAGCGTGGCACCCCGCCGCCGGACCACCCCGAAGGCGATCCGGCCGAGCAGCAGGACCCCTGCCGCCAAACAGCCGGCCACCGCCATCGCCCACGCCGGACCGTCACTGTCCGGAACGATCACGGCCACCACGATGCCCAGCACCAGACAGGCCACACCCGCCACCGCCAGCGGAATCCGGTGGGTGACCAGGGCTCCGCCGCTGCACGCGCGGTTCCACCGGGTCGCCCCGTGCAGGTGGAAGTGATCACGGTCCGCATCTGCCATGAGCCCAAGGTACCCCGGGCGAGCCCCCGAGGCAGCCCGCAGGGAGTGAAGGCCGGCACACCCTCCGCAACCGCCCGTCCGGAGGTGCTCCAAGCCTGCTGACGCGTGTACGGGCTCCACAATCAGTCCACGAAAAATCCTCGTCCCCCCGGTACAACCATCCGTCCGGTGCAGGGGTCTCAATGGCATCGAGTGATCCAGGAGCCGTTCACGGGACGGGCGAGAACCCCACCGCGAACCGGAATACCCAGGGAGCGGAGCCGCCGCCCCCTGGAGCCGGAGGCCGGGCTCCGTCCTCCGGCGGTACCGCCACGCCGCTCGGCGACCAAGGGGGAACCGTTGCCGCAGACCCAGTCCACCCCATCGACCGCCACAGCGCGCGCCAGGCCCCGGCCTGGCCTGCGCCCCCTCCCACCCACCACCGGCTGCGCGTCCGACCACCACGGCGCCGGCCGACCCCGTCCGGCCGTCGAGACCAAGCGCCTCGACGCGGGCCGACTCGACGCGGGCCGACTCGACGCGGGCCGGCTCGAAACGGTGCGGATCGAGAAGACCCGGGTCGAGCCCACCCTGCTCGACCCGACCCGGTTCGACGCGGGCCGGCTCGACCCGACCCTGCTCGACTCGACCCGGCTCGCCGCCAAACGCCTCGACACCAAACACCTGGAGACCGAGCAGGTAGACGCGAAGCACTCCGCGAAGGAACAGCAGGACGCACGGGGCGAATGGCTGCGGTTCGCCCCCGTACAACCGCTGTTCCGGGCCCGGGCCGCCCAGCGACTCGCCGTCCTCGCCTACCACGGGGTGACCGACCACCGCTCCTTCGGCGCCCAGCTCGACCGGCTCCGGCGGCTCGCCACCCCGGTCTCGCTGCAGGCCGTCCTCCAGGCGGTCACCGAGCGGCGGCCACTGCCGCCGCGCAGCGTCCTGGTCACCTTCGACGACGCCGACCGGAGCGTCCTCACCCACGCCCTGCCCGCCCTCGACGCCCGTGGCATCCCCGCCACCGCCTTCGTCATCTCCGAACTCATCGGCACCGAGCGCCCGTTCTGGTGGCACGAGGCCGACTTCCTCGCCCGCCACGGCGGCCGCGCCCGCTCACTCGACTGCGGCCACCCCTCCCAGCTGCTCCCCCGGCTCAAGGCCATGCCCGACCCGGACCGGCGCCGCAGCCTGCACGAACTGCGGGTCAGCGCCGACCGCCGACCGCCCCGCCAGGAACAGCTCACCCCGGCCGACCTGCTCGCCCTGCGGGACGGCGGGGTCGCCATCG
Source organism: Kitasatospora sp. NPDC098652 (assembly GCF_044760155.1). Lineage (NCBI taxonomy): Bacteria > Bacillati > Actinomycetota > Actinomycetes > Kitasatosporales > Streptomycetaceae > Kitasatospora > Kitasatospora sp. NPDC098652. The sequence goes on from NZ_JBIWAQ010000027.1 coordinate 46,486, forward strand.
GCAACCACACCCAGGGGCACCCGTGCCTCGGCCGCTGCGACGACGCCACCGTCCGCGCCGAGATCACCGGCGCCCACGAAGCCCTCACCCACTGGCTCGGCGAACCCCCCGCGGCCTTCGCCTACCCCGACGGCGGCCACGACCCCCGTGCTGAAACCGTCCTGCAGGAGCTCGGCTACCAGCTCGGCTTCCTCTCCGACCACCGCCTCGGCCCCCGACTCCCCTCCCACCCCCTCCAGATCAGCCGCCTCCAGGTCGACTCCACCACCAGCACCCGCCGCTTCGACACCATCCTCTCCGGCCTCGAACCCGCCTACCGCCGCTGGCGCCGCCAAGAGGTGGCCTGACGGGTGACACCGCCGCGCGGGAAGTCGACCGGGCGACTCCCCGCGCGGCGCGGCGCGGCGCTCTGCTACACACCCCGCCCTGCCTCCCAGGCAGGCCCGCTGCCCGAACGGCACCACCGCCGCGCTCGAGAAGTCGGCCCGGCCGACGTCCGGCGACCAGCGCGCACCACTCAGCCCCCGCACGGGAGACCGAATTGCGGCCCCACCTCCTCACGGCAGGGCGCTGCTTCATGAAAAGTCGGCCAGGCCGACTTCCTGTGCGGCGCGCAGCTGCGGAGGCCGCAGCACCCCAGCCACCCCACAGGCACACGAGAAGTCGGCCAGGCCGACTTCCGGTACGGGGTGGCCACGGGCATCGCAGCAACGGATCGACTTCGAAGTGGGGGCACGTGGCCAGCAGGGAGATCGGGTTGATGCCCCGGCGAACGAATTCAGCCGGTCCCTGCTGCGCAGGACCGGGGAAGGGTGGCGTCAGAGCCTGGACCCGCCGCATCGGCCGCCCCGGGCGCCTCACGGGAGCCGTGCAGCGGCGGGCAGTCGGCTAGGCGCGGCCTGGGCGCCCAGGGGGGTCGAACCTCTCAGCACACAGCGTCGGCCGGGTCGACTTCCTGTGCGGCGGGCGCCGTGGCAACAAGTCGACATTGGGACGCGCGCTCGGCCGGCGGAGGATCAGGGCGGGCGAGGATCGCTCAGCACCAGGGGGATGCGGCACCGCAGAGCGCCTCAGGACCGGGGGAAGCCGGCCTGGCCGACTTCCCGTGCCGAGTGCGGTGGGTCGAAGGGCGATTCCGCCCCCGGGCGCCGAGCAGGCGGCGGCCGGGTGGCCAGGGGCGGGGCCCCGCAGCACGCAAGGTCGGCCGGGTCGATTTCCCGTGCAGGGTGTAGTGGCGCCGTAGTGCGGTTCCGGCCCGGATGTCGAGCGGACAGCACCTGGGTGACCAGGGGCCGAGTCCTGCAGCACGAAAGGTCGGCCGGGTCGACTTCCTGTGCAGGCGCCGGGGCCATGGCCCCGGAGTGCGGAAGCACAGAAGCACCGGAGGAGGCGCCCGGCGGGCGGCGGCCGTGGTGCACCGGAAGTCGACGGGGCCGACTTTCTGTGCGCCGGAGCCCGTAGGGGCCGCGCCCGGGTGGGCCATTCGGCTGCGGCCCCAGGGGCGGGTGGGGTCAGGCGGGGATCGGGGTGAGGGTGAGGCCCTGGGGGTAGAGGGTGGCGGTGGGGGGGAGGGTGGCGGGGGCTCCGGCGTGGAGGACGGTGAGGGTGCCGCTGCCGGTGCGGGCGGGGTCGGCGACGCGGCGGAGGGCCTGGGCGGCGACGGCCTCGGCGGAGCCGTGGAGGACCAGACCCGGGGCCGCGGTGGGGGCGACGGCCGCGCGGATGCGGTCGGCCACGAGTTCGTAGTGGGTGCAGCCGAGCACCACCACGTCGGTGCCCTCCGGAGTCCGGGCGGCCGCGTCGGCGACGGCCGCGGTGATGGCGGCGTCGTCGCCGTGTTCGACCGCGTCCGCCAGGCCGGGGCAGGCGACCTCGGTGATCTCGGCGGTGCCGCCGAAGTCACGGATCAGCCCGCGCTGGTAGGCGCTGCCGGTGGTGGCGGGGGTGGCCCAGATCGCGACGCGGCCGCCGAGGGCGGCGGCGGGCTTGATCGCCGGGACGGTGCCGATGACGGGCAGGCCGGGTTCGAGTTCGGCGCGCAGCGTGTCGAGCGCGTGGACCGAGGCCGTGTTGCAGGCGATCACCAGGGCGTCGGGGCCGAGGGCGGCCGCGGCCCGGCAGCAGCCGAGGGCCAGCTCGGTGACCTCTTCGGGCGTGCGGGGCCCCCACGGCATCGAGGCCGGGTTGGAGGAGAGCACCAGATCGGCGTCCGGGCGCAGCTCCCGGATCGCGGCGGCGGCGGCCAGCAGGCCGATTCCGGAGTCCATCAGTGCGATCTTCACGAGGCAAGACTTTAGTCGATCCACCCCTCGCCGCCGGTTCTGCGGCAGACTGCCGGGGTGACCGTGCTGCTGTGGATCGCCGCGTTCTCCCTGCTGGTCTGGCTCTGGCTGGCGTGCTGCCACGGTTCGTTCTGGCGCACCGACGTCCGGCTGCCGCCGCGCCGTCCGCCGGCCCGGTGGCCGGAGGCGGCGATCGTGGTGCCGGCCCGGGACGAGGCGCCGGTGCTGCCGGTGAGCCTGCCGACGCTGCTGGCACAGAAGTACCCGGGGCGGGCGCGGGTGATCCTGGTGGACGACCACAGCTCGGACGGCACCGGCGCGGTGGCGGCGGAGCTGCGGACGCTGGACGGGCTGGAGCTGACCGTCACCACCCCTCCCCCGCTGCCCGAGGGCTGGACGGGCAAGCTGTGGGCGCTGCGGCACGGGGTGGAGCTGGCCGGCCCGGACGTCCAGTACCTGCTGCTGACGGACGCGGACATCGCGCACGGCCCGGACTCGCTGGCCGAGCTGGTCGCCGCGGCCGAGTCGAACGGGCTGGACCTGGTGTCGCAGATGGCCCGGCTGCGGGTGGAGACCGGCTGGGAGCGGCTGGTCGTGCCGGCCTTCGTGTACTTCTTCGCCCAGCTGTACCCCTTCCGCCGGAGCAACCGCCCGGGCGCGCGGACGGCGGCCGCGGCGGGCGGCTGTTCGCTGGTGCGGCGGGAGGCGCTGGAGCGGGCGGGCGGGGTGGCGGGGATCCGGGGCGCGGTGATCGACGACGTGTCGCTGGCCCGGTCGGTGAAGTCCTCGGGTGGGCGCACCTGGCTGGGCCTGGCCGGGGAGGTGGACAGCGTCCGCCCGTACCCGCGGCTGGAGCAGTTGTGGCGGATGGTGTCGCGCAGCGCGTACGCCCAGCTGCGGCACTCGCCGCTGTTGCTGCTGGGGACGGTGCTGGGGCTGGCGCTGGTGTACCTGGTGCCGCCGGTGGCGCTGGTGGCCGGGCTGGTGGCGGGGGCGCCGTGGGTGGCGGCGGCGGGCGGGGCGGCCTGGGCGTTGATGGCGGCCACCTACCTGCCGATGGTCCGGTACTACGGGCAGCCGGCCGTGGCCGTGCTGCTGTTGCCGTTCACCGCTTCGCTGTACCTGCTGATGACGGTGGACTCGGCGGTGCAGCACTGGCGCGGCCGGGGCGCCGCCTGGAAGGGCCGGACCTACTCCGGGACGTAAGCCGGGAGGGGGCCGGGAGGGGGGCCGGGACATGAACCGAAACGTGAGCCGGGAGGCGGGAAAAGCCGGGCGCGGCGGGCCGCTCTCGGCCCATACTGCTCGGATGGACCGTCAGCGGATCTCCCGGCTCGCCCACGCCCACCACCCGATCGCGGCGCCCCTGTCGGACGGCTCGGTGTCCCGGCTGCTGGAGCGCGCCCTGGGTGGGCAGGACAGCGGCCGGGTGCTGGACCTCGGCTGCGGGGAGGGCGCCTGGCTGCTGCGGGCGCTGGCCGCGCGGCCGGGCTGGCGGGCGGTGGGAGTGGACGTGGACGCCGCGGCGCTGACCCGGGCGAGAGAGGCGGCGACGACGCTCGGCATGGTGCGCCGGATCGGCCTGCACCACCGGGACGCCCGGGAGTTCACCGACCGCGAGCCCTTCGACCTGGTGCTCTGCGTGGGTGCCACCCACGCCTTCGACGGGCTGCTGCCCACGCTCGTGGCGGCCCGTGAACTCCTGTCGCCCGGTGGGCGGTTGCTGGTCGGTGAGGGGTTCTGGGAGCGGGAGCCGTCCCGGGCCGCGCTGGACGGGCTGGGCGCCGCCCGGGGGGACTTCGCGGACCTCGCGACGACCACCGACCAGGTGCTCGCGGAGGGTTGGACGCCGGTGTACGGACACGTCAGCTCGGCGCGGGAGTGGGACGACTACGAGTTCTCCTGGACGGGTTCGCTGGCCGAGTGGGCGCTGGACCACCCGGAGGACCCGGACGCGGCGGCCGCCCGCGAGGCCGCGGCCGAGCACCGCACCGGATGGCTGCACGGCTACCGGGGGACGCTCGGCTTCGTCACCCTGCTGCTGCGCCGGGACTGAACTTCCCTTCCGGCAGGGCTACTTCTGCGTCCTGGCGAGGAAGTCGTCGATCAGCGGGGCGATTTCGGGCAGCTTCTCCTCCAGGGCGAAGTGCCCGGTGTCGAGGACGTGCAGTTCGGCCCCGGGCAGGTCGCGCAGGTAGGCGCGGGCGCCGGCCTCGGTGAAGAACGGGTCGCTGCGCCCCCAGATCACCAGCGTGGGCGGCTGCTCGGCGCGCAGCCAGGCCTGCCAGGCCGGATAGAGCTCGACGTTGGAGAAGTAGTCGAGGGCGAGTTCGACCTGGATGCCCTTGCGGCCGGGCAGGTCGAGGAAGTGCTGGTCGAGGAAGTGCTGGTCGAGGGTCCAGCCGTCGGGGGCGACCAGGCTCGGGTCGGTGGTGCGCCCTCGTACTGGCCGCTCGTCAGCTCACTCATGCTAACCATTAAAGAGCATCTGAACGGTTAGGCACGGGCTGGTGGGGTCCGGCGAAGGCCCACCAGCAGCGAGCTGACCGATGATCACCTGCCGGTCGTGGTCCGGTGGCTCTTCACCTGCTCCTGCTGCACCAGGTAGTCGAGCACCTCGGGCATCGCCTCGACGCCGCCGGCCTTGGTCGGCGAGGTCCGGTACTCGCCCTGGACGACCACCGTCGGCAGCTCGTTGATGCCGTAGCGGACGAACTGGGCGGCCGCGTCGTCCACCGACTGCCGCACCTCGGCGGAGCGGTAGGCGGCGTGGAAGCGCTGGGCGTCGACACCGTGGCGCACCGCCCAGTCGGTGGCGGCGGTCTCGGTGGTGAGGTCGGCGTGGTCGGAGTGGATCGAGCGGAAGGCGCTGACCTGGAGCCGGTCGACCAGGTCGAGGCGCTCCAGGGTGTAGTACAGCCGGGCGTGAGCGCGCTGCACGCCCTCCTCCGGACTGCCCGGCCAGATCGCCGGGACCCGGCGGAGCGCGACGTCGGAGCGGTGCTTCTCGGCCCAGGCCTCCAGCGGCTGCTCCAGCGCCTGGGAGTGGCCGCAGTCGTACCAGAAGAACTCGACGGCCTCGGTGCGGGTGTCCTCGCGCACCGGTTGCGGGTGGTCGAGCTTGACGAACTGCGCTCCCTCGGAGGGTGATTGGTGGGTCACCGCACCGGCCTGGACGGGGGACGCGGCGATCCCGGCGGCGACGGCGAGCAGGACGGTGGACCGCAGCAGCGACTTCGAGTTCACACCGGGCAGTGTGGTGCCGACGCCCCGTTACCGGCGAGTCGGTACGTAGCGGCGGGCCCGGATTCGCCCGAACGGCGTAACCGGGCCGCGGCTCAGCTCGGCGGGCCGCCCCTCCACACCTCGGCGACCAGCCGCTGCCAGTCGTCCACCACCGCGCCCAGCTCGAAGTGCTCCAGCGCGTGCGCCCGGGCGGCCGCGCCGAGGCCCGCGCGGTTGCAGGCCAGCACCTTGGCCAGCGCCTCGGCCAGTGCGAGCGGGTCCCCGGGGGCGACCAGCGCTCCGGTGGCGCCGTCCCGGACCACCTCGCGCACCCAGCCGACGTCGGTGGCCACGGCGGGCACCCCGGCCAGGGCCGCCTCGATCAGCGCCCCGGGCACTCCCTCGCTGTCGCTGGTGAGCAGCAGCGCGTCGGCGGCCCGGTAGAGCGGGGCCGGGTCGGGCAGCGGGCCGAGGAAGTGGGCGCGGGCGGCGGCCGGGTGACGGGCCAGGGTCTCCAGCAGCGGACCGTCCCCGGCGACGGCCATCCGGACGTCGGGCAGCCGGTCGAGCACGTCGAGCGCGAGGTCGAACCGCTTCTCGGGGGCTATCGCACCGATCCAGGCGACCAGCAGGACGTCGGCGGGCAGGCCCAGGGCGTGTCGGGCGGCGCGCCGGTCGTCCCGGCCGTCGGCGGGCGGATAGCTCTCGGCGGCACGGGAGTTGGGGATCACCCGGACCTTGCCGCCGGGCAGCTCGAACTGCTCCTCCAGCACCGCGCGCGCCTCGTCGGTGAGCGTGGTGACGGCGGCGGCGCGGTGCATCAGGGCGGCCCCGCGCAGCCTGCGCAGCCGGTTGGCGGTCCAGTAGCGGGGGTGGCCGACCGAGACGTAGACGAAGGGGGTCGGGGTGCCGGCCAGGGCGAGGGCGCAGGCGGCCAGGGTGTCGGAGCCATGGGCGAGCACCACGTCGGCGGCGCGGGCGGCGGAGCGCAGCGCCCACAGGGTGCTCGGGCGCAGGCGGCCGGGGCCGAGGACGGCGGCGGCGCGCAGCCGGGCGGTGTCGGGGCAGCCCTCGCCGCAGGTCCCCGGGACGGCCGTCCCCGCGGTGCACACCCCGGTCGTGCCCGCACCCGGTCGGGCGGGCGGTACGGCCGGGTGCGGGGCGAGCGCGCACAGCGCGGAGGCCTGGCCCCGGCGGCGCAGTTCCCGGTGGAGGTCACGGGCGAAGTTCTGGGCGCCGCCCCGGCGTTCGTCGCTGATCAGGTGCAGGACACGCGGGCGGGCTCCGGCCGAATCGGCCGCCGTAGGGTCGGGCATGGACCGACCTTGGCACAGCGCCCCGCGCCGTACAGCCCCTTCGCGCAACCTGGTGGTGGCCCGTGCGCCCGCGCCCGTACACCCGGTGTGCGCTGAGGACCCGCCGTCGTGCGCCGGTTGCGACCGCCGTGCGCCCCGCCTCGCCCCCTGCCGCTCCGCGGGGCCGCCCTTCGCTCCCCCGCACGCCGCGTCGGGCACCGGCTCACGCCGCCGGGAGGGGGCACCGGGAGGCCGCACCGGCGGGCCGCAGCAGCGGGTCACACCAGCGGCTCGCACCGGCGCGTCACACCAATGGGTCAACCGCGGGCCGTCGGCGGCCCGACCGCCGGTACGCGGAGGGCCCGTACCCCGCCCCGGCGCACCCGCTCCGGGCCGTCGGCCGGTTACGCGAATCGGGTGAACGCGGTTGGACCTCGGCCCGCGCCGGTCGGCAGGATGTCCGGCCGGGGCGCCCGCCGTTCTGCCCCATCTCCCCCTTCCCCGTTCGGATTTGGAGTCACCCGGTGTTCAAGGGATTCCGCAGCTTCCTGCTGCGTGGCAACGTGGTGGACCTCGCGGTCGGCATCGTGATCGGCGCGGCCTTCACCGCCGTCGTCACCGGGTTCGTCAGCGCGTTCCTCACCCCGCTGATCGGGGTCGCCACCGGCGCGGTCGGCGACTTCACCCAGAAGACCTTCGAGGTGGGCGGCACCAAGTTCCCGTACGGCCTCTTCGTCAACGCGCTGATCGGGTTCGTGCTGGTCAGCGCGCTCATCTACTTCGCCGTGGTGGTGCCGGTCGGCAAGCTGCAGGAGCGCTTCGAGAAGGCCGCGCCGGCGCCGGCCGCGAAGGTCGACTGCCCGGAGTGCCTGAGCTCGATCCCGGCCGCCGCGACCCGCTGCTCCTTCTGCACCACCGAGGTGGCCGCCCGGCCCGGTCTGCCCGCGCAGTCCCAGGCGCTGCAGTCGCACTGACGCCGAATCGCGTCCGGACCGTGCCCTGATCGAGTCCGCACCGCGTCCCGACCGCGTCCGGATCGCCCACTGTGGGCGCTGACGGGAAATTTATTCCCCAAACATTCACGAGCCCCCGCCGGACCGTCGGCGGGGGCTCGAATGCGCCGGCGCACGCCCCGTCCGCAAAAGTTTCTCCACGACGCCTCCGAACGGCCACCGGCCGGTCACCGCAAGGCCTTGCGGCGGCCGCGTCCGGGTGCTGTTCGATCACTGACGGGGCGCCAGGACTGTCCGGAACTGTACGCCGGTATGTCCGTTCTTCCTACTTTCGAAACCTTTGTGCGGGCGAAGACTGTGTAAACACTCGAACTGCTCCCCCTCCCGCTCTCCTCAGCAGGCGCATTGTGGGCTTACCGTATGCCCCATGACCTCGCCCCGCTCCTACGACGGAGTCGGCTACCCCTCTCCGTCCTTCTCCTCCGGCACGCCGATTTACGACAGCCTCGTGGCTGAGCGCGGCGTCCCCCAGATCGCACCCATCAACGTGCCGGCGGCCCTGCCCCCGGCGCTGTCCTCCGGTTACGGATCCGGCCCCGGCCAGTCCTACGAGAACCGGTACGGCAACGGGTACGAGAGCGCCGGCAGCAACCTCCCCGCGCTGCCGCCCGCCCGCCTCGCCCTGGGCCCCGGCCCGAGCAGTGGCCCCTCCGCCGGCCCGGCCACGGCGTACATCCCGGCGCAGCCCGCGCCCGCGTACGCCTCCGCGCCGCAACCGCCCGTCCCCGGTTACGGCGCCCCCCAGCCGTACCAGCGACCGCAACCCGCAGCCCCGACCTTCGCGCAGACCGCCAGCGGTGGCTACCAGCCGACCGGCGGCCAGAGCTTCGGCGGCCAGAACACCTTCATCGGCCAGGGCGGGCAGCAGACCTTCGGCGCGCAGCCCACCGGCGGACCGGCCGGTTTCGGCCAGGGCCAGCCCGGCGGCCTCCCGCAGGGCGGTCCGCAGTCCTTCGGCGGCCAGCAGGGCTTCGGCGGCCCGAACCCGGCCGGCCCCGGCTTCCAGGGCCAGGGCGGCGACCAGAGCTTCGGCGGCGCCCAGCTGCGCCCGGCCATGGCGCCGGTCGCGCCGGTCCGCCCGATGCAGCCGCAGCGCCCGGGCCCGTACGGCGAGCCCGGCGGCTACCAGCAGGGCGGCTACCAGCCGCAGGGCCAGGGTTACTGAGCCCGAGCACACCACAGGGCCGACCCCACCGGCCCGCACCCGCACCACCTGAGCACCACCCGGCGCCCCCTGAACGCCGGGCGAACGGAGAACGGGTCATCCACGGACCGCCCGGAACGCCCCCCACGGCGTACCGGGCGGTCCGTGCGCGTACGGGGGCTTCGGAGAGGGCCGGACCGTACCGGACCACGCGGGCGGGAGTCGCTCAGGGGCGCCTCCGGGGCAGCCGCGTCCGCCCCGACCGCTGCTGGCAGGATGGAGGGATGCACCTCACCGGACTCCACGTCTACCCCGTCAAGTCGATGTACCGCCTCAGCCCCGACACCGCCGCGGTCCACCCCTGGGGTCTGGCCGGAGACCGCCGCTGGATGCTCGCCGACCCCACCGGACGCTTCGTCAGCCAGCGTGAGAACGCCGCCCTCGGGCAGATCCGGGTCGACCCGCTGCCGGACGGCGCACTGGCGCTGACCGCCCCCGACGGCTCCCGGATCGAGGTCACCGCGCCCGTCGCCGACGCCGGCGCCCCGGTCGCCGAGGTCGAGGTCTGGGGCACCCGCTTCCGCGCCGTCGAGGCCGCCAAGGACGCCCACCAGTGGATCGCCGACCGCCTCGGCGACTACCGCCTGGTGCACCTGGACGACCCGCGCGCCCGGCCCGTCGACCCGCAGTACGGCCGGCCCGGCGACACCGTGTCGATGGCCGACGGCTTCCCGCTGCTGCTCACCACCACCGGTTCGCTGGAGCGGCTCAACGAACTGATCGCCGCCGAGCACCCGGACGGCCACGAGACCCTGCCGATGGAACGTTTCCGCCCCAACGTGGTGATCGCCGGCTCCGAGCCCTGGGCCGAGGACGGCTGGCGCCGGATCCGGATCGGCGCGCTCACCTTCCAGGTGGTCAAGCCCTGCGGCCGCTGCGTGGTGACCACCACCGACCAGGAGAGCGGCGAGCGGCGCGGCCCCGAACCGCTGCGCACCCTGGCCCGGCACCACCGGCTGCTGCGCATGGCCGCGTTCGGGCAGAACCTGATCCCCGAGCGCCCGGCCGGCGTCGAGGGCGACGTGCTGGGGACGCTGCGCCTCGGCGACGATGTCGAGGTCCTGGAGGCCGGGGCGCACTGGTCCCCCGACGGGCGCTGACGCCACCGCCGCGCCCTGGCCCCCGCCCTGCCCGGAACCCCACCTCCGGCGCGCCGGCACAGAACTCGGGCACGGATCTCCGGCACGGAACTCCCGCTGTGCGCGCTCGTTGAAGCAAGTGGTCGGAACCTGTGGCCGCGGTGGGCGCCCCCGGTGCCCGCCCGTGCCGAGCGGCCCCGGGCGGGCGCACCGGCCGGTCCGGACGGACGGACGGATCACCCGTCCGGGCGCGCTACGGTGGGCGGACGGCCCGCGCACCCCCGCGCCCACGGCCCGTTGGATCGCCGGCACGACGAAGGTGGGGACGACAGACCGTCATGGCTGAGCACAGGGTCCGGGTCACCCAGGACAGCGCATCCCGCTGGCGCCGCCGCGCGGGCGAGTACGACACGCTCGCGGAGGCCCTGGCCGCCGCCGAGCCGGGCGACACCGTGACCGTCCGGCCCGGCACCTTCCGGGAGAACGTGCTGCTGGACAAGCCGGTGACGATCGTCGCGGCCCAGGGCCCGGGCACCGTCCGGATCGAACCGGCCTCCGGGGTGGCGATCACCGTCACCGCCGCCGCGACCGTGCGCGACCTGGTGGTCGAGGGCGGCGACAGCTCCGCGCCGGCCGTCCTGGTCACCGGAGCGGACGCGACGCCCGCGTTCAGCGGCTGCCGGATCGAGACCCGCTCCGCCACCGGGATCGAGATCGGCGGCGGCGCCCGCCCGACCCTGCGCGGCTGCATGGTCGCCAACCCCGGCGGCCTCGGGCTGCGGCTGCGCGGCGAGGGCACCGCCGCCGCCTTCGAGGACTGCGAGGTCGCCGCGGCCGGCCAGGCCGGGCTCGCCGTGCTCGGCGGGGCGACCGCCGCCCTGGACCGCTGCCGGATCCACCACGCCTCCGGCGCCGGCGTGCTGCTCTCCGACCCGGGCAGCGCCGCGGAGCTCACCGGCTGCGAGATCTACGAGATCCGCGGCAGCGGCGTGCAGGCCGAGGCGCAGGCCGGCGGGCGGCTGGTCGACTGCGACATCCACCGGGTCACCGGCAACGGCCTGACCCTGGACGGCGAGGCCGAACTGGTGCTCACCGGCTGCCGGGTGCACGACCTGCCGGAGAACGGCGCCGACCTGCGCGGGCGCGCCAGGCTCAGCCTCTCCAACAGCACCGTGCGGGACTTCGGGCGCGGCGCGCTCTCGGTCTGGGACCAGGGCACCGAGGCGGTCGCCGAGTCCTGCCGGATCCACGGCTCCAACGGCGAGTACCCGGCGCTGTGGGTCAGCGACGGCGCCCGGCTCACCCTCACCGACTGCTCGCTGTACGACCTGCCGGACGCGCTGTTCGTCCTCGACCGGGACTCCGCGGCCGTCGCCCGGGGCTGCTCGTTCAGCCGGATCCGCAGCTCGGCGGTCTCGGTCAGCGGCGGGGCCACCGTCACGCTCGCCTCCTGCCAGGTGCAGGAGGCCGGGACCGGGCTCTGGTTCCGCGACCACGGCAGCGGCGGACTGCTCACCGACTGCGAGATCTCGGACGTCGCCACCGGGGTGATCGTCACCAAGGGCGCCGACCCGGTGCTGCGCGAGTGCACCGTTCGGGCCAGCGCGGACGCCGGGGTGTACGTCTCGGCCCAGGGCCGCGGCACCTTCGAGGACTGCCGGGTCTCGCACGGCAAGGGCTTCGGCTTCCACATCATCGACGGGTGCCGCACCCAGCTCACCCGCTGCCGGGCGGAGCAGAACGAACGGGCCGGCTTCGAGTTCTCCGAGCCCGGACCGGTCGCGGAGGGGTGCATCTCGGACGACGTGGCCCCACTCGCCCCGGCCGGACCGGGCACCGCCGGACGACCCGAGCTGCCCGCCCCGAGGCCCGCCCAACTGGCTTCGTCCACACCGGCGTTGACCACCTCCTCGATGGTGTCGGCGGCGACCTCGGGCACGGCGGCAACGGCCACGATCGCGCCGATCCCGGACTGCCGCCCGGCCGACGAGGCGCTCGCCGACCTGGACTCGCTGGTCGGCCTGGCCACGGTGAAGCAGGAGGTGCGCACGCTGATCGACCTGATCTCGGTCGGCCGACGCCGCCGCCTGGCCGGCCTCAAGGCCCCCTCGCTCCGCCGCCACCTGGTCTTCACCGGCGCCCCCGGCACCGGCAAGACCACCGTCGCCCGGCTGTACGGCGAGATCCTCGCCTCGCTCGGGGTGCTGCAGCGCGGCCACCTGGTCGAGGTGGCCCGGGTCGACCTCGTCGGCGAGCACATCGGCTCCACCGCGATCCGCACCGCCGCCGCCTTCGACCGGGCCCGCGGCGGGGTCCTCTTCATCGACGAGGCGTACGCGCTCGCCCCCGAGGACGGCGCCCGGGACTTCGGGCGCGAGGCGATCGACACCCTGGTCAAGCTGATGGAGGACCACCGGGACGAGGTGGTCGTGATCGTGGCCGGCTACACCGCCGAGATGGAGCGCTTCCTCTCCGCCAACCCCGGTGTCTCGTCCCGTTTCTCACGGACCGTCAGCTTTCCCGACTACACGGCGGACGAACTGCTGGAGATCGCCCGGGCGCAGTGCGCGGAGCACGAGTACGCGCTGTCCGAGGCGGCCGAGAGTGCGCTGCTGGACCACTTCGGCGGGCTGGAGCGCGGGCCCAACTTCGGCAACGGGCGCACCGCGCGGCAGGTGTTCGAGACCATGGTCGAGCGCCACGCGGTGCGGGTGGCCTCGCTGGCCGACCCGTCCACGGAGGAGCTGCAGCTGCTCGTCCCGGCGGACCTGCCGACCGCGCCGCTGCCGTAGGGCAGTCGGCGGAGCTTGACCGGGCCGGGCGGTGCTCCGGCGGAGTGCGGGCGGGTGAGAGCTGACAACTGACAGATAACAGATTTCGAAATCTGTTATCTGTCATCTGTTATCTGTCAGTTGTCAGCTGTCCGCCGTTACCCGTCAGGCGACAGCCGTCAGCCCGTCCAGGCGCCGCCCGCCAGGAAGGACTCCAGCGCGGAGCGGTACGGCGCGATGTCGATCCGCTCCCCGGCCAGCCAGTCGTCCGAGTAGTACTTGTCCAGGTAGCGGTCCCCCGGGTCGCAGATCAGGCCGACCACGCTGCCCGTCCGGCCGGCCGCCCGCATCTCCGCGACGATCCGCAGCGCGCTCCACAGTCCCGTCCCGGTGGAGGCGCCGGCCTTCTTCCCGAGCACCTGCTCCAGCACCCGCACCGCGGCGATCGAGGCGGCGTCGGGCACCTTCATCATCCGGTCGACCGCCCCGGCCACGAAGCTCGGCTCCATCCGGGGCCGCCCGATGCCCTCGATCCGGGAGCCGCTCGCACAGACGGCGTCCGGGTCGTGGTTCACCCAGCCCTCGAAGAAGCAGGAGTTCTCCGGGTCCGCGACGCAGATCCGGGTGTCGTACTGCATGTAGTGCACGTACCGGGCGATGGTCGCCGAGGTGCCGCCGGTGCCGGCGGTGGCGACGATCCAGGCCGGTTCCGGGTGCGGCTCCAGGCGCAGCTGGGCGAAGACCGACTCGGCGATGTTGTTGTTGCCGCGCCAGTCGGTGGCCCGCTCGGCGTAGGTGAACTGGTCCATGTAGTGCCCGCCGGTCTCCTCGGCGAGCCGCGCGGAGGCCTCGTAGACCTCGTCCGAGCGCTCGACCAGGTGGCACTCGCCGCCGTGGAACTCGATCAGGTCGATCTTGGCCTGGCTGGTGCTCTTGGCCATGACGGCGATGAACGGCACCCCGATGAGCTGGGCGAAGTACGCCTCCGAGACGGCGGTGGAGCCGCTGGAGGCCTCGATCACCGGCTTTCCGGGGCGGATCCAGCCGTTGCAGAGCCCGTAGAGGAAGAGCGAGCGGGCCAGCCGGTGCTTGAGCGAGCCGGTCGGGTGGGTGGACTCGTCCTTGAGGTAGAGGTCGATCCCCCACTCGGCCGGCAAGGGGAAGCGCAGCAGGTGGGTGTCGGCGGAGCGGTTGGCGTCGGCGTGGACCTTGCGCACCGCCTCCTTGAGCCAGTCGCGGTACTGCTGGTCGGAGCGGTCGACGTCGACGGTCGGCTCGATGCCGACGGCCGGCCCGACGCCCACGGCCGGCTCGGTGCCGACGGTCCCACCGGACTGGGTGCTCATGGTCACGTACTCCCTCGTTGCGGCCCCCCGCTGCTCACTACGAGTGTACGAGAGTCACGATAAGTGACCGTTTTCGTAGACCCAGCTTCCGCTTATCGCCCCTCGCGGCCCGCCCGGGGCACCGCCCGCCGCCCCGCCGGGCGCCCCGCCCGGCGTCTCAGGCCGGCGTTCTCAGACCGGCACCGACTGCGGGTCCGCGAGGTACGGCCCCCAGCCCAGCTCGGCCGCGCCCGCGAGCGCGCCGTGCGCCAGCTCCGCGCCGACGATCGGCACCCGCCCGCTGCGCCCCCACAGGCTGCGGTCGGCGACCACCGCGCGCAGCCGGTCGGGGGCGGCCTCCAGGAGGTCGAGGTGCAGGCCGCTGAGCACCACGCGGTCCGGGTTGAGGATGTTGGCGACCCCGGCCAGTCCGAGCCCGAGCCGGTCGATCACGTGCTCCACGGCGGCCCGCGCCCGCTCGTCGGTCGCGGCCGCCCAGCACAGCTCGCGCGCCTGGTCGAGCAGCGGGCGGCCGGGCTCCGGGGTGAGGCCGGCGGCGGCGAACAGCGCGTCGGGGTCGGTCTCGGCGTTCAGGCAGCCCCGGTTGCCGCACGCACAGGGGCGGCCCTGCGGGTCGACGGTGAGGTGGCCGACCTCCAGGGCGAGCCCGGCGCTGCCGGTGTGCAGGTGCCCGTCGATCACCAGCGCGCCGCCGACGCCGCGGTGGCCGGAGGTGACGAAGAGCAGGTGCCGGGCGCCGCGCCCGGCGCCGTGGCGGTACTCGGCGAGGGCGGCGAGGTTGGCGTCGTTGGCGATGGCGGTGGGCAGCGGCCGCACGGCCTTCGGGCCGTGGTCGGCGCGGCCGACCTCGACGTCGTAGAGGTCGGCGACCGGAGTGCCACTGGGCCAGGCGAAGTGCAGCGCGGCGAGCGCGGTGCCGTCCGGCTCGGTGACCGGGTTGGGCAGGGCGAGCGAGGCCGCCAGGCAGCGGCGGTCGGTCGCGCGGGCCAGCTCTGCGCCGGCCTGGGCGACGGCGCGCAGCATCCGGACCGGATCGGTGGCGGCGGGCAGCGGCAGGTGGACGGGCGGGTCGAGCAATCCGCCGAGTCCGGCCAGGGTGACGCTCAGCCCGTCGGCGTGGATCTGCCCGGCGACCACGACCGGGCCCTGCGGGTCGATCGCCAGCCGGTGCGAGGGGCGGCCACGGCCGCCGCCGGCCGGGCGGGAGTCGACGGTGATCAGGCCGAGCGCCTCCAGTTCGGCCGTGACGGCGCCGGCGGTGGCCCGGGTGACGTCCAGCGCGCGGGTCAGCGCGGACCGGGTGGGCGTCTGGCCGGTGTGGATGAGCGAGAGCGCCGGGCCGAGCAGCGTCCGACCGCGGTCGGGGGCCGCGCGGCGGTGGGCGTCGCGCTGCGCGTCGGCATCGGTCCCGGAGCGGGGCCGCGGGCTTGAAGGTGAGAGCTGCACGCCCCTATTGTGACTTTGTGTCGCTTCGAAACAAAATCAGTTCCCACCGCCACGCCGACCCGACCTCCCCCCAGTCTCGCAGCACACCCCCGGTCGCGGACAGCCCCTGGGGCGCCGCCCGGCTCGCGCTCACCGCCTTCTTCGCCGTCGACGGCTTCCTGTTCGCCGCCTGGGTCGTCCGCATCCCGGACGTCCGCAGCCAGGTCAGCGCCTCCCACAGCGCCCTCGGCCTGGCCCTGCTCTGCCTGTCCGCCGGCGCCGTCCTCACCATGCCGGCCGTCGGCCGGCTCTGCCTGCGCTACGGCTCGCGGCCGGTCACCGTGGCCTCGCTGGCGCTGCTCGCCCTCGCCGTCCCGCTGCCCGCGCACGCCCACTCGGTGTACTCGCTCGGCGCGGTGCTGCTGCTGTTCGGCGCCGGGTACGGCGGCGCCAACGTCGCCATGAACAGCGCCGCCGTCGATCTGGTCGCCCAGCTGCGCCGGCCCGTCATGCCCAGCTTCCACGCCGGGTACAGCCTGGGCGGACTGCTCGGCGCGGGCATCGGCGGCCTGCTCGCCGAGCGGCTGACCACCGCGTGGGCGCTCGCGCTCGGCGGACTGCTGGGGCTGGCCGTGACCGTCGGCGCGGGCCTCGTCCTGCTGCGCAGCCCGGCCGCGCCGATGGTCGCCCCGAAGCGGACCCCCGACCCGGCCACCGGCCCCACCCGCGACCCCGCCAACGACCCGGCCACCGCTCCGACCCCAGACCCGGCCACCACTCCGGCCGCCGCTGCGGCCACCGGGAGGCACGTCCGACTGCTGGTGCTGCTGCTCGGCCTCACCGCACTGTGCACGGCGTACGGCGAGGGCGCCGTCGCCGACTGGACCACCCTCCACCTCACCGACGACGTCCACGCGGGCGCGGGCACCGCCGCCGCCGGGTACGCCGCGTACGCCTTCGCCATGACCAGCGGACGGGTGGGCGGCACCTGGCTGTCCATCCGGCTGGGCCAGAACCGGCTGATGCTGCTCGGCGGGCTCGCCGCCGCGGCCGGCATGCTGCTCGCCGCCCTGGCCCCGTCGGTGCCGGTGGCCATCGGCGGCTTCGTCCTGGTCGGCCTCGGGCTGGCCAACCTGTTCCCGCTCGCCATCGCGCGCGCCGGGGCGGCGGGCGGGCCGCAGGGCGTCGCGCTCGCCTCGACGCTCGGGTACGGCGGGATGCTGATCGGACCGGTGGTGATCGGCTTCCTCGCCGACGCGGTCGGACTGCCGCTCGCCCTGACCACGGTCGCGGTCACGGCCACCGCCGCGGCCCTGCTGCCGCTTGCGGTCGGGCGGCGCTGACGGTCGGGGCGGCCCTGACGGCCGGGGCAGCCCTGACGGACCCGCCCCGGCAATGGCAGGATGCGGACCCATGACCACCACCGGACGCATCCAGGTACTGCGGGCGAGCGAGCGCCCGGCCACCCCGTGGCTCAACGGGGGCGGGGTGACCCGGGAGGTCGCCGGGTCCCCCGCCGGGGCCGGACTGGCCGACTTCGACTGGCGGGTGAGCCTGGCCGACGTCGCCTCGGCCGGTCCGTTCTCGCCGTTCCCCGGGATCGACCGGGTGATCACCCTGGTCGAGGGCGCCGGCATGGTGCTCGCCGTGGACGGCGTCGAGCAGCTGGTCGACGCCCCGTTCCGCCCGTTCGCCTTTCCCGGCGACGCCGCCACCGACTGCCGACTGCTCGGCGGTCCGGTGGTGGACTTCAACGTGATGACCCGCCGCGGTCGGACCGACGCCGCCGTGGAGCTGCGGACCGGGCCCGGCAGCGTGGCCGTCCCGGAGAGGTCGACCGTCCTGCTGGTCTGCCTGGCCGGTTCGGCCGTCGTCGACGGCGGCACCGAACTCGGCCGCTACGACGCCGCGGTGCTCGACGCACCGGGTGCCCACCAGCTGCGGCCCGACGGCGTCACCGCCGCGATCACCTTCCGCACCGCGGACTGAGCAGCACGGGCCGACGCGACTCGGGCCCAGCGACGCGCGCTGCCCGTACCCCCGCCGGAACCGGGGGTACGGGCAGCGGCGGCACCGGCGGCGTCAGCCGCAGAACACCGGCGTGGCGTGCGCCGGGTCCAGGGCGTTGGTCACCAGGTGCAGCGCCGTCGGCGAGAACGCGATGGCGACGTGCTCGGCGAGCGTGACCGGGCAGTGGTCCTGGAGCACCTGGTTGTCCACGTCCGGCCCGGTCAGGAACTGGGTCCGCCACGGGGTGACGACCTCGTCGTAGACGGTCGAGATCACCGTGTAGTGCACGCCCGGCACGGTGTCCGGCCGGGAGGCCATGGTGGCGTTGAAGTCGGAGCCCACCGCCTGGTCGCGGCAGGCCTGGCAGACGGTGTAGATCAGGTCGGCCACGCCGGGGAAGTACGGCGCCAGATTGGTGATCCCGTCGAGGGTCGTGCCGTGGTTGGACGGTGCCAGGCCGATCAGCTTGTCCACCTTGGAGGCGCCGCCGAGGAACTTCAGGTAGTAGTTCGGCAGCATGCCGCCCTGCGAGTGCCCGACGATGTCGACCTTGGCCGCACCGGTCGCGGACCTCACCAGGTCGACGAAGTGGGCGAGTTGGGCCGCCGAGGCGGGCACCGGCCCGAGGCCGCCGATCGGCAGCAGCAGACCGCTGCCGCTGGAGGTGACGCCCGGGACGGTGCCGTAGTCGAGGGCGAAGACGCAGTACCCGAGGCCCTTGAGCAGCGGGGAGAGCGCCAGCCAGTTCTCGTAGCGGTTGGCGAAGGTGCCGTGCACCAGCACCACCGGGTCGGGGTGAGCGGCGGACGGCCGGCAGCTCCAGTCGTTGGCGCCGGGCGGCGAGGCCACCGAGTCACCGTCGGGCGGGAGCGCGGCCGCGGCGGCGGCCGGGGTGGCGGCCGGGGTGGCGGCGGCCGGAGCGGCCATGGCGGGGGCCGCGGCGGCACCGACCAGTAGCGCGCCCGCCAGGACGGCCGCACCGAGGGCTCCGCCGAGCCGACGGCGCAGGGGAGTTGCGGAGAAGCGGAGAAGTGGGGTTCTCAACTGTTGCCTCCACAGCGGAAGTTTGTTACCAACAGGTAACCCGAGTGGCTCAATGATGCGGTCGCCCCTCCGGCCCAGCCCTTGGACGTCCCCCAGACCTGGACGGTGTTCTCTGTGACCGGTCACAACGCACCCCACTGCACCCCCACCAGCCACTCCGCCGAACTCCCCGCGCACCGGGCCCCCGACGCCGCCACCGACACGGCCACCTACGCCTCCGCCGACACCCCCACCGGCTCCGCCGGACACCCCTCGCCGTGGCGCGTCCCGGTGATCGGCGGACTCCCGGCCGACCAGCGACTCCTGAGCAGCGCCCGCGAGTTGGCCGCCGAGGTGGTCGCCGCCCTGCTGGAGCGGGTGCCGGTCTACCACCGCCTCCCGCGCGAGCAGCTCACCGGCGAACTCACCCGGGACACCGAGCGCCGCATCCGCGGCCTGGCCCACGCCGTCCGCACCGGACTCCCCGCCCCCGCCGAGGAGTTCACCGCCGTACGGGACGCCGCCGCGCGCCGCGCCGAGGAGGGTCTGCCGCTGGACGCCGTCCTGCTCGCCCACCACCTCGGGCTGGAGGTCTGCTGGGAGTTCATCACCAGGGACGCCCACGCCGGGGACGCCGCCGACCTGCTGCTGCTCAACCGCCTGCTGCTCGACCAGCTCCGCCGGGCCATCACCGCCGCCGGCGCCGGCTACCTGGACGGGCAGCAGTCGGCCGGCGACCGGAACTCCACCGCCCGGCAGTCCCTCCTGTCCGCACTGCTCGCCGGCACTCCCGCCGAGGAGGCCGCCGCCCGGGCCGGCACCGAACTGCCGCCCGGCTACGCCGTACTCTGCCTGTCTCTCGCCGACCACCCGGACGAGCACTCCCCCGGCATCGACCCGGCCATCGCCGCCCGTCGCAAGCTGCGCCGTTTCGTCTCCGAACTCGACCACCGCACCCGGCAGTCGGCGCTCTCCTCGCTCACCCCCTCGGGCGGCCTGCTGCTCCTCCCGCTGCCGACCCCGCCGGACCTGGCCGACGGGCCCGCCGACGGATCCGAGGGCAGATTCGAGGGCGGAGTCGAGGACCGGGCCGACTGGTCCCAGCTCGGTGCCGTCCTCGCCGCCGCGGCCCGCGCCGCCGGTGTGCCCGTGCTGGCCGGAGCGGCCGCCGCGGCGCCGGCCGAGGTGCCCCGCGCCGCCGCCCTCGCCTACGAAGTCCTGGACGTGGCCCGGACGTTCGGCCGCCCGCCCGGGCTGCACCGGCTGGACGACGTGCTGCTGGAGTACCAGCTCACCCGGCCCAGCCAGGCCCGCGCCCGGCTCGCCGCACTGCTCGAACCCCTCGCCGACGGCGGGGAGTTGCTCACCACCCTGCGCATCCACCTGGCCGGCGGCCTCAACCGCCGACAGACGGCGAGCGCCCTGCACCTGCACCCCAACACCGTCGACTACCGGTTGCGCCGGATCGCCGTGCTCACCGGGCTGGACCCGGCGCGCCCGGCCGACGTCCTGCGGATCACCGCCGCGATCGCGGCCCGGACGGCCGAGCGGTCGAGCCCGGCCCACCGGTCGTGACACGACGGCACCCGCGCCGACCGTGGCGCGGGTGCCGTCCCGCAATCAACGGTCCGGGGTCAACGGTCCAGGATCAACGCCCCGGATCGACGCCCCGGATCGACGCCCCGGACTCAACACCATGGGATCAGCAATTGATCCAGCCGTGGGTGACCACCCACCCGTCCAGCTTGGCCCAGGTCTGCGGGCCGACGACGCCGTCCTGCTGGAGGCCGGTGCACTGCTGGAACTTCCGGACGGCCCCGTCGGTCGCCGGGCCCCAGTACCCGTCCTTGCTCAGCGGCGTACTCGCGTTCGGGTAGTAGGTGATCGCGTTGAGCTCGCACTGCAACTGCTTCACCGCGTCCCCGCTGGAGGTGAAGTTGTAGCCGAGGGTGGGCTCGGCGTTGGTGTAGGAGCAGTACTGCGAAGCCTGCGCGGACGCGGTGGGTGCGGTCACGAGCCCGGCCCCCAGCACGATTCCGGCGGTGACGAGACCGCCGACCAGACGGTTGCGCATGTGGAAATCCCCCGTTCGATGAACTCCTCGAAGCCGCGGACGCGCTTCGAACGAACGGTCAGGCTAGTCGACGGAACGTCAGAAACCGGGAGCAATTGGCTAAAGGATCGACAAAACGACCTCAGTCCCGCTCCCCGACCTCAGTCCCGCTCCCCCGGCAACCGCAGGTCCCACCCCACCAGGGCGCGCAGCTGCTCCGCCGTCACCCCGTCCGGCACCGGCCGGGGCGGTTCGTGCCGCAGCGGCGGCTGCCAGCCCTCCTCCTCGGTCCACCGCCGGACCACCTTGGCCGGGGCCCCGGCGACCACGCTGTGGTCGGGCACCTCGCCGCGCACCACCGCACCGGCCGCGACCACCACGTTGCGGCCGATCCGCGCCCCCGGCATGATCACCGCGCCGGTGCCGATCCAGCTGCCGGTGCCGATCTCCACCGGCTCGTTGCGCGGCCACTGCTTGCCGATCGGCAGCTCGGTGTCCCGGTACTCGTGCGCCTGGTCGCTGACGTACACCCCGGGGCCGGTCCAGACGTCGTCGCCGATCACGATCGACTGGTGGCCGACGATGTGGCTGTCCCGCCCGATCACGCAACCGCCGCCGATCCGCACGATCGGCTCCGGCCCGAGGTCGAGCCCGGGCAGGAAGCCCGCACTGATGGTGACCCGCTCGCCGATGATCGAGAACGGCCCGATGGTGATCCACCGCTCGTTGAACACCGCCCCGAGCGGGAAGGCGAGGGTGGTGCCGTCGCCCAGCTCGCCGAACCGGTACGGACCAGGGTTCCGGTTGCTGACCGCGCCGGTCCGCTGCACCCAGCGCCAGCCCCGGTGGACGAGGCGCCCAGCGGCCCGGCGGCCGCCGTCCCGGACGGTGGAGAGGAGGGCACGGGTTATCGGCATGCGCTCACGTTACCGGCCCGTAGCGTCCGCCCGGTGACCGGGAGGCCGACATCACACCGGCCCCACCGCTCCCTTCCGCACCACCCCGGACCGCCCCCGGGCCGGCCGGGCTGGGCCGGGGCCGCGCCCAGCCGGAGGCCCGGCCCAGCCAGCGGCCCAGCGCACCCAGGCCTCAGCCCAGCGCACCCAGCCAGCGGCTCAGCGCACCCAGGCCGCCGGCCGCTTCTCCAGGAACGACCGCATCCCCTCCTGCGCCTCCGCCGACCCGAACAGCCGCGCCGACAGCTGCACCAGCTCGTCCGCGTCCCGCTCGAAGGACCGCGCCACCTCGGCGTTGGCCAGCCGCTTGGACTCCGCCAGCCCCTGCGGCGAGCCCTGGCGCAGCGCGTCCAGCAGGCCCTTCACCAGCACCCCGGTGGACTCGCTGGAATCGGCCGCCTGGGTGATCAGACCGATCCGGGCCGCCTCGGCGGCGTCGAAGACCTCGCCGGTCAGGTAGTAGCGGGAGGCGGCGCGCGGCTCCAGCTTGGGGCGCAGCGGCAGCGAGATGACGGCGGGCGCCAGGCCGAGCCGGACCTCGGTGAAGGCGAAGGTCGCGGCCGGTCCGGCGACGGCGAGGTCCGCCGCGCCGATCAGGCCGAGACCGCCGGCCCGGGCGTGCCCGTCGACCACGGCGATCACCGGCTTGGTGCAGTCCACGATCGCCTTCTGCAGCTCGACCAGGCCGCGCGGGCCGACCGTCGGGTCCGCGCCGGTCGCCTCGGAGAGGTCCGCACCCGCGCAGAACACCTTGCCGGTGTGGGTGAGCACCACCGCGCGGACGTCCCGGTCGGCCGCGGCCACCGCCAGTCCGGCGTGCAGCTCGGACATCAGGCGGGAGGAGAGTGCGTTGCGGTTGTGCGGCGAGTCGAGGGTGAGCGTGGTGACGGCGTCCGCGGTGGTGACGCGGACGAGGGGCGCTGCGCTGGTCATCGGCGTGGGCCTGCCTTCCGGCTGAGGGTGGGTCGGACTGCGGGCGCGGACCGGGGTGCCCGGACCGCGCCCGCACGACTCTGGCACGCCCACCCGCTCCTCGGCCAGAGCCGATCGGCACCCCTCGGCCGGAGCCGCCCGTTGCCGCCCGGCCGGAGCCGTACGGGCCCCGGCGGCCCCGGCCCTCCGGCCGCCGGGCCGAAAACCGCTGGTGGCAGCCGTGGTCCGCCCGTCAGCATGGGCCCATGACCACCGACCCCCCGGTCCTGCTGCTCGCCCCGCGGATCAACGAGACCGGCCTCCAGCTGCGCACCGCCGCCGGGCTGCGCGGCCTGCGCGCACGCACCGCCGCCTCCTGGCAGGCTCCGCGTGACCTGCTCGGCGCCGCGGTGCACGTGTACGGCGGGCCGCTGTTCGCGGACGCGGTCGGCCGGGAGCTCGGCCTCGCCCTGTTGGAGCCGGCCGAGGACTGGCTCGCCCGGCTGCCGCTCGCGCTGACCGGCCGACGGGTGTCCGCGACCACGCTGGCCGAGGCCCGTGCACTGCGCGGCCCGGCCTTCGTGAAGCCGCCCGCGGACAAGCTGTTCGCCGCCCGGGTCTACCCCGACGGCCGCGCGCTGCCCGGCCCCGCTCTGCTGGACGGGGACACCCGCGTCCTGGTGAGCGAGGTGGTCCGGTTCCGCAAAGAGTTCCGACTGTTCGTCCTGGACGGCGCGGTGCGGACGGGCTCGCGCTACGCGCGGGACGGCGACCTGTCCGTCGCACCGCTGGGGGCGGACGGCCCCGAGGTGCTGGCCTTCGCCCGCGACGTGCTGGCCGCCTCGGCCTCGCACGCCCCGCTGCCGAGCGCGGTGGTGGTGGACGTCGGACGGACGGACCGGGGCTGGGCGGTGGTCGAGGCCAACGCCGCCTGGGCCAGCGGGGGTTACGCCGCCGACCCGGGCGAGGTCCTGGACGTGGTGTTGCGCTCCTCCGGCCCGGCCGCCCAACTGCCCACCACCGACCAGGCGTTCCGGCGCGAGCTGCCCGAAGTGGTGCGCTGACGGGTGCGCTGACGCCTACGCTGACGGGTGCACTGACGGGTGCACTGACGGGTGCACCGACGGGCGGGTTGACCGGGGCCGGCCACTTGCCGTCCCGGCGTACGGTGGAGCACGATCGGGCACCATGACCACCACGCACCTCACCCACATCACCCAGCCGCCGGGCGTGTTCCCCGCGAAGGGCTACACCCACGTCGTCACCGGCACCGGCCGACTGGTCCAGGTCTCCGGACAGGTCGCCTTCGACGAGCACGGGAACCTGGTCGGCGCGGGTGACCCGAAGGCCCAGGCCCGTCAGGTCTTCGAGAACCTGCGCCGCTGCCTGGCCGCCGCCGGCGCCGACTTCTCGGACGTCGTCAAGTTCACCTTCTTCATGACCGACATCGCCCACCTCGCGGCGATCCGGGAGGCCCGGGACGAGTACCTGGGCGACCTGCCGCTCCCGGCCGCCTCCGCGATGCAGGTCGCGGCCCTGTTCCGGCCCGACGTGCTGATCGAGATCGAGGCCACGGCGATCGTCCCGGAGTAACGCCGCTCGGGCCGACCCCTCCCTCGCCGCCGCCCCAACTCCCCAGTGGTACAGACCTGTTGACGCATTGGTCCAGTCCTCCTACAGTGCCCATGCCCCGCCCCCCACGGCGCGGGCACCGATCGCACACGGAGCACCCCCGGTTCTACGTCACCCTGTCCAACCCCCACCGCCACAGGGAGAACCATGTCCGCTCGATCCCGGGCGGGACGCCCGCGCATGCGCAGCAGACTGCTGGCGCTGCTGTCCGTCCTGCTCCTGCCACTCGCCGTCCTGACCGCGCTCGCCGCCCCGGCGAACGCGGCGGGCAGGCTCACCGCCACCTTCACCACCGCCGACAACGGCTCCTGGTGGCAGGGCACGTACATCGTCCACAACGACAACGCCACCGCCGTCACCGGCTGGACCCTGGACTTCGACCTGCCCGCCGGTGTCACCATGGGCAACACCAGCAACGGCACCGCGACCGTCAACGGCCGGCACGTCACCGCCACCGCCGCGTACTACAACGCGACCGTCAACGCCCACAGCACCACCGAGCCGTACAGCTTCTGGTTCGTCGGCACCGGCCCGGTCTCCACCCCGCTCAACTGCCGCATCAACGGCGACAAGTGCGACGGCTCCGCCGACGTCCCGCCGTCCGCGCCGGGCACCCCCACCGTCACCGGGGCGACGGCGCACACCCTCGCGCTGAGCTGGCCGGCCGCCACCGGCGGGGACTTCCCGGTCGCCTCCTACGACGTGCTGAGCGGCACCACCGTGCTCGCCTCCGGCCCGACCGCCAACGCCCTGGTCACCGGGCTCACCCCGGCCACCACGTACACCCTGGCCGTCCGGGCCAAGGACAGCCGCGGCAACACCGGCCCGCTCAGCGCGCCCGTGACGGCCGCCACCTTCGACCCGTCGACGGACCGGGTCCCGCCGACCGCACCCACCAACCTCCGTGCCACGTCCGTCGGTTCCTCGGACGTGACGCTTGCCTGGAACGCCGCCACCGACAACGTCCGGGTCGCCGCGTACGACGTCTACCAGGGCGCCACCCTGGTGGCGACGGTCGACGGCGGCACCCTGACCGCGTCCGTCGGCGGCCTCTCGCCGTCCACCGCCTACACCTTCACGGTGCAGGCCCGCGACCCCGCCGACAACGCCTCGCCCGCCTCCGCGCCGCTCGCCGTGACCACCGCGGACATCGTCGGCGCCGGCAAGTACGCCCGGGTCGGCTACTTCGTCCAGTGGGGCATCTACGGCCGCCAGTACTTCGTCAAGAACCTCGACACCTCAGGCAGCGCGGCCAAGCTCGACATCGTCAACTACGCCTTCGAGAACATCGATCCGGTCAACCTGACCTGCCTCGCGGGCGTCACCAAGGGCACCACCGCCAACCCGGAGGACCCGGACCAGGGCACCGGCGCCGGTGACGCCGACGCCGACTACGCCCGCCCGATGAGCGCCGACCAGTCGGTGGACGGCGTGGCCGACGACGGCTGGGGCAAACTCCGCGGCAACTTCAACCAGTTGAAGAAGCTCAAGGCCAAGTACCCGAACCTCAAGGTGGTCGTCTCGCTCGGCGGCTGGACGTACTCCAAGTACTTCTCCGACGTCGCCGCCACCGACGCCTCCCGGCAGAAGTTCGTCAAGTCCTGTGTGGACACCTGGATCAAGGGCAACCTGCCCGCCTACAACGGCGCCGGCGGGGACGGCGTCGCCGCCGGGATCTTCGACGGCATCGACCTCGACTGGGAGTGGCCCGGCTCCGGCGACGGCCACCCGGGCAACCACTGGAGCGCGAACGACAAGGCCGACCTGACCCTGCTGGCGGCCGAGTTCCGCAAGCAGCTCGACGCACTGGGCGGCCCGCACAAGCTGCTCACCGCCTTCACCCCGGCCGACCCGGCCAAGGTCGCGGCCGGCTGGGACCTCGGCAAGGTCTTCACCTCGCTCGACATCGCCAACGTCCAGGGCTACGACTTCCACGGCTCGGGCAGCGACAACTCCTGGGAGCCCGACCGCACCGGCCAGGCCTCCAACCTCTACCCCGACCCGAACGACCCCTACAGCTTCCACTTCA
This sequence comes from Kitasatospora sp. NPDC098652, assembly GCF_044760155.1. Classification (NCBI taxonomy): domain Bacteria; kingdom Bacillati; phylum Actinomycetota; class Actinomycetes; order Kitasatosporales; family Streptomycetaceae; genus Kitasatospora; species Kitasatospora sp. NPDC098652. The sequence continues at coordinate 72,741 of NZ_JBIWAQ010000027.1, forward strand.
GCGTGGACGGCGCCGTCCGGACCTACCTCGCCGCCGGGGTTAATCCGCGCAAGCTGACCATCGGCTTCCCGTTCTACGGGCGCGGCTGGCAGGGCGTGGCGGACGGCGGCGCCCACGGCGTCTGGCAGTCCGCGAACGGCGCGGCGCCCGGCCAGTTCGCCGAGGAGGCGGGCACCCGCGGGTACCAGAACCTGCTCACCGGCGTGCCCGGCCTCACCGTCTTCCACGATCCCAAGTCCGTTGCCACGTACGGCTACACGGGCGCGAACGGCCAGTGGTGGACCTTCGACGACGCCTGGTCGATCGCCCAGAAGACGGCCTACCTCAAATCGAAGAACCTGCTCGGCGCCATGATCTGGGAGCTGTCCGGCGACACCCCGTCGGGCACCTTGATGTCCGCCCTCGACACCGGGCTCAAATGACCGGGCTCAAGTGACCTGGCTCAAGTGACCTGGCTCAGGTAGCCGGGCTCAGGTGACCGGGCTCAGGTAGCCGCCACCGAACCGCCGGCCGGGCCGGTCCCCCGAACGGGGGCGCCGACCCGGCCGCACGGACCGGGTCCCGCTACCGGGCGGCCATCGCCATCAGCTTGCGCGCCGCCCGGTTCTGCCGCAGCAGCTGCGCGAAGGTGGTGTGCCCCTGGGTGGTCCGGGCGAACGCCCGCCACGCCGCCGGCACCGTGGTGACCGCCGTGTGGAACAGGTACGGCCGCCGCTCGAAGGCGCTCAGCAGCTGCTTGCCCGCGCGCATCTCCACGCCCAGCCCGGCCTTGATGGCGAACGCGTAGTTCAGCGCCTCGCGCCGCACCGTGCCCGCGTCGCCCGCCTCCGCGATCCGCACCGCCCACTCCCCGGCCAGCCGGCCGGAGCGCAGCGCGTACGAGATGCCCTCGCGGGTCCACGGCTCCAGCAGTCCGGCGGCGTCCCCGGCCACCAGGACCCGGCCGCGGGCGAGCGGCGAGTCCTCGGCCCGGCAGCGGGTCAGGTGCCCGGACTCGATCCGCGGGGGGAAGCCGGACAGGCCCAGGCGCCGGATGTAGTCGGCGAGGTACTGCTTGGTCCGCTCGCCGTCGCCGCGCGCCGAGATGACGCCCACGGTCAGGCTGCTGGTCTCGGTCTTCGGGAACACCCAGCCGTAACTGCCGGGCAGCGGGCCCCAGTCGAGGTGGATCCGGCCCGACCAGTCGGCGGCCACCTGCGGCGGGACGGGGATCTCGGCCTCCAGGCCGAGGTCGATCTGGTCGAAGGTGACGCCCACGTGCCGGGCGATCCGGCTGGCGCTGCCGTCCGCACCGACCACCGCCCGGGCCTCGAAGGTGCGCCCGTCGGCGGCCGTGACCACGGCCGTGCGGTGCTCGCCACCGCGCTGCTCGACCCCGGTGACGGTCACTCCGGTGACCAGCACCGCCCCGGCCTGCTTGGCGGACCGGACCAGCCGCAGGTCGAACTCGTCCCGGTTGACCAGCCCGAACAGCATCCGCTTGGAACGCTTGGTCCGGGTGTACTGCCCGTCGTAGGCGAAGGTGACGGCCGACACCCGGTCCTGCAACGGCAGTTCGAAGTTCGGCGGCAGGCTGTCCCGGGACGGGCCGATGATGCCGCCGCCGCAGGTCTTGTAGCGGGGGTGCTCGGCCTTGTCGAGCAGCAGCACCCGGCGGCCCTGCTCGGCGGCGGCGTACGCGGCCGAGGCCCCGGCCGGTCCGGCGCCGACCACCACGACGTCCCAGACGCCGTCCTGCGGCTGCGACGCCTCGTCGAGCGGGCCGTGCGACGGGCCCTCCGAAGGGCCCTCCGACGGGGCTTGCGACGGGCTGTCGACCGGGACGTCCGACGGACGCTCGACCGGGACGTCCGACGGGCTGTCGATCGGGCTACGGGAATCAGGGCTTCCGGAGTCAGTCACGTCGACCAATCCTATGCGTCCGCCCGGTGCCCCGGTCGCCGCACCACCCACCGATCCGGAAGCTCCCCGCTGCCCTCCGGACGGCTCAGCCTATGATCGGCGGTACCCCAACCGACCGCCTCCGCCCCTACCACCCCCCGGGCGGACCCGTCCCCTCCGGAGCCCCGATGTCACAGCCCCTGGCCGACGCCGTCCGGTCCCTGATGGACCGTGCCCGCACCGACCTCGCCGAGCTGGTCGCCTTCCAGTCGGTCGCCGACCCGCGCCAGTTCCCGGTCGAGGAGTGCCAGAAGGCCGCGCACTGGGTCGCCGAGGCCTTCGCCGCCGAGGGCCTGACCGGCATCCGGCTGCTGGACACCCCGGACGGCACCCAGTCCGTCTACGGCGAGCTGCCCGGCCCCGAGGGCGCCCCGACCGTGCTGCTCTACTCGCACTACGACGTGCAGCCCCCGCTCGACGAGAGCGGCTGGCACAGCCCGGCCTTCGAGCTGACCGAGCGCGACGGCCGCTGGTACGGGCGCGGCGCCGCCGACTGCAAGGGCAACATCCTGATGCACCTGACCGCCCTGCGGGCGCTGCGCCAGGTGTACGGCGACGACTACCCGGTCGGCCTGAAGGTCATCGTGGAGGGCTCCGAGGAGCAGGGCACCGGCGGTCTCGAGCGCTACGCCGAGGCCCACCCCGAGCTGCTCGCCGCCGACGTCATCGTGATCGGCGACACCGGCAACTTCGCCCCGGGCCTGCCGACCGTGACCGCCACGCTGCGCGGCATGACGGTGGTCGAGGCCTCGATCACCACACTGGCCGGCAACCTGCACTCCGGCGGCTTCGGCGGCGCCGCCCCCGACGCACTGCAGGCACTGATCAAGGTGCTCGCCTCGCTGCACGACGAGAACGGCGACGTCGCGGTCGCCGGGCTGGCCGCCGACCAGACCTGGGAGGGCGTGCAGTACCCGGAGGAGCAGTTCCGCGCCGACGCCAAGGTGCTCGACGGCGTCGCCCTGACCGGCACCGGCACCGTCTCCGACCGGCTGTGGGCCCGCCCGTCCGTCACCGTCCTCGGCATCGACGCCCCGCCGGTGATCGGCGCCACCTCCTCGGTGCAGGCCGCCGCCAAGGCGCTGATCTCCCTGCGTGTCCCGCCGGGCATGGACACCGAGGCCGCCCAGGACGCCCTGGTCGCCCACCTGGAGGCGCAGGTCCCGCTCGGCGCCCGACTGACCGTCGAGCGCCAGGGCAACGGCGCGCCGTTCCGCGCCGACACCAGCGGCCCGGCCTACGAGGCGATGGGCGAGGCGATGGCCGAGGCCTTCGGCACCCCGATGGTCGCCTCCGGCGAGGGCGGCTCGATCCCGCTCTGCAACACCCTGCGCTCGCTCTACCCGCAGGCCGAGATCGTGCTGATCGGCGTCGAGGACCCGACCACCCAGATCCACGCCGTCAACGAGAGCGTCGACCCGCAGGAGCTGGAGCGGATGGCCCTCACCGAGGCCCTGTTCCTCCGCCGCTACGCGGAACTGCGCACCGTCTGACGGGAGTTCGCGCCGGTCCCGGGCCGCCCGCCACGCCACCGGCGGGCGGCCGCGACCACCGCCGCGTAGCCGACCGCGCCCACCGCGAGGCCGGCACCGGCCCCGAAGCACACCTCCGGGACGAGGTTGCGGCGCAGCGGGGCGATCCGGTGCAGCACCCCGGCCGCGGTCGCCGCGGCCAGCACCGCGGTGGCCGCCCGCCTGGTCCGCGGCGCCGGCCGCACGGCCGGGCGCACCGGTTCGACGGCCCGCACCGCGCGCGCCGCCCAGCCGCCCAGCGCGGCCAGCGCCAGCGCCGAACTCCCGTACTGCAGCACCTCGTAGACCGGGACCCCGGCCACCGTCCGGTCCAGTACGGGCAGCAGCCGCACGCCCAGCCGGCCGCCGTGGGTGAACGCGTCCCAGCCGACGTGGGTGGCCGCGCCGACCGCCGCCGAGGCCACGAACCAGGCCGCGTCCGCGCCCAGGCCCCCGGCACCGCCGCAGCCACCGGTACCGCCCGCACCGGCCGCCGCGGCCCGGCGGACCGTCAACGCCTCGGCGCCGCCCGCCCACCGTTCGGGCAGCAGCCCCACCAGCGGCGCCCGCAGCAGCCCGTGCCACCCCGCCACCAGCGCGCCGGCGATCGCCACGTCCAGCGTCGGCACCGCCCACCAGGCGTGGGTCAGCTCGCCGTGCCCGTACACCCCGGGCAGCAGCGACTCGGCGAAGAACGGCACGTCGGGCGCCATCGACCCGGCCACCAGCGCCGAGGCCACCAACGGCCCGCGCTCCCCGGCGGCGCGCAGCAGGGGCAGGACGGCGGCGGGATGGCTCAGCGTGAACGGCATGTCCCCATCCTGACCCCCGCACCGGCCACGCCACCAACCGGGGCCGGGCCACCGCCCGGTGCCCCGACCCGTCCTCCCCCGGCCTGTCCTCCCCCGGCCCCTCCAGCCCGTCCGCCCCCGGCCCTCCGGCGCTACGCCGCGTCCGCCGTGCTGGCCAGGCGGCCGAGCGCCACCCGGCACCCCGCCTCCAGGTAGCGCAGTTCCCCGCTGCGCCGGGCGTCCAGCGCGGCGGCCAGGCGCCGGTAGCGGCTGGGCGGCAGCAGGTCGGCCGACTCGTCCAGGGTGACGAACCGGCAGCCGCGCAGCTCCTCCTGTTGCAGCAGCAGGTTCCGCCGGCCCGCGTCGTCCAGCAGGCCGCCGTCGTACATCAGCCGCAGGCCGCCGCGGCGCGGGCCGGTGCGCGGTTCCCAGTCGACGGCGAGCAGCCGCAGCACCGAGGGGTCCAGGCGCAGCCCGAGCTCCTCGGCGGTCTCGCGCAGGGCGGCGTCGGTGGGGGCCTCGCCGCGTTCGACCACGCCGCCGGGGAAGTCCCAGTCGGGCTTGTAGACCGGGTCGACGAGCAGCACCCGGTCCTGCTCGTCGAAGAACAGCACGGCCGAGGCCACGGTGTCGCCGGTCGGGTCGGGCGCCTGGACGATCGGACAGCGCGCGGCGCCGACCCGGACGAGTTCGGCGATCCGGTGCGCGGTCTCGCGCGGGGTGAGCGCGCCGTTGTCGATCATCCGGGCGTCGCCGACCAGCCAGCGGCGGGCGGCCCGGTAGTGCGGCAGGTGCTCCAGGCACCAGGTGCGGACCCGCTCGCTGCGCTCCGGATCGCCCGGGCATTCCTCGCGGTGGGCGATGCGGTTTCGCAGGATCGTTTCTTCGGGGTCCAGGACGAAGTGGTGCACCGCGATCCCGTGCGCGGCGAGGTCACCGAAGATCTCGTCCCGGTAGTCCTCTCTGAGCAGGGTCATCGGCACCACCAACGGCCCGCCCACCTCGCCGAGCAGCGCGGCGGCCGTCTCGGGCACCAGCCGACGCCAGGCCGCGAGGTCCTGGAAGTCGGACACCGTGGCCAGCCGGTCGGCCGGAAGCATCCGGCGCAGTCCGAAGCCGACCAGCTCGGGATCGAAGAGCACGCTCCCGGGCAGCAGTTCCACCAGCTCGCGGCAGGCGCTCGTCTTGCCCGCCCCGAATGTGCCATTGACCCAGACGATCACAACGTCCCCTGCCCTCGACTTGCCCCGATGCCGTTCGCACCGGGCAGCGCCCCCGTCGGCCGAACCAGCGCCACCCGTGGTGGTACCCGCGCGAAGCCGCTCCCCAAAACTGCTCGCCACGCCCGCCCGCGCGCCCCGGCCCGCCCCTTGACAGCGGCATGTGCCCAGGCCACGGGCCCGGTGCGGATATATGCGGATCGGCCGCCATCAAAGCCGCACCCCGCCGCCACACCGTTCGCACAGGGAGTCGGACCGGCCGACTTCCAGCGCGCGCCCCGACCGTACGCCGCTCGCGCCGCCCCTGCGCCCTCCCGCTCCCCCGTCCTCCCGCTCACCGCTCCCTTTCCCCCGCCCTCACCGCCCTCACCGCCCGCCGGTCGCACCGCTTGCCGGTCGCACCGCTTGCGCGGTCCGCACCCCGCCGCGTACAGAGAAACCCATGAAGCTGCTCCCCGCCGGCCGGGTCGTCGTCATCGGCTCGGTCAACACCGACCGGATCCTCCGCTGCCCCGTGCTCCCCGCGCCCGGCGAGACCGTTCTGGCCACCGACGCCACCCGGGGGTTCGGCGGCAAGGGCGCCAACCAGGCGGTGGCCGCGGCCCGGATGGGGGCCGCCACCCACCTGGTGGCCAAGGTGGGGCGCGACGCCGAGGGCGAGGCGGCGCTCGACGACCTGCGCGGCGCGAACGTGGAGACGGGCGCCGTCCACACCCACCCCGACGTGCCCACCGGCCAGGCGGTCGTCATGGTCGACCCCGCCGGGGAGAACAGCATCGTGGTCGTGCCGGGCGCGAACGCCCACCTGACCCCGGACGAGGTCGGCGCGGCCCTGGCCCGGCTCCACCTGCTCCCGGTCGACGTCGTCCTCACCAGCAACGAGGTCCCCCCGGAGTGCATCCGCGCCGTCGCCGCGGCCCTGCCCGCCGCGGGCCCGCGCGGCGGCACCCGCTGGCTGCACAACACCGCCCCGGCCGGCGCCCTGCCCGACCCGGGCCCCACCGGACGCCGTCCGCTGCTGGTCGCCAACGCCGTCGAGGCCCGGCAGCTCACCGGTGCCGCGGACGCCGTCGAGGCGGCCCGTGCGCTGGCCCGGCAGGGCGAGGGGGCGGTGGTCACCCTCGGCGGCGAGGGCGCCCTGGTCGCCGCCGGCGGAGCACTCACCCGGCTGCCCGCGCCGACCGTCCGGGTGGTCGACACCACCGGGGCCGGCGACGTCTTCTGCGGCGCGCTCGCCGCCGGCCTCGCCCGCCTGGCCGACCTGCCCGACGCGGCCGCCACCGCCGTCGCCGCCGGAGCCTTCGCCGTCACCGCGCTCGGCGCCCGCGGTGCCCTCCCCCGCCCGACCGACCTCTGACCGCGCGTCGGCAGCGCCCTCCCGGCCCGGGCACCGGGCACCGGGGCGCGGGAGCGGGCGCGGGGCGCCCGGCCCACCGGCCGGACGCCCCGCACCCCGTGGGCTACGGCCGCCCCATGTACGCGGGGTAGTACCCGCTGCTGATCGTGGAGATCCGGATCAGCGTCCCGGGCCGCGCGGCCTCCACGTACCGGTTGTCGCCCAGGTAGATCGCCACGTGCTGGATGCCCCGCGCGGTGCCGTCCGGCGACCAGAACAGCAGGTCACCGCGGCGCAGCTGGCTCGCCTTGATCGGCGTGGTGGCCGCGTACTGGTCGTTGGCCACCCGCGGCAGGTCGATGCCGCCGCGCCGGAAGGACTGCTGCACCAGGCCCGAGCAGTCGTACCCGTCCGGCCCGTTGCCGGCGGTCCGGAACGGCTTGCCCAGCTGGGCGAGCGCGTACTCCACCGCGGTCTCGACGTCGGCGTCCGCCGCCACCTCGTGGGAGGAGCCGGAGGAACCGGAGGAGGACGCGGAGCCGCCGGTCCGCTGCAGGTAGATGTCGTAGTGGGTGGTCCAGCGCCACTCCCCCTTGCTGTTCCTGAACCAGTACCGCGAGCCGTCCCAGCCCTGCTTGATCCCGCTGTTCGAGGACTTGGCGGTCTTCGAGGAGGACGAGGACTTCGCCGAGGGCTTGGCGCCGCCGGTCCGCGCCACGTACACGCTGTAGTGGGTGGTCCAGCGCCACTGCCCCTGGCTGTTCTTGAACCAGTACCGCGAGCCGTCCCACCCGGCGTGCGCCGGGGCCTTCTCGGCCGCGGCGGGCGTCACCCCGGTGCCGAGCCCGATGGTCCCCACGCCGACCGCGATCGCGGCCGCCATGCCTATCCCCCGGCGGATCCGCGCGGCCCGCGAGGGACGGGCGGTGGTGGCGGGGCGGGCGGCGGGGGCGGGGGCGTGCTGCCCGGTCGGTTCGTCGGCGGCATCCGGTGCGCCGGTGTTGACGGTGGTCATCCCTGCTGACTTCCTTCACTGCTGCGAACGCACTGCGGCGTACGGCCGCCGGAAGGGCGGCTGCGGAAACTGCTGCGGACACGCGGTACGCCCCGGCTTCGCCGGTCCGTACCTTCGGCAGTCCCCGGTCCGACCTGCCGCGGCCCCCGGCCGTGCGACCGGGGGCCGCGGCATGTCTCCCGTGGATTCAGTTCTGCCTGCTCGTCACGTTAGGCACGCGTCCGCTCACCGCGCGCAGTGGAGTGCGCCAAAGGAAGGTTTCCCGGGCTCGGCCGCCGACGGCGCATCAGGGTGAACACCCGTCACCGCCGGGCGTGTCCCGACGCCCCCTCATCACTGCCCGCGGTGCTCCGTCAGGAGCTGCTTCTTCAACACCTTTCCCAGCGCGTTCCTGGGCAGTTCGGGTACCAGCACGACCCGGCGCGGGCGCTTGTGCACCGAGAGCCGCTCCGCCACGAAGGCCGTCAGCTGTTCCCCCGTCACGGCGCCGTCCGGCACGACGTACGCGACGATCGCCTGTCCGAGGTCCTCGTCCGGCGCGCCGACCACGGCCGCGTCGGCGACCGCCGGGTGGTCGCGCAGCGCGGCCTCGACCTCGCCCGCGCCGATCCGGTAGCCGCCGCTCTTGATCAGGTCCACCGAGGCCCGGCCGACGATCCGGTGGAAGCCGTCGGCCCCGATCACCGCGACGTCCCCGGTGCGGAACCAGCCGTCCGCCGTCCAGGCCTCGGCGTCGGCGTCCGGCCGGTTGAGGTAACCGCTGAACAGCGTGGGGCCGCTGACCTGCAGTTCGCCGACGCTCTCGCCGTCGTACGGCACCGGCTCGCCGTCCTCGCCGACCAGCCGGGTGCGCACCCCGTCCACCGGCAGCCCGACGCTGCCGGGGCGCCGCTCGCCGTCCGCCCGGGTGCTGACGGTGATCAGCGACTCGGTCATCCCGTAGCGCTCGATCGGGGCGTGCCCGGTGAGCGCCGCCAGCTTCTCGAAGACCGGTACGGGCAGCGGCGCGCTGCCGGAGACCAGCAGCCGGGCCGGGGCCAGCCGCCCGGCCGCCGCCGGGTCCGCCGCCAGCCGGGACCACACGGTGGGCACGCCGAAGTACAGGCTGCCGCCCGCCTGCGCGTACCCCGCGGGGGTGGGCCGTCCGGTGTGCACCAGCCGGCTGCCGGTGCGCAGGGCGCCGAGCACGCCGAGCAGCAGCCCGTGCACGTGGAACAGCGGCAGCCCGTGCACCAGGGTGTCCTCGGCGGTCCACTGCCAGGCGGCGGCGAGGGCATCCAGGTCGGCGGCGATCGCCGCCCGCCGGATCACCGCGCCCTTGGGCGCGCCGGTGGTGCCCGAGGTGTAGAGCACGAACCCGGTCGCGTCGGCGGCCGGTTCGGTGTAGCTGGTCGCCGAGCGCTCGGCGGGGTCGACCGGCAGGGCCGCCACCGGCCCGGCGTCGGGCGCGTCCTCCCCGGCGGCGTGCGCCAGCAGCGCGGCGCCCGAGTCCCGCAGGATGTGCTCGCGCTCCTTGGGGCCCGAGTCGGGCGGCAGCGGCACCACCGGGACGCCCGCCAGCAGTCCGCCGACCACGGCGGTGACCGTCTCCAGGGTGGGCCGGGCGAGCACCGCCAGCGCGGGGGCCCCGGCGACCCGGTCGGCCACCGCGGTCGCCGCGCCCAGGAGTTCCTCCCGGGAGAGCGTCCGGCCGCCGATCCGCAGCGCGTCCGCCGCGTCGCCGTGGTCGCCATGAAGTGCCGTCAGCAGTGCCATGCTTCGGTCCTCGCCCTCGTCCTCGCCTTTTCGCACCGGAGGCTCCCGCCCCCGGGAGCCGTCGGGCCGACTCTACGGGCCGGCGCGGCGCTCCCCGCGGCCCGGGGCACGACGGCGGAGGGCGTGGCACCGAGCACCCGGTACCACGCCCTCCGGTCCTCGGGACCGTCCCGCGGATCAGCCCTTGCGGGTCTTCACCTCGGTGGTCAGCTGCGGCAGCACCTGGAACAGGTCGCCGACCACGCCGTAGTCGACCAGCTCGAAGATCGGGGCCTCGGGGTCCTTGTTGACGGCCACGATGGTCTTCGAGGTCTGCATGCCGGCCCGGTGCTGGATGGCACCGGAGATGCCCGCCGCGATGTAGAGCTGCGGCGAGACCTGCTTGCCGGTCTGGCCGACCTGGTTGCTGTGCGGGTACCAGCCGGCGTCCACGGCGGCGCGCGAGGCACCGACGGCCGCGCCGAGCGCGTCCGCGAGCTCCTCGACCACGCCGAAGCCCTCGGCGGCACCGACGCCGCGGCCGCCGGAGACCACGATGGCGGCCTCGGTCAGCTCGGGGCGGCCGGTGGAGACGCGCGGGGTGCGCGAGGTGACCTTGGCGGCGTTGCCGGTGAACTCCACCGACACGTTCTCCACCGCACCGGCGGCCGGGGCGGCCTCCGGGGCGACGGCGTTCGGCTTGACGGTGATGACCGGGGCGCCCTTGGTGACCGTGGACTTCACCTGGAAGGAGGCGGCGAACACCGACTGGGTGGCGACCGGAGCGCCGTCGCCGGCCTCCAGGTCGATCGCGTCGGTGATGATGCCGGAGCCGATCCGCAGCGCCACCCGGGCGGCGACCTCCTTGCCCTCACCGGAGGAGGTGACCAGCACGGCGGCCACGTCGTTGGCCTTGGCGATCTGGGCCAGGGCGTCCACCTTGGGGACGACCAGCTGGTCGGCGAACTCGGCGCCGTCGGCGACGTACACCTTGGCGGCACCGAACTCGGCGGCCTTGGCGGCGATGTCGGCGGCCGCGGCACCCGCGCCCAGCACGACGGCGGACGGCTCACCGATGCGGCGGGCCAGGGTCAGCAGTTCGAGGGCCGGCTTGCGGACCGCGCCATCGGCGTGGTCCACCAGAACCAGGATCTCAGCCATGATTCGTTGCTCCTGATCGATCGTTGGATGCGCTGACGGCGCGGACTAGATGAACTTCTGGTCGGCCAGGAACGCGGCGAGCTGCTTGCCGCCCTCGCCCTCGTCCTTGACGACCGTGCCCGCGGTCCGCGCCGGACGCGCCGCCACCGAGTCGACCGCCGTCCACGAACCCGCCAGACCGACCTCGTCCGCCTCGATGCCCAGGTCGTCCAGGTCCAGCGACTGCACCGGCTTCTTCTTCGCCGCCATGATCCCCTTGAACGACGGGTACCGGGCCTCACCCGACTGGTCCGTCACCGAGACCACCGCCGGCAGCGCCGCCTCCACCAGCTCGGTCGCCGCGTCACCGTCCCGACGGCCCTTCACCACACCGCCCTCGACCGACACCTCGGACAGCAGCGTCACCTGCGGCACACCCAGCCGCTCCGCCAGCAGCGCCGGCAGCACACCCATCGTGCCGTCCGTCGACGCCATCCCACCGATCACCAGGTCGAACCCGGTCTTCTCCAGCGCCTTCGCCAGCACCGCCGACGTCCCGATCACGTCCGAACCGTGGATGTCGTCATCGTTCACGTGCACGGCCTTGTCCGCACCCATCGACAACGCCTTGCGCAGCGCGTCCTTCGCATCGTCCGGACCCACCGTGAGCACCGTCACCTCGGCACCCTCGTTCGCCTCGGCGATCCGCAGCGCCTGCTCCACGCCGTACTCGTCCAGCTCCGACAGGAGGCCGTCCACACCCTCCCGGTCCGTGGTGTGGTCGTCCGCGAAACGACGGTCACCCGTCGCGTCCGGCACGTACTTCACACAGACAACGATCCTCAAGCTCACGGCCTTGTCTCCTGTACTGGTCTCGTCCGACGGCTGCGACGTGCAAGCGGGTGCGAACACGGCACACACCCGCTCCGGGCAGCGAGTTTCCCGTGCCGGTCCGGAACTTCCTGGCAGCATACTCGGCGGTAGCGCAGTGGTCACTACTGGCCAGTAGCTTAGGCCTGACGGCCGGCACCACCGCTTGCGCCCATCCTGCCCCAGCCGGGGGCCGACCCCACCTCACGGGGGGTACCAACCGCCGACGAATCCGTGCGCCGGCTCCGCGGTCACCGCTTCGCCGCCGGTCGCCCTGCCCGTCACGCGCCGCCCGGCACCCTGCCCGTCGCCCTGCCTGTCACGCGCCGCCCGTCACACCGCCTGGCCGAGCGCCGCGATCACGTCCGCCTTGCGCGGCAGCCCCGCCGCCCGGCGCACCACCTGCCCGGCCGCGTCCAGCACCAGGACGGTCGGCGTCCGCAGCACCTCCAGCCGACGCACCAGCTCCAGCTGCGCCTCGGCGTCCAGCTCCACGTGCGCGACCCCGTCGACCATCCCGGCCACCTCGGCGAGCACCCGCCGGGTCGCCCGGCACGGCTGGCAGAAGGCGGTGGAGAACTGCACCAGGGTCGCCCGCTCACCGAGCGGCCCGCCCAGGTCCTCCTCCGACAGCCGTACCGTCCCGTCCTTGGTGCGCACCCGCAGCCTCCCGTCGCGCCCTGCCCTCACCAGCCCGAACCCGCTCGCCACCGCCAGTACGACGAGGCACACCACCAGTCCGGTCATCCCCCCAGTCTGCGCCAGCGCGTACGGGCTCCGAAAGGGAGGTCGACCTGCCGACACCGGGCCCGTACGATCGGCGGGTGGACCCCGACCGCCCCTCCCCGCTGCTGACCGTCCGTCGTGTCGTCGGCCCAAGGCCCGTCACCACCGTCCGCTGTCGCTGACGCGCCCCGCCGCAGCCGCCCGCCGCAGCCGCCCGTCGCGACCACTCCGGAGACCCCTTGCAGACCGACCCCCGAGGTCACCGCTTCGCCGCCGCGCTCACCAGCGCGGTGCTGGCCGCCGTCCTGATCACCGGCAGCGGCCTGCTGCTCTCCCTCCAGGCCCTGGTCTTCCTGGTCGGCGCGGTCGCCGGCCCCCGCCGCTCCCCGTACGTCGGCCTGTTCCAGCACCTGATCGCCCCCCGCCTGGCGCCGCCCACCACGACCGAGGACGAACGCCCGCTGCGCTTCGCCCAGGGCGGCGGGGCCGTCTTCGCCGTCATCGGCACCCTGGGCTTCCTCACCGGCGTCAGCTGGCTCGGCCTGCTGACCGCCGGTTTCGCCCTCGCCGCGGCCTTCCTGAACGCCGCCTTCGGCTACTGCCCGGGCTGCGAGATCTACCCGATCGTCCGCCGCGCCCAGGGCCGCCTGGGCGCCGGGGCCTGACCGGGACCGGGCCGGGTGGCGGGCCGGAAAGGTTCCCGGTCGGATTCATCACGGAGATCACACCGCGAATATTCGCTTGACCGTACGCCTCAGGTGACAGCAGGCACTCGTTCGGGGGATCATCTCCGTGTATCACCCGTGACCGCCGCGGCGTGCCGTGCTCCGGTCGGCTCCCACGCACGGCGCGGGTACCCGCCGTACCGGGCCCCGGCCCGTGGAAGTCAGGACTGACCGTGGCAGAGTTCGTCTACCCGCCGGTGATCGGCGCCGCACTCACCGCCTTCCGTGCGCTCGACGTGCGGATCAAGATCATCGGTGCCGAGCACATCCCCGCCAGGGGCGGAGCGGTACTGGTCAGCAACCACATCAGCTACCTGGACTTCCTCTTCGCCGGCCTCGGCGCCTACCGCGGCGGCAAGCGCAAGACCCGCTTCATGGCCAAGGACGACGTCTTCCGGCACCGCATCTCCGGCCCGCTGATGCGCGGCATGAAGCACATCCCGGTCGACCGCGCCGACGGCCAGCCCGCCTACGACGCCGCCGTCCGCGCCCTCAGGGCCGGCGAGGTGGTCGGGGTCTTCCCCGAGGCGACCATCAGCCGCTCGTTCATGTTGAAGAAGTTCAAGACCGGCGCCGCCCGGATGGCCGCCGACTCCGGCGCCCCGCTGCTGCCGGTCATCCTGTGGGGCACGCAGCAGCTCTGGACCAAGGGCCGCCCGAAGACCCTCACCAAGCGCCACGTCCCGGTGACGATCATGATCGGCGAACCGATTCACCTCGGCCCGAGCGACAAGCCCGTCATGGTCACCAGAAAGCTGCGCGCCGCCATGAGCGAGATGCTCGACCGGGCCCAGCGCGAGTACCCCGGCAAGCCCTCCGGCCCCGACGACACCTGGTGGCTGCCCGCCCAGCTCGGCGGCACCGCGCCGACCCTGGAGGTCGCCGAGGCCGAGGACGAGGCGGAAGCCCTCGCCAAGGCCGAGCGCCGCGCCGCCCGGGGCTGACCCAACTCCCGAGCCCGTCTACTCCGTGTGACCGAGCCGATGCGATCCGTCGCGTGTCGCCCGGCCGCCGACACACCCCGTCTGACACAGTGACAGCTCTTCCAGGGGCCTTCCTCCTGGATGCGTCCTGCGTCCCGCCCACCGCGGACCGGGGCACACGTCGAAGCGGTCGGAAAGGTCGGAGACGGAGATGACACGGATCACCGGCACACGGCAGTCCCCCAGCAGCAGTAAGGCCCGCACCCGCGCAACCGCCGGTGCGGGCCTCCTGCTTCTGGGCACCCTGCTCACCGGGTGCGGGGCGGAGCCCGGCGACATCCCGCTCTCCGAGATCCGCCCGGAGTCCCCCACCGCCACCCCCGACCCGACCCCGTCCGCGACCCCCGGAGTGGTCGGCGCCGCGCACACCGAGGCCCGCAACGGACTGATCGTCAGCCGGGCCTACACCGACGCCTCCCGCACCACCAGCGCCATCGTCACCGTCGGCCCGGACGGCGCCGGCCAGCACCAGATCACCCAGCCGCCCGCGCGGGCCCGCGACGACCACCCGGACTGGAACCCCGACGGCAGCGCCGTCGCCTTCGACCGCACCGACCCGCAGTCCGGCACCGCCCGGCTCTGGACCGTCACCACCGGCGGCGACGACGCCCACCAGATCAGCCAGCTCTGCGACGCCGGCAGCGGCACCGCCGACTGCGCCAACGAGGACGAACGCGCCCCCGCCTTCTCCCCCGACGGCAAGCAACTCGCGTTCAGCCGCTCCTGGGGCGCCCTCGACCAGGCCCACAACAACCAGGTGCAGTACTCGGACCTCTACCTGATGAGCCCCGACGGCACCAACGTCCAGCGGCTCACCTTCCTGACCAACGACAAGCCCTACTCCGGCTCCGTCAGCAACCCCAGCTGGTCCCCCGACGGCAAGCAGCTCACCTTCGAGTACCGCACCAGCGCCACCGGGCAACCCGCCAACAGCCGCGCCGTCTACGTCGTCGGCGCGGACGGCACCGGGCTGCGCCAGCTCACCCCCTGGGAACTGCGCGCCGGCGACCGCGCGACCTGGTCCCCCGACGGCACCCAGATCCTCTTCACCACCTACCCGGCCGGCCCCGACAACGCCCCCGGCGGCGGCATCTACACCGTCCACCCCGACGGCACCGGCATCGGCGCCCTCACCCCGGCCCCGTCCACCGCCTTCTACGGCGCCGCGGCCTACGCACCCGACGGCAAGTCCATCGTCTTCGCCCAGGCCCCCTCGGGAGGCGGCGGCGCCGATCTCTACAGCATGCGCTCCGACGGCACGGGCGTCACCCGCCTCACCAACACCGCCGACAAGTGGCTGGACCGGCCGTCCTGGGGCACCGCGGCCGTACCCGCAGCAACGGCAGCGCCGACTGACCCGTCGGCACCCGCTTCGGCCGCGGCGTCGGCAGCGCCTTCGGACGCTCCGACCGCTGACCCCAAGCCGGCCCAGGCCCAGGGGCAGCCGAAGACCGACGACACCCAGCTGCCGAACGAGGAAGACGACAACTGAGCGGAAAAGCGAAAAGCCCCTGATCCGAAAGGATCAGGGGCTTTTCTGAATGATTGTTCGGCGGCGTCCTACTCTCCCACAGGGTCCCCCCTGCAGTACCATCGGCGCTGTGAGGCTTAGCTTCCGGGTTC
>NZ_JBIWAQ010000028.1:0-80110 GCF_044760155.1 Kitasatospora sp. NPDC098652
GGCCGCCGGACTGGCGGTGTCAGCCTGTGGAGCGCAGATAAGCCGGGCATCCGTGCCCGCACAGCGCAGCGAAGCAGGAACCCACCGAGACGGTCGGACGACCGTGGTAGGAATCCCCGGCCTTTAGGCCGGGGAGCGGAAGTCAACCCCAGTAGCCGACGTGCACCGCGGAGGCCTCCTCGAAGAGGAACGGCCCCGACACCTCCACCGTGCTGCCACCGGCCGCGAAGACCGTGCGGCACGGCAGGTCCAGCACCGGCTCGTCCGGGTCCACGCCCGCGATCGCGTTCAGTTCGGTCGCGGCGAGCGCGTAGACGACCCGGCGGATGCCGCTCCAGTGGATCGCCCCGGCGCACATCGCGCACGGCTCGGTGCTGGAGTAGAGCACGGCGTCGGCGAGCTGGTGCGGGGCCAGGGTGCGGGAGGCCTGCCGGACCAGGTTGATCTCCGCGTGGGCGGTCACGTCGTGGTCGGTCAGGACGGTGTTCTCGGCGGTCAGCAGGACCTTCCCGTCGGGGTCGGTGAGCAGCGCGCCGAAGGGGTGGTTGCCGTGCGCCCGGGCGGAGGCGCCGAGCTCGATGGCGGCGAGCAGGTGGTCGGGGGAGTGGTCGGCCATGTGGGTCTCCTCGGGCGGTGCGAACGGGGACGGAGGACAGACCTGTGCCGCCGGGCGGGCGACGCCGTGGCCGCTCGGCTCCGTCCCCCCCGACCAGTCTCACCCCGCCGGTGCCGGGCCGCCCCGGCACCGGCGGTCCGGAGCGCCTACGGGGCCGCTGCGGTGGCGCGGAGCCGGAGCTCCTTCTTGTCCGGCTTGCCGGTGTCGGTGAGGGGCAGCGCGTCGGCGAAGTCGATGACGTCCTCCTTCAACTACCCGGCCCCGGGCGGCTCTACCGGCGGCGGCGCGGGCGATCGCCCTCCGGCGGAGCGCCGCTGCCCGACCCGGTCCGCCCCCGCGCCGACGGCGGGCCGTGGTCGCGCAGCTCGGTGAGCACCGCCCAGGCCACCGACACCACCGGTACGGCGACCACCGCGCCCAGCACCCCGGCCAGCACCGCGCCGCCGATCACCGACAGGGCGATCGCCACCGGGTGGATCCGCACCGACCAGCCCATCACCAGCGGGTGCAGCAGGTGGCCCTCGATCTGGCCGATCACCACGATCAGTGCCAGCACCAGCAGCGCGACCACCGGCCCCCGCGCGGCCAGGGCGACCAGCGCGGCGATCGCCAGCGCGATCGGGGAGCCGATCAGCGGGACCAGCGCCGCGACGAACTCCACCACCATCAGCGGCAGCACCAGCGGCACCCGCAGGAGCGCCAGCGCGATGCCGACCAGCGCCGCGTTGGTCGCCGACACGATCAGCACCCCGCGGGTGTACCCGGCGAAGGTGCGCCAGGCGGCCTGCCCGGCCCGGCTCCAGACGGGACGGGCCCGGGCCGGCAGCTGGCGCTGCGCCCAGCTCCACATCCGGTCGCCGGAGTACAGGAAGAACACCGAGCAGAACACCGCGAGGGCCAGCCCGGTGACCAGCTCGACGGCCCGGCTCGCGCCGCTGAGGGCGGTGGTCAGCAGCGCCGAGCGGTGCGCCGAGACGAACGCGCCGACCTTCGCCCGCAGGTCGGTGACCGTACCCGCGCGCAGGTGGAAGGGGGCGCCGGTGAGCCAGCGGTCGATCCGGCCGAGGCCGCCGCGCAGCTCGTCGCCGATCCGGTTCCACTCGTCGGCGACGTTCGTCCCGACCAGCGCCAGCACCCCGCCGACGACCGCGAGCGCGCACAGGAACGCCACCAGCACGGCCAGTGAGCGGGGCAGGGTCCGGGCCAGCAGGTCGACCAGCGGGCGCAGCACCGAGGTGATCACCAGCGCCACGAACAGTGCGATCACCGGCATCTCCAGCTCGCCGAGCACCCCGACGGCCAGGTAGGCGGCCACCCCGAGCAGCCCCAGCCGCCAGACGTACCCGGCGGCGGTGCGCAGCCCGGTCGGCACGTGCTCGGCGGGCGCCGCGGGCCGTGCCCGCCGCACCGCCACCCGGGGCGGGCGGCTGCCGAGCGGCCGGGGGCGCCGGCCCGGCCCGGGGCCGGTCACGCCCACGGGCCGGCGCCCGGCGGCCGGCCGGGGTACCGCGCGGGACGGTGTTCGGGGCTTTTCACGGCGGGCTCAGCCGGGGGTCTCGTGCGGTTCCGGCCCGTGGGTCGTGCGCGAGTCGCTCATGGGGCCCGCCTCCTCCGTCCTCGGCCTGTTCCCAGCGTCTCCCCGGCCCCCGGACTCGCACACCTCGGCGGCGTACCGGAGCCGGAGCCGGAGCCGGGGTCGGAGCCGGGGCCGGGCTGCGCCGGTCCCGCCGTCCAACGGCCTTCACCGCCCCACCGCCTTCACCGCCCGACGGCCCTCCGCCCGCTGAGGTAGGTGAGGACGGCGAGGACCCGGCGGTGGCCGCTGTCGGCGGGCGAGAGGCCGAGCTTGGCGAAGATGTTGCCGATGTGCTTGTGGACGGCGTTGTCGGTGATGACGAGCCGGGTCGCGATCGTGGTGTTGTCGTGCCCCTCGGCCATCAGCGCGAGCACCTCGCGTTCGCGCGGTGTCAGGGCGGCCGTCGGGTCCTGGGCGTGCCGGGTCAGGAGCTGTCCGATCACGTCCGGGTCCATCACGGTGCCCCCGGCGGCGACCCGGCGCAGCGCGTCGGTGAACTCGCTCACCCGGCTCACCCGGTCCTTGAGCAGGTAGCCGATGCCGCCGCGCCCGTCGGAGAGCAGCTCCCCGGCGTACTGCTGCTCGACGTACTGGGAGAGGACGAGCACGGGCAGGCCGGGCTGCTCCCGGCGGGCGCGGATGGCGGCCCGGATGCCCTCGTCGCGGAAGGCGGGCGGCAGCCGGACGTCGACGACGGCGACGTCGGGCCGGTGCTCGGCGACGGCGGCGAGGAAGCCCGGGGCGTCCTGGACGATCGCGGCGACGTGGAAGCCCTTGGCGGTGAGCAGCAGTTCCAGCCCGCTGGAGAGCAGGACGTTGTCCTCGGCGATCACGACCCGCACGGCACACCCACCGTGATCGTGGTCGGGCCGCCGACCGGGCTGCGGAGGTCGAGGGTGCCGTCGAGCGCCAGGACGCGCTGGCGGATCCCGGCGAGGCCGGTGCCCCGCGTCTCGTCGGCGCCGCCGGCTCCGTCGTCGGTGACCTCGATCGACAGCCGGTCACCGGTGCGGGCCACCCGTACCGCCGTCCGGGTGGCGCCGCTGTGCTTGGCGGCGTTGGTGAGCGCCTCGGCGACCGTGAAGTACGCGACGGCCTCGACGGCGGCGGGGAGCGTGCCGAGGCTGCCGACGTCGAGGGTGGTGTCGAGCGCCGCGTCGGCCCCGAGGGCCGACAGCGCCCCGGCGAGCCCGCGGTCGGCCAGGATCGGCGGGTAGATCGTGCGGATCACCGCGCGGAGCTCCACCATGGCCTCCTCGGTGGTCCGGTGGGCCTGCGCCAGCAGCGTGGCGACCGTCCTCGGGTCCTCGTCCAGGAGTTCCCGGGCCACGCCCAGCCGCATCGCGATGGCCACCAGCCGGGCCTGAGTGCCGTCGTGCAGGTCGCGTTCGATCCGGCGGAGCTCCGCGCCGTGCGCGGTGAGCGCCCCGGCCCGGGTCTCGGTCAGCGTCTCCACCCGCTGCGCCAGCTCCGCGGAGGCCGACGGCGACAGCAGGGCCACGCAGGTCCGGGCGTGCAGCCGGGCCAGCCGGGGGAGCAGCCAGTGGGTCAGGGCGGCGAAGGCGAGCAGCTGCGCCGTCCCCAGGGTCAGCGCCGGGCCCCACCCGGTCAGCGGAGCACCGGCGGCGAAGCCGCCCGCCCGGGTGCCGGCGGGCAGGGCCCACCACAGGGGCACCGTGACGGCCGTGGTCAGGGTGTTGCCCGCGCACACCACCGCGACGAGCCCGAACGCCAGGCCGGTCAGCAGCCAGGCGCCGAGCCACCCGAGCAGGCGCGCGGTGCCGACCCGGACGGGGCCGGAGGCGGGTGCGCCCAGCAGTCCGTCGGCGCGGCGGCGCTGCCGGCCGGCCCAGGCGCGCGCCACCGCCGGGACGAGGAGGACGGGCAGCACGAGCAGTGCGAGCGCGGCGGCGAGCAGGCCGCCCAGCAGGTAGCCCAGGGCGCGCCAGGTCGCCCAAAGCCTTTCGGCCCGATGGAGGTTCATCCGCCCAAGTCTGGATCATGGCGAACCGGCCCGGCACTACAGCCCACTACCCTGTTTTCCGACCGGCTCGGGGTACCGACCGGGCGCGGCGGCCGGGCCTAGCGTCAACTCCCATGAAGAGACCACCGATTGATGCCGTACGGCGGCGCGGCCGTTCCGTACGACGGACCCTGGTGTCGGCCGCCGTGCTGGCCGGCACCCTCGCCACGACCGTGCCCGCCGTCGCCGCGGCGGCCCGGCCGTACGACGACCGCGGCCTGCTCCGGCGCGACGCGGCCGCGCTCACCGCACTCGGCGTGACGGGGGTGCAGGCCCGGCTGCTCACCGCCGACGGCCGGGCGGTGACCGCCACCAGCGGGGTCGCCGACCTGACGACCGGACAGCCGGTGCCGACGGACGGCCACTTCCGGATCGCCAGCGTCACCAAGGCGTTCGTGGCCACCGTCGTCCTCCAGCTCGTCGGCGAGCACCGGCTCTCGCTGGACGACACGGTCGAGCGGTGGCTGCCCGGCGTGGTGTCCGGGAACGGGAACGACGGCGGCGCGATCACCGTCCGCCAACTGCTCCAGCACACCAGCGGACTGCACGACGACTACCCGGACTACAGCTCGGCGGAGGACTTCCGCCGGCACCGCTACGACAGCTCCACGCCCGAGCAGAGCGTCGACCGGGCGCTGCGCCACCCGCCGGACTTCCGGCCCGGCGCCGACTGGCGCTACAGCAACACCGGTTACGTCCTGCTCGGCATGATCATTGAGCGGGCCACCGGGCAGGCCTGGCACCAGGAGGTGCGGGACCGGATCGTCCGCCCGCTCGGCCTCGCCCACACCTCCTGGCCCGGGACGTCCCCCACGCTGCCCCGGCCGCACGCCCGGACCTACCAGAGCTTCAAGCCGGGCGAGCCGGCCGTCGACGTCACCGAGCAGGTCGGCGTGGGCATCAACGGGGAGGCCGGGCTGGTCTCCACCACCGCCGACCTCGACCGCTTCTTCCGGGCCCTGCTGGGCGGCCGGCTGCTGCGGCCCGCCCAACTCGCCCTGATGAAGCAGACCGTTCCGGTCGGCGAGGAGTTCCGGGCGCTCATGCCGGGCGCCGAGGACGGGCTGGGGCTCTTCTCCCGCCCGCTGACCTGCGGCGGGGTGTACTGGGGCCACGAGGGCGGCGACGCGGGCTGGATCACCGCGACCGGCGTCACCTCCGACGGCCGGCGCAGCGTCACGCTCTCGCTCTCGGGCGTCCGCGCCGACACCCCGGACGACGTCCGCCGGATCGAGCAGGCGGAGACCACGCTGGTCGACGACGCCCTCTGCGGCGCCCCGACCGGCGCCCACCGACGGCACTGAGGCCCCCGGCCGTCGGCGGTTTCCAGGGGCCGTCGGCCGAACCGAGGCCGACGGCCCCGACGCTCCCACCCCCCGACGCCCCACCCCCGATGCGGGCCCGCCGACGCGGCCCCTCCGACGCGGCCGCACCGACGCCCGGACGGCTCGGTGACGCTGGGACGCCGGTCGCCCGCAGTCCGTCACTCGCGGGGCCGCTGCCCCATGCGCCCGGGACACCGGGTGGACGAGACTGCTCCCATGCGGCCGGTCGTGGGCGAAGAGAGGTCGGTCATGGGTGCGGAGAGCGCGGAGAACGCGGGGAGCGTCCGATGGCGGCCCCGCCCCGGCCGGGCGGAGCGGCAGCTGACGACCGCGGGGCTGTGCGCGCTGGTCTGCCTGGCCGCAGGCGGCCTGTGGGCCGGGTACGTGCTGGGCCACCTGGGGACGCCGGGCATCGCCGAACCGACCCGGCACCTGGCGGTGCTCGGCTACGGCCTCGCCGCCGTCGCCGGCGGGGTGCTGCTGCACGCCCACCGGCCCGGTCTGGAGCTCGGCTGGGTGCTGCTGGCGTACGGGGGAGCGCTGCTCCTGCCGCTCGCCGCCGAGACCCCGGTCTGGACGGAGGTGAGCGACCCGCGCTACGTCGGGGCCGTGGTCGTGCTCAAGTCCGTCGGCTACACCGTCAGCGGCACGATCTGGCAGGCGCTGCCGCTCTGGCTCCCGTACGGCCGGCTGACCGACCGCCGCTGGTGGCTCGCGATCGGCGCGGTGGGCCTGTGGATGCTGCCCCAGGCGAGCTACTACGTCTACCAGCCGACCGTGTTCGGCCGCCCCAACCCGCTCGCCGACAGCACCGTCGCCGACTGGCTGCGGCACTTCAACGGCACCCTGCACATCACCCAACTGGTCGTATGGGTCGCCCTGACCGCCCTGGTGGTGCTCGTCCCGCTGGCCCGCACCCGGCGGGTGCCCCGGCGCCGCCGTCAGCACGTGCTGCTCGCGATCGCCGTCTACCTGCTCTGGGCCGGCGCCGAGGCCGGCTACTACTTCAACGGCCAGAGCACCGCCTCCTACGCCGCCTACGCGGCCGCCTCCGCACTGTGGACGCTGACCCTCGCCGCCGTGGTGGTGCGGGACGGCTCCTGGCGGCTGGACCGCTCGGCCCGCCGGATCCTGGTCGGACTGCTGGTCGCCGCCGGGCTGGCGGTCGTCTTCGTCCTGCTGGCCGGACTGCTGTCCACCATGCTGCTGCCCGGCCGGGGCTTCGGCGCCCTGTGCGTGGTCGCCCTGGTCTTCCTGCTCGCCGGCGGCCTGCCCAGGGGCGTGCGCTGGGCCTCCGGCATCGTCGACCGCTGGTACTACGGCGCCCGCGCCCAGCCGTACCAGGTGCTGCGCAGCCTCGCCGGGCGGGTCAGCCAGACCGTCGACCCGCAGGACGTGCCCGCCGTGCTGTGCGCCACCGTCGGCGACGAACTACGGCTGCCCGGCGTGGACCTGACCGTCTCCACCCGCGGCGGCGAACGCCGGCTCGCCGCCGTGGGGGAGCACCCCGGCGAGGGCGAACGCTTCGCCCTGGTCCACCGCGGCAGCGAGATCGGCCGGCTCACCGTCGCCCCGCGCCCGGGCCAGCGCACCCTCGACGACAGCGACCGCGACATCCTGCGCTCCCTCGCCGACCAGGCCGCGCCCGCCGTGGCCTCGCTCCAGCTGATGGCGGACCTGCGGGCCAGCCGCGAGCAGATCGTCGCCGCCCGGGAGGAGGAACGCCGTCAGCTGCGCCGCGACATCCACGACGGGCTCGGCCCGCTGCTGGCCGGCCTGCGGCTGCGCCTCCAGGGCGCGGCCGCCGTGGACGACCCGGCCCGCTTCGCGGCCGCCCTGGAGGACGTCGCCGACGACCTCGCCACGGCCGTCCGCGAGGTCCGCCGGATCACCGACCGGCTCGGGCCCACCGTGCTCGGCGACTACGGGCTGAGCCGCGCGCTGCGCCGCCTCGCCGACACCTTCAGCGGCGACGAGCTCACCGTCACCGCCCTGCTCGCCCCCGACCCGCTGCCCGAGCTGCCCGCCGCGGTCGAGGTCGCCGTCTACCGGATCACCGCCGAGGCGCTCAACAACGTGCTGCGGCACGCCCGGGCGACCAGCGCCACGGTGACCGTGCTGGTCGACCCGGGGCGGCTGGAACTCACCGTCGAGGACGACGGGCAGGGCCCCGGCCGCGGCGACCCGGGCCACCCGGGGGTGGGGCTGCGCTCGATGAGCGAGCGGGCGGCGGAGATCGGCGGCTGCTGCACCGTCCACCCCGCCGGGGGCCTCGGCCGGGGGACCCGGGTGCACGCGGTGCTGCCGCGCCACCCGGCGGCGGGCTGACGGGAGCCGTCGCGGCCCTGGCGCGGGTCAGTTGCAGTTCGGCGGGTTCGGGCACGGGGCGTGACCGTGGCCCTTGCCGTGACCGTGCCCCTTGCGGGGACCGCGGCCCCTGCCGTGACCGTGAGCGTGAGCGCGGCTTCCGCGCTGCTCCGCGCCGGCCGCCTCGTCCTCGGCCCGGGCCTTGCAGCACCGGGCGGCGCAGGCGACCACGGCCGCGAGGACGACGACTCCGGCGGCTCCGGCGGCGACGGCCACCGGGTTGACCGATCTGGCGCTCATGGTGTCCTCCGGGAGGGGTTGCGCGGGCCGGTCGGCCCGCCCCTCCATGGCACCGCCGGGGCTGACCCATGCGCATGGGGCCACGGTCCCGTCCCGGTCCCGGCACGGCTACGCTCCGTCCCGCTCCCAGGCCGAACCGCATTTCCGCGGGTAGGGCAACGGTGTGGTACCGCGGTACTACGCGGCGTCCGATGATCAGTCCGCAGTGCCGCGCTTCGGGCCCCGCCGGGCCCTAGCGTGGAACCGTGGGCGGCCGGGATGGCCCGGCCCCTGAACGTAAGGGCTAGCGATGATCGAGGCGCACCAGCTGACGAAGCGGTACGGGGAGAAGACCGCCGTGGACGGGCTGGACTTCACGGTCCGGCCGGGCGCGGTGACCGGGTTCCTCGGCCCCAACGGGGCGGGAAAGTCGACCACGATGCGGATGATCGTCGGACTGGACGCGCCCACCGGCGGGTCGGTCCGGGTCAACGGCCGCCGGTACGCCGAGCACGCCGCTCCGCTGCAGGAGGTGGGCGCGCTGCTTGAGGCCAAGTCGATCCACCCCGGCCGTTCGGCGTTCAACCACCTGATGGCCCAGGCCCACACCCACGGCATCCCGCGCCGCCGGGTCGAGGAGGTCATCGAGCTGACCGGCCTCCAGTCGGTGGCCCGCAAGCGCGCCGGGGCGTTCTCGCTCGGCATGGGCCAGCGGCTCGGCATCGCGGCCGCCCTGCTGGGCGACCCGGCCACGGTGATGCTGGACGAGCCGGTCAACGGGCTCGACCCCGAGGGCGTGCTCTGGATCCGCAACCTGCTCACCTCGCTCGCCGCCGAGGGCCGCACCGTCTTCGTCTCCTCGCACCTGATGAGCGAGGTCTCGCTGGTCGCCGACCACCTGATCATCGTCGGACGGGGCCGGCTGCTCGCCGACACCACCGTGCAGGAGCTGGTCCAGCAGGCCGGCGGCGACGTCGTCAAGGTCGCCAGCGCCGACCCGGCCCGGCTGCGTGCGGCGCTCGCCGGACCGGGCGTCGAGGTCACCGGCCGCTCCGGCTCCGAGGAGCTGCTGGTCACCGGGCGGACGGCCCGCGAGATCGGCCTCACCGCCGCCGAACACGGCATCGCGGTGTTCGAACTCACCCCGCGGACGGTCTCCCTGGAGGAGGCGTTCATGGAGCTGACCCGGGACGCCGTCGAGTACCACGGCACCACCACCGTCGAGAGCACTGTCGACACCCAGAGGAGCGCGGCATGACCACGATCGCCCCCAGCCAGACGCCGTCCACGGCCTCCGGCCAGCGCCCCGCCCGCCCCGCCTACAAGGTGACGGCCGCGCGCGTGCTGCGCTCGGAGTGGGCCAAGCTGTGGTCGCTGCGGTCCACCTGGATCACCCTCGGCCTGGCGCTGCTGTTCCTGGTCGCCTTCGGCCTGATCGCGGCCTTCCAGTTCAAGTCGCGGATCACCTCCGGCCGCCCGATGGACCGGGACTTCGCCAACTCCAGCGCGCTCAGCCTCTCCCTGTTCGGCACCAACTTCGCCCAGCTGGCGCTCGGCGTCCTCGGCGTGCTGGTCGCGGCCGGCGAGTACTCGACCGGCATGATCCGTTCCACCCTGGCCGCCGTGCCGCGCCGGCTGCCGGTGCTGTGGTCCAAGGCGGCGGTGTACGGCGTGATCGCGCTGGTGCTGGGCACCGTCGGGGTCTTCGCCGCCTTCACCGCCGACAGCGGCATCCTGTCCGGCACCCGGGCGGCGATGACCCTCTCCGACTCCGGCGTGGTGCGCGGCCTGTTCGGCGCCGGGCTCTACCTGGGCCTGGTCGGCGTGATCGGGGTGGCCCTCGGCGCCCTGCTGCGCTCGGTGGCCGGCGGCATCGCCGTGCTGGTCGCCTCGCTGATGCTGATCCCCGGCCTGACCTCGCTGCTCCCCACGTCCTGGCAGAGCCACATCAGCCCGTACCTGCCCAGCCACGCCGGTGAGGCGATGTTCGCCCTGCACCACGACTCGACCACCCTCTCGCCGACGGCCGGCCTGCTGGTCTTCCTCGGCTGGACGGTGCTGGCGCTCGCCGGTGCCGCCGTCCGGCTGGTGCGCAGCGACGCCTGAGCCCGGGCGCTCCGGCGCCTGGGAAACTCGCGGTGCGGCGCCGGTCCTCCACCGGCGCCGCACCGTTCCGTCCGTCTCCGTCCGTCCGCCCCCGACCAGCAGGGAGAACCCCCGGTGAGCGAGGACCACTCCGCCTCCGCCGGCCCGTTCGCGGCCACCGACGCGCTGTCCGGCCACCCGCTGTTCGTCCGGCTGGCCCGGATCGGCCAGCGGCTGCGCGAGGCGGACCGCGCCCACCCGTGGGTGCTGGACGCCGCCGTGGTCGCGGTGGTGTTCCTGATGTTCGGCCTGCCCGACCTGTTCCCCGGCCACGGGGACGTCGGACACGGGGACACCGGGCCGCACGAGCACCGGCTCAACCTGGTCCGGCTGCCGCTGCCGTGGACGCTGCTCCTCCAGGCCGGCCTGGTGCTGCCGCTGCTGTGGCGCCGCCGGCGGCCCACGGCGGCCTTCGCGGTGATCATGGCGGTGTTCGTCCTGCAGTGGTCGCTGGGCGTGGGCCTGCGCGCCGACGCGGCCCTGCTGGTGGCGCTCTACAGCCTGGCCCTGCACGGCCGGCTGCGGAACCTGGCCTGGTCCTGCCTGCTGATGGTCGGGGCGATGGCGCTGGCCGCGGTCGAGGTCTCCGGCGGCGGGCTGCCGGTCGGGGACGCCCTGTTCTTCCTGGTCAGCGCCGCCACCGCGGGCGTCGCCCTGGGCATCGCGGTGCGGATCCGCCGCGCCCAGCTGGCCGGACTGCGCGAGCGGGCGGCCCGGCTGGAGATCGAGCGCGACCAGCGCAGCCGGCTGGCGACCGCCACCGAACGCACCCGGGTGGCCCGCGAGATGCACGACATCATCGGCCACAACCTGTCCGTGATCGTCACCCTGGCCGACGGCGGCGCCTACGCCGCCCAGACCTCCCCCGAGCGCGGCCGGGAGGCGCTGCAACTGATCGGCGAGACCAGCCGCCAGGCGCTCGGCGAGCTGCGCCGGATGCTCGGCGTGCTGCGCGACCAGGCCGACCAGGCCGCCGAGTTCAACCCCCAGCCCGGCATCGCCGACGTGGACGGCCTGTGCGCCCGGATCCGTGCCGCCGGACCGCAGGTGGTGTACACCGTCTCCGGCGACCCGGACCGGCTGGACCGCGGCGTCCAGTTGATGGCCTACCGGATCGTCCAGGAGGCCCTCACCAACACCCTCAAGCACGCCGGACCGGACACCCGGGCGCACGTCACCCTGACCGTCGACGCCACCCGGCTGCGGGTGCGCGTCCAGGACGCCGGCCCGCCCGGCGGCACCCGCCCGCCGACGCGCCCGGACGGCGAGGGGCACGGCCTGGCCGGGATGCGCGAACGCGCGGCCCTGTACGGCGGGAGCGTCACGGCGGGCCCCGGCCCTGGGGCAGGATGGACCGTGGAGGCCGTACTGGACCTCACCCCCGACCCGACAGGCGGCCACCCGTGACCACCGTCCTCATCGTGGACGACCAGCCACTCCAGCGGTACGGCTTCCGGATGCTGCTGGAGAGCCAGCCCGACACCGAGGTGGTCGGCGAGGCCGCGCACGGCACCGAGGCCGTCCGGCTCACCGCCGACCTGCGGCCCGACGTCGTCCTGATGGACATCCGGATGCCCGGCATGGACGGCATCGAGGCCACCCGCCGGATCGTCGCCGGCGGCGGGCGCTCGCGCATCCTGGTCCTCACCACCTTCGACCTGGACGAGTACGCGCACGCCGCGCTGCGCGCCGGGGCCAGCGGCTTCCTGCTCAAGGACGCGCGGCCGGAGGAACTGCTCGCCGGGATCCGCGCCGTCGCCGAGGGCGACGCCGTGGTGGCCCCGGCGATCACCCGGCGGCTGCTCGACGCCTACGCCCACCACCTGCCGGTCCGCCCGGTCGGCGCCGCGCCCGTGGACGACCCGCGGCTGGAGGCGCTGACCGAGCGCGAGCGGGAGATCCTGGTGGCCATCGCCCAGGGCTGGACCAACAGCGAGATCGCCCAGCGGCTGGTGCTGGCCGAATCGACCGTCAAGACGCACGTCAGCCGGGTGCTGGCGAAGATCGGCGCCCGGGACCGGGTGCAGGCGGTGATCTTCGCCTACGACCGCGGACTGACCCGGCCCAATCCGCCGATCGCGAACTGATCCGGTGGCGGCGGCCCGGGGGCCCGCCACCGGCCCGGGAGCCCCGCCACCGGCTGCCGTGCTACGCCTGGCTGCTGCTGGGGGCGTCCTGCGCCGACCGGGCGGGGCGCGGCACGGAGCCCGGCAGGCCGTGGCCGGTGCGGTCGTCGGTGTGCCAGGACTGCGACTGGAAGGCGAGGAACACCGCCGTCCAGCGGTTCTCGGCCGGCAGGTGGATCAGCAGCGCGCCGTCCTGGTACACCCCGTCGTCCTTGCGGAACTGCCCGCTGTTGCCCTGGTTCATGTGGACGTCGTGCACGCCGTTGCCGGGCAGGAAGCCGAACACCTTGTCCGGGACGCCGGGTTCGGGCCCGAAGCGCTGGCCGAACACGTAGACGGCGGCGGCCCGGTCGGCGATCGCGCGCTGCACGTGGTCGTCGAGCAGATCGGCGAGGTCGTTGTGCGGGCCGGGGAGGTCGGGCGGCAGCGCGTGCATCGCCGAGTGGTCGAGGAGCTTGCCGCGGACGAAGTCCAGGCTCGCCGTGCCCGGCCGGGAGTCCAGCGCCGTCCAGCCGCTGCCGGGGGCCGGGAGCAGCTCGGTGACCGGGTGTCGGAAGTCCTCGTCGGCGAGGTAGAGCAGGTTCGAAGGGGCCTGCTGGGAGAGCACGTTGACGGCCGCGCGGTAGTCGGCGCCGGCGGCGTCGCGCAGGTGGATCTGGTAGTGCGGGGTGCCGGTGGCACCCTCGCGGCGCCGGTCGACGGCGGTGGCGGCGAGCACGCCGTAGTTGGCGATGGGCATGGGGCGGTTCCTCGGGTGGGGTCGGCCAGGAGCTCCTCCGTTATCGCCCACGGGCCGGGCGCGGCACCGGGGAATCGGCGATTGTTCACCTTCCGTCCCCCGGACGGGTACCCGCGGCCCCGAACGCCGAGGAGGGCTCCGAACAGAGGCGTCAGGCCGGGGCGACCGGTGCCGGGGCCGCCGCTGCCTTCCGGGTGGGCCCGGACCGGCCGCGCAGCACTCCTGGGAGGGAACGGATTCGTTCACTAACATTGGTCGTAGACATGGTGAACAGGGGGTCCCCGGAAGGTGTGCAGCGATGTCCGCTGAAGTCCGAACCGCCGAGGGCGGCACCCCCGGAGCCGGAGCCGGAACTGGAGCCGGGGCGACCGGGGCCGGGGCGACCGGGGCCGGCGCCGGCAGCGCGCGCACGGCCGCGCCGGCCGCCGCGGTCCGTCGGCGCGGCGAGGCGCTGGAGAGCGCCATCTACGGGGCGGCCCTCCAGCAGCTCACCACCGACGGCTACGCCCGGTTGACCATGGAGGGCGTGGCCGCCGCCGCGCAGACCGGCAAGGCCGCCCTCTACCGGCGGTGGTCCTCCAAGGAGGAGCTGGTGATGGACGCGCTGCGGGCCGCCCTGCCGCCGGCCCGGCCGGCCCCGGACACCGGGAGCCTGCGCGGGGACCTCCTGGAGGTGGTGGCCGGGTTGCGCGCCGCGATGTTCAGCGAGCTGGGCGCCGCCGTCCGCGCCATCATGAGCGAGATCGACCACCAGCGAGCCCGGGTCTTCC
Organism: Kitasatospora sp. NPDC098652; assembly: GCF_044760155.1. NCBI lineage: Bacteria > Bacillati > Actinomycetota > Actinomycetes > Kitasatosporales > Streptomycetaceae > Kitasatospora > Kitasatospora sp. NPDC098652. Next base: position 13,907 of record NZ_JBIWAQ010000028.1, read on the forward strand.
TGGAGCTGGTGCAGGAGCGGGTGCTCGACCCGACCACCGCGCTGATCGCCGAGGTGCTCGACCGCGGCACCGCCCGGGGCGAGGTCCGCCCCGGGGCGGTCACCCCGCTGGTCACCGACGTGGTGCCGGCCCTGATGCTGTACCGGATCAAGCTGTGCGGCGGGGGCGCCGTGGAGCTGGACCCGGCGGAGATCGTCGACGAGGTGCTGCTGCCGATCGTCCGCCGGTGACTCCGGGCGGCCGCTCCGGGCGTCCGGAGCCACCGGGGCGCGGGTGTCAGGCCCCGCTGTGGCGCAGCATGTCCTCGCGCTCGACGACCTTGACGCGCTCGCGGTCCTCGGCCTGTCCGAGCTCCCGCTCGTGGGCGTCGAGCTGCTTCCAGCCGTCCCAGGTGGTGTAGCGGACGCCGCGGGCGCGCAGGTGCTCCTCGATCGCCGCCGGGTCGGGCTCGGTGGCGCCGGGCAGCCGGCCGGTGGCGTGGTCCTCCAGCAGGCAGGCGATGGTCTCGTTGGCGTCGCCCTTGGTGTGGCCGATCAGGCCGACCGGGCCGCGCTTGATCCAGCCGGTGACGTAGACGGCGGTGACGTGCGAACCGTCGCCGTCCAGCACGCGGCCGGCCTGGTGCGGGACGGTGCCGGAGACCGGGTCGAAGGGCAGCTTGGGCAGCTCGTCGGAGTAGTAGCCGATGGCGCGGTAGACCGACTGGACGTCCCAGTCGGTGTGCCGGCCGGTGCCGCGCACGTTGCCGGTGCCGTCGAGCTCGGTGCGCTCGGTCCGCAGGCCGACGACCTTGCCGTCCTCGCCGAGGACCTCGACCGGGGACTCGAAGAAGTGCAGGTAGACCCGGTGGGGGCGGTCGCCGACGTCGCGGATCGCCCAGTTCTCGACGGTGGCGGCGACCAGGTCGACGTGCTTGACGGCGCGGCGCTCGGCGATCGAGCCCTCGTCGTACTCGATGTCCTCGGGGTTGACGATGACCTCGATGGTGGGCGAGTGGTCCAGCTCGCGCAGCTCCATCGGGCTGAACTTGGCCTGGGCCGGTCCGCGGCGGCCGAAGACGTGGACCTCGACGGCGCGGTTGCCCTTGAGGCCCTCGTACACGTTCGGGGGGATCTCGGTGGGCAGCAGCTCGTCGGCGGTCTTGGCGAGGATCCGGGCGACGTCCAGGGCGACGTTGCCGACGCCGAGGACGGCGACCTTCTCGGCCTCCAGCGGCCAGGTGCGCGGCACGTCCGGGTGGCCGTCGTACCAGGAGACGAAGTCCGCGGCGCCGTAGGAGCCGTCCAGGTCGATGCCCGGCAGGTCGAGCGAGCGGTCGGCCATCGCGCCGGTGGAGAAGACCACGGCGTCGTAGTGGCGGTGCAGGTCGTCCAGGGTGAGGTCGGTCGGGTAGTCGACGTTGCCGAACAGGCGGACCTGGGGCTTGTCGAGGACCTGGTGCAGGGCGGTGACGATGCCCTTGATCCGCGGGTGGTCGGGGGCCACGCCGTAGCGGATCAGGCCGAACGGGGCCGGCATCCGCTCGAACAGGTCGATCGAGACGCCGGGCGCCTTCGCGGCGTCGGACTTGAGCAGGGCGTCGGCGGCGTAGATCCCGGCGGGGCCGGCTCCGACGATGGCGACTCGGATCGAGCGGGTCATGCGGGTGAAACCTCCGGGCGGACGGAGCGGGCGGCCCAGGCCTAATGGTCTGGACCCTTGCAGCCAACCCGCTGGTCGCGCGGAGGTGTAGGCGGTGTCGATCTATGACCTCATAGAGCCGAGCTATGGCCGGCCCGGGAACTTTCCGGGCCGGCCGGTCGTCAGCTGCCGTCGGCCGGGGCGGCGGGCTCGGCCTCGCGCGCCTGCGGTGGGACGGCCGGTGCGGGGGCCGTCGGGGCTCCGCCGGTGAGCCCGTTCGCGGAGGCCTCGAAGAACCGCAGCATCTCCACCGGGAACGGCAGCACCAGCGTCGAGTTCTTCTCCGCCGCCACCTCGACCACCGTCTGCAGCATGCGGAGTTGGAGGGCCGCCGGCGTCTCGGACATCCTGGCCGCCGCCTCGGCGAGCTTGGCGGCGGCCTGGAACTCGCCGTCCGCGGTGATGATACGGGCCCGGCGCTCCCGGTCCGCCTCGGCCTGGCGGGCCATCGAGCGCTTCATCGAGTCGGGCAGGCTGACGTCCTTGATCTCCACCCGGTCGATGTGCACGCCCCAGCCCGAGGCCGGGCTCTCCAGCATGACCTCCAGGTCGTGGTGGAGGTGCTCCCGGCCGGACAGCAGGTCGTCCAGCTCGCTCTTGCCGATGATCGAGCGCAGCGAGGTCTGGGCGACCTGCAGCATGGCGAAGTTGTAGTTCTGCACGTCCACGGTGGCCCTGATCGGCTCGATCACGCGGAAGTACAGCACCGCGTCCACGCTCACCGACACATTGTCCTTGGTGATGCCCTCCTGGGTGGGCACCGGCATGGTGATCACCTGGACGTTCACCTTGCGCATCTTGTCGAGCACCGGCACCAGCAGCGTCAGGCCCGGCTCGCGGACCGTCCCGCGCACCCGGCCGAGCCGGAACACCACACCGCGCTCGTACTGCTGGACCACCCGCACACCGGTCGTCAGCAAGAAGAGGACGACCACGGCGACGATCACGAGTGCTGCCACGCCAGTTCCACCTGCTCCCCGTCGCGGTGCGGCCGGGCCGGGTCCGGTGTGGCCCTGTCGCCGGGCGCTCGCCGCGCGCAGCACAGTATGCGCCCGGCCGGGCGGCACGGTAAGGGCCGTGCAGGGATCTTGACGGTGAGTTGACGATCCGCGGCGGCGCCGGGGCGGGTGGCGGCGGGGGTCCGTCCCCGCCGCCCGGTCGGCCGGTGCGGGTGGTTCAGGCACGGAAGGAGTCCCCGTTGTTCCCGGTTGTTCCCCTTTGTGTGAAGCGGACTTGAGCCTGCGTCAGGGGGACGACCGCAGGCGGCGGACGGGTGATCAAGGTCGGGGTTCCGGGGGCCCGCCCCCGGCTGCTCCGACACGCACGGGCCCTCCCGTTCCTCGACTCGGGGTGGGCCGGGCGCTTGGATGGATCCGGCCTGGTCACCGCCCGGACACCGGTCCGGGTACTCCCCTTGGCGAGCCGAGGAGCCACCACCGTGAACGACACCCCCGATCCCGACCCCACCGCCGTGGCCCGCCGGATCGCCGAGCGCCTCGGGCAACTCGGCCTCACCGAGGACGCTCTGGCCCAGCGGGCCGCGATGGCCCCGCAGTACCTGCGCCACCTGCTCGAAGCCGGCCCCACCTTCGACCCCGGCGGCTTCGTCCGGATCGCCGCCGTCCTCGGCACCAGCCGGGAGGAACTGGTGGCCGGCCGCGCGGACGCCCCGCCCGGCCACGAAGGGCCCGGCCCGCGGCCCCGCCTGCTCGACCTCACCGACGCCGAGTGCTGGGAGCTGGTCGGCACCCACGGGATCGGCCGGATCGCCCTGCCGGTGCGCCCGGGCCCGGCGGTCTACCCCGTCAACTACGTGGTCGACCAGGCCTCCTTCGCCTACCGCACCGGCGAACGCACCGCCACCGCCCCGGACCCGGGGGCACAGGTGTCCTTCCAGGTCGACCGCATCGACGAGTACCTGGGGCGCGGCTGGAGCGTGCTCGCCCTCGGCACGGCGGAGTACGTCGACGACCCGGCGGAGCTGCACCGCCTGGACGGCCTGCCGGGGGCGGCCCCCTGGGCCGGCGGCGACCGACCCCGCTGGGTCCGGATCCGCCCGGCCGAGATCAGCGGCCGACGGCTCGTCACCGGTTGAGCGCCGCGCCCGCCCGGCTGTTCGGCAATTTCCGTACCGACAAAGCGAGTTGGTGGCTGGCCCGCGGTGGGAGGTGCTGGGCGGCCGCTGAGCGCTGGGGCATACTCCTCGGATGGACGCGACCGCGAGGGACACCTGGACCAACACCACCCACGACTGGGCGGCCGCCGTGGACGCCGACCACCTCGCCGGGATCCGCGCGGGGGCGGCCGGCCTGGCGCCGGGCGGGGTGGCGCACCTCGTGCTGGAGGTGCTCGCCTACCCGGGCGACGAGGCGGCCGCGCGGGGCGGCGGCCGGTGCGTGATCACCCTGCACGCCGACGGCGCGGTCTCGGTCCGCGACGACGGGCGGGGCACCGACACCCGGGTCGACGAGCACGGCGAGGTGGTCAAGAAGCCGGTCATGGCGACCAAGGACCTGCGCTTCTTCGACGACCCCGGGGCGGAGCTGCTCCCGGACGGGCACCCCCGCCGGGGCATGTCCGTGGTCGCGGCGCTCAGCACCCGGCTGCTGCACACCAACCGCCGGCTCAACGGCGCCTGGACGCAGCGCTACGAGCGCGGCCTCCCGGTCACCGGCCTGGACCCGATCGAGCCCGACGGCACCACCGGCACCTGCGTGACCTTCCACCCGGACGCCGCGTTGCTCCCGCCGGGCACCCTCGACGCGGAGCGGCTGGCCCGGTGGGCGGCTCACTGGCCGGCCCTGGAGGTCACGGTCGGGTACGGCCCGGCGGCGGCCGACGGGCCGGCGGGCGGCCCGGACGGCGGAGCTGCGGCCGCGTCCCCGGGCGGCGGGTGGGGTCCCGAGGCCGCCTTGTAGCGAGCCGTAGCTGCGGCTACGCTCACCGCCATGAAGCAGCTGAACGTCCGACTGGACGACGCCGTGCACGAGGCCCTGGAGCAGCGCGCGGAGGCCGCCGGGATGAGCCTGCCCGACTACGCGCGCAAGGTGCTGGCGGAGGAGGCGGACGAGCGGCGCGAGCGCTTCCTGACCGCCGCCGCCCACTTCGCGCAGGCCTGGGGGCCCGCGTTCGAGGAGGAGTTCGGGCCGTACCCGCGCAGCACCCGCGACGCCACGGCGGACGCCGCGTGATCCTGCGGATCGACCGGGTCTGGCTGCTCGACATCGCGCACCAGTTCCTGCCGAGCGACCCGGACGTCACCGACTACGGCACCCTGGCCGCGGCCGTGGCCCGGCACGCCGACGAGGTGATGGAGGTGCCGGTCTACGGCGCCGTGCACCAGCGGGCGGCCGCCCTGATGCACCAGCTGATCCGGGTCCCGGCCCTGGAGTCCGCCAACGAGCACTTCGCCGCCGTGGTCGCCGCCTCCTACCTGAGCGCCTCCGGCGTCATCGTCACGGCCGACTCCAAGCAGGCCGTCGAGCTGGCCGCCCGGATCCGCGCCGGGAACGCCGACGTCCGGGAGACCGCGGCCGCGATCCGCACCTGGTTCCACTGAGCCCGAGGGGAGTGGGACGGGCGCCGCCGCGGGATTCGACGGCGAATGACCGAATTGGGATCACGGTTAGGTGACCTTCTGTCCGTTGGCGCCTCCATGGCCCGTTCCTGGTGTTCGAGGGGCGATAGGTTTCGCCAGCCCACTTTCTTGATCACCACGGGGGATCCACCATTTCCGCTCAGTCTGCCGAGCTGCCCGACGCCGCTGCGCCTGCTGCGCCCGCTGTGCCTGCTGCGCCCGCCGCACCCGCCGAGAGCGCCGTGTCCGCCGAGAGCGCCGTGTCCGCCGAGAGCGCCGTGTCCGCCGAGAGCGCGGGTTACGGCGAGGGGCAGCTCACCTGCACCGTCTGCGGCTCCGTCCCGGCCGTGGACGCCACGATCCGCGGGCACCAGGGCTTCATCGTCGTCCTGCGCTACCTCAAGCGCCGGGGCCCGTACTGCCGCGACTGCGGCATCGCCACGCACCGGGAGATGACCTCCGACAGCCTCTGGCAGGGCTGGTGGGGCATCCCGTCGATGATCATCAACCCGATCGTCATGCTGTTCAACATCCCGCAGCGCTCGAAGATCAACAAGCTCGCGGAGCCGCTGCCCGGCGCCCCCGGCACGCCGATGGACCCGGGCAAGCCGGTCTACCTGCGGCCCGCGATCGTCGGTGTGCTCATCCCCGCCGTCCTGATCACGCTGCTCTTCGTGCTGTTGAAGGACGACCCCGAGTTCGCCAAGGCCGGCGACTGCGTCCACAACAGCAGCGTGCTCGCCATGTCCGGCCTGAACGACGACAACCCGGACCTCAAGGTGGTCCCCTGCTCCGACCCGCAGGCCGACGCCCGCGTCGTCGGTCGGGCGGACAACTCCACCGACGGCGAGACGGAGTGCCGGAAGTACCCCGACGCCGACAGCTACTTCACCTACAAGCGGGGCAGCGACAAGTACCTGCTGTGCCTCAAGAGCCTCAAGCCGAGGCCGAAGCTGACCTTCGCCCCGTAGCCCACGCCCTGGTTCACTCCGCACCGCCGCTCTCCCACCGGCCCCGGCCCGTGGGGTCGAGCGCTCGGCCAGGGCCCTGCTGATGAGCAGCCGGTTGTCCGGGCTGAACTGGAGGTTGAACTGCTTCTGGGCGACGAGGGAGCCGGCCGGCGTCCGGCGCAGGGTGGCGTAGCGCAGCCCCTTGTAGGCGAGGCCGCGGGTGAGGTGGTCGGTGACGCGAGTCGCCAGGTACAGCTCGTTGTCGTCGTCGACCAGGCCGTGGCCGACGTAGTACACGAGCAGTACGGAGGGAGTCCGCCGATTCCGCTGCGGCGGTGAGCGCCTCGCCGAGTACGACCGGGTCCTCCGGGCCGTGCACCGCCGTGGCCCGCAGTTCGACCGAGCTGCCGTCCGCAAGGGTCACCTGGACCACCGTCTCGCCGGCCCGGCGCCGGATCCACGCGATCAGCGCGCTGGTCAGGCCGGACACCGCCCCGCCGGCGCCGACGGCGACGGTGAGCACGTCGGCGAGGGTGCCCAGCGAGCCGGGATGCGGCGGCGCGGCCTCCAGCTCGACCCGGCCGCGCAACTCGTCCTCCGCCCGCAGCCAGGCGAGCAGGGACGTGTTCGCGCCTCGGTCGGCGTCGGTGACACGGATTCGGAGCGGTTCGCCCACGGTCCCCCCAGGGGTCAGCGCTGCACGCTGTGTTGACCTAGCGTCACAACAATGAGCGGTCCCGGTCAAATCCCGTGGTCGGGGGCCCTCCGCGCTCGTTCGTGAGCCTCCGTTGGGCCGAACGGGTGAGGAGCGAGCGGGGGACGGGTGGAGTGTCGGGTGGCGGATCCCCGGACGGGACGCGAGGGTGACTGGCGGGGGACCTCACGAGGAAGAGGAAAGAGCGAGCATGCCCGAAGTCACCACCCCGTACGTGACCGGCACCCCGTGCTGGGTCGATCTGATGGCGAAGGACCAGCAGGCCGCGCTGGACTTCTACCGCGACCTCTTCGGCTGGCAGGGGCAGCCCGGCCCGGCCGAGTTCGGCGGCTACGCCGTCTGTGAGCTCAACGGCAAGGCGGCGGCCGGCATCGGCCCGGCGATGGCCCCCGAGGGCATGCCGGAGCCGCCCACCGTGTGGACCAGCTACCTGGCCACCACCGACGCCCAGGCCACCCAGGACGCCATCGTCGGGGCCGGCGGCACCCTGCTGGTCCCGGTGATGGACGTCGGCGCGCTGGGCCGGATGCTGATCGCCGCCGACCCGCAGGGCGCGGTGTTCGGCGTCTGGCAGCCGGGCGAGTTCGCCGGTGCCCAGGTGGTCAACGAGCCCGGCGCGCTGACCTGGAACGAGCTGCACACCAGCGACGTGCCCGGCGCCACCGCCTTCTACGGCGAGGCCTTCGGCATCGAGATCGAGCCGGCGGAGGGCAACGACCAGTACTGGGAGCAGAAGGTCGGCGGCCGCTCAGTCGGCGGGGTCTCGCTGCTCGCCAACGACCCGCCCGGCACCCCCGCGCACTGGCTGACCTACTTCGCGGTCGACGACGTGGACTCCTGCGCCGACACCGTGGTCAAGCGCGCCGGCACCGTCCTCGCCCCGCCCTTCGACATGGTGGCCGGCCGGATGACGGTGGTCTCCGACCCGCAGGGCGCGATCTTCGCGATGATCAAGCTCGCCCCGATGTAGCCACCCCGGCCCTGTCCGCGGCCCGCCCCGCCCGCCCGGCATCCCGGGCGGGCGGGGCGCGTCACCGTCCGGGGGTGGCCGGGACGGAAGACCAGCGCGGCGACCGGGGGCCGGTCAGGCGGTGGCGGGGCCGAACCAGCGGGTGAGCGCCCCGTCCAGGGTCGGCTGGTCCTGGCCGAGCCAGGCCACGTGTCCGTCCGGCCGGAGCAGGACGGCAGGGGCGTCGAAGTCCTCGGCGGGGTCGGTGACGTGGTCGACGCGGTCGGCCCAACCGGCCACCGAGAGGGCGCCCCCGGTGGCGTCGAGCAGCAGGGCCCGTCCGCGGTGCATCCGCTCGTACAGGCGACCGCTCTTCAACCGGAGGTCCCGCAGCCGCCGTCCGAGCAGCTCGGGACCCTCGCCGAGGTCGTAGCGGACACCGACGCCGAAGACCAGCTCGGTCAGGTAGCGGTTCACCTCCTCGAAGTCCATCAGCGTGGAGAGCAGCTCCCGCAGCGCGACCGCACCGGGCTCGGAGCCCAGCAGCGTCATCTGCGCCCGGGTGTTGGCCAGCACCTGGGCGCCCACCGGGTGGCGCTCGGCGTGGTAGCTGTCCAGGAGGCCCTCGGGCGCCCGGCCGTGGACGGCCGCGGCGAGCTTCCAGCCGAGGTTGTAGGCGTCCTGGATGCCGAGGTTGAGGCCCTGCCCGCCGGTGGGCGGGTGGATGTGCGCCGCGTCGCCGGCCAGGAAGGCCCGGCCGACCCGGTAGCGCTCGGCCTGCCGGGTCGCGTCGCCGAAGCGGGAGAGCCAGCGGGGCGAGTGCGCACCGAAGTCGGTGCCGGCGATGGCGCGCAGCTGCTGCCGGAACTCCTCCAGGGTGGGGCCGTCGGCGCGGTCCTCGGCGACGTCCGGGGCGGGCACGATCACCCGGTAGAGCCCCTCGCCCCGGGGGACGGCGCCGAAGCGCAGCTCGGTTCGGCGGACCCGGGCGACCACCTCCTCGACGGTCGCCGGATCCTCGGCCAGCGACAGCTCGGCGAGCATGGTGTCCACCCGGGACGGCTCGCCGGGGAAGGCGACACCGAGCCGGCGGCGCACCGTGCTGCGGCCGCCGTCGCAGCCGACCAGGTAGCGCGAGCGCAGCCGGGTGCCGTCCGCCAGTTCGACCGTGACCCCGTCCTCGTCCAGGTCGAGCCCGGCCACCTCCTGGCCGCGCCGGACCTCCGCGCCGAGCTCGGCGGCGTACGCGCCGAGCAGCCGCTCGGTGACCGGCTGCTCGACGGACAGGCCGTAATCGTGGGCGGTGTCCATGGTCTCCGGCCACGGCTTGTGGATGTGGCCGAAGAAGCCGCCGACCCGGAACTTGCGGCCCTCCGCGAGGAACCGGTCCAGCAGCCCGCGCTGGTCCATCATCTCCACGCTGCGCACGTGCAGGCCCTGGCCCCGGGACTCCGGGGTCGGCTCGGTCAGCCGCTCCAGGACGACCACCCGGACGCCTTGCAGCCGCAGTTCGATCGCCAGCATGAGGCCGGTCGGCCCACCGCCGACCACGATCACGTCGATCATCGGAACATTCCCCCAGTGAGTGTCGAACGAGGCCGGACGTTCGGACAACGGCCCGCGTACGGTGCGAACCGTACGAATCGCCAGGTTCCGGCCTCGGTCGACGATTGTGCGCCCCGAGGGGGGCCTTGCCGCAAGGCCCCCCGTGCGCGGTACCTTGACAGTGGCGAGGAGGCTCTGACCTCCCCGCCTTCGCTGTCCACGGGAGCCCACGGCACCTGACGGACGTTGCCGGGCGCCGCGGGGCGGTCGACTGTATCCGGCTCAGTCGGCCAGGGCACGGCGCAGGACGGCGCCGAGTTCGGCGTGCTGGCGCTGGGAGATGTCGGCGGACACGATCGCGTGCGAGCCGTGGAAGGTGCCCGGCCACTGGTGCACCTCGACGGAGACGCCCGCCTGGAGCAGGCGCAGCGCGTAGCCGAGGTCCTCGTCGCGGTTGGGGCAGTACTCGGCGGTGGCGATGTAGGCCGGTGGCAGGCCGGTGAGGTCGGTGGCGCGGGCCGGGGCCGCGTACGGGGTGGCGGGCCGGCCTCCGAGGTAGTGCCGCCAGGCGTCGATGGCCTTGGCGCGGTCGAACCAGGGCGTGTCGGTGAAGTTGCGCGCCGACCAGGTGTCGTGCCGGTCGTCCAGGCCGGGCTGGTTGAGCAGTTGGAAGCGGATCGCCGGCCCCTGCTCGTCGCGCGCCCGCAGGGCGAGCCCTGCCGCGATCCCGGCGCCGGCGCTGTGGCCGCCGACCGCGATCCGGTCCGGGGCGACGCCGAGCTCCGCCGCATGGTCGACCGTCCAGCGCAGGACGGCGTGGGCGTCGTCCAGAGCGGCCGGGTACGGGTGCTCGGGCGACAGCCGGTAGCCCACCGAGACCACCACCGCGCCGGAGCCGACCGCGAGCCGGGCCGCCCACGGGTGCTCGGTCTCCACGGTGCCCATGACGAATCCGCCGCCGTGCAGCCAGACGACCGCTCCCCGAGCCCCGGCGGGCCGGTAGATCCGGACCGGGACCGGGGGGTCGGCGGGCACCGTACGGTCCTCGACGACCATGTCCCCGAGGTCGGGGACCGGTACGGAGGCGGCGAGTTCGGCGAGTTGCCTGCGGGAGTCGGCCGGGGAGGAGAGGTCGGACTTCGGGAACAGCGGGACGAAGGCTTCGAGTTCGGGATCCATGCCGATCATCCTGGCGGCCGCCCGGGGGCCGGTCATCCGCCGTCCGTCGCGTCTCCCGCGCCGATCCCGCGCCGATCGGCGCGGGAGACGCCGGGCCGGCCCCTCTATCCTGCTGGGATGGAAGCACTGGCCGTACGGCTGTCGGGGTTCGATCCGTATGTCGACGGCGCGCTCCGGATCGTCACGTTCTACGACACGCTGATGCGCCGTCGGGTGGACCTGCCGGCCCTGGCGCGGGCCTCGGCGGGGCTCGCCGAGTGCGTGACCGGGATCCGGTTGCACGGCACCGGGCGGGTCACCAGGGTCTCGCCGCACGGGACCGAGCCGGCCGCCGCGCCCGCACCGGCCTCCAGCGAGGCGCCGGTCACCCTCGACGACGAGGAGATCGGCACGGTGTGGCTGGAACGCCCGGGCCCGGCGGGCCCGTTGGACGAGGTGGTGCTCGACCGGCTGGCCATCGCCGTCGCGGCCGCCGTCGAACGCTACGGCCCGGCCCGGACCACCATGGCCGATCCCGCCCTGGTGGAGCTGGCGATCAGCCCGGATGGCGACGAGGCGGCCCGGGCCCGGGCCTTGCGGCTGCTGGGCTTCGCCCCCGGGGCCTTGGTGGTGGCCGCGGTGCGCTCACCGCTCCCGCTCGACCGGGCCGCCGCGCTGTGCTTCCCGGGCGTTCCGGTGAAGGCGGCGCCGCTGGCGGACGTGGGCGCCGTGCTGGCGGCCGCCCGCGAGCCGCTGCCGGACCGGACGGGGCTCCCCGCCGGGTTCCGGGTCGGCGTCGGCGGGGCGGGGAGCCCGGAGCGGTCCTGGCGCGAGGCCCGTACCGCGCTGCGCTTCACCACCGCGCGCGAACCCATCGTCCGGTACGCGGAGTTGGGCGCGCTGGCGCTGCTGGCCGAGGTGCCGCCGGAGGCCGTGCGGGCGAACGGCGATGTGGTCGCGGTCGGCCGGATCGCCGACGGGCCGGAGGACCTGGCGACGCTGGACGCCTACTGTGCCACCGGCTCGCTGCGCCGGGCCGCCGAACTGCTCCACCTGCACCACAGCAGCGTGGCCCGGCGGCTGGAACAGCTCGCCAGGGTGCTGGGCTTCGACCTCGCCGAGCCCCAGGGGGTGACCCGGGCGAGGCTCGCCCTCGCCGCCTGGCGGCTGTCGCGGGACTGATGCGGGGGTGGTGCGGGCGGTTCGTCAAGGCGGCGCCGTCGCCGGGTGGGCCGTGGCTGGGCAGGCCGCCGCTGGGTGGGCCGTGGCTGGACGGGCCGTCGCCGGGTGGGCCGTCGGTCAGAGGCCGAGGGAGTCGGCCGTCTCCTCGGCGGTCCAGGCGAAGAAGTCGGTGGCCGGGTCGAGCGAGCCGACCAGGTGGCCGTGGAGCTCGAAGCCGATCAGGCCGATGAGCTGGATCCAGGCGGAGACGGCCCGGGCCAGGGTGGGTGCGGGGAGCTCGGGGGCCGCGAAGGCGGCGAGGTTGGCCAGCTGCTCGGGCAGGGCACCCCGGAGGGTGGGGCCGGCGGGGGTGGGGCGCAGGGGGGCGGCGCGAACCACGCCGAGCAGCGCGAGGGGGAGGCGGGCGGCCGCCTCGACGGTGGTCTCGGGGGCGGCGTAACCGGGGACGGGGGTGCCGTAGATCAGCGCGAACTCGTGCGGGTTGGCCCGGGCCCAGTGGCGGGTCGCCTGCCAGCCGGCCCGCCAGCGCTCGCGTGCGGACGCGCCGGGCTCGGCCGTGACGGCGTGCTCGGCGGCCTCGCCGAGCTCGGTGTAGGCGTCGATGATCAGCGCGGTGAGCAACTCGTCGCGGCTGGCGAAGTAGCGGTAGAGCGCCGAGGAGGCCATGCCCAGCTCGCGGGCGACGGCGCGCAGGGACAGCTGCTGGGCGCCCGCCGAGGCGAGCTGTCGGCGGGCTTCCTGCTTGATCTCGCGGGTGAGTTCCTCGCGGGCCCGTTCGCGGGCGGTGCGGATCGCTGGCATGGGGGCAGTCTGCCACAGATCGGATCGGTGCACGCATTCGAGAGCAGTGCTCTTGCTTTGCGGGGTGGCCGGTGCCATGCTGGAGTTGTCGATGAGAGCAGTGCTCTCGAATCGAAGCGGCAGTCATGGAACGGAAACGAGGAATCCGATGTCCCAGCCCAGCCACTCCGCCCAGTCGCCCGACCCCGCCACCCGCCTGGTGGCGCCCACCACCCGCCTCGGCATCGCCACTGGCAAGCTCCTCAACTCCGCCGTCGCCGCCCTCACCAAGGCGGGCATCAGCCTCTGGGGCTCCCGGGTCCTCGCCGTCCGCGGCCGCAAGAGCGGCGAATGGCGCACCACCCCCGTCAACCTGCTCACCCACGACGGCGTGCAGTACCTGGTCGCGCCGCGCGGCCACACCCAGTGGGTGCGCAACCTCCGGGCCGCCGGCACCGGCGAACTGCGGGTCGGCCGCCGCACCGAGACCTTCCACGCCACCGAACTCCCCGACGCCGACAAGCCCGAGGTGCTCCGCGCCTACCTGCGCCGCTGGAAGTGGGAGGTCGGCTACTTCTTCGAGGGCATCGACGCCGATTCCTCGACCGCCGACCTGCTCCGGATCGCCCCCGGCTTCCCGGTCTTCCGCGTCGCAATCGGCTGAGCGGCGCCGTCGCGCGGAGCCGTGGCGAGGAGCCGCGGGTGGCGCGGCGGAAATTCACGGAATCGGGGACTTCGGGTCCGCTCGGAACGCTGCCCTGCACGCCGTCGCCGGGGGAGCTACGGCGCTCCGACGGTGGCTCGCGACACCCTGGGCCCGACGCCCGTCGACGGGCGTCGGGCGGCCGGATGTGGCTTCGGCAAACCTGCTCTGACCTGGTGTTTTTCTGGAACTCCCGTAGGCTGGGGAAGTTCTGACGGACACTTTCGGAGGGGACATCGTGAGTGCGGAGGGCAATGCCTACGAGGGCGTGCGGATCCAGGTGCACGAATGGCCGGAGGCCGTCCGGAAGCGGCCGGGGATGTTCGTCGGATCGACGGATGAACGGGGCCTGCGGGCATTGGTGTTCGCGGTCTCCGACCGGGCGGTGAACGACGTCCTCGACGGCCGTGCGAGCCGCGTGGACATCACCCTCCTGCCTGGGGGTGCGGTACGGATCGCCGACGACGGACCGGGTGTCCGCGTCGACGACGCCGGGGGCACGGACGACGCCGGCCTGGAGACCGTGCTGACCCGGCCGGGAGCCTACGGCCGTCATGATGCGGTGCTCGGCAACTTCGGCCTGGGGCCCGCCGTCGCCAACGCCCTGTCGAGCCGGCTCACGGCCGAGGTGCGACGCGACGGGGTCCGCTGGGTCCAGGAGTACGCGCGCGGGGTCGCGCTCGCTCCGCCCGCCCAGGCCGGGCCGACGGCCGGGAGCGGCACCACCGTCACCTTCCGGCGCGACACCGAGATCTTCGGGGCGACGGAGTTCTCCTACGATGCGCTGGCGGAACGCCTCCGCGCAGTCGCCCTCCTCAACCGGGGCCTGGACCTCTCGCTGACCGACGAGCGACACCCGGGCGAGCCCCGCGCGGAGCGGTTCCGCTTCCCGGGCGGGGCACGGGACTTGACCCCGTCCTCGACTCCGACCGGATCGTCGAGGGCCTGACGGCGGTCGTGTGGGTGACCCTGGGGTGGCCGGAGCTCGAGGGATCCGTCCGCAACCGGCTGGGCGACGCCGCCGTGCGCGCGTGCGTCAGGTGGTCGGCACGAGGTAGCGGAGCTTGCTCCCCTCGGTGGCGATGAGGCGTCCGCCGTTGGCCTCGATCACGCGGCGGGAGGCCGTGTTGGTCTCGTCGCAGGTCAACAGCGCGTCGGTTGACGCCGAGTTCGGCGGCCACCGGCAGGGCCGCGGCGAGCATCGCGGTCGCGTGGCCCCGGCGGCGGGCGCCGGGGCGGACGTCGTAGCCGATGTGGCCGCCGATGCGTTCCAGGTTCGGGGTGAGGCGGTGGCGGATCGCCAGGCGCCCGAGCAGTTGGTCGCCCTCGGCCCACCACAGGGTGGTCATCGGCACCCCCGCGTCCGCGCGCGTCCCCGCCTCGGTCCGCTCGGCGACAACGCGCGCGACGTACGCGGCGAAGGCCTCGGGGCCGGTCAGGGCTGCCCGGTCCACGTCCCTGACGAACCACGGGACGGCCTGGCCGGGTTCGGCGTGGAACTCGGCCACCGCTGCCAGGAACGAGGTCCGCAGCCGTACGGTCGGGGTGATCAGTTCGGGCATCGCGCCATGATGCCCGACCGGTCGGGCCACCGTCACGGTTCGCGCCGCAAGCTCCGTCGGCGTCGGCCCGGTGGCTGCGGATGCTCGTCGTCGTCGGGCACCCAGCCGGCGAAGGCGCGGAGCGGCACCTCCGTCGCGTTCGCGCCGGCGAACCAGTGCACCCAGTCGTTGCCCTCCTCCAGCAGCGCGCAGGTGGCGCGGTACCAGTCCTCGCGGTCGAGGAGGGCGAGGTGGGCGGCGAGGAGGGAAGCGCGTTGGGCCTCGGTGCACCCGGAGTCCTCGGCCGGGGCGGTGGTGAGCTGCCGGGTGAGGGCGGCGAGGGTGCTGAGGCGGCCGACGGTCGGGGGCAGGGCGGACACCGCACGGAGGTGGGCCCGGAGCACGGTGGCGGAGTGGGGGTAGTGGCGCAGGGTCGTGCCCATGCCCGAGGCGTACGCCAGCATGGCGAGCAACCGGCCGCTGTGGTCCAGCAGTTCGTGATCGGCGGCGAAGTGCTCGACCTGCTCGTGGAGGCGGGCGGTCGTAGCGACGGTGCCCGCGAAGTAGCCGTTCAGGAAGTCGCCGTCGATCGCCCTGCGCAGCAACCAGGGACGGGCATCGGGGTGGTCGAGGCGGCAGAGCGCCTCGACCACGTAGACCCGGCCCCAGCTCGCCGTCCGGTCGGCGAGCCAGAGCAGGGACTGCGCGCTCGGGTCGAGGCGTTCCAGCGCGTGGGTCGCGAGCGGGCCGAAGTGGTTGGACAGCAGCCCGATCGTGCGGACCAGGGGGATGTCCTCGGCCGTGCCCGTGGCCGCGAGCAGCGCGAGGCCGACGGTGACGGCGCACTGGTCGTCGCCGTGGCGCACCAGCCACCGGCCTGCCGCCCGTACCTGGTTCGGCTCGTGGCGCAGGGCAGCGGCGGTGATGCCGTCATCGGGATGGATCGGAACGTGGACGTCGTGGAAGGCCGGGGCCAGGGCCTCGGGCGGCGCGGAGGGCCGGGCGAAGTGCGTGTCCAGGACGCGGACGACGCCGACGCCCTGGGTGCCCCGCCCGAGGGGGCGTTCAGGGCCGGGACCCTCGTGCAACTCCGTGTCCGGGAACGGCTCCCCGTCGCGCGGGAGCGGGCCGTCCGGCGTCAGCCGGTGGAGTCGGAGCGCGTGGTCGTACAGTCCGGGGCGGTGGTCGGGCGACGGGCGCCCGTGCGCGGCGCTCACCAGCGGGTGGCCGGCTCGATTCTCGTGATCATGGCTCAGATGGTGGCATCGGGCGGCTCGTTCGGGCAAGTGCTTTTCCGGCGACGCCCGTTCGACGGGCCGATCGGCCCCAGGAGAGCCGCTGTTAGCCTGATCGGCATGATCATGCGGAGATCCGGAAAACGGACGGGCGACGGCGCGACCTCAGGCCCCCAACGGGCCCTGATCACGGCCAGTTTCATCAGCAGGGTGGGCAACGGCCTGTTCAACACCGCGTCGATCCTGTACTTCACGCTCGTGGTGCACCTGCCCGCCGGCCAGGTCGGCGCGGGACTGACGATCGCGGGCCTGTGCGGGCTGGCCGCGGGCATACCGGCGGGCAACCTGGCCGACCGGCACGGGCCGCGCACCGTCTGGCTGGTGGGCCTGGCCCTGCAGGCCGTGACCATGGCGTCCTTCGTGCTGATCGACGGCTGGGCGGCGTTCACGCTCGTCGCCACGCTGGACCGGCTGGCCGCCACGGCGAGCAGCGCGGCGGGCGGGGCGATCGTCGCGCGGGCGGGCGGTGACCGTCCGGCCGCGTTCCGGGCCAGGCTGCGCACCTTCGTCAACCTCGGCGTGGTCATGGGTACCCTCGGCGCGGCCGTCGCCATCCAGATCGACACCCGCGCCGCCTACACCGCGCTGATCCTCGCCAACGCCGCCAGCTTCGCCGCTGCCGGGCTGATCGCCTTCCTGGGCGTCCCGGACTACCGGCCGCTGCCCCGGCCGGCGGAGCACCGCCGGTGGTCCGTCCTGGCGGACCGGCCGTACGTGTCCTTCGTCGCGCTCTACAGCGCCATGGGCCTCCAGTACCAGACCGTCGCGGTGCTGCTGCCTCTCTGGCTGAGCGCCCACACCGACGCACCGCGCTGGACGGTGGCGGCGGTGAACGCCGTCAACAGCGCTGTCTGCGCGCTGCTCCAGAGCAGGATCGGATCCACGGTGGAGACCCCGCGGCGGGGCGGCCGCGCCTTCCGCCTCGCCGGGCTGCTGTTCCTGGTCAGTTGTCCGCTGATGGCGCTGACCGCCGACGTCCCGGTGTGGGTCGCGCCGGTGCTCGCCGTCCTCGCGGTGGGCGTCCACAGCGTGGGCGAGGTGTGGGAGTCCTCGGGCGGCTACGCGCTGGCCTTCGGCCTGGCGCCCGACCACGCCCAGGGGCAGTACCAGGGCCTGTTCGGGATCGGCTTCGACGCGGGCCAGGCGCTCGCCCCGGCGGTGCTGACCGGTGCGGTCCTGGCGCTCGGACAGCCGGGCTGGTTGCTGCTCGGGGTGTTCTTCGCCGCCGTGGGCGCGGCCGGACCGCCGGTGGCCGCCTGGGCCGAGCGGAGCCGCCCCGGGGCGCCCGTGCCGGCCCGGCGGCAGGGCGGGTCCGCGCCGGTGGAGGCCGACCGTTAGCGTCGCATGCAGATGCAGCCGTGCTGCGGGGGAGCCGGACACGGTGGTCGGGGAGGTCACCGTGGTCGCGGAGGCACCGTGGTCGGCGAGGTCACCGGACCGTGGTGGGAGAGCCTCCTGGAGCCGCCGAAGGGGGCGCACCGCCGAGGTGGGCGATCGCACCCCCTGCGCGCACCCCCGCCCGCGCCCCCGGCCAGGCCGACCGGCTCCGAGCGCGGCCCCCGTCAGCCCTTGCCGCCCGCCTTGAGCACCTGGGCGGCCGCGACGCCGGCGGCGCTGTTGCCGTGGCCGCCGCCCTCGACCTCGGCCGCGACCGCGAGGTCGTTGCGGTAGGCGATGAACCAGCTGTTGGTGGCCTGGCCCGAACCGGCCTCGACGGTGCCGGTCTTGGCCCCGATCTGGCCGCCGAGCCCGGACATCGGGGCGCGCGCGGTGCCCTGGGTCGCCGTCCGGGCCATCATCGAGCGCAGCCCCTGGGCGACGTCGCCGGGCAGCTTCCCGGGGGCCGTCACGCGCTTGGCGTCCTCGCGGAGCACCGGCTGGCGGAACGTTCCGCTCTGCACGGTGGCCGCGACCGAGGCCATCAGCAGCGAGTTCACCTGGATCTGCCCCTGGCCGATGTACGCGGCCGCCGCCTCGTCCTTGTTCCCCGGCACGGGAATGGTGGCGTCGCGGCTCGGGATGCCGATCCGCCACTGCAGGCCGAGGCCGAACTGGTCGCGGGCGACGGAGCTGAGCGTGCCGAGCTGGAGCTTCTCCAGGCCCTTGTCGATGAAGCCGGTGTTGCAGGACTGGATGAAGTCGTCGCTGAGGGTGTAGTCGAGGTGGCTGCCGGGCTCGTCGTTGTGCCAGCTCCTGGGGGAGTTGGTGGTCTCCTTGCAGGGCGCGGCGGTGTCCGGGGTGACCCCGGCCTCCAGCAGCGCGGCCGCGGTGATCACCTTCATCGTCGAACCGGGCGCCTGCCCGCCGCCGACCGCGCGGTTGAAGCCGCCCAGCGGGGCGTAGGCCATCGCCAGGATGTTGCCGGTGCTCGGCTGGACGGCCACCAGCGAGGCGGGCTTGCCGTTCGCGGACTGCTGCTTCACCGCCTCCTCGGCGACCTGCTGGAGGTCGGCGTCCAGGGTGAGCTTGACCTGCGGGGCGCTCGGCGGGGTCAGCACGAACAGCTGCTCCGTCTGCTGCCCGCCGCCGGAGAGCACCACGGCCTGCCCGGTGACGACCTTGGCGCCGTCGGGCGGGGCGATCTGGGGCAGCACGGACTGCAGCGACGGGAACGCGTCCAGCGGCCGCCCCTTGCGGTCGGTGGGCTTGGACACCGGGTCGGGCAGGGCCTTCACGGCGATGGTCCGGCTGGCAGCCAGCTTGGGGTGGACCACGGTCGGCGCCCAGCGCACCAGCAGCCGCCCGTCGGAGGCCCGCATCACGCCGAGGGTGCTCTCGTACTCCCAGGCCTGCGTGGTGCCGTCGAACTCCGCCCGCACCCGGTAGCCGACGGCGGGCTCGCTCGGCGTGCCGGCGGGCGCGGGGCCCGTGCCGGTCAGGGTGAGGGCGCGGGCGGACACGTTGTCGTGGAACGAGGCGAGCGCCATCCGGGCGGCCTCCGGGCGGTCGGTGAGCCCGGCCGCGACCGTGAGGTCGCCGCGGCCCCAGGCTGCCAGGAAGTCCTTGGCCACGGCGTCGGCCTGTTCGGCCGTGGGCGGAGCCTGCGGCCCCTTGGCGGCCGTCGGGGCGGCCTCGTCCCCGGTGCCGGTGGAGCCGCCGGTCACGGCGCTCATCACGTTGTAGGCGCCGTACCCGCCGACGACCAGCAGCGCGGTGAACACCCCGCCGACCGCCACCAGCCAGATCCGGCGTGAGCGCGGGCGGCCCGGGGACTCCTGGTGGCCGTCGGCGGAGACAAGGTGGTCGTCGTGGCCGTGTTCCTCGTGGCCGTGGCCCTCGTACGGTTCGTACGCTTCGTGCTCGTGGTGCATGGTTCTGTGTCCCCCCTGGGCGCTTCCTGTGCTCGCGGGCCCGTCCCGGTGCCGGCGGGTCCGGCCGTGCGGCCGCCTGTCCGGTCGTTCGGGCGCGGACCAGCCTAAGCGTCGTCGATCGCTCGTTCGACGGCAGGGTGTTTGCCAACGCTTGACCTGGGGATGGCGCGGGGAGCCGGCCGGTCAGCGGCCGGTGGTGACGACCATGCGGAACCGGGCCTTCCCGCTGCTCATCTTCGCCACGGCGGCGGCGGTCTCCTCCAGCGGGAGCTCCTCGATCCAGGCCCGGACGCCGGTGCGCTCGGCGAAGCGCAGGGTGTCCTGGGTGTCGAGGGCGGAACCGGAGGAGTGGGCGTAGACCTTGCGGTCCGCGGCGATCAGCTGCAGCGGGCTGATGGCGAGCGGGTCGGGGGAGACGCCGACGACGACGAGTTCGCCGCGGCGGCCCAGGCCGTCGACGGTGGCGGACATGGCGTCGGCGTCGGTGACGGTGGCCAGTACGACCTTGGCCCCGCCGAGCGCCTGGAGGGCCTCGGCGACGCTCCCGGCGGTGCTGTCCACGTAGTGGTCCGCGCCGAGCTGGTGCGCCAGCGGCCCCTTCTCCGCGCCGCGCGCGATGGCGACCGTGCGCAGGCCCATGGCGTGGGCGAACTGGACGCCCAGGTGGCCGAGGCCGCCGAGGCCGAGCACCGCCACGGTGTCGCCCGGGCGGGCGGCGGAGCGGCGCAGGGCGTTGAACACCGTCACCCCGGCACAGGCCAGCGGCGCGGCCTCGGCCGCGGTCAGGCCGTCCGGCACGGCCGCGAGCGCGTCGGCGGGCACGATGACGGAGTCGGCGTAGCCGCCCGGGTAGGCGGCGCCGGGGACTTTCAGGTGGGGGCAGAGGATGGCGTCGCCGTCGCGGCAGGCCTCGCAGCGCCCGCAGCTGCCGCCGAACCAGCCCACCGCGACCCGGTCGCCGACCCGCCAGTCCTCGACGCCGTCACCGAGGGTGTCGATCCGGCCCGCGATCTCGTGACCGGGGGTGACCGGGAAGGTGGTGCCGGGCAGCAGGCCGCCGGCGATCAGCAGGTCGGAGTGGCAGACGCCGCACGCCTCGACGGTGATCCGGACGGAACCGGGGCCGGGGGTGCGCAGCGGGACCTCGACCAGCTCGGGCGTCCCGCCCGGGGCGGCGACGTGGACGGCGCGCACGACGCCGTCGGCGGAAGCGGGGGTGGAGGTGGGAGTGGGGGTGGTGGCAGCCATGGCGATCCTTCTCACGGAGGTCGGCGCGGGGCGGGCCCGCGCACGCTCACCACACCAGCTTGCTGCGTCCGCCGGGGGTCGGCCACGCGCGGCCGGTCCCGTGCTGCCGGTCCCGTACTGCGGCCCGTGCTGTCGGTGCTGCGTCGACGGCCCGGAACCGCGCCCCGCCGGCCTCAGGCCTTCTTCACCACGCTGGACTTGAGCTGCATCGCGCCGAAGCCCTCGATCCGGCAGTCGATGTCGTGGCCGTCGACACCGTCGACCAGGCGGATGTTGCGGACCTTGGTACCCGCCTTGATGCCCGAGGCGCTGCCCTTGACCTTGAGGGCCTTGACGACGGTGACGGTGTCGCCGTCGCTCAGCACGTTTCCGACCGAGTCCCGGACCACCCGCTCGCCCGCGCCGGCCTCGGCGTCGGAGTCGCCGGGTGCCCACTCGTGGCCGCACTCCGGGCAGACCAGCAGGGCGTTCATCTCATAGGTGTACTCGCTGGAGCACGAGGGGCACGGCGGGAGGGTGTCGCTCATGGGTGCGGGCTGTCCTGTTCTGTCCGGTCGGCACGGGGTCGGCGGCACGCCAGCCTGTATGAACTTGAAGAATTTTTCAAATCAACATCCCGGCGCGTGCCCGCTCCGTTCCCGGCGCGTGTCCGCTCCGTTCCCGGCGCGTGTCCGCTCCGTTGTCCCGGCGCGCGCTCGCTCCGTTCGCGCCGTGGACGCGGACGCTCCGGACTGATATCCAGACCCTGGCAGCCGGGCCCGCGGGCGGTCGGGGCCGGACGGACCACCAGGAGAGCAGGGGCGATGCGCAGGATTCTGATCGTCGGCGCCGGACAGGCCGGCCTCCAACTGGCCCTCGGGTTGCAGTCCCACGGCTACGACGTCACGCTGCTGACCAACCGTGACGCCCAGGAGGTGCGGGACGGCCAGGTGCTGTCCAGCCAGTGCATGTTCGACTCCGCGCTGCGCCACGAGCGCGCCCTCGGCCTGGACCTGTGGGCCGGTGCGGCGCCCCGGATCGAGGGCATCGGCCTGTCGGTCAGCGGCCCGGGCGCGGCCAGGGTGATCGACTGGACCGGACGGCTCGCCGCCCACGCCCAGTCCGTCGACCAGCGGTTGAAGATGTCCACCTGGCTGGAGCTCTTCGCCGAGCGCGGCGGCCGGCTGGAGGTGCGGCAGGTGAGCGCCGCCGACGTCGAACACCTCGCCGGCTCCTACGACCTGGTGCTGGTCGCCTCCGGAAAGGGCGGCCTGGCCTCGCTGTTCGAGCGTGACGAGGAACGCTCCCCGTTCCGGCGTCCACAGCGCGCGCTCGCCGCGAGCTATGTGCACGGGCTGGCGCCGCGCCCCGACGAGGAGTTCCCGGCGGTGCGCTGCAACCTGGTGCCCGGCGTCGGCGAGTTCTTCGCCGTGCCGGCCCTGACGGCCGCCGGGCCCTGCGACATCCTGCTCTGGGAGGCTCAGCCGGGCGGTCCGGCGGACGCCTTCGACGGGCTCCGTGACCCGGGCGAACACCTGCGGGTGACGCTGGAGTTGATGAAGACCTTCACTCCTTGGGAGTACGACCGCGCCCGCGCCGGCGTCGAACTCACCGACGCCGGTGGCATCCTGGCCGGCCGCTTCGCCCCGGTGGTCCGCCGCCCGGTCGGTGAACTGCCGGGCGGCGGCGCCGTGCTGGGCGTCGCCGACGTGGTCGTCACCAACGACCCGATCACCGGGCAGGGCGCCAACGCCGCCGCCAAGTGCGCCGCCCGGTACCTGGAGGCGATCCTCGCGCACGGCGACAAGCCCTTCGACCGGGACTTCCAGCAGGCCGCCTTCGACCGCTTCTGGGCGGAGACCGGCCGGGCCGTCACCGACTGGTCGAACGCGATGCTCCGCCCGGCGCCCCCGCACGCCGTCGAACTGTTCGGCGCCGCCGGTCGGTTCCCGGCCGTGGCCGACCGGTTCGCCAACTGCTTCGACCACCCGGAGGACGTCGAGGAGTGGCTGCTCGACCCGGAGAAGGCCGCGGCCTACCTGGCGTCCCTGGAGGCGCGGGGCTGAGCACCGCCGGGGGCGCGGGTCGGGCATCGGCGTCGAAGGGGTCACGACAGGGTCAAGCTCTCACCAAGTACCGCACGGGAACGACCTGATGATGGTGGGTTCGTGTCGGCCTCGGTCCGCCGGGGAACAACGGAGCACAGAACGCGAACAACAGGAGACACGTGGTGGCGGTCGACGGCAGCAACATGGCGCACGCGGTGATAGAGACGGCCGTGAAGGAGCGCACACGCCTGCAGACCGGTCGCAGCCGGGCCACGGCGCTGGTGGTGTTGGTCCTGCTGGCCGGCCTCGGTCTCTTCCTGGCGCTGGTCGTCGGCAAGCCCGATCCGACCAGCGCCCCGGACTGCGACGGCCAGACCATGACCAGGCAGAACACCTGCCAGATCATCTCCAACCGCGGCGGCGGGGGCACGTTCAGCTACGACGAGATGATCGACCGCCGCGAGTCCGGGAAGGGCGTGTGGCAGGCGGTCGGCTTCATCGGCACCGGCCTGTCGGTGGTGCTGATGGGGGTGGCGATCAGCAAGCTCAACCCAAACCGCCCCTGGGGCAAGCAGGTCGACGCGGCCTGCCCGCGCTGCCACCAGCTGACCCTGCGCGAGAAGTTGACGGTGCACACCATCTCGCGGGGGCGCACCAACTACCGCTACAGCGGCATCGTCACGCTCTGCACGCCGGTCTGCGGGTTCACCGCCGTCCGCCAGCGCTGACCGGCGGCGGACCGGCGCTGACCAGCGTTGGACCGCGGCTCAGCGGGAGTGCGAGGCCAGGCTGAGCAGCAGGTGGGCGGACTCCGGGTGGTGGAAGTCGGAGTGGGCGCCGGAGGGGTGGAGGTGACGGGCGGCGAGGCTGCCGCGGTAGCGGTGGCCGGCGTCGACGTTGACGATCGGGTGGTCGAGGTCGGCGTGCGGGTACGGGGAGTCGGTCGGCCGCAGCCGGGTGGTGAACTGTGGGACGGGGGCGGCGCCGGTGCCGGAGTGGCCGATGCCGGGGTGGCCCTCGGCGCGCAGGTGCCAGAAGCCGGTGGCGCGGTCCCAGCGCGAGTGGGTCAGCACCAGCGGGCCGCGCAGCGGGGCGCCGGCCCGGCCGGGGCCGAGGAACAGCCGGGGGAAGAGCCGGGTGAAGGCGTCCCGGGGCGCGGCCATCTGGAAGACCAGGGCGCTGTCGACGGTGAACGGGCGGCTCGGGTCGCCGGGCCGGGCGGTCCAGCTGAGCACCGGGGGCCCGGCCGGGCGGTCGGCCGCGTACTGGACGGCCTCGCAGAGGAAGCGGCCGCCGAAGGAGTGCCCGAGCAGGTGGAGGTACTGGCCGTGCCGGTTGGCCAGCACCCGCGGGGCGTCCGGTCGGCCCCGGCCGGAGTCGAGGTAGCCGAGCAGGTGGCCGAGGATGCGCCCGGCCTGGCCCCGGGCGCTCATCGCGTGCGCCCGCTCGCGGATCCGCCGGTAGCCGGGCAGGGACGGCAGGCTGGAGGACGGCCAGCGCACCACCACGCACCAGGGGCGGAACCCGGCGGCCAGCCCCGGGTAGCCGGCGGGTGCGGCGCGGTGCAGGGCGACCGCCCGCTCGACCAGGGCGGCGGCCGAGCGGTCGGCGGCGGCCGGGCTGGTCTGCCAGCCGTGCACGTACACGTACAGGTCGGTCGCCCACTCGGGGATCCGCAGGTGCCGGGCCAGGTGGTCGGCGACCCTGGCCTCGGGGACGGGAGTGCTCGTACCGGGGACGAGCAGCCGGCCGTGCTCGTCGAGGTCGACGGTCGCGGGCCGTACGGTGGCTGTCGAGGCCGGGTGCAGGCGTGCGGTCACGGGTTGAGCTCCAGGATGCTGTCGATGCCGCAGTGCAGGGAGTAGGCGAGCGCCAGCGGGTTGCGGTACTCGCGGGCGAACCACCGCACCAGCTGCTGGGTGATCTCGCCGGCCGTGAACTCGCCGGTCAGGTAGTGGTCGAGGAAGGCGAAGGCGTACTCGGCGGCGAACTCCTGCGGGATCTGGAGCTGCGGCCCGAGCACGCCGTCTGCGCCCAGGTCGACCAACGCCCTCCCCAGGTGGTCGAGTTCGGCGGCTGCCGACTGCCCGGTGTGGCAGGCGTTCAGCAGCACGAACGGCCGGAACACGGCATCCGGCCGGTCGAGGTGGCGGCGGCGGTGGCGGCGCACCAGCTCGGCGTCGATGTGCCGGTCGTCGGAGAGCCGCACGGCGAGCTGCTCGTACGGTGAGTCGTTGGCGACGAACTGGCCGTGGCACCAGAAGTACATGACGTCCTCGTCCAGCACGGCCGCGGACAGCGCCTCCAGCAGCCGGTCCGACTCGGTGCGCACGGTCAGCTGGGAGCGGTCCTCCAGCAGTTTGCGGACCTCGGGCGCCCGGCCGATGCCGGTGAGCTGGTCGTCGGTGTTGAGGCTGGTGACGGGCTTGGCGCGGGGGGAGGAGGGCGACTGGATCGGCGGGTAGGCGGCGCCGGTCTGCTCGACCTGGTGGCGGTGGCCGAGGAAGTCGGCCCAGTCGTCCGGCTGGTGGCCCTCGACGGCGAGCATCGGCCAGGGGAGGTGGAGGTCCGAGTCGAAGCTGATCCGCAGCGAGCCGTGCTCGGTGAGGGTGCGGTTCAGGTAGTCGCGGAACAGGACCAGGCTGCGGTCGCCCCCATCGAACATCGTCTCCAGGAAGTACCGCCCTTCCTCGGCGAGTTCGGCGACCTTGCGCTCGGCGACCTCGGCGAGCGGGGTGAAGTCGACGGCGGTGGCGAAGGGGTAGGGGTGGTACGGGTCGGGGTCGTAGCCGATCAGCCGGTCGCGCCAGATGGAGCGTAACCGGGCGGCCTTGGCGAGGAGTTCGGGCGCGGAGACGGTGAGCCGGGCCCGGTGGCTGCGGTTCCCGGGGGTGCGCTCGCCCGGTCGGAAGGCGCTGACGTGGAGCTCGTCGCCGTGGCGGCGGAGGGAGAGGATCAGGTCCAGCGGGGCCGGGCCCTTGGGCGGGACGCCGTCGGTGGGGCCGAGCTGCCGGGGCAGCCGGGTGTAGTCGGCCGAGGGGTTCTGGCGGACGGCGACTTGGAGGTCCCGGGGCACGTCGATCTACTCCTGCTCCTGGTCTTCGGCTTCTGCGGGGACGTCGGTGGGGACGTTGGTGGGGATGTCGGGGATGTCGGGGATGTCGGGGACGTCCAGGACGGCGGAGAGGTCCTGGAGGACGGCGCCGTGGCCCCGGTCGAAGACGGTGATCCGGACGGTGTGCGGGCCGGCCACGGCCGGGGTGAGCGCGAACCGGGCGGGCGCACCGGCGGGGACGTGGTCGGCGACGGGCGGGTCGAGCAGGGCCTCGGGGGACACGGCGGCGACCAGGCGCAGCTCGGGGAGGACGGCGGGTACGGAGCCGTCCGCGGGTTCGAGGTGGAACTCCACGTGGGTGGTGACGCCTACGGCGGGGTCCTCGACCAGGGTGAGGCGGGGCCGCCAGGCGGGCCGGGGTGCCGGTGGTTCGACGGCGCGGTGCACCGAGCCGCGGGTACGGCGGGGGAGCAGCTCCGGCGCGCCCCGGCCGAGCCCGGCGTGGCCCCGCGCCGCCTGGGCGTGGGCCGGCACGGCCTGGGGGTGCGGTGCGCCCTGGACGGGGAAGGGTGCGCCGGGGACGGGCGGGGGCGCGGGCTCCGCGCGGTCGAGCCTGGTCAGTGCGGTACGGGCCTCGGCCGTCAGCGGGTGCCCGGGGCCCATCAGGGCCTCGCGCCCGCCGCGGACCGCCGCCAGCAACGCCCGGGCGGTGTCGTGGCGCCCGTCCGCGGCGAGCGCCCGGGCCAGTCCGACGGCGAGGCTGGGAACGACGGGGACCGGCCCGGTGCGCAGGGCGCCGACGCTGACGGCGACGTCCTCGGCCTCCCGGTGCCCGGCCAGCAGCGCGGTGGTCGGCGAGGCGTCCCCGACGGTGAGCCCGTCGGCGATGATCCGCTCGTACACCCGGACCGCCCCGTCGGCGTCCCCGGCGCGCAGCCGGGCGTGGGCCAGGCCCTGGCGGACCTCCAGGGTGAGCGGGCTGCGCGCGCCCCGGCTCGCGGTGCAGGACTCCACCAGCTCCTCCAGCCGGACCACGGCCCGCAGCGGGCGGGGGCCGTCGGCGAGCAGAAGTGCCTCGGTCAGGCGAGCCGGGACGGTGGCGTCGTCCTGGTCGCCGAGGGCGGCGGTCGCGGTGGCGACCAGGTCGCCGGCCAGCCGGAGCGCGGGCTCGGGTTGCCCGTCCAGGTGCCGGGCGAAGGCGAGGACGCAGCCGGCGTGCACCAGCTCGGGCAGGCCCGGACCGGTGAGCCGGGCCCACTCCTGCGCCAGCGGGGCCAGTTCGGCGACGGCGGCGGTGGTCTCACCGGCCAGCAGCAGGGTCCTGGCGAGGTCGCGGCGGAGCTCGCGGACGAAGGAGTGCCCGGGCCTGTACACGGCGAGGGCGTGGGTCATCGCGTCGCGGTAGGCGGCGGTGGCCTCGGCGTGACGGCCGGCCGCGGCGAGGTTGCGCGCGAGGCTGTCCCGGACGTCGAGCACCTCGGGGTGGTCGGCTCCCAGGATCCGGCTGCGGTCGGCGAGCAGGGCCCGGTAGAGCGCGTCGGCGCGGTCGTGCTGCCAGCCGTGGCGCAGGGCGTGGCCCAGGTGGTGGCGGGCGGTCAGGGTGGCGGGGTGGTCCGGGCCGTCGACGCGTTCGTGGTCGGCGAGGAGCGCCCGGACCTCGGCGATCTCCTGCCGATGGCGTCCGGCGAGGCGGTGGGTGTGGGCGAGCTCGTGCCGCTCCTCCAGGGTGTCCGGGTGGTCCGGCCCCTGGGTCCGGCGCCGGGCGGTGACCAGGTCGGTGAGGAGCGCGGTCGCCCGGTCCGGTTCGCCGGTCTTGGCGAGCTCCTGGGCGAGCAGGGAGCGGACGGCGAAGGTGTCGGGGTGGTCAGGGCCGAGGACGCGGTCGTGGTCGTTGGCCAGCTGCTCCCGGTCGGTGACGGCCTGTCGGCGCAGTCCGGCGTACGCGAGGTCGGCGGCGAGGACGCTCCGGGCGGTCAGGACGGCCGGGTGGTCGGGGCCATGGATCCGGATCTTGTCGAGCAGCAGGGCCTCGCTGAGCCGGATGCTGAGCAGGTGGTCGCCGGCGGTCCGGTGGGCCCAGGCGAGGAGGTACCGGGTCTCGAGGGTCTCCGGGTGGTCCGGGCCGTCGAGCCGCAGGCGGTCGGCGAGCAGGTGCTCGCACAGCTGCCGGGCCCGGTCGAGGTCACCGTTCGAGCGGCACGAGGCCGCCTCCCACCAGCGGGTGTTCAGGGTGTCCGGGTGGTCGGCGCCGAGCACCCGGGTGCGGTCGGCGACCAGGGCGGTGAACAGTTCGCCCGCCCTGCGGTGGTGGCCGGCATCGCTCTGGGCGAGGGCCTGCCACCACCGGGCGTCGAGGGTGTCCCGGTAGTCCGGGCCCAGGATCCGGGTGCGGTCGGCGACCAGGGCCGCGAACGACTCCGCGGCGCGGCGGTGGTCGCCGGCCCGGGAGTACGAGCGGGCGAGCTCCCCGCGCATCTCCAGCGTGTGCGGGTGTTCCGGTCCGTGGACCCGGGTGAGGTCGGCCACCAGCGAGGTGAACTCGGCGATGGCTCTGGGGTGTTCGTCGGATCCCTGCCAGGCCGAGGCGCGCTTGCGCCGGCACCGGACGGTGGTGGGGTGGTCCGGGCCGAGGACCCGGACGAGGTCGGCGGCGAGCGCGTCGAACAGCTCGGCCGCCCGCTCGTGCTCGCCGGCCTCGTGGCAGCTGAGGGCATGCCCGATGCGGATGTTGAGGGTGTCCGGGTGCTCGTGGCCGAGGACCCGGTCGCAGGCCGCGACCAGCGCCTCGAACAGCGGAACCGCGCGTTGCGGGTCGTTGGCGCTTTGGCGGGCGGACGCGTGGGCGTAGCGGGCCAGCAGCGTGTCGGGGTGGTCGGGGCCCTGGACGCGGGTGCGGTGCTCGACCAGGGCGGCGAACAGCTGGTCCGCCCGGTGGTGGGCGCCCGCGTTCTGGTGCGCGGTCGCCAGCCAGTGGCGGGCGGTCAGAGTCTCCGGGTGGTCGGCGCCCTGGAGCCTGGTCCGGTCCCGTACCAGGGATTCGGCCAGCTCGACCGCCCGGCGGTGGTTCCTGGTGTTCAGATGGAGCGCGAAGCAGCTGACCCGGGCGTCGATGCTGTCCGGGTGGTCCGGCCCGTGGATCCGCACGTGGTCGGCCACCAGGGCCTCGTAGAGCTCCAGGGCGCGGCGGTGGTCGCCCAGGGACTGGTGGCTGTGGCCGAGCCAGAAGCGGGTGTTCAGGACGTCGGGGTGGTCGGGGCCCTGGATACGGACACGGTCGGCGAGCAGCGCCTCGTACTGGGCCAGGGCCTCGCGGTGCCGGCCGAGGTTGCGGTGGGTGGTGGCCAGCCAGAAGCGGGTGTTCAGCACGGCGGGGTGGTCGGGGCCCTGGATACGGACACGGTCGGCGAGCAGCAGCCGGAACAGGGTCAGCGCCTTGCGGTAGTCGCAGGCGTTGGAGCGGATCGAGGCCTGCCACCAGCGGGTGGTGAGCACGTCCGGGTGGTCGGGGCCGACGGCCCGTTGACGGTCCGCGACCAGCCGGTCGCACACCTCGGCCGCCTGCCGGTGCTGTCCGGCCTCGTCGAGGGAGCGGGCCAGCCGTAGCCGGGCGTCGAAGGTCTCGAAGTGGTCGTCGCCGTGGACCCGTCGCCGGTCGGCGAGGAGCCGGCGCCGCACGGCGAGTGCGTCGCGCGGGCGGCCGGCGGCGTGCAGGGCCCGGGCGAGGCCGGAGCGTTCGTCCAGGGTGTCGGGGTGGTCGGGGCCCTGGAACCGGGCCCGGTCGGCGACCAGCCGCTCCAGCTCCTCGACCTCTTCGGCGGGCCGTCCGGCGACGCGCAGGGCGAAGCCCAGGAAGCTGCGCTCCTCCAGGGTGTCGGGGTGCCCCTCGCCCTGGATGCGGGTGCGGTCGCGGACCAGGGCGCGGTGCTGCTCGACCGCGAGCTCGGGCGTGCCGGCCTCCCGGTGGGCGCGGGCCAGTCCGCTGCGCGCGTTCAGGGTGTGCGGGTGGTCGGGGCCCAGCACCCGGGTGTAGTCGGTCACGACCTCCTCGAACCGGGCCACGGCGAGGGCGGGCCGGCCGGACTTGCGGAGGACGGAGGCCAGGCGCTTGCGGGCGTGGAGGGTCTGCGGGTGGTCCGGGCCCTGCACCCGGGTGCAGTCCGCGACGAGGGCCCGGTAGGCGGCGAGCGCCGCCAGGTGGTCGCCGGTGTCGGCGTGGGCGGCCGCGAGCCAGCGGCGGCCGTTCAGGGTGTCGGGGTGGTCGGGGCCGAGCAACCGGGTCCGGTCGGCGACCACCTGCTCGTATCGGGCGATCGCCGAACTGTAGTGGCCGGCGGCGAGTTGGGCGAAGGCCAGGCCGCTGCGCCGGGTCACCGCGTCCGGGTGGTCGGTGCCGAGCACCCGTTCCGCGTCCGCCACCAGCTGCTCGTACTCGGCCACCGACTCCCGGTGCTGCCCGGCCACCTGGAGGGCGTACGCCAGGCTCGCCCGGCTGTGCATGGTGTCGGGGTGGTCCGGCCCCAGCACCCGGGCCCGGTCGGCGACGACGGCGCGGTACTCGGCGACGGAGAGCTCGTGCTGGCCGGCCTTGCGGTGGGCCTGGGCGAGGGTGTGCCGGTCGGTGAGGGTGTCCGGGTGGTCCGCGCCCTGGAGGCGGGTGCGCCGGGCGACCACGTCCAGGCAGAGTTCGAGGGCCCGGGCCGGGTCTCCGGTCTTGGCCTGGAGCCGGCCGAGCCGTCCGAGCGTGGTGAGGGTGTCCGGGTGGTCCTCGCCGAGCAGCCGGCGTTGGGCGTCCGCCACCGCCTCGACCAGCCGTACGGCGTACACCCGCTGAGCCCGGTCGGTGAGTTCGGCCGCCGCCAGCTCGAACAGCGCGACGGTGCCGGCCGTCGGCCGGTCGGACGGGCCGCTGTCGGCCAGCTCCCGGACGTGCGGCAGCAGGGCGCGCCGCAGGCCGGGGCCGCCCGAGGGCCAGAGCCGGGTGGCGGCCGCCGCCAGGTGGTGCTCGGCCCGCTGCCGGAAGGTGCGATCGCCGTCGGCCTTGCGCAGTACGGCCTGGAGCAGCCGGTGGACGGCGACCGTCTCGCCGAGGGTGATCAGGTGGTAGTCGGCGAGCAGCCGCAGCGCCCGGTCGACCTCCTCGGGCCGGCGGGAGCCGTACGGGGTGAGCACCTCGCGCGGCAGCGCCTCGGGGGCGTACCAGGCCAGGGTGCGCAGCAGCTCGACGGCGAACGGCGCGGTGTGCTGGACGGTCCGCAGCGTGGTCCGCCAGAGCCGGGCCACGGTGGACTCGGCGCCCGGACCCACCGGGCCGGTGGCGCGCAGCAGTTCGCGGTAGGCGGCGAAGGTGGTGCCGGTCTGCTGGACGTAGGCGCCGGCCTGGGCGAGGGCGATCGGCAGGTGGCCGAGTTCGTCGGCCAGCGCCCGGGCCTCGGCCTGCTCCGCGGCGTCCAGGGTGTCGCCGGTGTACGCCGTGGCGCACAGCAGCCGGGCGGCCTCGGGGGCGTCGAGGACGTCGACGCGCACCGGCCGGATCCCGGGGTGCCAGCCGCTCGCGCGCCGGCTGGTGACCAACTGGTGGCCGCAGCCGAGGAGTCGGCCGACGTAGGGGGTCAGGTGGGCCGGGTCCTCGGCGTTGTCGTAGACGAGCAGCCAGCGGTCGTGGGCGCGCAGCCAGGCGATGGCCCACTCGACCTGCTGGCCGGGTGGGGCGGTGAGCGCCCAGGAGGGGTGGAGGTGGACGGCGAGCCCGGCGAAGGCCTCGGCGAGCTGGCCCTCGGACTCCGCGGTGATCCACCAGATCAGCCGGTAGTCCCCGGCCCGGGCGTAGGCGTAGTGCAGGGCCAGGCTGGTCTTCCCGACGCCGCCGAGCCCGTGCAGGGTGGTGGCCTGGGTGACCAGCCCGCCGCCGTCCGCGTGTCCGAGGGCTTCGCCGACGGCGCGCAACTCGCCCTCCCGGCCGATGAGTCGGCCGGCGGCCCGGGGCGGGAGGTTGGGGGTCGGGGTGGTGGCCCGGACGGTCAGCGCGGCCCGGGCGGCCTCGGGCGGGAGGACGGCGACGTGCGGGTCGCGGCCGCCGGCGAACGGCGAGCCGGGGCGGCGGCGCTGCTCGTCGGGCTCCGGGCCCTGCATGCCGTTCTCGGGACGCCCGTGTGCCGTGATGGACATCAACACTGCGCCGCCCTCGCCCCCGCCCCCGTGTCCTGCTCTGCCCGCCTACCGTAGTGCAGGTCGGACGTGCTGTCAGCGGATCGGCGGCCTCCCGGGGTTGGGCGGGGGCCCGGGTGGGGGCGGGCGGTGGTCGGGCGGTGACCGGGCGGTCGTCAGTCGGCGAGACCCAGCGGGTCCGGGGCGGCGGCGAGCAGCTCGGGGCCGTTGTTGCGCACGCTGTTGACGACGGGTGGGACGGCGCGTACCCGCAGGGCGCCGTCGGCGGGCCGGCGCAGCAGGTGGTGGAGTTCGGCGGGGTCGGTGTGGGCGGGGGAGAGCCAGCTGGGGACGTCGTCGGGGGCGACGGTGAGCGGCATCCGGTCGTGCACCCGTCCGGCGGAGTCGGTGGCGTCGGTGGTGATGACCGTGGTGGTGGCGAGCCAGGCGAGCGGGTCGTCCTCGGGGCGGGCGGGGTCGCGCCAGAACTCGTACAGGCCGGCCATCAGCATGGTGGCGCCGGTGCTGAGGAAGTAGGGCTGCTTGTACTTCTTGCGGTCGGCGGTGGCGGGCACCTCGCGCCACTCGTAGTAGCCGTCGGCGGGGATGACGCAGCGGCGGGCCCGGAAGGCCTTGCGGAAGGCGGGCTTGCTGTCGACCGTCTCCGAGCGGGCGTTGATCATCCGGGCGCCGCCGGACGGGTCCTTGGACCAGGACGGCACGAGGCCCCAGCGCAGCGGGCGGAGCTGGCGCAGCAGCTCGCCGGTCTCCCGGTCGACGCGTTCCAGGACTGCCGGGACGGCGTCGGTGGGGGCGACGTTCCAGCTCGGTGCGAGGGTCTCGGCCGGGTCCCACCGGAGCTCTCCGAGCAGCGAGACGAGGTCCTGGGGCGTGGTGGTGGAGACGAAGCGGCCGCACATGCCTCCCAGCCTGCCACCCGGCACCGACGAACCGGGAGCTCGGCACGCGACGGAGGCGGCCAGGGGGCCGGTCAGCGCGCCGGGCGGTCGTCGGGCGCTTGGCCCGGCGTGTGGCCGAAGGTGCGGCGGAAGACGTCGATGAAGGCGCTGGCGGAGGACCAGCCGCACCGGTGGGCGACGGCGGTGACGGGCCGACCCTCGGCGAGCAGCACCAGGGCGTGGTGCAGCCGCAGCTGGGTGCGCCACTGGGGGAAGGTCATGCCGAGCTCGGCGCGGGACAGCCGGGACAGCGTCCGGTCGCTGGCGCCGACCGCCCGGCCGAGTTCGGCGAGGGTGCGGCGGTCGGCGGGGTCGGCGTACAGCAGCGCGCACACGGCCCGGAGCAGCGGCGTGGCGGGGGTCGGCAGGTGCAGCGGCTGTTGGGGCGAGGCACGCAGCTGGTCGAGCAGGACGGCGCGCAGCCGGGAGCGCTCGGGGCTGTCCGAAAGGGGACGACCCCTGCCCGGGGGGTGGGCAGGGGCCGTCCGGGCGGGGCGGTCGCGTCCGGGTGCTCGTGCCCTGCGCCGCTCAGGGGTGAAGCTCAGTGCCCGAGCACGGCGAGGGTGTCGTCGAGGGTGGGCGTGCCCGGGCGGGGGCGGTTGTACGGGAGCCTGCCCAGCGCCGCCCCCATCGCGCAGCTGTCGGTCAGCGCGGAGAGGAGCAGCCCGCCGCCGACCGCGGCGGACACCCAGCGGGCGCCCGGCCGGGCCCGGCCGGCGAGCAGGCCGAGCAGCACGATCGAGCCGGCCACCAGTCGGACCTGACGGTCCATCGCCCACACCGGGCGGGCGCCGGCCACCCGGTCGACGGGACGGCCCGCGTCCGTCCAGGCGTTGGTGCCGCCGGTGACGACGAGGGCGGTGATCCCGGCTTCGTCGAGCCGCGTGCAGGCGTTCAGGGCGCGCTGTCCGGCCGCGCAGACGACGGCGAGTTCGGTCCGCCCGGCGGCGGTGCGCAGTGCGGGCAGCGCGCGGTCGAGCTGGTCGAGCGGGACGTTCAGGGCGCCCGGGATGTGCCCGGCGGCGTACTCGCCGGGGGAGCGGACGTCGATGAGGGTGAGCCGGCCGAGGCGCGGCTCCAGCTGGTCGACGGTGAGCGGGGTGGTCATGGGGAAGCGGTGTCCTCTCGGGTGGGGCGGGGTGGGGGGACCGGCGCGTTCGGGGGAGGCGGCCGGGGCGGGAGGGCCGGTCACGTCAGTGTGGTGACCAGCATCAGGATGGCGACACCGAGCAGGGCGATCGCGAAGGCCCGCTGGAGGGCGCGTCCGCTGAGCTTGTCGGTGAGCCGTTTGCCGTCCCAGGCGCCGAGGATCGCGGCGCCGGTGAAGGGCGCGGCGACGGCCCAGTCGATCGAGCCGGTGGCGCCGAGGCGGGGCAGCAGGGCGGCGAGGGAGTTGGCGGTGATGACCAGCAGGCTGGTGCCGACCGCCTCGGCCATGGTGAAGGCGAGCACCGAGACCAGCGCGGGGACGGCGAGGAAGCCGCCGCCGACGCCGAGCAGTCCGGTGACGGCGCCGAGGCCGGCGCCCGCCGCGGTCGAGCGGCCCGGTCCGGCGGCGGAACGTTCCGGCCGGTCGGTGCTGGGCGGCACCAGCATCCGCCAGGCGGCCAGCGCGGCCAGCACCGCGAAGGCGCCGGTCAGCAGCGTGCCCGGCAGGCGGGCCGAGAGCGCCCCGGCCGCCGTGGCGGCGGGCAGTCCGGCGGCGGCGAACAGCGCGCCGGTGCGCCAGCGCACCCGTCCGGCCCGGGCGTGGGCGAGCAGGCCGGTCAGCGAGGTCGCGGCGACGATCACCAGGCTCGCCGTGGTGGCCAGGGCGGGGGAGAAGCCGAGCAGGTAGACCAGGGCGGGCACGGCCAGCATGCTGCCGCCGCCACCGAGGCCGCCGAGGGCCAGCCCGACCACCGCGCCGGCGGCCAGCGCCAGCAGCAGCGTGGTCATATCGCCTGCCCGGTACCGCCGTTGGGCGCGTCGACCGGCAGGCCGGCCCGGGCCCGGGCGGGGGCGAGCCGCGCGGGGCTGCCCGGTCGGCGGCCGTACGGGCCGGGGGTGGGCGGGCCGGGGGTGGGCGGCAGCTGGGTCATGGCCTTCTCCAGTGGTGCGGGCCGGGCCGCAGTGGTCCGGCGGGTCGGGGGTGCCGCGCTCGCACGGCGCCGCCGCCCGGTGCGGGCGGCGGCGGTGGTGCGCAGGGTGGTGCGGGCCTCTCGTCGGCTCGGCCGGGCCCGGGCGATGCCCGGGGCGGCGGCAGGCCGGTTCCCCCGTCGACGGCCACCATAGTACCCCGGGGGGTATTATCGAAATCCTTCGGCGATACCCCCATCCGTATCCGGCCAGGGCGGCCGGATGCTGGTAGAAATACCGAGGGGGGTATCCGAGAAATCCGCGTCGGCACCACGACGCCCGGCCTTGCCCAGGAGGAAGACCCCGTGTACTTCGCCCAGTTCTACCTCGACTGCCTCTCCCAGGCCTCCTACCTGATCGCGGACGAGACCACCGGCCAGGCCGTGATCGTCGACCCCCGCCGGGACGTCGACGAGTACCTCGCCGACGCCACGGCGCGCGGCCTGACCGTCGTCGGGGTCATCAACACCCACTTCCACGCCGACTTCCTGGCCGGCCACCTCGAACTGGCCGCCCGCACCGGTGCCTGGATCGGCTACGGGCAGCGGGCCGAGACCGAGTACCCGATCCGCAAGCTCAGCGACGGCGAGCGGATCGAACTGGGCGAGGTCGCCCTCCAGATCATGGAGACCCCCGGCCACACCCCGGAGTCGATCAGCGTCCTGGTCTACGAGCAGCCCGACGACGCCGTCCCGTACGGGGTCCTCACCGGCGACGCCCTGTTCATCGGCGACGTCGGCCGCCCCGACCTGCTCGCCTCCACCGGCGTCACCGCCGAGGAACTCGGCGCGATGCTGTACGACAGCGTCCACCGCAAGCTGATGGCGCTACCGGAGGAGACCCTGGTCTTCCCCGCCCACGGCGCCGGCTCGGCCTGCGGCAAGAACCTCTCCACCGAGAAGCGCTCCACCATCGGCACCCAGCGCCGCACCAACTACGCCTGCCGGCCGATGGACCAGGACACCTTCGTCCGCATCGTCACCGCCGGCCAGTCCGCCGCCCCCGCCTACTTCGGCCACGACGCCGCCCTCAACCGGCAGGACCACCCCCTGCTCGACCCCACGAGCACCGCCCGGCCCCTGTGCCCCGCAGGCTTCCAGGAAGCCCGAACCGCGGGCGCCGTCGTCCTCGACGCCCGCAGCCCCCAGGACTTCGCCGCCGGACACCTGCGCGGCGCCGTCAACGTCCCCGTCGACGGCCGCTTCGCCGAACAGGCCGGCACCGTCCTCACCCCCGACAGCACCATCGCGATCATCGCCCCCCAGGACCGCGAGAACGAGGTCGTCACCCGCCTCGCCCGCATCGGCTTCGACCGCATCGCCGGCTACCTGCGCAACCCCGACACCGCCCTGCCCGCCCTCGCCGACCACCTCACCCCCGCCAGCCGCCTCACCGCCGACCAACTCCGCACCGCACTCACCGCAGCACAGCCCCCCACCGTCCTGGACGTGCGCACCCCCGGCGAACGCGAAACCGGCGCCATCGAAGGCTCCCTCCACATCCCCCTGACCGAACTCCCCACCCGCCTCGACGAGATCCCCACCCACCACCCCCTGGTCGTCCACTGCGCCGGCGGCCACCGCTCCTCCATCGCCGCCAGCCTGCTGCGCCACCACGGCCACCCCGACGTCTCCGACCTCCTCGGCGGCTACCACGCCTGGCATGCCCTCGCCCGCCCCGACCAGGACTGAACCCAGTAGCGAAATGGTTTTCGTTTTCATCTACTGCTAGTGTCGACTCCACCACTGCGGACCGGAAGGCGGCCCTGTCCGACGCCTTCGAGGAACCGCGCGGTCCCCCGTCGCCCGACGTACGCACCTCTCGCCAGATCTCACCAGAAACAGGGAAGCCGTGACCAAGATCGCCCCTGCCCGCCGGGACCGCAAGGCCCGCCCCAACCCTCTGCACGAGGCCCGCATCACGTACATCGACTACAAGGACACCAACCTCCTGCGGAAGTTCATCTCCGACCGCGGCAAGATCCGGAGCCGCAGGGTCACCCGGCTCACCGTCCAGCAGCAGAAGGCGATGGCGCGGGCCATCAAGAACGCCCGCGAGATGGCGCTGCTGCCGTACGTCTCCGGCGCCCCGGCCGCAGCGAGGGCGGGCCGGTGAGCGGCCGGCTCCCGGTCACCGTGCTGTCCGGGTTCCTCGGCGCGGGCAAGACCACCCTGCTCAACCACCTGCTGAACAACCGCGAGGGCCTGCGGGTCGCGGTCATCGTCAACGACATGAGCGAGATCAACATCGACGCCGCCCTGGTCCGCGAGGGCAACGGTGCCCTCTCCCGGACCGAGGAGCGCCTGGTCGAGATGACCAACGGCTGCATCTGCTGCACCCTGCGCGACGACCTGCTGGAGGAGGTCGACCGGCTCGCCCGGGCCGGGCGCTTCGACTACCTGCTGATCGAGTCCAGCGGCATCTCCGAGCCGATGCCCGTCGCGGCCACCTTCGCCTTCGCCCGCGACGACGGCGCCACCCTGGGCGACGTGGCCCGCCTGGACACCATGGTCACCGTCGTGGACGCCGCGAACTTCCTGCCCGAACTGCGCGGCGGCGACGAGCTGACCGCGCGCGGCCTCGACCAGTACGAGGACGACGAACGCACCGTCAGTGACCTGCTGATGGACCAGGTCGAGTTCGCCGACGTCCTGGTCCTGAACAAGACCGACCTGGTCACGGCCGAGGAGGCCGACCGGCTCGCCGCCACGCTCGGCCGGCTCAACCCCGCCGCCCGGATCGTCCGCGCGACCGGCGGGCGGGTTCCGTCCGCCGAACTCCTGGGCACCGGCCTCTTCGACCTGACCAAGGCCCAGGAGGCTCCCGGCTGGGTGGCCGAGCTCAACGGCGACCACGTGCCGGAGACCGAGGAGTACGGCATCACCAGCCTGGTCTTCCGCGCCGAACGGGCCTTCCATCCCGGCCGGCTCTGGGAGTTGGTGAGCGAGCGCCTCGACGCGGGGGAGTTCGGCACCGTACTCCGCTCGAAGGGCTTCTTCTGGCTGGCCTCCCGCCCGGCCGTCACCGGCCTGTGGTCCCAGGCCGGTTCGGTCGCCCGCTTCGAACCCTCCGGCATGCGCCCGACCACCACCCTTCCGACGGACCTGGCCGGTCTCACCGACGCCACGGCGCTGACGGGCCTCGGCGACGAGCAGGTGCGGAACGGCCAGGAGCTGGTCTTCATCGGCACCGGCCTGCGGGCGGACGAGCTGCGCACCGCGCTCACCCACTGCCTGCTGGACGACGCCGAGCACGCGGTCGGGCCCCACGTCTGGACGGCGTTCGAGGACCCGTTCCCCGCCTGGGACGAGTACGAGCTCCAGCAGGAGCACGACCACTCCCACGCGTAGGCATCCACCCGCCAGGAGCTGTGGTCAGGCGGGGCCGGCCGCCGCGGCGGTGCGCAGGCGGCGGATCTCCGGGTTGCGGCGCAGGTCCGGGAACCTGGCGCAGAGCTGTCGCACCACCTCGGCCAGGAACGCCCGTGCGGCCTCGGCGAGTTCGGCGTA
Organism: Kitasatospora sp. NPDC098652; assembly: GCF_044760155.1. NCBI lineage: Bacteria > Bacillati > Actinomycetota > Actinomycetes > Kitasatosporales > Streptomycetaceae > Kitasatospora > Kitasatospora sp. NPDC098652. The sequence goes on from NZ_JBIWAQ010000028.1 coordinate 52,353, forward strand.
CGCCACGGTGCCCGTTCCGCCGCGCTCCTGACGGATGCGGACGGTGTCGCCCCGCCGTTCGAAGCGGTACTCGCCCGCGCCCCCGGCGGCGGAGTAGCGGGCGCGCTTGGCGTCGGCCAGCTCCCGGGCCGCGCCGAAGAGCCCGAGCGCGATGTCCAGGACCGGACCGGTGCCGCTGAAGTCGGCGCCGTCCAGGCGGAAGGTGTACGGGCCCCGGAAGGCCTCGTAGGTGAGGTCGTAGAGGTCGGCGGTCGCGAAGTCCATGGTGGCGTTCGGGCCCCGGTCGGCGCCGCCGGTCTCGGCGGGGGAGAAGGAGAGGTCGATCATGGTGCGGTCCGTTGCGGGAGGGGACGGGGGATACGGCGGATCGCCGGGGGCCGATGCGCGGCCCCCGGCGATCCGGTTCAGGGTCAGTAGGGGTGGGCCGTCCTGGCCGTCCTCCTGCCCCGCTTGGTCTTCACCACGACGCGCAGCCGGGTCGTGTGCCGGCCGTTGCCGTCCCGGCCGATGATCCGGCCGAAGTCGTGCTCGTAGATCCGGCCTTCACGGCCACCGGTGTTGGGCCGGCTCTTTCCCTTCTTGATGGTCGTGTGGATGAGGTACTTGACCTCCTTGACGTTACGCGAGCGGAAGCGGCTCTTGCCCGCGATCCGGCTGCCCGCACCGTGCCCGCCGAGGATGTGCGGCAGGTCGATCTGGCAGGAGTTCCGGTTGTGCGCGACCACCCAGTCGTCGCCGGAGCGGACGCTGTAGGTGTGCTGGTCGCCGATGGTGAGGTTGACGACCAGCTGGTCGGGGACCTCGCCCAGGTCGGTCACCCGGGTGACGGTGATCGGGGTGCCGGCCGGGGTCACCAGGGCGTCGCCGACGTGCACCTCGGCGGCGTCGGTCCAGCCCCGGCCGCGCACCCAGACCGGGTGCTCGGCGGTGGCGCGCAGCGCCTGACCCGCCTCGGCGCCCCGCTGCGCCCCGGTGCCGAGACCCGCCTCGGTGCCCCGACCCGGCTCAGTGCCCCGACCCGCCTCGGCGCTTCGGTCCGCCGCGGTCTCGATGTCGACCAGGTGCTTGGTGCCGTACCCGTAGATGACCGACAGGACCGGCTCGGGCCGGGTCTCGCCGGTGGCCGGGTCGGTGGACAGCACCTCGTCGCCGACCTGCACCGCGCCGATCGGCAGCTGCCCGCCGTCGCCCATGAGCACCGGGGTGTCGGGGGCGAAGGAGTTGCAGCCGGTGCGGCGGAACACGGACCGGGCGCGGGAGGCGAACCTCCTGGTCCGGCTGGCGGCGCGGGTCGCTCGTGCGGCGGTGAAGCCGGCCCGCACCGCGGTGTTGGCGCCGACCAGGCCGGCCGCGGCGGTGACGCCCATTTCGGCAGCCTTGCGCCAGTTGCCGGTGGCCGCGTACGAGACCGCCGAGATGCCGGCGGCCACCGAGCCGATCGGGCCGGGGATGTACGACGCCACCTCGGAGACCCTGGCGACGACGTGCACCGTCTTCTTGAGCCACTTGGGCATGCCCCAGTTGCCGTCGAGGTCGGTGCAGTTGATCGGGTCGCCGGTGCAGTAGTCGTACGGGCTCGCGTTGCCGCCCGGCATCGGGTCGACCTGGAGGAAGCGGCCGAGGGCCGGGCTGTACAGGCGGGCGCCCATCAGGACGTCGCCGTCCTGGGCCTCGGCGGAGCGCTGCTTGCCGCCGAGCCAGCCGTAGCGGACGGCGGCCTGGCCGTCCTGCGGGATGCCGAACTCGTCGAAGTCCAGCACCACCGGCTTGGTCAGCGCCGGGTCCGTGGTGAGGACCACCGAGCCGAACAGGTCGGTCAGCTGGAGCTGGACGTCACCTGACTTGCCGGTGGTGGCCACCAGGTCGGAGTCCGGGCCGGAGACGTTGCGGGTGACGGTGCCCTGGGTGGTGTCCTCGACCGTCCAGCGGACCTCGTCGGAGTCGTCGCCGTAGTGGTTCAGCTTCGACGTGGCGTTGGCCCAGCTGCCGTCGGCCTGCTTCTTGGCGGTGGTGAACGCGGTGAAGCGGTGGGCGGCGTCCAGGGCCCACTGCTGCTTGGTGTCCCCCTTCTCCTGGGCGGCGACCTTGTCGTTCGCCCAGTAGGTGTTGGCGGAGCCGGTGGCGGTCCTCACCGTGCGCCCGAAGGCGTCGTAGGCGAAGGCCGCGTCGGTGAGCCGGTCGGCACTGTCGTAGGTGTGGTTCTCCGCGACGGCCCCGGTGGTGCCGCAGGTGCCGTCGGGGGCCGAGGGCAGGGTGGTCTTCGACAGCCGGTTGGAGTGGCCGTCGAACGCGTACTGCCGGGTGACGCAGCCGCTGGTGGTGGTCGACTGGCGGGCCTTCACCAGGCGGCCGAGCCGGTCGTACTCGTAGCTGCGGGTGGCGGTGGAGCTGGTGTTCCTGGCCACCTGGCCCTGGGTGGAGACGTCACTGGTCTGCGCCCAGACCACGGAGTTGTCCGAACTGCGGGTGTAGGTACGGCCGGTGGCCTCACCGACGGCGTTGAAGGTGTCCTTGCGGACGATCCCGCCGGGGTAGGTCTGCTCCACCAGCTGGCCGTCCGGGCCGTAGCCGGCGGTGAACTCGCCCGCGACGCTGTCGTTGACCGAGGTGACCAGGCCGCGCGGTTCCTTCGCGCGGTCGTAGGTGTACGTGGTGGACCCGGTCGGGTCGCTCACCTTCACCGGCTTGCCGAAGCGGTCGAACTCCGTGGTGGTGGTGCCACCGTCGGCGTCCGTGTACGAGACCAGGCGGCCCAGTGCGTCCATGACGCGGGTGATCGACTTGCCGCCCGCCGTGGTCCGCACCGCGTCGCCCGTCGCCGGGTCGTACTCGGTGGTGACCGGGGGCAGCGGCTGGCCCTCGTCCGAGCTGATCTCGGTGGAGACGACCCGGTCCGCGGCGTCGTAGCCGATGACGGTCCGGCGGGACTTGCCCGCGTTGGTCTCGGTGGTCTCCTCCGGCTCGCCGAACGGCGAGTAGCGGGTGACCCGCTTGACCGGGAGCGTCGTCGGCATCCGGGTCGAGTCCGCCCCGGTGACCGCACCGCCCGGCAGGGTGGCGCACGGGCTGCCGGCCCACTCCGGACGGTTGCCGCACAGGGCGTCGTCCGGGTTGGCCCCGGCGGTGTAGAACACCGACTTGACGGTGCCCGCGTCGTTCCCGGTCGAGCCCGGCTTGCGGGACTCGACGGCTCGGCCGGCGGCGTCGTGCTTCACGTACGCGGTCAGCTTGGCGCCGAGCGCGTCGGTGGTGACCGAGGTCGCGGCCTTCACCGTCCAGCCGGAGGTGCCGCCGATCGGCGCGTCGTAGCCGGTCCTGGTGACGCGCAGTTCGACGTCGTCGGCGTAGCCGTCGATGCGGGCGCCGTCGGTGGCGGTGGTGACCAGGTGGTAGGCCCGGCCGTCGGGCTTGCCCTCGTCGTAGGTGTTGGTGTTGTGGTCCCGGGCGACGACCGGGGTGCCGGCCGGGAGGGTCGGGTTGAGCGTGGTCTTGGTCAGGGTGACCCGGTCCAGACCCGCCTGGTAGTACGGCGCGACGGCGGCCGGGTTCTTCCCGGTGACGGTGAGCCGCAGCTCGTGGTCACCGCGGGCGAGCCGGACCGTGCCCCCGGCCGTGAAGGCGGTACTGGTGACGCTCGGGCCGTAGCCGTCGAAGGTGCCGCCGACGTTCTGGCCGTCGACCGACAGCTGGACGATGCCGTAGTCGGGCGCCTTCGTCAGCAGCGCGCCGAGCTGGTACTCGCCCTCCTCGGGCACCGAGACCCGGAAGGAGGCGTTGTCCCCGACCTCGTTGGCGCCGAAGAAGACCTGCGCGCCGCCGGACCAGCCGGCCCCCGCGCAGCACTGGGCGAGCGTCTGCACTCGAACCGGGTCGGTCGCACCCAGCTGGACCAGGCTCTCGCCCTCGGCCGTGGCGGACGCGGGCGCGCTCTGGCCCTCGACCTGCTCGGCGAGCGAGGCGCGGTAGACCGGGCCGAGCGTGTCGACGACGTCGAGGCCGTCAGCGGAGAAGACCGTCCGGTGGTCCAGCAGCCGGGCGCGGGAGGCGGAGTCGGCCGGCAGGCCCAGTTCCGCGACGAGGCGCTCGGATTCCGGGTGGGTGCCGAGCGCGATCGCGCGGTCCGTCGCCTCCAGGGTGCGGACGGGGTGGCCGTAGCGGTCGTACTCCTGGGTGTCGATGTCACCGCCGGGGGTGACGGACGGGCTGGCCGTGTTGACCTCGTTGCCGGAGGCGTTGAGGTAGTGGACGGTGGCCGGCTTGTACCCGTCCGGTCCCGGCTTGGCGGCCGAGGCGGTGCCGGTGCCCGGGTCGTCCTCGGGGCCGAACACGGCGGTGGCGTCGGTCGGCGCGTCGGTCTGCGCCCACTTGGCCACGTCCGCGCCCGCCAGGTCGTACGGACCGCCCGACGCGCGGGTCAGCGGCACGTCGTAGACGACGGCCGTCGCGGTCTCGCCGACGACCTGGTCCTTGGAGCCCTGCGCCAGCGCGGCGCGCCGCACCTTGAGCAGGCGGCCCGGGTCCTGGTCGGCCGCGGCCCTGCCGTAGTCGAAGTCCCACGGCAGGTCCCCGGCCGGGGAGATCCGGGTGACCCGGCCCGCGTCGTCGTAGCCGTACGCCGTCTTCAACGGCTGGGCCAGGCGGGGGTCCCAGACCTGGACGAGGCGGCCGCGGTCGTCGTACAGGTAGTGCGCGACCTCGACGGCCTCCTGCTTGGACGTCGCCGGGTTCCACGACCAGACCTTGACCGCCTTCACCCGGTCGGTGAAGTCGCCGGGGGCACCGGCGGCGGCCGTCGTGGCGGTCGCGTAGTCGTAGTCGGTGACCTCGCAACCGCGCGGCAGCGGGTCCACGGCGCAGCCGTTGGCGTCGTCCACGCCCGGCTCCACGGGCGCGATCACCCGCTTGACCAGCGCGCGGCGGTCGGTGGAGTCGTAGACGTACCGGGTGGTCGACGCGGCGTCCGGGCCGGTGGAGGACTGCACGGTGTACACGTCGGAGTCGCCCTGGCGGGCGAACACCGTGGTGGAGCCGTCCAGTTCGGACAGCGTGTAGGTACCGCCGGTCGCCTTGAGGCCGAGGTGCTCGGCGCCGGGCTCGGGGTAGAGCGTGCCGTCCTGCGCCCGGGCGAAGGTGACCGAGGTGTCGTCGGTGGCCTTGAGCACCGCGGCATCGGCGCTCGGGAAGGCGAGCGAGACGTACTCGGCCGCCTCGCCCTGCGCCCCGCCGGCCCACTGCGGACCGAACGGCGCGACCAGCTCGCGCACCGACATGCCGTCGAAGTAGACGGGCTTGTCGGCGTTGTCCGAGTGCCCGTTGTAGAGCCGGACCTGTGCCTCGGTGGCGTCCGCGGCGAGCGTGACGTCGGTGGTGAGCTCCGCCCAGGCGTCGGTGTACGGCGCCTTGCGCGAGACGGTCGTGGTGAGCGCTCCGGCCTTGCCGTGGACGACCACGATCCGCATGCCGCGGTCGTCGTACCCGGCGGTCAGGCCGGTCGAGGACGGCACGTAGACCCAGGCCTTGACCCGGTAGGTGTGGCCGGGCTTCATGCCCAGCTGCAGGCCGCCCGAGCCGCCGAGCAGGGCGTAGGTGTCACCGGACTTGTTGGCGTCCGGCAGCACCTTGAGCGAGTCGGTCGAGGAGCCCTGGCCCCGGTCGGTGGCGCGCAGCGCGGTGCCGGGGGTCGCCAGGAAGCCGGTGGTGTCGGTGGACACCTGCTGCTGGTTCGCGGTCAGCCGCTCGCCCTGCTCCTGCCAGCCGCGGCCGGTGCCGCGCGAGGAGGAGGAGCGCTTGGTGGCCATGCCGAACTCGTCGGTGTCCGTGACGTCGACCGAGTAGTCGCCGGTCAGGAGGTTGACGGAGCCCGGTCCGACCGGGGTGCCGGCCGCGCCGTCGGCGTTGGGGTCGGCGGTGAAGGTCGACCAGGCCGTCGGGTACGCGGGGTCGGTGTCCTTGTCGGTGTAGAGCAGCGCGCGCACCTGCACGACGCCGCCGACCTGGCCGAGCGACTCCAGCACCGACCAGTTGGCGTGGGTGCCGAGGTCGGCCAGCCGCGGCCGGGCGCCGGTGACCGGCGTGTTGTCGGCCTTGGCGAGGTGGGCCGCCGGGACGTCGAACTCGGTGGCACCGGGGCCGCGGCGGTACTGCCAGGTGACCCGGGTGAACTGGCTCTGGGCGTCGACGGCGAGCTTGACCCGCTTCGCGGCCTGGGTGCCGTCCACCGGCGAGGTCACGCCCGCCTTGCCGACCCGGAAGGTGTAGACGGCCGGGTCCGAGAGGTTGTCGGCCCGGTCCTTCGTCTGCACCTTCAGCACGTGCGTGCCGTCGGTCGCAGGAGTGATCGAGGCGGTGGTCGCGCCGGTCGCGTCGACCGTCGTCGGCGACTTGCCGTCCACGGTGTAGAGGTAGCCGATCACGTCGTCGGTGCCGGCCGGCGGGGTCAGCGTGAACCGCCCGGCCTGGCCCGCGGCGCCGTGCCAGGCCTCGTCCGACGGGTAGTCGGGCGAGGTGACGAAGGGCGCGCCGGGCTTGGTGGTGTCGGCGACGACGACCACGTCCTTGGGGGCCCACGGGGAGTTGTCCGTGCCGTCCCAGAGGCGGGCGCCCATCGAGTAGGTGACGCCCTCGTCGAGCTTCGCGATCCCGAAGTCGGCCGGCTTCACCTGGGCGTAACTGCCGTTCGGGACCTCCTTGTAGACGCGCTTGACGAAGACGCCGGCGCGGTACAGGTCGAAGTCGGCGCCGACCCGGCCGCCGCCGTCGGGGTCACTGGCCAGCACCTGGAAGGTGGGCGTGGCCGAGGAGGTGTAGCGGGGGTTGCCCTGGTGGGCGGGGAACACGTCCACCGCCGGCGGGGCCGTCGGGATCGTGTTGTACGTGACCGACAGATAGGGCGGGTTGGAGCCCTCGGCGGAGTCGAAGCGCTTCCAGGAGTACGGGCTGGTCTCGGTGGAGGCGCGCAGGCCCAGGGCGTTGTTGGTGTAGCCGTTGTCCGACCACGCGGTGACCAGGCTCGTCACGTCCTGACTGGCCCAGGCGTTGCCGCAGCCCGCGGCCTCGTTGCCGGTGGTGGTGCTGCTGGTGGCCCACATCTTGTTCCAGCCCGGCTGGTTGTTCCAGCGGGTGGCGGTGGACGCCAGGCCGGTGTCCCAGACCTCCCAGGACCACGGCTCGCAGGACCACGAGTGGAACATGTAGAGGTTGAGCTTCGCCGAGAGGATGTGCTTGCCGTGGTACGGCCCCTCCGGGAAGTGCAGGAACGACCGGGCGACCTGGCCGCTGCCGTTGTTGCCGAGTTTCAGCTCCGGCGAGGAGGACTGGTCGGTGTCGTAGCCCTGCTGGACGAAGGTGTCGAAGGACGGCCCGAGGGTGAGCGCCGGGTCGATCGTCACCGGGTAGCTGGTCGCCGGATCGGTGAGGAAGCCCGCTTCCGGGGTGAAGACCAGCTCGGCGTCGGAGCCGGAACCGCGCAGTTCCATGGCCACCGGCGCACGGTGGTTGTGTTCCTGCGAGTTCGGGTCGACCCTCGCGTCCCACATCACCGGGGCGGGGATCTTCGCCTGGACCTTGCCGGACGGACGCTCGGTCAGCTCGATCGAGCCGTCGTCCTTGCGGACCGCGTCCAGGCCACTGGTGTCGATCGGCAGCACGATCGTGCCGGCCTGCGAGACGGCCGAGCGGTCCTTGACGATCAGGAACTGCTCGAAGCCGGTCCGGGTGGCCTCCAGGACGAGGTCCACGCCGGGGCGGGCGTCGGCGTAGGTCGCCTTGCTGCCGTCCAGCTTGGGCTTGGGCAGTCGGCCGAGCCAGCCGAACTGCACCTGCTGCTCACCGCTGCCGATCTTCACCAGCTCGCGCTCGGCGGGCTCGGCGGGCTTGGCGGGGGCGGCGGGCTCGGCGGGGGCGGGCTCGGTGGTCTTCGCGAAGGGCGTGGACTGCGCCGGCCGGGCCTCGGGCGTCGGCGCGCCGACGGGCGGGCGGGTCTCGCTGCGGTTGGCGCGGGTGGCGGCTGGGGCCGTCGGGGGCGTCGGGGGCGTCGGGGCCACCGAGGCCGCCGGCGGGGCTGCGGGGGCGATGGCGTCACCGGCCTTCACCGAGGCGTCGCCGCCGGCGAAGGTCAGGCCCTCCGGGTGGACCTTCGGTGCGACCTTGCCGTCCGAGGTCTCGACGAGCGTGGTGTCGACCGGGACCCAGGCCTCGCCGACCTTCACCCGGACCGGTCCGGCCGCGGTGTCCTGGGTCAGCGTGCCCTCGGGGTTGGCCCAGAGGGTGGTGGTGGCGGTCCGAGCCCCGGTGACCTCGATCCGGTGGCCGTTCAGCCGCGCGGCCAGCAGCGCCGACGTGGCGTCCGGAGCCTCGTTGACCGGGGCGGTGTTGGTCGCGGTGGCGGACGCTTTGGTGCCGCCGGGCGCCGCGAAGGCCTCGGAGGTCATCGCGTCGAGCGCGACCCCCGTCTCGACCAGCATCGCGAGCGCCGCTATGACGGCTGTTCGCCGCAGTCTGCGCGTAGTGAAGGCCCCGCCCCCGAACTCGGGCGAGGCCTGCTTCCTCGATGGCAAGAGAGTTATCTCCGTGAATAGTGATGGTAAAGAGTTTGCTGCCCTTCCAAGATCGCAGAGCCGTTCGGCCCGGAAGACCAGATTGGATATCGAATCGGCAAAGTCTGCACGATGCTCGCCCCTTATGTCCGAATATCAACAGGGATCGGCGACTCTGCGTCAGTTGGCCACCAGGGGAGCCGATTTGTTCGCTGACGAAACAGGATTCCCGTGCCGCTCCCGAAAGTCACTCCGGGGGTCTCGAGGTCCCGAGTGCGCTCATGAGTCCCGCACGAGTGCGCAGTTCGACGGAGGTGCGGTTGTGCTGGCTGCGGACGTACCCTGGACCACCTCGACGTCGCCCTCGAACTCGGCGGCCCCGCCGGGGCTCCGGCTGTCGAGGGCGTCCAGCGGGTCGAAAACGCTTACTGGTGGGTGTTCTTGGTGTTGGGCTGGGTCTTCTGGTTGTAGATCTCCTTGCCGTCCGCGTCGTAGGCGTGGACGTAGGGACTCGGGGGCAGGGAGTCCGCGGTGGGGCCGGTGGAGATGGCCGCGGTGTAGGCGAACGCGCCGTCCGCCATCACGGCCGGGTACTGCGTGGGGTCGTCGCCGTAGCTGATGGTGACCTGGGCGACCTCGGGCGTGTAGTGCCCGGCGCCCACCGACAGGAGCTGTCCGGCACCGGCCGGCGTGCTGAAACTGTCGAAGAACTCGATCAGGTGACCGGCACCCCACAGGCGGTCGTTGATGAACGTCGCGGGCACGGACATGCTCCTGCCCTTGTCGCCCTTCGACTCGCACTGCACGTACTGCTTCGCGGAGTTGACCGCGATGACGACACCGTCGGTCTCCTGCGCGGCGACGGGAGCGCGGACCGCGATCACCGCGTGGTACCGCGATGCGTCGGAGCCCAGGCAGGAGGCCAGGATCCTGGCGACCGCCCCGGCCTCGATCGGAACCGTCTTCGTGCCGGCGACGGAGCGAGCAGCCGTGGGGTGGGGGGAGGCCGACGCGGGGGAGGCGTCCGGGGTGACCGCTCCCTGTTGTGGTTCCGCTGAGTGCGGCCCGGACGGGAGAGCCAGGCACAGGGCGGCCGCGGTGCAGGCCGTGGCCGCGCCCAGGGCGTGCCGGCGGTGGCGGCGCCGGTCGGCGCGTCGGCGGATCTCCGCGGCGGGCAGGGCCGGTGCGGGCAGCTGGGTGCCGAGCAGCCGCAGCCGGTCGCCGACGATGTCGTGGATGGGGTCGTGGGTGGGGTCAGACACTGAGCTTTCCTTCCGCGCTGGTCGGGATCCGGTCGGCGAGTCTGGCCGCGAGTGCGGTCCGGCCGCGGGCGAGGCGGCTCTTGATAGCGCTGACGCTGGCGCCGGTCTCGGCCGCGACCTGCTCGACGGAGAGGTCGCACATGTGGTGCAGGACCAAGGCGCTCCGCTGTGCCTCGGGGAGGTCGCGGAGCGCGGTGACCAGCATCAGGTGCTCCTCGGTGGGCGGCTCGACGGTGGGTGGTTCCCGGTGCTGGTGGCGTCCGGCCAAGTGCAGGCCCCGGGCCAGACGCCGCCAGCGGGAGACGGCCAGCCGCCGGGCCGTGGTCCGGATCCACGCCTCCGGGGCGTGGTCCGGGTCGAAGGTGCGCCTTCGGTCCCACGCACGGATGAAGGCCTCCTGCACCACGTCCTGCGCTTCGGACCAGTTGCCGGTCAGCGCGTAGAGCTGCCCGGTCAGGCGGGAGAAGGACGCCGCGTAGAACGCGTCGAACTCCTGTGGCGTCATCAAGGGCCTCTCCTCCGGGGCTGTCCGTCGGTCACTTCGCGGCACTGGCGGCTCGCGGGGAAGCACTCCTCGGCGGTGGTGGAGCCGTGCGGCGTGGGCGGAGCTTCCCGCTCTGTACGCACCAGCGCCGGCCCCGGGTTGCACCCACCGCCTGTGGCGTGGATCACGTGTGCGGGGTGCGACCCGCCGGGCGTCGGCAGGCGTACCGGGGCGCGGGCATCAACCGGACGCCCGCAGGAAAGGACACGGATTCATGCGTATCCGCCCGATCACGCTCATCGTCGCCACCGCCGCGGTCATCGCGACTGCGGGGGGAGCGGCCACCGCCGCGACCAGTAGCTCCACCCCCACTCCCACTCCCACGGCCGTCCCCACGGCCCAGGGCCAGCCCTCCGCTGCGCCCGCCGCCCCGGCGGCCGCCGGCGGTGGCTCGTCCGTCACCCGCGCGCCGGCCACCCCGGCTGCTTTCTCCGTCGCCGGCACGAAGACGGTTCCGATCGAGGCCGGGGCGGTCGCCAGGATCCTGGCCTCCTGCCTGGGCTCCGACGCGTCGCGGTACCACGCGGTGATCGCGGTCCGCGCTCCCGTCGCCGCGCAGGAGACCGACGGTGTCGTCATCGCGGTCAACTCCGCGAAGCAGTACGTGCAGTGCGAGTCGAAGGGCGACAAGGGCAGGAGCATGTCCGTGCCCGCGACGTTCATCAACGACCGCCTGTGGGGTGCCGGTCACCTGATCGAGTTCTTCGACAGTTTCAGCACGCCGGCCGGTGCCGGACAGCTCCTGTCGGTGGGCGCCGGGCACTACACGCCCGAGGTCGCCAAGGTCACCATCAGCTACGGCGACGACCCCACGCAGTACCCGGCCGTCATGGCGGACGGCGCGTTCGCCTACACCGCGGCCATCTCCACCGGCTCCTCCGACCCGAAGTCCTTCCCCCCGAGCCCCTACGTCCACGCCTACGACGCGGACGGCAAGGAGATCTACAACCAGAAGACCCAGCCCAACACCAAGAACACCCACCCGTAGGCGTTGCTTCGGGCACTCGGCGGTGGGGCGACCGTCCCAGCGGTAGTGCGGGGGCCTCATCGGCTGCCGCAGCGCCAGGGCCGCCACCGCCGCCGAGTGACCGCTCCGGCGCGCCGGGCCCACGCGCCCGGCGCGCCGGGGCCCGGGCGGCTCCGGGTGAATTGAACGTGTTCAATATGCGCGCTAGGCTCGGGGTGAAGATGAGGGGGAACTCATGAAGATCGTCATCCCCGGTGGCTCCGGCGCGCTCGGGACCCTGCTCGACCGCAGCCTGACGGCCGCCGGGCACCAGGTCACGGTGCTCAGCCGGCGCCCCGCCGGGCCCCGGCAGGTCGGCTGGGATGGACGGAGCCTGGGCGCCTGGGCGGCCGAGCTGGACGGCAGCGACGTGGTCGTCAACCTGGCCGGGCGCAGCGTCAACTGCCGCTACACGCACGAGAACCAGCGGGCCATGATGGACTCCCGGGTGGACTCCGCCCGGGCCGTCGGCCAGGCGATCGCCGCTGCCCGCAGGCCCCCCGCCGTCTGGCTGCAGATGAGCACCGCCACCGTCTACGCCCACCGGCACGACGCGCCCAACGGCGAGCTGGACGGCCGGATCGGCGGCACCGAGCCCGACGCCCCGGCCTCCTGGCGGTACAGCGTCGAGATCGCCCGGGCCTGGGAGGGCGCCCAGGCGGACGCCGACACCCCGCAGACCCGGCGCCTCGCACTGCGCACCGCCGTCGTCCTCGGCCCCGAGCGCGGCGGTGCCTTCGACTCGCTGTCCTGGCTGGCCAGGCTCGGCGTCGGCGGACCGATCGCGGGCGGCGCCCAGTACGTGTCCTGGATCCACGAGCGGGACTTCGTCCGCGCCGTCGAGTTCCTGATCGCACGGCAGGAGCTCAGCGGCCCGGTCAACCTCGCCGCCCCGAACCCGCTGCCCCAGCGCGAGTTCATGCGCGAGCTGCGCGCGGGCTGGGGCATGCCGTTGGCGCTCCCGGCGACCCGCTGGATGGCCGAACTCGGGGCCTTCGCGCTGCGCTCGGAGAGCGAACTGCTGTTGAAGAGCCGTCGGGTGGTGCCCGCCCGGCTGCTGGAGGCGGGTTTCTCCTTCACCTATCCGGACTGGCCGCAGGCCGCCCGAAACCTGGTGCGGCGGCTGCGCGGACGGTGAGGCGGGCGGTGGTCGCACGGCGGCGCGGGCCCGGGGGAGGGCCGGGTCGTCACGGGGCTGTCACAGCTGCGCGCCGGAGCTTGCCCGGAGCGGGCCGGGACGGCACGGTGGTGGCGGCCACGGGGGGCGGGGCCACGGGGGAGGGGGCGCGGGATGCGCACGGTGCGGTTGTCGTCCATGCAGATGCGGAGCGAGCGCTCCGGTGTCGGTTTCGTGCTGATGGTCGCCACGGCCATCGTCCTGGTCGGCACCGGCGCGATCGACCCTCTCGGGGCATTCCTGGTCGCGGTCCTGGTCGCCGCGGCCGCGCTCTTCGCGACGCCGTACGCTTTCTGGCTGCGGAGCGACGACCGGGGCGTTACCTTCGTCCGGTACCTGCTGCCGCGCCGCTTCGCGTGGGCGGAACTCCGCGGGCTGGCGATGGAGTTCGGCGAGGAGGTGGAGAGCGGCAGCCGCCACCTCACCCTGCGGCTGCGGCTCGCCGATCCGCCGGGCCGGGTCCCCGGACCGCTGCTCGGCAAGCTCCCGGTCACCCAGGAGGACACCCCCTCGGGCGTGCCGTCCCGGGCGATGGCCGAGCTGTTCGCGCTCTTCGGTGAGCGCGGACTGCCCGTCGAGGAGGCGGAGTTCGCGAACGAGGTGCTCCGGGTGCGCGGCTTCCCGCCGCTGCCGCCGCTACGGGTGTGGGCCGCGCCGGCCGAGGGGGTGCCCGGGGCGGAGCGGGCCTACGCCGACGCGCCGGGCATCGACGAGGAGGCGGACGCCCTGCCGGCCGAGGGCCCGCGGCCCCGGCAGCGGGGGCGGCGCGAGTACCTGCTGCGGCGCGCCGCGCTGGCCGACCGGGTCTTCCTGCGGGACGGGGACGGGCTGGCGCTGGCGATCGCCCTGCGGGCGGCGGAGCAGCTGGTCAGGTACGACCAGATCACCGTCGAGGGTGACCAGCGGCACTACGTGCGCGAGCAGTACCTGAGCTGGCGCGCCCGCAATCCGTAGCGGGTTCAGTCCCCGGCCGGGGCCGGGGCCGTGGCCAGCAGGTGGTCCAGCACCCGGCCGAAGACCAGCCGGCCGGCGAGCGCCACGGCCGGGTCGAACAGCCGGGGCAGCCCGGTGATCCGCAGCTCCTCGGCCCACACCGCCTCGCTGCCGGCGCCCACCGCGCGGACCAGCAGCTCGGCGCCGCCGCGCACCACCCGGCCGCGCTTCGCCAGCCGACACCGCTCGGGTGCGACCAGTTCGACCAGCTCCATCGGGTCGTCGAGGCGCAGCGGCCCCAGGGCCGTCCGGGCCAGGACCACGTCCCCCACCTGCTGCCCGCCGCCCCGCACCACGCTCACCCGGGTGAACGGCACCCGGTCGCCGTGCCGGTGCCACGCGGTCAGCCGGGCCCAGCACTCGGCGGGCGGCAGCGGCGAGCGGCGGGTCAGGACGAAACGGGCCATGCCGCAGTCTACGGCTCCCGGGGTGGCGGCGGCCGGACGGCGGCTGCCGGTGAGGCGGCCTGAGCGGCCGGGGTGGCCGGGGTGGCCGGGGTGGCCGGGGTGGCCAGGGCGGCCTGAGCGGCCAGTTGGCCTGGGCGGGCCGGAAGGCCGACCTGACGGTGCGGAGACGGAGCGCCGTCGCCGCACCGCCGTCGGGCGACCGTCAGTTCAGCCGGGCGCCCTCCGGGTGGGTCGGCGCCGGCAGCTGTTGCCGGTGGTCCGGCGGGTAGAACTGCCGGGCCCAGTGCCGCATCGCGCCGATCGGCCCGTCGCCGGCCGCGAGCCGTGGCGGGGTGAGGTACTTCTTGGTGGACCAGATCGGGAAGTCGGCCGAGGTGAACTCGACGCTGTGCCGGAACATCGGACCGGACAGCAGTCTGGTCACCGTACGGCTGACCGTCCGGGCGAGCAGCGGCGGCAGTCCGGCCGGCTCCGCCAGGGCGAAGCGGCTCGCCTGGCGCAGCTGCATCCGGGCCGGGGCGACCTGGGTGGGCATGACCAGCGAGCAGATCTGCAGGCCGAGCGAGCGGGTGTGGATGTCCGTGTGCAGCGCGGTGAGGCCGTAGCCGTCGACCTCGACCTCCACCTCGCGCATCCCGACCAGGGGGAACTTCTCCCGTACCCGCATCGAGATGTGGAAGCGCGGCCCCTCGAAGTCGACCGGGGCCGCCAACTCGCCCTCCGGCCAGCCGTGCAGGGTGACGAAATGGCCGAGGTCGAAGGAGTTCTCCATGACGTCCTGGGCGTGGCCGGGCAGTTCGAAGGAGATGTGCCGCAACGGTCGGCCGCCGAGGACGTGCCAGGCGGGGATCTCCCAGTCCGGCTCCCGGCCGTCGTGGTGGCGCCAGACGAAGACCGCCTCGTTCACCTCACGCACCGGTAGCGGGGAGAGCGCGGCGCGGGGTGGCGGGGTGCCGTAGCCGGTGCGTACGCAGCGGCCGTCGGCGTCGAAGGCGAAGCGGTGGAAGGGACAGACCAGTTGGGTGCCGTGGACCTCGGCGAGTCCGAGGTGGGCGCCCAGGTGCGGGCAGTACGGGCGGACGGCGCGCAGGCGGCCGTCCCGCAGCCGGTACAGCACCACGTCCTCGCCGGCGAGTTGCCGGGTGATCACCGTTCCGGGCTTGAGTTCGGCGGAGAAGGCGAGCGCGGCCCAGCCGTCGGGGTAGGGCAGGGCGGGCGGCAGCGCGACGTCGGCGGCGGTCGGTCGGGAGCTGACGGGGTGGACGTGCGGGTGGGACACGTGGATGGGCCCTCCTGTCGGTCTGTTCGGCGCGGCCCGTCCCAGGCGCTTGGCGTCCGAACAGCGTGGATTCTCGATGCTAGTCACGGATCGGAGCCCTTCGTACGGTCAACCTCCGTACGAGGGGAAAGGTCTGATGATCGGTCGGGTGCCGGAGGATCGGTCAAAGCTTGGCAAAGTCCGGTCCGATCTCTGGATGTGCCATTGCACATGTCACATCATGCTCCCCATGAGAAAAGCCATCGCCCTGCTCTCGGCCGCCGCGGCCCTTGCCACCTTCGGCGGACTCGTCGGCCCCGCCTCCGCCGCCGAACCCGACGCCCCCGACCTGGTCGACACCGGCCAGGGCGCGCTCGCCTGGAGCTCCTGCGACGACCCGGCCACCCCGGCCCTTCAGTGCGCGATGCTGGAGGTGCCGGTGGACTACGCCGACCCGCACGGGCGCAAGATCAGGATCAAGCTCAACCGGCTGCCCGCCACTGCGCCCAAGGACAAGCAGCAGGGCCCGATCCTGCTCAACCCCGGCGGCCCGGGCGACTCCGGCCTGTGGATGCCCGCCTACATCGCCGGGAAGATCCCGGCGGACGTCGCCGCCACCTACGACTGGATCGGCTTCGACCCGCGCGGCACCAACGGCAGCGACCCCCATGTCATCTGCGACGCCCACTACTTCGACGCCGAACGCCCCGACTACCAGCTGAGCCAGGGCACCTCGAAGGCCTGGCTCAAGAAGGCCGCCGGATACGCCGCCGACTGCGCGGCCGACTGGTCCTGGCTGCTCCCGCACATGACCACCGTCGACAACGCCCGGGACCTGGACAGCATCCGACGGGCCCTCGGCGTACCGAAGATCAACTACTACGGCGGCTCCTGGGGCACCTCGCTCGGCTCCACCTACGGCCAGCTCTTCCCCTCCCACGTGCGCCGGATGGTGCTGGACAGCATCGTCGGCCCGACCATCAGCTGGTACGACCACAACGTCCTCCAGGACGAGGAGCACCAGCGCCGCTTCGACGCCTTCACCGCCTGGACCGCCAAGGCCGACTCGACCTACCACCTGGGCACCGACCCCGCCGCCGTGGCCCAGGCCTACCACCAGGTCGAGGACGCCCTGCGCAAGGACCCGGTCGACGCCGCCCCCGCGCCCGGGAGGATCGGCCCCGCCGAGTTCGAGGACACCTTCTACGGCGGCGGCTACAACTTCCTGCGCTGGCCCCGGATGGCCACCGTGCTCTCCGCCTACCTGACCCAGCACGACACCCGGCCGCTGAACATCGCCTACAACAAGTACGCGGCCCCCGGCGCCGACGACGGCGCCTTCCCCGCCTACAACGCCGCCCAGTGCACCGAGAACGCCTGGCCGCGCGACTGGGAGTACTGGAAGAAGGACCAGGCGAAGGTCAACGCCCGCGCACCCTTCTACGCCTACAACAACATGTGGTACAATGACGCCTGCATGTTCTGGCCCTACCAGGGCAACCCGGCCGGCCGCTTGAAGATCACCGGTAAGGGCCTGCCGCCCGTGCTGCTCTTCCAGGCCACCGAGGACGCCGCCACCCCCTACCAGGGCGGCCTCGCCATGCACGACGCGCTGCCGGGCTCCAAGCTCGTCGTCCAGAACGGCGGCAGCTTCCACGAGATCCTCTTCCACGACAACGCCTGCCTGGACGACACCTTCACCGCCTACCTGCGCGACGGCAGCCTGCCCCAGGGCAAGGGACGGATCGCCAAGACCTGCGCCCCCGAGGCCGACCCGGCCCCCGTGTACGTGACCCCGCCGCCCGCCACCGCGAAGGCCCTCACCACCGCACCGGCCGCCCCGCTCGCCCCCACCGACCCCGAGGCCGTGCGCGGGGTACTGCGTTAGGGCGTGCCCGACACGACCTGAGGCACCGGCATCGGGTCTAACGGGACTCCGAGGACCGGGCCACGGCGCTGAGCGGCGCAGCCAGCGACTCCAGGCTGCGCCGCTCCGCCGGCACGCCGATCACCGCCTCCACCAGACCGGCGGCGGCCATCAGCGCCGCCCCGATGCAGAAGGCGAGCGTGGTGTCGGCGACCTTCCCGCTGCTGACCAGGCCGTTGAAGAGCAGCGGGCCGCTGATGCCGCCGACCGCCGTGCCGACGGCGTAGAAGAAGGCGATGGACATGGCCCGGGTCTCCAGCGGGAAGATCTCGCTGACCGTCAGGTAGGCCGCGCTGGCCCCGGCCGAGGCGAGGAAGAGCACGGCTGTCCAGCAGGCCGTCATGGTGGCGGCGGAGAGCGAGCCGTGCTGGAAGAGCGCGGCGGTGCCGAACAGCAGGATGCCGGAGCCGAGGTAGGTGCCGGCGATCATGGGTTTGCGGCCGACGGAGTCGAAGAGGTGGCCGAGCAGCAGCGGGCCGAGGAAGTTGCCGACCGCGATCACCGCGAAGTAGTAGCCGGTGTCGCCCTCCGGCACCGCGAAGTAGGTGGTCAGGATGGTGGCGTAACCGAAGGTCACCGCGTTGTAGAGGAAGGCCTGGCCGATGAAGAGCGCCAGGCCGAGGACGGTGCGGCGGGGGTAGCGGCGCACCACGGTGCGGGCGATGGCGACGAAGCCGAGCGGCTCGCGCTCGCGGATCAGGATCGGTTCCCCGGTGACCGCCGGGAGCGGCTCCCCGGTCGCCTCCTCGATGCTCCGCTCGGCCTCCGCGACGACCTGTTCGGCCTCCGGCGCCCGCCCGTGGGTGAACAGCCAGCGCGGGCTCTCCGGGACGTGCCGGCGCACCAGCAGGATCACCAGGCCCAGCACCACGCCGATGCCGAAGGCGAGCCGCCAGCCGAGGTCGGTGGCGAACAGCGAGGTGTTGAGCAGGGCGATGGAGGCGAAGGCGCCCACGGCGGCGCCGACCCAGAAGCTGCCGTTGATGACCAGGTCGACCCGGCCGCGGACCCGGGCCGGGATCAGTTCGTCGATCGCCGAGTTGATGGCCGCGTACTCGCCGCCGATGCCGAAGCCGGTGAAGAAACGGCAGAGGAAGAAGAACCAGGCCGTCCAGGACAGCGAGGTGACGGCGGTGGCGGCCAGGTAGACGGCGAGGGTGACCATGAAAAGCTTCTTGCGGCCCAGCCGGTCGGTCAGCCAGCCGAAGAAGAGGGCGCCGGTGCAGGCGCCCGCCACGTAGACGGCGGCGGCGACGGTGGTCACCTGGGCGGTGGTGATGGCGATGCCGCTGCCGTCCTGGGCGAGCCGGCCGGCCATGTTGCCGACGATCGTCACCTCCAGGCCGTCCAGGATCCACACCGTGCCCAGGCCGATCACGATCCGCCAGTGCCAGCGGGACCACGGCAGCCGGTCCAGCCGGGCGGGCACGTCGGTGGCGATCACCCCCGGTGGGGGCGTCCGGTGCGTGGATGGGGTCGACTTCGCCGGATCGGTCATGACGGTCCTCCTTCGTCGGCCGGACGCCTGCTGCCCTGTCCGGATGACCCCCCGCCGGGCCGTCACGCTCGGTGAACGGCTGCGACTACTCCGCCATGATGCCCCGGTGGCGACCGGGCCGCCGCCCGGGTGGCGGCCGGGTGGCGGCCGACCGGGCGCGGTCGGCGCCGGGGCGTGGGGCCCGGGCGGCCGGGTCGGTGGGGTGGGTGTCAGTCGAACGTGCAGAGTGCGATGAAGGCGAGCAGGGCGGGGTAGGCGAGCAGGACGGTGGCGAGGATGCCACGGGTCAGGACGGCCCGCCGCCAGGCTGCGAGCAGCAGGAGCAGCCCGGCCGGGAACACTGGCAGGAGGAACAGCAGGGGGATCAGGTGGTACGGGAGCGAGACCGCGAGCTGGGCGCCGAGTACCACGCCGCCGACGGTCAGACAGGTGCGGCGGAACCGCCCGGCATCGGCGATCGCCAGGGGCAGCACGGTGCCGGCCAGCAGCAGGAGCCAGCCGGCGACGAGCGGCCAGGCGTAGGTCGTGTGGATCATGGCTGCGGGCTGCACCCAGGTGGCGGTCGCGAGCGCGACGAGCGGCCAGGGGCGGTCGGTTCTGCGGGTGGAGAGCTGTGATGACATCCGGTCCCCCCGGTGGCTTTGAACAGGTTCAAACTGAACGGGTTCAAACTACGTGCGGGGGCTTCTCCCGGGCAAGTCCGGATCACGGGCCTTGGGGCCGTCAGTTGCACCTCCCGCTGCCGCTGTAGCAGGGCACGTACCCGCTGGGCAGCGGGGCCGGCGGCGCGGGGTGGCGGCGGTCCCAGTCGTGTTGCATCAGCAGGACGGAGGCCGACAGCGCCAGCGCGACCAGCACCTGGATCGCCGCCGTCCAGCGTGCCCGCAGCAGCGCCGCGACCCCGGCGAGCCCGAGCGCGAGGCACAGCAGGTGCCAGGTGAAGTCGAGTCTGGCGTGGGCCAGCCGGTCGACCGCGCCGTCGGCGCCCTGCCCCGCCCAGGCCTCCATGCCGAAGGTGAACATCCGCAGCAGGTAGGTGGCTCCCAGGGCGAGGAGGAGCAGCAGGCCGACGCCGAGGTCGAGGCCGAGCGTCGGGCGCTGCGGGCGCCGGAGCAGGCGCAGGAGGCGGAGGCGACGGCGGAGATCGAGGCGGGCGGCGGGGGCAGGAGAGCGGTCGATCGGCGGCATGCGGACAGCCTGCCAGGGGTGGGGCGGCGCGGAACTGAGTACGGATACTCAGATCCGCCGCCGCCGAACGGCCGACCGTCGGCCGACCGCCGGCCCGCGCCACGGCCCGTACGCCATGGCTCGTACGTCACGGCCCGCACGCGGGGGTTCGAGGCCTGGTCGAGCACCCGTGCACCGCCCGGTGCGCCTGGGTGTGCGCCGGTGCGCCGGTCGGGTGCCTGCGCTCAAATCACTGAGTGAGAAACGAAGTTGGCGCTTTGTTGCGGCGTGGTGGAGCATGGGCGGGGCCCGGTCTGTTGCGGCGCGCTTGCGCCCGGCCGGGGCGGTACGCGAACGGCGAGAGGAGGCGGGTCCCGTGGTGTCGGTGACACGTCCGTTTCTGGTCCGGGGGAGGGCGGTTCCGCTGGCCAGGTACCTGGCGGAGGAGGAGATCGAGGGCCTGGTGGCCTGTTCGTGCATCGGCAACGAGGTCACCATCGACCTCGCGGACACCCGGATCCTGGTGAGCCTGGCCGATGTCGGCGGGGTGGTGGGCCTCACCTTCCACATGGTCCAGGACGGTCCGGCCAAGCCCCGGTCCTGGACGCGTCGGCTGCCCAGCGACACCGGGCCGAAGGAGCTCGCGACCCGCATCGCCCGGGACGTACGGACCCTGGAGCGCGAACTGGCACCGCTGCGCCGCCGTCCCCCGGAGCGCCCGGAGCGCCCGGAGCGCCGTGGGCTGGTCGGTTGAACCGGTGTTGCCGCTGGGCCGACGGTGGCCGGTGGCCCGACGGAGGTTGATGGCCCGACGGAGGCCGGTGGCCCGACGGTGGTTGACGGCCCGGGCCCGGCGGCGGTCGGCCGCCGGGCCCGGGGGCGGCGTCCTGACGGCTGACTACTTGGTCACCAGCCAGGACAGGCTGCCGGTCAGTTCCTTCCGCAGCGCCGGGTCCGCGACGGCCGGGGTCGGGTCGGTGGCCACGGCGGTGAGCAGGTGCGGGCGTGAGCGCGGGCCGGTCAGGTGCAGTGCGTCGAGGTCGAGGGCGGTGCGTCCGCGCAGCCGGGGCTGTTCGCGCCCGTCGAGGTACCAGTGCAGCTGGGTGTCGGGGACGGGCAGGTCGACGGTCAGCCGGTCGGCGGCGGTGAGCCGACTGCCGGCGGGGGTGGGGCTGGTCAGCGGGGTGGCGTGGCGGTAGAAGCCGGCGATCATCGCCTCCCGTCCGGGCAGGTTGAACTCGCGGCCGAGCGAGCGCATGATCGAGTTCTCCGTCGGCCGGTACAGCCCCGTCGGGTAGTAGCCACCGCCCTCGAAGCTGCCGACCGTCCCGCCGTCGGGCGAGGCCTGGCCGAGCCAGCGGGCCCACTTGGTGCCCTGGTCGCGCATCCGGTCGGCGGTCAGGGTACTGAGGTTGGCCTCGGGTGGTTCGGCGCCCTGGTACGTCCCCTGGCCGTCGTAGGAGTACTCGTCGGCGAGCTTGCCCAGGGAGTGGCCGGTCTCGTGCACGGCGATCTGCCCGGACTTCGCGTTGCCGCCCGCGACGGTGGCGATGCCCTCGTATCCGAGCGGGGACTTGATGTCGTTGTAGCCCGCGCCGCCGTACTTGGCGGTGTTGGCCACGACGATCACCAGGTCCGCCTGCGGGGCCTTGGCGGCGTAGCGGTCGACGGCCTTGTCGTCCACGCAGAGCAGCCGTTCCACGCCGTCGCACCAGAAGTAGGAGCCGAGCGCGGTGTGCCGGACGGTGGCCTGGTCCGGATCGCCGGTGACGCCGGTCTCCGGGGAGACGGCGGACACCGCCCAGACGTTGAACAGTTGCCGGTAGGTGGCGTAGGGCTCGACGGCGGTGATCTCGCGCCACTTCTCGGCGGCGTCGGTGCGGAACTTCTGCTGCTCCTGGGCGGTGTAGCCGTCGCCGATCACCACCACGTCCAGCTTGGTGGCCGGGTCGCCGTTGCGGACCAGGGCGGTGACCTCGCCGTCGCCGTCGGCGCCCGGGGCGGTGAGGCCGGCGGGCGGCGTGGCCAGGTACGGGGAGGCGGCGGGGGCCGTGGCGTGGGAGATGGTCCCGTCCTCGGCGAAGGCCTCGACCTGGTGCCGGGGGCGGTCGGTGCCCGGTGCGGCGGATACGCCGGATGTGCCGGACCTGCTGGGCGCGCCGGGGTCCGGTGCGCTCCAGGCGGGGGAGGCGCCGAGCAGTGCGGCGGCGAGGGCGGCGGTCAGCAGGGCCGACGCGGTCCTGACCCTTCCTCTTCTTCTTCTGGTCCTGATCGGCACGGAGTTCCTCCCGGTGGGCGGCGGATGTGGGGAGGCTACTTCCCTTGTTGGGGACCTGACAATCAGGCGTACTCGTTGAGGATGCCGCGGAAGAGGGCGGTCGCGGCGATCCAGCACAGTGTGGCGACGATCAGGGTGACGACCAGCGGCCACTGGAGGGTGAGCAGCGCGATGGAGCCCAGGAGCGTGGCGAACACGTTCGCCACGACCGTGACGACCAGGGGGAACGACACGGCCCCGTCGTCCGGTGGCCACGCCTGGGTGAGCACCAGGGCCGTCCCGGCGGCGATCAGCAGGCTGAGCACGGCGGCATCCGCCCACCGGTAGGTCTCCGTCCGGGAGCGGTGACCGTGGTAGCTGATCTCGATGACCCGGCCGTGCAGGACGTTCACGGGTTCGGGCGTGCGCCCCGGACAGGAACCGCGTCCTCAGGCATCGTCGCCGTCCGGCGCCGGCACGGTGTCCTCGTTCATCGCCACCCCCGTCGATTGCTCCCCGGTGCCCCTGCGTTCGCACTCGATGCGACGCCGGTCACAACCCGGATCATGCCAGGGAACGGCGGGGTGCGCGAGGAATTGGCCCTGCCCGGACCGGACTTGTAGGCGGCGGTAGATTGGCGGGCATGACGCCGACGCCTGATGCGATGAGCCCGGTCTCCCGTACCGCCCTGCCCGTGGTGCTGGTGCGGGCCCATGAGAGCACCCGGCCCGAGCCGCTGTTCACCGACCCGTACGCGGCCCGGTTCGCCGAGGCCGCCGGGCTGCCCGCCGAACTCCCCGAGCGGGCGCGGCGCGAGGGCCTCGCGGCCGCGCTCGCCGTGCACATCGTGCTGCGGACCCGCTACTACGACGACCGGCTGCTGGCCGCCGGGACCGAGCAAGTGGTGCTGCTGGCGGCCGGGCTGGACGCCCGGGCCTACCGGCTGGACTGGCCGGGCGGCACCCGGCTGTGGGAACTGGACCTGCCGCCCGTACTGGAGTTCAAGGAACAGGTGCTCGACGCGGCCGACGCCGTGCCGTCCTGTCGGCGCGAGGTGCTGCCGGGCGACCTGCTCGACCCGGGGTGGCCGCGCCGCCTGGTGGCGGCGGGCTTCGACCCGCAACTGCCCACTGCCTGGCTGGCCGAGGGCCTGCTGGTGTACCTGAGCGCCGAGCAGGCGGCGGGGCTGCTCACGGCCGTCGGCTCGCTCTCCGCACCGGGCAGCCGACTACTGATGGAGCGCGGCCGGGACGTCTCCCGCGGCCCGGAGGATCCCGCGCTGGCCCACGTCACCGAGCTCTGGCAGGGCGGGCTCGGGCCCGAGACCGACCAGTGGCTGAACGCCCATGGCTGGCAGGCCCGGACCACCTCCCTCGCCGAGGTCGGAGCGGCCTACGGCCGTCCGCTGCCCGAGGGCGCAGGGCGGACCAGCGGCTTCATCGAGGCGGTGCGCACGGCCGAGGGCTGAGCCGGGGCGGCCGAAGGGGCCGGGGGCTCGCCGGCGGTAGTGGTTCGCCGGCGGCAGGGGTTCAGCAGAGGGCGGGTTCACCGGAGGGCGGTGTTCACCAGAGGGCGGTGTTCACCAGAGGGAGTGGCGGATCCGCAGGCGGCCTGTCCCCATCCCCCCGGAGATCCGGATGACCGGCCCGCCCGGGCGGACGGTCCGGCGGGCGCGGTAGCGCGGCTGCTTGAGGCCGGCGTGGAGGGCGGTGAGGTCGACGACCGCGTTCCGGGGCACGGTGATGCCGGCCCCGCCGGTGCCGAGCAGCAGTTGGATGTCGACCACCGGGTGCTCGATGACCGCCCGGGAGAGGTCCAGCCGCACCCGCCCGAGCGCCGAGGCCACGGTGAGCACACGCGGGACGCGCCAGGCGCCGCGCCGCCGGATCCGGCCGCCGAGGGCGTCGCCCGTGAGGGTGGTCGCCGACCGGGCGTCCGGGTGGGCGACGGGCTCCGGTAGTCCGGTCAGGGCCTCGGCGAGGCCGTCCGGGGTCGTCGTGGTGAGCGCCCGCTGCAGCCGTTCATCCAGCTCCTCGAAGCCGAACTGCCCGTCGGCGTAGGCCTCCTGGAGGCGGCGGACGGCGGTGTCGCGGTCGGCCTCGCTGATCGGTGTCGGCCCGTCCGTGCCGGTCGCCATCACTCCACCCCTCGACTGAGTACGTTGTACGCGGTCATGGTGGCCACGCTAGATTACTGGGTACCGTGTACGCAAGAAGAAGGGTCGACGGTGGCCGACGCCGAGTACGTGAGCATCTGGATGCGGCCCGAGCGCCCCGCCCGCGGACCGAAACCCGCCTACAGCCGGGCGCAGATCACCGAGGCCGCCGTCCGGATCGCCGACGCCGAGGGCCTGGAGGCCGCCACCATGCGCCGGATCGCCGCAGAGATCGGCGCCGGCGCGATGTCGCTCTACCGGTACGTCCCCGGCCGCGACGAGCTGATCCAGCTGATGGCCGACCGGCTGATGGGGGAGATCGATGTCGAGGGCATGCCCTCCGGCCACTGGCGGGCCGACCTCACCCGCTACGCCCACGGCCTGCGCGCCATGTGGCTGCGGCACCCCTGGATCGCCACCGTGCACCGCGCGCTGCCCGGCCTCGGGCCTCAGCAACTGCGCCTGATCGAAGCGGTGATGGGCGTCCTGGACGCGCACCTCCCGATCGACGAGAACCTCGGCCTGATGGCCGTCCTCAACGGCTTCGTGGAGGGCGCCGCCCGCGACGAGGTCAGCTGGACGGAGGAGGTGCGGCGCAGCGGCGTGAGCGAGGAGGAGTGGCAGGCGCGCAACTACCCGTACGTCCGACACCTGCTGGAGAGCGGGGAGTACCCGATCTTCGGCCGGATCGCCCTGGAGGCGCGCGGGCCCCGGCTCGGCCGCGACGAGCAGTTCCGGATCGGGCTGGAGCGGGTCCTCGACTGCATCGCCGCGGCGCTCCCGCCGGAGGCGCGGTCGTAGCGCCGGGACGTCAGCCGGAGGCGGGATGTCGGCCGGAGGCGGGGCGGCGCAGGACGGTCGTCGCCGTGGCCCTGGGCGGTCACAGTCGGCGGGTGCGCAGCACGCCGGTGAGCATCGGCAGGGTGAAGCCGCCGTCCGCGGTCTCCGGTCGGCTCGCCAGGAACGCGCGGATCCGGGCGAGCGCGGCCTCCCGCCGGTCGTCCGGCATGACCAGCATCCCCGCGCGGGTGCCCAGGGTCGCCACCAGCGAATCGGCGGTGCGCGGCTGCCCGTGTGCGAAGAGCTCCTGCCGTGCCTCGCCGAAGCGGACGGCGCCGCCGCCCCTCGGCAGGTGGGCGCCGGCCGTCTCGGCCCGCCAGGCGGCGGGCGTGTCCCGCGGCCCGACCGCCGCGGCCCCGCTCACCCGGGCCAGCTCGGCGACCCACTCGACCCGGTCGTCCAGGAGGTTCCAGAGGCCCGCCAGGATGCCGCCGGACCGCAGCACCCGGGCGATCTCCGGGCCCGCGACCGCCATGTCGAACCAGTGCATCGCATTCCCGGCCAGCACCACGTCCACCGAGGCGTCCGGCAGCGGAACGGACTCCGCGCTTCCGGACAGCGCCCGGACGGTCGGCAGCGAGCGGCGCAGCTCGGTCAGCATCGCCGGATCCGGCTCGACCGCGATGACCTCGGCCCCCAGGTCGAGCAGGGTGGCGGTCAACTTGCCGGTCCCGGCGCCGAGATCGAGCACCCGGGGCCCGGGCGCGGCGTCGAGCGCCCAGCGCACCGCGGCGTGCGCGTAGTCCGGGCGGTGCTCGGCGTAGGCCGCCGCCGCGGCGCCGAAGGACGCGGCGTGGCGCAGGTGCTGGTCGTGATCCATCCGGCCACGCTATCGGCGCTCGGGCCCGTCGGCCGGTTTTCTCATCAGTTCCTCAACTTCGGTCCGCTCCCGGACCGGCCGCCCGGTGGCGCGCCGGTGCTGCCGGGTCGGCGGTAGCCGACACCGCCGCCGCCGTCGCCCTCGTCGGGCGGGGCCCGATCCACGCCCGGCTCCGGTCGGCTTCTCCGCCCGGCTTCGTCCGGCTTCGATGCTGCGGCATGATCGGCGCATGGAACGAGCGATCGATCTTGACGAGGCCGTCCGCGAGGTGGAACGCTCCCCGGCTCCGGCATCGATTCGGCGGCGGCGTTCGGTGATCGGCTCGACGGCTATGTGGTCAGGGTCTTCGGGGCCCGCGCCTCCGTGCCGGACTGAGCTAGGCCGTTTCGTTTGGATCATCTCGCTGACCAGACGACCGGGGGATCGGCAAGGTCATTCGCGTGATGGCCAGGGCTTGACGGTTGCGCATGGCTGCGTGCTGTATGGCCGCGTGCTGTGCGGAAGGGGGCGGACGATTTTGGGTTGTGCGTCCGTGTGTCATGGGCTTGGGTGTGTCCGTGACTGCATTGGATGATCTTGCACGACCTGGTCGCTACCCGCGTTCCTCTGGTTATGACCCTGCCTGGCTCGTGGGCCTCGACATGGGGCCGAACCCGTTGTGGCTCCTGGAGGACCTGGCCGCAAATCTCGATCTGCGGCCGGGGATGAGGGTGCTGGACCTTGGCTCGGGCAAAGGAGCCACGTCGGTGTTCCTTGCGCGTGAGTACGGCGTTGAGGTGGTCGCGGCCGACTGGTGGATACCAGCCGAGGACGCTGCCGCCGTCTTCGCCCAGGCAGGAGTCGCCGACCGGGTGACCGCCGTGCGGGCGGAGGCGCACGTCCTGCCGTTCGAGCCGGAGAGCTTCGACGCGATCGTGAGCATCGACGCGTTCGAATACTTCGGCACCGCGGACGGCTACCTCCCCTACCTGGTGCGGTTCCTACGGCCGGGTGGCCAGCTGGGCATGGCGACACCGGGGATGACCAGGGAAGTGCGCGAGCTGGGGGCGATCCCGGACCACATCAAGGCGGTGGTGGGCTGGGAGGCCATCGCCTGGCACACACTCCAGTGGTGGCGCTTCCAGTGGGAGGTCACCGAACTGGTGGACGTCACCTCCGCGCGCCTCCAGGAAGATGCATGGCAGGACTGGCTGCTGTGGGCGCGTGCCTGCGCCGAGCAGGGGCCGGACGCCGCGAAGGCGAACCAGCCGGTGATCGACATGCTGACGCAGGACGGCGGCGAATACCTTTCGTTCGCCCTGGTTACCGCTCGCCGCAGATGAAAAGGCTCGTACTGGCCGGCATCTGTTACCGTCGCACGGGCGCGGCAGGCGCGTGAAAGCGGACACGTGGGGAGGTTGATGAATATGGCCGTCAACGGCCTTTCTCGACATGCCCTTTTCCGCTCCGCCAGCTGACAGAGCGCGGACCGGGTCACCCACTCTGACCAGGAGACAACCGTGCACCCCACTACCTTTGACGGCCCGGGCGAGCTGACCACGCAGCGGCTCGTGCTGCGCACCTGGACGGCGGCCGAACACCCGCTCCCAGGTGCCGTCCAGGGCCCACATCCGCAGCCGGTTGTAGACACCTCTCCAGTTGCCGAATTTCTCCGGCAGGTGGACCCACTGCGTTCCGGTTTGGAACTTGAAGGCGATCGCGTCGATCTCCGGGGCATCCCCCCCTGAATCGGCCCTGTACCGGCGCGGGCCCGCCTCGTGCCGCTGGTGGTGGCGGTGCGGGGCGGGCCCGGGTGTGGTGCTGTGTGGGGGTTAGACCAGGGCGGCGAGGGCGGCCTCGTAGTCGGGCTCTTCGGCGATCTCGGCGA
This sequence comes from Kitasatospora sp. NPDC098652, assembly GCF_044760155.1. Classification (NCBI taxonomy): domain Bacteria; kingdom Bacillati; phylum Actinomycetota; class Actinomycetes; order Kitasatosporales; family Streptomycetaceae; genus Kitasatospora; species Kitasatospora sp. NPDC098652. Next base: position 80,065 of record NZ_JBIWAQ010000028.1, read on the forward strand.
CGAGTTCGGTGTGGAGGACGGTGTCGTTCTCGTCGAGGACGACGAC
>NZ_JBIWAQ010000029.1:0-77464 GCF_044760155.1 Kitasatospora sp. NPDC098652
GGGGCAGGCCCTAAGGGCCTTACCCCCGGCCTGGCGGCCGGGGCGCCGCTGACGCGGCGTCAGCCGGGGGTGCCGCCTACGGCGTCACCGTGCGTGGTGTGGCCTCGGCTGCGCCTCGGCGGGCGGTGGGTGGTTGGGGAAATTCGCCTGCGGCGAATTCGTGGGCGCGGCACGCGCCGTTGGGGTGGGCGTCGGGCGTCGCTGCGCTCCGCCAATCCGGGGCATTGTCCCGAGCCTACGGCCCGTCAATCGGTCGGCTTTCCCGGTCAATTGGCCGGTGTTTTTCACGGCCCTACGGGCCGGTTTGCTGGCAGGGTTTCCCGGGCTGCGCCCGGGGGTGAGCGTTGACGATGTGACGCGGAATTCGGGTAGTAGCCCCTTCCCCCGATCGGGAGGGGTGCCGGCCGGGGCCTGCGGCCCTCGGCGTTGACGATGTGTCGCGGACTTCCGGTATCAGCCACAACCCCACCCCCGGCCCGCTCCCCCGGTCCCGGCCGGTGGCCGGTCCCGCCTTGCGGTTGCTGGGCTGTCGGCCCATCCGCCGCCCTCGGGGCGGGGCCTGCGGCCCTCGGGTGCCAACCCCGGGCCACCCGCCCGGCCCGCTCCTCCCCGGCCCCTGTGGCGGGCCCTCACGAGCGGCCCGGACGGCGGTCCCTGACGGGCCCTCAACCGGGAATCTCGGCCGGACACTCGAAGCGTTTCCGGCGATGCTTCCCGGAGCGCCGTACGGCTCTATCCTACCGGTCCGCGAACGGGCGCGGGACGCGAACACACAACCTCGCGGCAACCGCCCGTCCCGGCCCTATCCGGCGACACTCACGGCGGGAATATAAATTCCCTTCCGCTCTCTTTCTGACCCCCAATCCGAAAGCCCCGAGCGGCGCAGCGGACAGAAATTCCATTCAGGCACGCCGGAAAGGGGCCTACGGCCCTCGCCTCCGACACCACGACCGCCATTCCACGCCGTCCAGAAAATCCCGCCCCGCGCCAACCGAGCAATTCCCGGAGCAGCGCCACCAAACCGAACACCGAGCCAGGACGGCCGGGCCCGGACGGCGGCCCCGGGCAGCAGCACGGGCGGCGGGCAGAGCGCGCCCGGAGGCGGCCGGGACGGCCAGGACCGGCCACCAGGGCCTCCAAGCGGCACCGCCTGGGCGGCGGCCGAGCCGGGGCGCAGCGCGGCCCAGACGGCGGGCGGGGCCGGGACGGCGGGCCCGGCCTGGACAGCGGCGACCGAGCAGGGCGCAGCAGGCCCGGACGACGCGGAGCCCGACCCCCACCAAACCGAACACCCACCCTCGCCACCGCCTCCACCCCGCAAACCCGACCCGAATTCACACCACCACCCAGCCGCCAATCCGCCAAAACAACCAGACGGAATTAACGGCGGAATTCACCCCCAAATGCAGGCCCGCAACACCCGACCGGCCCCCGAGCACCCCCACCAGACCCCCGACCCACCCAGCCACCACACACAGTCACCAAACCAGCCCGACCAGCGCCACCCGCCACCACCTCAACAGGTCCAACCAAAGGTCCAGACAACCCCGCGTACGAGGCCAAAACACGCCCACCACAACCAACAGGTCACACCCTGCGGTGGAGGATGAGCTACTTCTCCCCGTGGCTCGCCCGCGCGGCTCGGCGTCGGGCATCCGCCTCTTCTGCGCGGGCCTGCTTCGCTGCCCGCTCGGCCAGGCGCGCGGGACAGAACTCCTCCTCCGTCCGGTAGTTCACCGCCTGGCGCAGCTTGCGGCCGGCGGGCCAGCGGGAGCCGCGGGCGTGGCGGCGTACGGCTCTGGGGGACACGTTCAGGAGGGCCGCGAGCAGGCGGACCGCCCGCTGGGTGGTCTCGTCGGGGCTGAACCTGTAGTCCATGCTCAGCGTGCCGTCGGCGTACCGCTCCAGCAGCGCCAGGAGCCGTGTCTGAACGGTGCGCAGCTCTGCCACCGGGCAGTTGCCCCAGCTGTCGGCGCCGTGGGCCTGGCAGGGCGCCGTAGCCTTCTTCGTCGTCATCATGGCGGCCACCATGGCCGAGGTCGGCTGTGGACAGCGGTGCCGACGACGCAGCAGCGCGCCCCAGCCAAAGGTCACCGGCTTGGGACGCGCTGCGGAAGGGTCGGTCAGAACTGGCTGCGGCGCCCCCTGGTCACGGCCGTTCCTCCTCAACACGCACGATCCGGTACAGGCCGTCGCCGTAGAGGTGGCCGTCGTGCTTCTTCCTGGTCAGGCGTACCGCGTCCTCCACCGAGGTGGCACAGGCGTGCGTGACGATCACGGAGACCCCGGGGTGTGCCGGGTCCACCCGCCTTGCCGTGAGCTGGTAGTTCCACAGCTTCCGGTCGGGGTCGTCGTACTCGTCCGTCGGGTCGAGGCGCAGGGCGTCGGCGGACATCTTCCGGAGCAGGAGGAGGAGGCGGTCGGCGGTGCCGGGCGAGGTGGGTCGGCGAAGGTCGCCGGTGCGCGGGTTGAGGTCGGCGCGCCACTGGGTGGCGGCCGAGTACAGGCTGTTGACGCGGCCTTCGGGCAGCAGGGCGGTGTTGAGCTTGAGGCGGCGCAGGGCGTCGTAGAGGGGGTCGAGGTCGATGGGGGTCCACAGGACGACGGTGCGCTCGGCAAGAACGTTGGTGAGGTCGGCCAGGGCGGGGGCGGGGTCGATGGCGTGGTCGGGGGCCCCGGGGGTGCGGGGGCCGGTCAGGCGCACGGTGCGGTCGTAGAGGGTGGCGCCGGTGCGGTCGATGGCGGTGAGGCGGGCGGCGGCCGGCGGCCGGGGCGTTCCGGCGGCGGTGGGCTCGCCGGGGGTGTAGTCGATCTGAAGAACGGCCAGGTGCTCGTCAGCCAGGAGGCGGGCGGCGGTCTCGGCGACGTCCTGGGCCGCGGCGCGGATCTCGGCCTGGCGGGTGCGCAGGCGGGTGATGTGGGCGCAGGTGCCGCACAGGGCCCGGCCGTCGGCCGCCGGGGTGCACGGCGTCTCGGGGTGGGCGCCGCAGTCCTCGCAGGTACGGGTGTTGGTGGTGCGGCGCGTGCCGGCCGCGAGGAACTGCGCGGCGGTGGCTGCGGTCGGGACCGACTCGCGCACGTCGTACAGGTCGAATTCGTCCTTGCGTCCGGTGCCGGGGTTGCGGGTCTCGATGGTGGCGCGGACCGGGCCGGCCGCCTGGCGCGGCAGGTCCAGCGCGGCGAGCTGGGTCCTGGTTCGCAGGTGGTCGGGTACCTCGGCCCACCGGGCGTAGGACGGGACCGGCTTCACGGCTTCTGGCATGTTGGTGCCTCCCCTTTTCTCGGCTGTGCGGTTCAACGCGGCCGCCACCGGGTGGTGGCGGGTGGTGGCGGTCAGCGCCTCCACGGCTCCGGGGCCAGATCGGGCGGCGCGGCGGGGGTGAGCGACTGATCGGCGCAGCGGGTGATCTGGTGGTTGCGTACGCCGCACTCGGGGCCGCGGTCGAAGGCGACGACGTACGGGAACGGGGTCGGGTAGCGGCGGACGTGGGTGATGACGCCGAGCGTGCCGGCCGGGACGTCCGCGCGGACGCGGGCGTCCTCCTCCCAGTACTCCTCGGCCGCCAGGTCCTCGTCGATCCACGTAGCGCGCACCGGCTCCAGCAGCTCGACCCGGTCACCTTCCTCCAGGCGCACGTGGCTGGTGAGGACCTGGGCCTGGTAGCGGAGCAGCTGCACGAACGCCTGCTCCCGCTCGACCGGGTCGGCGATGGTGCCGGGGTCCAGCACCAGCACCCGCGGGGAACTGGGTGTGCTGGTGCCGGTAGAGGCCGGGGAACGCTGGGCGCCCGGCCGGGCCGCTGTCGGTGCGGGGGTGGGCCGCGTGGTGGTCGAGGTGGTCGGGGTGGTGGTGTCGGTCATCGCGGGTGCTCTCCGGCAGGTCGGGGCCTGGGTGCGGGGTGGTGGGTGGTCAGCTGCGGAAGGGCCACGCCTCTGCCATGTCCTCAAGGAGGACGTCGGGCAGGACGCCGTTCCATGCCTGGGCGAGGGCCAGAGGCTGGCGGGTGAGCAGTTCGGCGAGGAGCAGGCCCTCGGGCTGGCGGACCAGGACGTAGCGGGGGCCGGGCCAGCCGTCCGGGTCGCGGTCGTGGGTGGTGCCGTGCCCGAAGTCGCGGTGGAGTTCGCGCAGTTCCCGTTTCCGGGTCCGGACGAAGGCGGTCAGGGTGTCGGTGTAGCCGGGGTGGGTGGTGAGAGGAACGAGTGCGTCGAGGACGGCGTCGGTCAGCTCGGCGTCGTGCGGCTGCGGGCCAGCCAGGCCGTGGAACAGTGCCAGTGCCGTCTCCAGCACGTCGACCGGCTCGGTCGAGGCCGCCGTGGCGGGCTCGGGTTCGTGCGGCGTCGGTCCCGGTGGGACCGCGAGGCCGCCGCTGCGGGCCTGGAGGCGGGCCCGCTCGGCGTACTCGGCCAGGCGGGCGCTCGCCGCCTCGGTGGCCTCCTGCCAGCCCGCCTCGTAGTCGGGCGTCCGGCCGTCCGGGCATCGCCAGCCGGTGCTGGTGACGTTGCTCTGCGCCCAGTCCAGGATGTCGAACTCGGCCCGTGCGATGGCCGCCGCGGCGGCCTCGGGGCGGTGGCCGGCGGCCACCAGGAGCCGGCTCAGCAGGGTGTAGCCGGCGCCGCGCATCCGGGTCCTCCTTCGCGAAATCGGGGCGGGGCGGCCAGGCACGCGGGCCGCCCCGATGGCGTGGGTGCTACTGGTCGGCGTGGCAGTCGTGGTCGGCCTCGACGTAGTCGCCGTCGGCGAAGTCGGTCTCCAGGGACCAGCCGCAGCTGCCGCACTCGGCGCGGCCTTCCCACGCGATCTCGGGTTCGCCGTGGTCGCAGTCGTGGTCGGCGTCCACGATGGTGCCGTCATCGAACAGCGCGTCGCCGCCGTCGCCGCAGGTGTGGCAGAGGTACTGCGCGTACCAGGACACCTTCGGCTGTTGGGTGGTGGTCACTTGTCTCCTTCCAGGGAGCGAGCCGTCCCGGCCTGGGTGGGCTGGGACGGCGTGCGGGGTCTTGCGGGGTGGGTCAGCCGGTGACGGTCTCGGCGTGCCGGGTGAGCGCGTCCAGGAGCGCGCTCTGGTGGTCGGTCAGCTTGCCCTCGGTGCGGGCCCCCGCCTGCTTGCGCAGCCAGGTGCCGGGACGGAAGGCCGGGTCCGCCTCGCCGCCGGTGCGGTTGGCGGGGCCGTCGAGGGTTCCGCCGGCGGCGAGGTAGGCGAGCAGGCGGCGGTACGACCTGTTCCAGTCCGGCTCCAGGCGCCACAGCTCGTCCAGCGCGTCGAGCTTGGCGGTCTGGTCGGTGGTGAGGTTGTCGGCCTTGCGCTGGCGGCGCATCCAGGCGCCGACCGCGTAGTCGTCCAGCTTCGCCGTGGCGGGGATCGCCAGGTGGCCGTGCTGGTGGTGGAACGCGGCGGCGTAGGCGTAGCCGCGCTCCCAGGCGTTGGCGTTCTTCGACCAGATCATGCCGAGCGCGTCCAGCTCGGACACCCGGGCGGCGTCGAGCAGGCCCTGGCCGTAGAGGTGGCGCTGGCGGGTGAGCCAGGAGATCAACTCGGCGTGCTTGGCCTTGTCGGTGGGGTCGAGGTGGCCGTGCTGGAGGTGGAAGACGGCGGCGACGGCGTGCATGCGCTGCCACTCGACCGCGCGCGGGTTGAACGCGCGCAGCTTGACGGTCTGGAGGATCTTCGCGGCGTGCTGCTTGGCGTTGATCCGCAGCCACTCGATCGGCGATTCCACCGGGGCCGGCGGCTGCTCCCCCTCGCCGCCGGGCTCGCCGGCCTCGCTCTCGGCCGGCTTGGCCGCAGTGGTGTGGGCGGTGCCCTGGGAGCGGCTGGCGCGCAGCTCGGTGATCCGGCCGACCACCCGGGCGTCGTGCGCGGCGAGCGCGCGCAGGACCCGCCAGATGGTGCGGAAGGAGCTGGCCTCGATCTCGGCGTCGGCCTCGGCCTTCACGGCCTCGCCCGCGTCGTGGACCTCGGCCGGGTGCGCGGTGGCGGTGTCGTCGCCGACCTCCGGGGTCGGCAGGTAGACCGGGATGATGACCCAGCTGACCTTGCCCTGCCGGTAGGACTGGCGCAGCGCCCGCCCGACCGCCTGGACGATGTCGATGACGCTCGACTTGGGATCCGCGAAGCAGATGGCGTCCACGGCGGCGACGTCGATTCCTTCCGTCAGGAGCCGAGCGTTGCAGAGGATGCCGCACTCCTCGCCGTCCTCGCCGGTGTGGGCCTTGAAGTCGGCGAATGCGGCCCGACGGTCCTTGAGCCGGTCGGTGCCGGCCACCGCCTTCGCCCAGATCCGCTCCGGGCGCTCCGCGTCCTCCAGCAGCTCGGAGGCCTCCAGCAGGGTGCCGGCGAACTCCCGGGCCGCGGTCACCCGGGAGTGGAAGGTGATGACCCGGCGCAGGCCGAGATCGGCGACCGCGCGCAGCACCGCGATCTGCAACGCGAGGCGCAGCAGTTCCTCGTTGCTGCGCTGGGAGCGGAGGTCGGCGACGGCGGGGAGGTTGAGGAGCTCGCGCAGGTCCTCATCGGTCACCACCGGCACGAGCACCCGGTAGTCGGCGAGGTAGCCGTGCTCGATCCCCTGTCCGAGGGTCCAGGTGAAGCAGACCTTGCCGTAGATCTCCTCCGAGTCCATGGAGCAGAGCACGGGCAGCGCCTGGCCGTCGGCGTCGGCGAGGTCGGCCAGGCCGTCCTTCGCGCGCCGGTCGTCGGCGATCCGCGGGGTGGCGGTGAAGTACAGCCGGCGCTTCGCCGGGACCTGAGCGTCGTTGTGGATCGCGGCCCACGCTTTCCCTTCGGAGCCGGCCGTACGGTGGGCTTCGTCGATGATCACGAGGTCCCACTGGGCCAGTCCCCAGCCCTGGTGGGCCTGGACGATGCGCTCCAGCGAGGCGTAGGTGGCGTAGACGGTGACCGGCTGGTCGTCGGGGGCGCCGTTGACCAGATCGGTGATCCGGACGGCCTGGGTGGTCACCTCGGCGTGGACCCGGCCGCCGGCCTCCGCGCTCTCCAGCGCCTCCTCCCGCGAACACGCCGCCACCGCCAGGCCCCGGCGCCCGCCCCGCAGCGACCACGCTTCGGCGGTCTGCTCCAGCAGCTCGATCGTCGGCACCAGCACCAGCACCCGGCCGCGAGCGGCCAGCCGCCGGGCGCAGCCGGCCGCGATGAGGGTCTTGCCGGAGCCGGTCGCGGCCACGACGGTGGCGCGGCCGCCGTCCTTCACTTCGCGCACTGCGGCCGCCACCGCGTCCTTCTGGAACCAGTGCAGCGGCAACGGGTTGAGGGCCGCAGACGGCTGCTGCGGGACCGACTGAGCGGCTGCGGCGCGGAACGCGGCCGGCACGTCGGCCTCGGTGGCGGTGGTGGTCTCCACGGCGGTGCTTCTCCTTCGGATGCTGGGACGGCGGGGCGAGGCGCTCGGTGCTGTGGGAGGGTCGGGGCGGGCGGCCTCTCCCCGGGGCCAGGTCATGGATGGGGAGAGGCCGGCCGGACCTACTGCTGGTCCTCGGGGATCCAGCCGCGGACCTCGAGGTAGGCGATGTCGGCTTCCTCGACCGCGCGGCCGGTCTCCACCAGCCAGGCCCGCATCGCCTCGGTGACGTCGCCGTGGTGGTCGGCGACGCGCTGGGACCACTCGGCGGCGTCGAAGCCGCCGGTGCTGGCGGAGCCGTAGGTGCGCTCCTCCGTGCCGTCGGAACGCGGGATGAAGCCACGGCGGATGCCGCCGGAGTCTTTCTCCGACCCGGCCGAGTAGACGTACTGGTCGGCCTTCATCCGGACGGTGAAGGCGAGACGGCCGCCGGCCTGGCCGGTCTCGTGCACCACCGGGGCGAGGTGGGAGGCGCCGGACTTGATGGCCTGCTTGCCCGCGCGGCCGGCCATCGACTCGCCGGGCTTGCCGACGACGTCCTTGCCCCGCACCCGGGCCTTCTGGCCCGTCTTGGTGGTGCGGCGCTTGGTGTTCGCCTCCGCGATCCCGGACAGCGCCTCGGTGTCGCGCTCGCCGCCGCGCACCGCGCGGACGACCTGGCGCAGCGCGCCGACGAACGCCTTGCCCTTGCCCTTGGTGAAGAACTGGCTGACCAGGCTGGCGTCGCGGCCGAGCATCCGGGCGACCTGGCGCCTGGTGAAGCCCTGGTCGATCAGCTCCTGCGTCAGGCGCGCGGCCTCGTTCGGCTGGTCGGGGTCGGCCGGGCTCACCGGTCAGCTCCCGTCTGCGCGAGTTCGGCGCGGCCCAGGCCGCGCAGCTTGAGGTACTGCTCCTGGCTGGTCGGGTGCTCCACCGGGCCGGTCAGGTGGCCCTTGAGGAGGTAGTCACCCGGCTCGCCCCGGTAACGGCCAGGGCTGGCGCTCCGTCAGGGCGATACCGTCCGTACCGAAGTACACGACCGTGCCCGGCTTGGCGTGCAGGGCACCGGCGTAGCCGACGATCTGCTTGCCGTCGCGGTACTTCATGTCCAGCAGTGCCGCCCGCGCCCCCGACCACACGGACGCCGCCCACTCCGGGTGCGCGTACGGGTCGCGGGAGAACCCGGCCTGCCGCTGCCAGGTCACCACCTCGCCGTCCTGGCCCAGGATCTCCACCCCGGCCGGGAGCGCCTCGCCGACCGGCGTGGTGCCTGAGACCAGGCGCGGGCGCTGCGCGAAGCCGCCCAGGCCGAACAGCAGCACCGACCGGACCGCGCGGGAGGCGAGGTAGGCCGCCTGCCGCTGCCGCTCGTCGCCGTGCAGCTTCGACAGGTTGGTCAGGTCCGCCCACGCCGACTTGAGGCGCTTGCCCCACTCGTCCAGCGGCTTGCCGTCCTCGAACAGCAGGCCGCCGAGGACCTCAATCCGCCAGGGAGCGAGGTGGTTCGACAGCGCGAGGTAGACCTCCGCCCCGCCCGCCCACGTGGTGAACGTGGTGCCCGGCTCCGAGGGGTAGACCCAGGCACGGTCACCGGTCACCGGGGCGGGCAGCAGGCCAACGTGGTTCCAGTCGGCCGGGACGGTCACCCGCACATTCCAGTGCGAGCACGACATCAGCGCCTTCACCTGCTCCTGCCCGGTCATCGCGGCGAACGCGGCCGCGGTGATCCGGCGCGGGGTGCCCACCGGCGACTTCCACAGGTGCTTGGCGTAGGCGAAGGTGCGGTCGTACTCCACCAGCGCCGGGAGCTGCTCGGGGACGCGCGGGGGCAGGATCAGCTCGGTGCGGCCCTGGCCGCCGGTCGCGTGCAGCAAGCCCCGCAGCTCCTCGGACAGGACCGGGTAGCCGCCCGCCCACCTCCCGGTGGTGGGGATGGTGCGCGACCACAGGTCCCGGCCGGTCTGCGACGGGGAACCCATCAGGACGGCGTCGTCCCAGTGGCGGCGCAGCGCCTGCCACAGCAGGGTGAACGCCTGACGGCAGGTGACCACGTCGGCGCCGTCCGGGTCGAACCACTCCCCCATGCTCCGGATCTCGGTGCTGCCGCCGTCCGGCGCGGCTGCGGGGGCGTAGCGGCCCACCGGCTGGCGCTGGTGCACAAAGTGCCCGGCCAGCTTGTCCCGGCCGGAGCCGACCGCCGTCGTCCACCGCTCGCTGGGGGTGTTCAGCCAGGCGGCGACCGCGTCCTTGAGGGTGCTGTAGCGCTCGGCTCCGTCGTGCCACGGGGCGCCGGCCGTGATGTAGATGCGCTCGGTGCCGGGCGCGGCGTGCAGGACGGCGTCCAGGATCTCGCCCGGGGTGCGGGCCCCGAGGTCCAGGCGCACCACCCGGTCGCGCACCGCCAGATCACCGGTCGCGGCGTCCAGGAACACCGTGCTGCGGGCCTGCTGAACGAAGTTCGGGCGCTTGGAGACCAGGCCCGTGGTGACGGCCTCGAACCGGGCGCCCGCCGGGCCCTCCGGGAGGGTCGGCAGCTCGCGCGGCCCGGCAGCGACCGGAGCGACCGGAGCCGTCGGGACGACCGGCGCAGCGGCGGGCGCGGCCGGGACAGGCTGTTCGACGACGGCGGCCTGGTCCTCGACCTCGGTCGGCGCCTCGGTCACCGGGGCGGCCGGGGCCTGCTGCTCGACGACGGGGGCCGGGCGAGTCAGCGCCGGGGCGACCGCGGTGGCGGGCTCGGCGACCGGCGCGGTCTTCGGCGCCTCGACGGGCGCGACGGGCGCAGCGGCGGCGGCCTGGTCGTCGGCCTTGACTGCGCGGACGGCGGCCGGGGTCGGGTCCAGCAGCGGGGCGATCCGCACGACGTCGCCGACCGACAGCCCGGAGGCCTTCGCGATGGCCGGCGCCTGGGCGCCCTCGTACCCCGCGAGCCCGGCAACCCGGCGCGCGCGCTGGGCGGTGAGCTTGTCCAGCTCCTTCTGCGCGGCCGCGACCTGCTTCTCGGCGGCCGTGATCTCGGTACGCAGCTCGCGCAGACCGGCGAGCTCGGCGGTGTACGACTTCCGGTCCATCAGCGGGTCACTCCCCCTCGTCGGCGGTGTCGGTGGTCGGGTTGGTGGTGACGTAGGCGATCGGGCCGCCGGACACGGAGGCCAGGCGGGTGCCGAGCAGCAGGCCTGCCAGGCGGGCGTCCTCCGGGTCGGCCGGGTCAGCGGCGTTCGCGGGGGCGGTGAGGTCGGTCAGGTAGCCGGCCATCCGCGCCTTCGGGAAGCGGAACCGGGCCGCGGTTCCGGCGGTGCCGTCCGACTCCCACTCGGTCAGGCCGGTCAGCACCGCGACGACGAACCCGGCGACCGTTACCGGCAGCACTTCGCCGGCCGCGACGCGGGCCGGGTCGCAACGCCACCAGCCGGACAGCGCGGCCAGCAGCTGCGCCTGGTCCAGCCCGGCGCCGAAGCCGATCCAGTCGCGGTCCGGTTCGTCGACCCGGGTCGGGGCGTCCGAGCGCAGCACCGCCACCTCCGCCGTGCCGAGCACGGTCAGGTCGGCGGCCGGGCGGGTCTGGAGTGCCTGGAGAGCGGCCAGCGGGAACACCTGCCGGCCCTGCTCGCGCACGCCGGGGACCACGCCGGTGGCCATCAGCTTCTTCACCGTCGGGATCGAGCACCCCAGTGCCGTCCCGGCTTGACCGGTCGTCACGAACACACCCACAACCTCCACGCCTATTCATCTAACTTGAAACGCTAGGGCGACTCTACGCCTCCCCTCCGACACTGTCCACGCCTTTTTAGTAAGTCGTACAAGCATGCCTTGGCCGTTGTCCCTCGGAAGTGGCCATATCCGCCGAACCTGCCTCCCCCCACTCGTGCTGCCCGTACGGTCACCACGAGCGCGGCCCAACTGGCAGCGCGCAACATGGCGAAAGGGAGAGTGCGTGTACCGTCCCCCACCAACCGGCAGTCAGCAGACAGGTCTGGTCGCACGGTTCGAGCGGCCGGAGAACCGGATGGTCTCGAAGCCGGTCGTGACCTTCGACGACGGCGCGGCGATGATTCTCAGCGCGGAGAATCGTCTGGTCGCGGCCTATCGGCAGCCCGGCTACGCGGGGTTGAAGGCTGTCCCGACCGCGATCGGTGCTCTGCCGGCGGAACCGGGCGTGCGGGTGCGCCGCTGGAGCACGGGAGACGACCAGGATCCGGCCTGGACCACCTGGACCGTACCCGTCGTCGGCTGGCTGGCCTACTCCGACGGTGGCACCCTGCCACTGCTTGCGGTCGGTTCGGTTGAGTCTGGAGGCTGGGTCCTCGTTCACCAGGACGGGACGGAGTCGGACGGCGGAGAGGTCCTCGACTACCTCATCTCCTGGTGCGGCCAGTGCGCCTCCATGGCTCGGCGCTACACCGCCGACGGCGGCTTGTGCCCCACATGCCATGCCGACCACCCGGCCCACGGCGGCACAGAGCCGAAGAAGGCCGAGGAAGCACCGCTGGACTGATCAAGCGCAGCGCTGCCCCCGCCGCCAGGTACTCCCCGTGTCCGGCGTGGGCAGCGCTGCGTTGGCAGGGTGTGACGAAGACCGCCCCCGCCTCCGTGCCGGCGCCGCGCCGACGTGGCCCCGACGGCCGCTTCCCCGCCTACCGCGGCCACACGTGCCAGCCCTACACCGGCTACGAGGAACACTGCTGGCACCTGGACTACCGCCTCCAGGACGATCCCGACTTCCGGATCACTTTCAAGCGCAATCCCTGGTGCTGGTCACCAGAGCTCGGCTTCCACCGCGCCCGCACGCCCCACGTCCCGGAACGCCTGACCGGGCTGACCGACGGCAAGTTCGTCGGCCCGAAGGGCATGAACATGTGGCAGGCCGTCCGGGTGGGTGCCGGGTGGGGCACCAACAGCGGCGGCCCGGACCCAGCGCGCTGGAAGGAGCAGACCTGGCGGGTGATGGTCGCCGTCGACTACCGGTGGAGCGGCGACCTGGAGCCGGTCGCCCAGCTCGGCCGACTCATCGGTGCCCTGGTCGACGGCGGCGGCCAGAAGCGCATCGCGGACGACGACGATCTCCTGCGCGGCTGGTTCCGCGACAGCACCCGCGAGTTCCTCCCCCACCCGGCCATGGGCGGATGGAACGACGTTCTGCTGCGGGCCTGCGACGGCCAGGCCGACCTGGAACAGGACGGCGCCTGGGTCCGCTCCCAGCAGCCCGCGCCGGTGCCGCGGCGCCCCGGGGAACCCGAGCCGTGGGAGTACCGGATCGACCTGTGGAACAACCTGGTCGGCATCGCCGCCCACCCCGGCGGAATGCGGATCGTCTGCGAGGTCTACAAGCTCACCCAACCCAGCCCCGAACAGGCCATGAACTGGATGACCACGGCCGTCCGGCACGCCCTGCGCTGGGGCCAGGTCGACACCATCCCCGCCTCACGCCCAGCCCCCGACAACGAGGATGAGGACGACGACTGACGACCAGGCCCCGACCGCCACAGCAGACGGCCGGGGCAGCCACAGTCACGGCAGCAGACGCAGCAGCGCGGCGGCCATGGCGATCAGTGACTCCACCTCGGTGCGGCTGTACCGGTAGTCCCTGGTGCCGGGGTCGACGTGCATGGCGCCGCTGGCCTGGTCCTCCAACGCGCAGCGGATCAGCGCCCACCGCTCGTCCGCGGTGATCTGGCCCTTGTCCTTCTTGCTGCCCGGCCGGTTCCAGCCGGTGATCTTCTCGATGGTCTCCAGGGCCTTGCGCACCATGAGCATCGCGGGGTCGATCTCGCCGGCGCCGAGCAGGCGCTGGGCCTCCCGCAGGAAGTCGGCGGCGCCGCGGCCCGGTCCGTCATCCTCGGGGAAGGGGATGGTCATCTCCACGCCGAGGTTGCGGCCGAGCGCGGCCAGTTGCTGGCGCCAGCGGCTCTCCGCGACGCTGATGTGCACAGTGGCCTGGCTGCCGCCCGGGTGCCCAATGGCCTGGGGCAGGACGGCGCGGACCTCAAGCTCGAGGTGGAGGTCACCGCTGCGGTGCTGCTCAAGTGCCAGGATCTGAGCGCCGGTCAGCAGGAAGCGCAAGGTCGGGCGCTCCAGCCCGGTATCGGGCACGAAGGCCAGAGCTTGGGACGTCGAGCCGAGCCATGCCTTCGGGCCGGCATCGCGGGGTGCGAACAGGTCCGTGTCCAGGTGCAGCACCCGGCCGGCGTCCCCTCCCTTCGGAACACCGACTTCCAACTGCATCTGCAGGCTGTGGGTGCCCAACGCCCGGTGGATCATCAGGGCGTTCTCCGGGACGTTCACCGTGAACGTCCCGATACCCCCGTCGAACCTCAACTCGTCCATGCCTTGCCCGTCCTCGCTGTTCTGACTGTGCAGCGATTCTGGCGTGAGCCGGCGGTCGGCGTGAGGGGATTTCGGGCGGCCGGGCTGTGTACGGGCCCGACCACCCGAGGGCTTCACCATGCGGCGCCCGGACCGTGGGGGTGTACGTGCCGGGCAGTGTGGAGCAGGCGCAACCGCACGCCCTGGTCGGGGCGCTCGGCAGGTTCAACGAACGGGTGGCACTGCGGATGCGGCCAACGGCCCGGGGACTGTGGCGATCGGGGAGTCTGCGACAGGTGATCTTCAACTTGCCCTAGGGTTGCGGGAGTTCCCGGTGGCGAGCCTGCTGCCGGGACTTCGTGCTTTCCGGACGGGTGTGGATCTTGCGATACGTGCGGCTGCTTCGGCGGGGCCCGGTTCTTCTCCTGTGGGGCGCGCAGACGGCGTCGGTGTTCGGTGACCGGCTGTACGCGCTGGCGGTGATGTGGCTGGCCTGGCAGAGATCCGGCGGCGCGGCGATGGGCCTGGTGGCGATCGCGGAGTCGGTGCCGTACATCGTGCTCGGCACCGTGGGACGGCCGCTGATGGAGCGGTTCACCACGTTGCGCTCGCTCGCCGGGGTGGACTTGGTCCGGATGGTGCTGGTCGCGGCGCTGCCGTGGACGTGGGAGGTGTTCGGCACGCCGGGGCTGCTGGTGTCGGCCGGTCTGCTCGGTGTCGGCGGGGCGTTGTTCGATCCGAACCTCGGGGCGCTGGTGCCGGACCTGGTGCGGCCGGAGGAGGTCCAGGCCGTGAGCGGGTTGATGGACTCGACCAACCGGATCGCGCGGGTCGCCGGCCCGGGTTCGGCCGGTGTGCTGCTCGCGGTGATGCCGATGGCCGGGCTGTTCTGGCTGGACGCGGGCACGTTCGCGCTCTCCGCCGTTGCGCTGGCCGTGCTGGGCGCTGGTGCCGTGCGCAGGCAGGCCGGGCCGGCCGGAGCGACGGCAGCGTCTGCTGCCAGGCCGCGGGCCCGGGCGCTGGTGCGCACGCATCCGGAGACCGGGGTGGTGCTGGCCGTCCACGGGATCGCGATCTTCGCGGGTGCGGTGTCGATCGTGATGCCCGCGCTCGTGGCGGTACGGCTCGGCGGCGGGGTCGGCACGTACGGCGTGATGCTGGCCGCCACCGGGGCCGGGTCGATCCTCGGCAACGCCGTCGCCGGGAACGTCCGTCTCCCCCGGGCCCTGCCGGTGTTCTACTGCGCCGCGTGGGCCGCCTCCGGGGTGCTGATGGCGGTGACCGGCTCGGTGAGCACGGTGGCCGAGCTGGTGGCGGTGTCGGCCGCGTACGGGGCCGTCTCGCCGTTCCTCGCGGTGTCGCTGTCCACGCACCTGGCGCAGTTCCCGCCAGCCGCCCGCAGGCGGCTGCTGACACTCGACCAGACGGTCATCCGGACCATGGGCACCCTGGCGATGGCGGGGATCCCCGCGCTGGCCGCAGCCCACCCGCGGGCCGGCTTCACCGCCGGCGGCCTCGTCACCGCCCTGGTGGGCGTCGCCGGGTGCGCGGTCGTGGTGTGGTGGGCGAAGACCCGCACGCCGCTGCCGGGAGCAGAGCCGGTGCTGGAGAGCGTGCGCGGCTGAAGACGCGAGCGGGGCCGGACTCCTGGTGGTGCGGGAGTCCGGCCCTTTCGTTCTGTTCGGTCTCAGATCACGCGATCAGGGACCAGTGGGTGACGGTGATGTCCTCCAGCGGGATGCCCAGCTGCTGGTAGATCCGCTGGTGCATCGCGCCGAACCAGGCGTCGCGCCGGTCGGCGAAGAACGCCGGGTCGTACCAGGCGACGCCGAGCAGCACGGTGCCGCCGCCGTTGGGGTTGCCGGGCTCGGGCTCCCAGTAGGTGCACTGCCAGTCCCAGAGCATCAGCTCCTCCGGCCGGCTGCGCAGCCGCTCGTCGGACTCGCGCAGGGCCTCGATGCACCGCTCGGCGGTGGCGGCGTCGGGGCAGTAGTAGGTGCAGTCGGACTTGCCGATCGGGGTCTTGTCGGCGCGGCGGGCCGCGTCGGCGTCCTCCCCGGTCAGGACGCGCACGCGGGTCACCGCGGTCGCCTGGTCGAGCGTGTCGAGGATGGTCACAGTGGTGCTCTCCTCTCCCTTGTCCTGCCGGACTGCCAGCCCGTGCCGCTGATCGGCACGACGCTGGGGCTCTTCGGGTCGCGCCGCACGATGCCGCCCGGCGCGGTGTAGCGGACGTTCAGCCCGATGCGGGCGCCGCTACTGGTGTTGGTGGCGGAGCGGTGCACCAGACGGCTGTCCATGAGAACGGCGCAGCCGGCGCGCAGCGGCACGGTGATGGTGGTCTCGGGGGTGAAGCCGACGGCCTGGTCGGCCCGGCCGCGCCCGGTGCCGTTCGCCGGCTCCTTCTCGACCGGCAGGTAGCCGGCCGACTGCGATCCCTGGGCTACCTCGAGACAGCCGTTGGCCTCGGTGGCGTCGGTGACGGCCAGCCACGCCGAGACGGAGCGCTCGGGGTCCAGCTCCAGGCGGGCGTCGATGCCGTCCTGGTGCCAGGGGATCTGGAACGCCTTCCCCGGCCACTTCGCGACGAGGAACGTGTTCTCCACGGCGACGTCCGGCCCGAGGACGGCCTGGACGGCGGCGAGCAGGTTCGGGGCGCGGACAGCGGAGGCGGCCCAGTCCTCGGTCAGGTGGGGGTTGCGGACGATCTCCTGGTCGCGGTGGGCGGCGACCAGGAGGGCGCCGCGGCCGCGCGCCGCGCCGGGAGACGACCACTCGATGGGCGAGCTCATGCCGCGTCGGCCGAGGATGCCGTCAAGCTGAGTGAGCACGGTTTCCTCCGTGGATCGGGCAGGAGCAGGTTGGCCAGCCGGCGGCGGGGTGGGTGGAGTGGGCCGGGACGTCGTCGGGGTCGAGGGTGACCTGGCCGGTGTCGTGGGATCGGGTGCCGTCAGGGCCGACACAGTAGGTGCGGATGGTCAGGCCCGGCCGTCGCTTCTCGGGCGGGACGAAGTCGGCGCTGTTCACCGCGGCCGCCGGCCGCGCAGCTCGCGGAACAGCCGGGCCCGGCGCAGGGCGGCGCTGTGGTTCGGGATGCGGACCACCGTCTGGCCGTCGACCGTCACCACCAGGTCGTGGCCGGGGTGTCGAGGATGCGGTCTGCTCGCGGGCATAGCGGTGCTCCAGCACGTCGCGGGGGTTGGTCGCCGCCCGGGGCGTCCACGGTGCCGAGGGGGATCGGTTCAGTCCTCGCACCGGGCGGCATCAACGACGGTAGGGAGTAGCGAAGTAGTCACTCAACGAAGTTGCACCGGATTACACGGATTCATCCGAGGGCGTCGATCGCCGCCGTGATCAGGGCCCGTGCCGGCGCGCCGCGTACCGCAACGTCGGACAGCTCGGCGAAGACCTTCTCGTACATGGCGATCTCGCTGGGCTGGGTGATCGTCAGATACCCCGAGACGAGCTCGACGTTGACCTGGGTCTGGTCGTAGATCCAGAACCCTTCCACCGGCCAGCCGTTGTCCCGGTCCGGCCGCATCGGCACCACGCCGAGGCTGACGTTGGGCAGCCGGCCCACCGTGAGCAGGTGGCGCAGCTGCTCCAGCATCACCGGGCGCCCGCCGAGACCGTTACGCAGAACGCTCTCCTCGATCAGCAGGGCGAAGCGGTGCCGGCCTTCGTAGAGGATGTGCTGGCGGTCCATCCGCTCGTCGACGGCGGCCTCGACGTCGTCGACCAGGCCGCGGCGGTCGCGGATCGCGGTGAGGACCCTGGTGGTGTAGGCGCGGGTCTGCACCATGCCGGGCAGCACCCACGGCGCGTAGGCGCGGAAGGAGCGGGTGCGCTCGTAGAGCGGCCGGACGGCCTGCTGGGCCTGGCGCAGGCCGGAGCGTTCCATCCGGCGCCACTCCAGGAACATGGCGTCGGCCTGGCGGCTGCGGGCGATGAGGTCGGCGGCCTGGTCGTCGGCGCCGCACGCCGCGCACCAGGCGCGGATGTCCGCGTCCGAGGGCGGGGTCTTGGCGTTGATGATGCGGGAGGTCTTGGCACCGGTCCACCCGCACCGGGCGGCCAGCTGCTTGCCGTTCAGGCCGGCGTCCAGCATGAGCTCGCGCAGGCGCTCGGCGACGGCCTTGCGGGCGGCCTGGGCGCTGGACGACGGGGAAGCGGGCATGGGACCTGGCTGCCGGTGCGGGTGGGGGTGCTCGGGTCAGACCGCGTACCGGTCGTGCGGGACGGCGCGCTCCCACACCGCCTCGAACGCCGCGGCGCAGTGCCTGGCCAGGGCGGGATCCTGAAGGATCTCCTCCCCGTCCTCGGCGAGCTGCCCCTCCCCGGTGAAGTGGTGATAGTGCACCACCTGGTCGTCGAAGACCCAGAAGTCCAGCCCCGGCAGGCACAGGTCCTTGGTGTTGCGCCGGGGCAGCCAGCGGACCTGTTCGCCGGCGGCCAGGTTGCCGAAGGTCAGGTCGTGCTCGTAGCGGATGTAGTCGTGGACCGGCTCGGAGACGATCCGTGCCCGCCGCACCACCACCCCGCGGCCAACCGCCTCGGCCACCGCGTCGTGCCACCCGTGCCACCACGACCCGCGATCGGCCTCATCCAGGCGCTTGCCCTGCTGGAAGGCGATGAACTCCGGGTCGTCCAGCATGTAGTGGTCGCGCATCTCCAGATGCACCGCCGAGCGCTGCGCCCGGGCGAGCGCCTTACGAACCGGTGTTGCCACGTGGGGCCTCTCCGTCGGGCCGCGGGATGAACTGGAGCATGTTGGCGGGCAGCCGGATCACCGTCTCGTGCTCCGGGACGTCGGTGGTGTGGCCGGGCACCGAGCCGACCTCCTGGGCCTGCCGGACAGTCTCGTCGTCGGCCTTCCAGGACTGGATGATCAGGTCTCCGGTCTCTTCCTCCACCCAGATCGTGGGGGACTGGTCGGATGGGGTGTTCGGCCAGATCCCCAGAAAACGTAGCGTCACGGTGGCCTCCCGTACCAAGTCGGTTACACGGACTTGCACGACGCTCCACCCACGGGTGACGACACGTCAAGGGGCGTGCGGGCGCAGCAGAGCGGCACGCGCCGTACGACCGGGCCCGAAGCGGAATCGTCCGGCCTCGGGCCTGCGGCGCGGTCAGGCGGTGCGGATCTTGCCGTCGGCGATCAGGCGGCCGATGTAGCCGGGCCAGTCCCGCTCCAGGGTCTGCTGCATGAACGCGCGGGCCTTCTCCCGGGTCTCGGGGGTGACTTGCTCGACCGTGCCGTCGCCGAAGTAGATCTTCGTCCCCTGGCGACTGGAGTCGGCCAGGATCGCGTGGTGGTACTGGCTGAGGGTCAGGAAGAGCGCGGGGGCGGGGGCGTCCTCCAGCTGGCGCAGGCCGCCCTCCCAGTCGGTGCCGCGCCGGCCCCAGTCGCTGCCGTGGCCGTCCAACCACAGCGTCAGGTCACTGAAAAAGACCAGGCGCCGGGTGGGGTGTGCCTTCTGGTAGGCGTCGGCGACGGCCAGGATGTCCGCGACGTCCCGGGACACCATCTGCCTCGGGATGATCGACGGCGCGAGCGCCTGGGCGCACTCCCGGTACGGGCCCTCACCCTGCGGCCACTCCAGAGCGTGGGCGAGCCAGTAGCGGGGCTTAAGCAGTGCAGTGGACACGGTGGTCCCCCTTCGCCGCGGGCGTGGTCCGGGCACGGCCGCCCGGACCCGGTCACCGTAGCGAGAACGCCACCGAACGTGTCCGCGAACGAACAAGACGCCCGCCGTCTGCGGGCACAGGACAGCCCTCGGGCCTGGACCCGTCACCCCGCCACCACGGGAATTCAGCCCGCAGGGTGGCCCGGCCGTTTGACGGCGACGGCCTGCGGCAGCTCAGCCGGCGCTGTTCTGCTCGGCCTGCCACTGGTCGGCGAGCTGTTGCTTCCAGCCCTTGGGCGGCGGCCACGGCACACCCCAGGCGGCAAGCTGCGCCCGGGTCCAACCGCCGGCGGGCGTACGGGCGGCTTCGATCTCGTCAGGCGAAGGAGTCATGATCCGATGATGCCCGGAGCGCGGCTGTCCGATGGCTCGGGTAGGGTGCGCTGAGTACGCAAGAGGGCGCCCGGCCACCACATTTGGCCGGGCGCCCTTTCTTGCTCTGCTCAGCTGGCGGCCTTCTTCATCCGGTCGAAGACGGCGTCGAAGACCCGGCTGTCGTCCTCGTCTGCGAACGCGGCGAGCAGGTGCCCGAGGACCTCCTGGCGGTCGATGCGCCGACGGTCGAGCCGGTCGGCGAGGGCCACGGCCCGGCGGTCGACATCGCGCTTCAGCTCGGCTGGCAGGGCCGCGGGCGGCTTCGGCTGCGGCGGCTCGGCCGACTCGATCGCATCGTTCAGCGCGTGGGCGATGACCTCCGGGTCGTCCTCGTCACTGAGGGCCAGGTCGCCGGGCAGCAGCCGCACGGTCTCGCGGATGCGTTCGGCGGTGACCTTGTCGGCCCCGACGGCGTCGACCACCAGCTGGTAGACCCCGACGGCGGCCTTGAGGCCGTGCCGGTTCTTGAGCGGCACCAGCTCGCGGACCTGGCCTTCGGGCGCCTTGTAGCCGCTGGCGTTGAGGACCTCGCCGAGCTCCCACCCGGCGCGCAGCTTGCTGGCCCGCGACTGCTTGATGCCGTGCTCGAGGTTCGCCCACTCCTCGATCGTGGCGTAGCAGCGGGACGGCTCCAGCTTGTGCGGGAGGCGGCGGAACAGCCGGCCGACCGCCATGGTGTCCAGCGACTTGCCCGCCACCCAGTAAGCCGTGGAGAGCAGCTCGACGCCTGCAATGCAGGCGGTCAGGCGCTCCTCCTCCTCCGGGGTCAGGTCGCCGTCGCCGGAGGGCTCGACCGGGTCGGGGACCTTGTCGAGGCCTGGCCGGGCGGCGTCGACCGCCTTCTTGATGCGCTCGGCCATCTCCTGGTCGGCCGCGGATCGGCGTTCCTCGGTGGCGCGCCGGGAGGTGTTCTCTAGGGTCTTGACGGCGGCCTCGGTGGCCTCCTCGTCGTCCCAGCCGTCGATCTCGTACTCGCCGCTCATGCCGCCTTCACCAGTCCGGTGTTGACGGCGATCTCGCGGAAGAAGCCGGCGGTGTCGGTCCGGGGCCGGTGCTGGACGACCGGCAGGCCGACGGCGCGGGATTCCTTCAGGTCGGTCGACCGGATCGGCACCTCGCCGATGCAGCGGATCCGCGGGTGCTGCTGGAGCTGACGGTAGATCCGGGCGTCGATGTCACCCATCGGCTTGACGATGCGCCCGATCACCAGGCCGAGGATGGTGAGGTCGCCGTCCGGGCGCTGCGCCTTGCGCATGACGGTGATGTGCTGCGCCGTCTGCATCTTGACCGCCTTCATGGCCCACTCGTCGACATCCACCAGGATGATCGCCGCGTTCGCCGCGGCGGTCTGCGCGTCGGTGTCGGTGTCCAGCGCCGGCCGCAGGTCGAGCAGGATCACGTCGTAGAGGTGCAGGACGTGGGAGAGCAGCATGCGGTACAGGGTGATGCTGATGCCGGTCTCGCGCATCCGGCTGGGCAGGAAGCACATGTCCATGCTCGCGGGCAGGATGTGGATGTTCGGCACCTTGGTCTCGGCGATGAGGGGGCGCGGGTCGCCCATCTCCAGGAGCACCGTGGCCTGGGTGGGGCCCTTGTCCTCGTCGAGCAGGGGCACCTTGCACGCCATGGTGGCGTTGCCCTGCGGGTCGCCGTCGACCACAAGAACTCGCTTGCCCTGCTCGGCGAGTGCACCGGCAAGGTTGATGGTGGTGGTCGTCTTGCCGACGCCACCCTTCTGGTTGCACATGGCGATGATGTACGCCTCGCCCGGGCGCGGCCCGGGCAACGACGGGGCGCCGGTGAAGGTCGCTGTTGCGATTTCGGTCATGCAGGGACGATAGCCACTGGCCCCACGGCCACAGGCCGTCCCCTCCGGACAACACCCCGACGAGTGCCCCTTCATCACGCGCGCGCTCCACTCGACCAAGATCATTCTTGCCCAATTGTGCAAGAATGATCTTGGTCGAGCTCCCCAGAAACGCGAAAGGGCCCGCTTCTTCCGGCGCCGAAGCCGAAGGAAGCGGGCCCTTCACTGTGCTGGAGGTCAGGCAGGGATGAGAACGCCTGCCCGGTCGAGGCCGATCGCGTGGCTGACGGTGACAAGTGTGTCAGCCCAGTCGCCAGCGTGGTGGACAGCGCGGTCGTCGATGTAGCAGGCCGCACCCAGCTTGGTGCTGGTCACGAGCACCGGCCCGCGGGTGGTCCAGTACGCCCTGCCCTCGGACTGGTCGACGAAGGCCTCCAGCCCGCTGTACCAGGTGACCCAGTCAGCGATCTCCGGCAGCCAGCGTTCGGGCCGCACGGTGAACACGAAGACGGCGCGCTGCTGGGCGATGGTGCGCAGCGCCTCGATGGCGCCGGGCTGGGGCAGGCCGATGCGGCCTCCCTGCCATCCGTTGTCGACGGCGAGAGTGCCGTCCAGGTCGAAACCGACGGCCTGCGAGGCGGGGCTGTCCGGGCGAGGGGCGATGACGGTGCGGTGCATGCGGTCCTCCATCGGATGCTGGGCTGGTCTACAGGAAGGCGAGCTGGTTCTCGTCCGGCTGCTCGGGGGCGTCCTCGGGGCGGGCCTGGGCACGGGCGTCGTCGTGGGCATCGTCGGTGCGCTCGCACACCAGCCGGCCATCGGGCAGCTCGTCCCACTCGCGGCTGCCGACGGCGTCGTCGGCGGCGGCCTCGGGGGTGTCGTGGTGGGGGATGAACTCGTCCTCGACGACGTCACCGCAGATGCTGCACTTGGCGGTCCAGCACAGCGACGGGACGGCGATGCCGGCACCCGGGCGGGCCGCGCCCTCGCGGCGCCAGGCGTAGCCGTGGTGGAGGACCAGGGCGTAGGTGACGGGCTCGAGCGGGGAGCCGTCGTCGAGGTCGGCGGTCAGGGCGTTGTGCTCGGCGGCGGCCATCAGCGCGGTGGCGAGGTCGGGCATCGGCAGGAGGGCGTTGGGGCCGGTGAGCCACAGCTCCCAGGCCCGGTCCGGGGTGCCGGGGCGCAGCCGCTCGTCGGGGTCGCTGGTGAACAGGCCGCGGCGGGGAATCGGGGCGAGGGTCATGTCTGGGGGTCTCCTTCGGCGAGGTGGCCCGGCCCGTACGGTGCGGGCCGGGCCGGGGTTGGTGGTGGCGGGCGGTCAGGCGCGGTGGGCGGCGGGGCGGTGCAGGAGCAGCTGGAGGGCGGCGGTCAGGTTGGGGTGCTCGGTGGTGGCGGGCCTGCCGCAGTTCCAGCAGTCCGCTTCCGCCCCGGCCCAGGTGGTCTCGCAGGTGTCGCAGGCGAAGTGCGTGCGGCCGGCGGGTCCGGCGAAGGGGTCTTCGCTGACCTTCGGCAGGGCGAGGAGCGGGGCGGTCTTCGTGTCGTGGTTGCGGACGGGGGCGGGGCGGCGGGTGTGCCGGCGGGTGGTGGTGCGGGCCATCGCGGTGACTCCCTGATCGGTTCGGACGGGGTGGGGCCGGGCGGCCGGGTCCTGGCTGGGCCGGCCGGGTTGGTGCCGGTCAGGGGCGTGCGTCGGCCCGGGCTTCGGTCTCCTGGTCGCGGTGGTCGTCGGCCTGGTCCTCGTCGGTCTCCGTGTCGTCGTCCGTGACGGTCCCCGGGGTGGTGGTGTCCTGGCTGACGGCTGCCCACGGGTCGTCCTCGTCGCTGCCGTCCAGCGGGCGGCGGTCGGCGTGGCGCTGGAGGAGGTCGGCGAGCTGGGTGACGGTGGTGACGACGATCGGGTGCTCGCCGTCGGCGACCAGCTCGTAGTAGCGCGGCCGTCCGCTGTACTCGGCGAGTCCGCTGTCCGTGCCGGACGGCTGGTAGAGCAGGTGCGCGGCGGGGGTGAGCTCGCAGGTGGCGGTGCCGTCCGACTGTCCCTGCCAGTTGCGCGGGTTGGTGAGGCAGCCGGAGCTGAAGTCGAGGTGGATCGCGCCGCTGGCGGCCCGCGCGGCGGTGTTGGCGGTGGCGTCCTGGGCGAGCTGGGCCAGCGAGGGCGCTGCGGTGGTCGGTGCGGGGTGGCGCTCGATGCCGAGGCGGGCGCGGAGCGGGGTGAGGAGGTGGTGGGTGTGCTGGTCGGTCAGGGCGGCGGCGAGGCCGGCTGCGGCCAGCGCGAGGGTGGTGCGGGTTTCGGCGGGGTGGGCGGCCAGGGCGCGGTAGGCGGTGAGGCCTGCGGCGGCCGCGGCGGCGATGGTGGCGGCCGGGTCGGCGAGGTCGAAGAGGGCGCGAAGCGCGCGGGTGCGCAGGTCGGTGGTCTGCTGGGTCATCTCGGTTTCCTTCTGGTGGGTGCGGGGCTGGTGGGTGGTCAGGTACAGGCGCCGGTGGGGGCGTCGCGAACGCCTCGGGCACGGCCTGTGCCGGGGCCGGTGCGGCTGTTCGGCGGGACTGTGTCTGGGGTGGTGTCAGCGGGCCAGGACGGCGGCGGCGATGGTCTCGAAGGCGTGGTGGACGGCGCCGTCCATGCAGTACGCGCCGTTCATGCCGTAGTCGGTCAGGCGGTAGAAGTTGCCCTTGCCGGTGGCGTCGGCGAACCGCTGGAGGAGCCCGCGCGGAACCCTTCGGTCGATGGCGTAGTGCGTCAGACCCGAGATGGCGAGGGCGGCGGCGACCTGGCCGGGGCGCAGTCGCAGGCCGAGCGCGCGGGCGCCGAGGAGGAGGGCGGCGGCCTGGGTGGCCGAGTAGGTCAGGCAGTGGACGGCGCACGCCTTGCGGCCGGCGGCGGTGCCGTGGACGGTGCCGTCGTCGCCGGTGACGGGGGCGGCGTCGGTGGCGCCCTTGGTGCGGGCGCAGTGGTCGGTCTGGACGAGGTGGTCACCGACGTCCGCCCCGGCGCGCAGCAGGGCGTAGGCGGCGGCGAAGCGGGCGGCGCGGGCAGTGGTGGTCACGGCGGGTACCTCCTGGGCGGTGGGTTCGGCCGGGCGGCCGCGCCGCTCACCACCGCGCCCCGACCCTGTGGCCTGGCTGGCTCGGGGGGCGGGGCGCGGTGGTGGGCGGCGTCAGTGCCCGGTCAGATCGCGGTGCCGGCGGGGTCGGTGTCGGCCGAAGCCCCCTTGAGGGCCGTGGCGAGGATGGCGGCGTGGTCGAACGCCAGCTGCTGCGGCAGGTCGTCGTGCCGCCACCAGCGGGCCGCACGGGCGTCGTCCCCGGCGGTGATCGCGGTGTCTTCGGGGACGACGGCGAGATAGGCGACGGTGACGTACCGGCCGCGCGGGTCCCGGCCCGGGGCGTCCCAGACGCCGAGCTGGAGCAGGTCGGCGCTGTCCACGCGCACGCCCGTCTCTTCCTCCAGCTCGCGAGCAGCCGCCGCGCGGCTCGTCTCCCCCGGGTCGACGTGGCCACCGGGCAGCGCCCAGGCGCCCTCGAAGGGGGCCCAGCCCCGCTCGATCAGCAGGACGCGGCCGTCCGGCGTCATGGCGACCACGTCGGCGGTGTAGCGGATGGACTCGAAGGCCTCGGTCATCTTCTCGGCTCCCTGGTGAAGGTTTGTGGGTGGTGTCGGCCGGGCGGCCGCGCCGCGCACCATCGCGCACCGCCGCCGCGGCCTGGCCGGCCGGACGGTGGGGCGCGGTGGTGGGCAGCGTCACTGCCCGGAGGAGGCGACGCATCCGCAGGTGGGGGCGAACTGCCAGCCGTCGGGGGTTCGCCGGCCGATGGGCCCGGCGCCGGGGATGCCGCTGCCGCCGCAGGTGGTGCAGGTGACGTCGGCGCCGGGGTCGAGCGCCCATTCCAGGCGGCAGGCCGGGCAGCGGGCGCAGTCGGCGTAGTCGTCGGTGCCGGAGATCGCCTCGCCGTACTCCTCGACGCCCTGGTGGTGGCAGCGGGGGCAGGTGATCCTGTGTCGCCGGGTGCGGACGGCGTGACCGAGGGGGTCGGCGATCACACCGAGCAGCACCTGGTGGGTGATGGCCTCGTACTCGGCGACCCGGTGGGCGAGGGCCAGGGCGTCCTCGCGGGTGTGGCGGTAGGCGGCGGCGCGGCCGATGTCGCTGACCGGCCGCCAGCCGCCGTCCTCGCCCTCGGTCCAGGCCCGCAGCCCGACCATGGCGCCGTCGGTCACCGCCCAGCCGTCTCCGGTCTCGTCGCGGCGCACGACGACCTCGCCGTACCCGCGGGCCGGCACCATCTGGGGAATGGGTACGCGGAACTCGACGGCGAGCGCCAGCTGCTGGTCCGCGGTCAGGGTGCTGTCCATGTTTCTCCTCTTCTTGCAGGGGGTCGGGGTCGGGCTGGTTGGGCGGGCGTCAGTCCAGTCCGGCGCGCAGCTGGTCGGCTCGCTCCTGGGCGAGGCGGGCGGCCTCGGGGTTGGCGGCGGCGCCTCGGGCGGCGGCCTCGGTGAGGATGCGGATGAGGGCCTTGCGGCTGTCCGGGTCCGGGGCGGGCATGGGCCGGCCGTCGCGCTGGGCGGCCCATCGGACGGCGAGCGGCTCGAGGTCGCGCAGGTCGGCCCGGTATCGGGGGTCGGCCGGGGCGGGGTCGTGGGCCTGGGGCATGGGGATTCCTCTCCCTGCGTGGTGTCGGCCGGGCGGCCGCGCCGCGCACCACCGCGCCCCGCCGCCGCGGCCTGGTCGGCCGGACGGTGGGGGCGGTGGTGGGCAGCGTGAGCGTCCGGGACGGCGGTCAGCGCTCCACGAC
The DNA here is from genome assembly GCF_044760155.1 of Kitasatospora sp. NPDC098652. Classification (NCBI taxonomy): domain Bacteria; kingdom Bacillati; phylum Actinomycetota; class Actinomycetes; order Kitasatosporales; family Streptomycetaceae; genus Kitasatospora; species Kitasatospora sp. NPDC098652. Next base: position 26,296 of record NZ_JBIWAQ010000029.1, read on the forward strand.
GGCCTTGTCGATGTCGCGGTGGGTCACGTGCACGTCGTGGCCGGCGGCGGTGAGGCGCTCGCCGAGCTGGTCGGCGAGGTAGCCGGCGCGGTGTTTTCCGCCGGCGCAGCCCACGGCGATGGTCAGGGGCGCGGTGTCGGCGGCGGGTCCGGCGGCGAAGGCCTGGGCGGCGGCGACGGTGGCGTCCAGGAGCTGGGGGATGCCGGGGGTGGTGGCCACCTTGTCCTGGATGGTGGGGTGGCGGGCGGTCAGGTGCCGTACGGCCTTGTCGCGGTGGGGGTCGTGGAAGTGGGCGCGGACGTCAAGGGCGAGGTGGGCGGCGGGGGCGGGGCCGTGGAGGTGGCCGAAGGAGATGATCTCGATGCGCACGGGCGTGGTCCTTCCTGGTGGTGTGAACCGGCTGGGTGCTGTCAGTGAGCGTCGGTGCAGGCGGCGGGGGCGGGCCTGGCAAAGCAGTCGCGGGCGTGACCGGTGGCCTCGATGCGCATCAGGTCCAGGTCCTGCGCGAGCCTGCCGCTGGACATCCGGCAGCCCGTACAGCGCCACCAGGCCGGGCCGGGGGCCTGCTGCTGGTAGTCCGGCCACGGGTCGGCGCCGACGATCTCGACCTCGGCTCCGCGGCTGGTCTCCAGCCGGATCCAGGTGTGTTCCGGGCCACCGTCGCTGGGGGCGTCGGAGCGCAGCAGGATGTGGCCGGTGGCGGTGATGCGGATCTCGCGGTCGGCGGCGGCGTTGCGCAGCAGGGTGCGCAGGGTGCCGCGTCCGCCGAAGACGTGGCTGCCGTCGAGCTGGTGGATGGCGGTGTGGAGTTCGTCGGCGGTGGTGCGGGTCTGGCCGGTGGTTCGGGCGTGGGCGAGGAAGCGCAGCAGGACGTCGTAGGCGTCGTCCGGGTCGAGCAGGCCGGAGTGGCGCTGGGCGGTCAGTCCGGCGAAGACCTGCTCGATGTCGTCGGTGGTGTGGGTGTTCACGGGGCGGCGGTCCCTTCTGCGGGTGGTGTCGGGCGGACGGTGTCCGGTCAGGCGTAGAGGTCGTGGGTGCGGGTGGCGGGCCGGGCCGGCCATTGCGGGGTGTTCCAGGCGGCGTTCGGGCCCCACTCGTACTGGCAGCTCGCGCAGCGCCAGAAGGCGGGCGGGTGGTGTTCCAGGTCGTGGCCCCAGCAGTGCGGGCAGACGATGCGGGGTCGGCGCAGCCGGGTGGCGGCCCGTTGGAGCAGGGTGTGGATCACCGGGTGGCCGGGGCGGTCTGGGCCGGGGCCGGAGCGGGCGCGGGGATGGTGGCGTTGGCGGCCCAGCGCAGGGCGGCGAGGGAGGCGACGGCGAGCATCACGCCGACCAGGAGCAGGACGAAGAACCGGGCGTCGCGCCGGACCGCGGCCCGGACGGCGGCGACGTCGGCCGCGGTGGGCTCGTTCCGGTCGGCGAGCGGCTGGTCGGCGGGCAGCTGCACGATGATGACCCGCTCGCCGGGACCGGCCTGGCCGGTGTACGGGGCCGGCTGCTGCGTCCGGTAGGGGACCGGGGTGTGTGCGCCGGGGCGGGGCTGCTGGCGGGGGAGGGTCACGGGTTTCTCCTGGTGGTCGACGGGAATGCCCGGCCGGGTGGCCGCGCCGCGCACCGGAGCGCCCCGCCGTCCCGGCCAGGTGGCGGGGTCGGCGGGGCGGCCGGTGGGCAGCGTCAGTGCCCGGAAAGGGGGACGGTCAGCGGGCGAAGGAGGGTGGGGCCGCCCGGTGCTGTACGGGGCGGCCCTGGGGTGGGATCAGGCGTGCTGGCCGTCGTCGCCGGTGAGGCGGCGGCCGTTGATGTCGACCTGGAGCTGCTGGACGTCGACGACGACGGCCTCGATCCGCGGTTCGGGCACCTCGACGGTGACCGGCACCGTCACCGGCGGCGCCGGGACCGGAGCGGGGGCGGGCGGCGCGGCGGGCGGCTCGTTGATGACGGTGGTGTGGATCCAGGAGCCGGTCAGGGCGAGGGCGGCGAGCACGGCCCACGCGAGCGCGGCCAGGCCGGCGGCCACCGGCTTGCCGGGGCCCTCGGTGCCGGACCAGACCATGGAGACGGTCAGCGCGCCGAAGACGAGGGAGCCGAGCTGGACGCCGACGGTGGCGCCCTGGCGCAGCGCCCGGATCAGGATCACGGCGCCGGCCAGGCCCCAGAAGGTGAACAGGGTCCGCGCTCCTGCGGGCAGGCCGGCGGAGTGGATCTGGAGGTAGTGGTAGATCGGGTCGTTGACGGTGTGCCACAGGCGGGAGGCCGGGACGGTGGAGTGCTCGGGCTGGGTGATCCAGTGGAGGGCGCGGAGCACGTAGGGGCCGACGGCGAGCGACAGCGCGATCAGCATCAGCAGCGCGAAGAAGGCGAGGACGACGGTCGCCTTCACGCTGGGCGTGCCGTAGATGTCGCGGATCATCCACCGCGGGGTGCGGCGGGGGGTGCGCCAGATCAGGTCCGGGTCCTCGGTGTCCGGCTCGATGACGGCCTGGTCGAGCAGCGGGTTGGGCTGGTTCACGGCGATCTCCTGCGCTCTGTGTGGGTCGGGTCGGTGATGCGGACGGCCCGGCCGCGTCGTGCGGCCGGGCCGGGATGGCTGGTGGTGCGGTGCGGCGGGGTTCAGCCGTCGAGGCGGATCGGCATGAGCAGGTGCTCGTAGTCGCTGTCGGCGAGGTCCCCGGCCCGGCCGGTCAGCAGCGCCGGCTTGTGCTGGTGGGTGATGTGGAAGGTCGCCTCGGGGGCGGCCAGGGACTTGAGCGCGTCGGTGAGGTACGCGGGGTTGAATGCGATGGCGGCGCCGCCCTCCAGTGCGCCGTCGGCGTTGCAGGGGATGCGGTCGGTGGCGTGGGCGTCGTCGCCGTGCCCGGCCTCCAGCAGCAGTTCGGTGCCGCCGTCGGACGCGGTGGCGACGGTGAGGCGGATCGGGGTCTTGGCGGAGGCCACCAGGGAGACCCGCTTGAGGGCGGCGAGTGCGTCGTCCACGGCGACGGTCAGGGTGAGGGCGGCGTCCTCGGGGGTGGGGAAGACGTTGCGGAACTTGGGGAACTCGCCCTCCAGGAGCCGCGTGCCGAAGGTGTTACCGGGGGTGGTGAGGGTGAGCTGTCCGTCCGACCAGCCGAGGCCGATCGGGTGCTCGCCGGCCATCGCCTTCGTGGCCTCGAGGAGGAACTTCGCGGGGACCAGGACGGTACGGCCGTCGTCGACGACGTCGTCGGTGTCCTTCTTCTTGCCGCGCTTGGGCTTGGTTGCGGGCAGGGTTCCGGTCGGTTTCACGGTCAGCTCGCGCACCGCGAAGCGGTAGCGGTCGGTGCCGGCCAGGGTGAGCCGCTCGCCGTCCAGAGCCAGGTGAACGCCGGTCAGCACCGGCAGCGAGGCATCGGTGCTCGCGGCGATGGCGACCTGGGCGACGGCGTCGGCGAGCGCGTCGGCCTGGACGGTGAGCACGGTGTCCGGCGCGGCGGGCAGCGCCGGGTACTCCTCGACCGGGAGGGTGGGCAGGGTGAAGCGGGCGCTTCCGCAGGTGAGCAGCAGGCGGGCGCCGGATACCTCGATGTCAACCTCACCGCCCTTGGGCAGGGTCTTGGCGATGTCGTTGAGGAGGCGGCCGGAGACCAGCGCGGTGCCGTCGTCGGCGATCTCGGCGCCGGTGCTGGTGGTCGCGGCGACCTCGTAGTCGAACGCGGACAGGGTCAGGCCCTTGTCGCCGGTGGCGAGGAGGATGCCGGCCAGGACCGGCACCGGCGGCCGGGCGGGCAGGGCGCGGGCGACGTAGGCGACGGCGTCGGCGAGCGGACCGGCGAACAGGCGCAGCTTCATGAGCACTTCCTTCGGGTGTGGTGGCGACGGGTTGCGGGTGCGGTTGGGGGGCGGAGCGTCAGTCCTCGTCCTCGTCGTCCTCGTCGTCCTCGTCGTCCTCGTCGAGGACGCCGGTGTACGGGGTGTGCAGGTGGAGGTCGCCGTCGTAGTCGGTGTCGGTCAGCACCTCGCCGTCGGCGGTGACCGGTGCGAAGTCCGGCGCCTGGGCGAGGCGCTCGCGCAGCTCGCCGACGTCGAGCAGCCGGGTGCGGGTGCTGCGCCACACTGAGGCCAGTGCGACCGGCAGGCCGGCGCCGGGCACGGGCGGGGCGGTGCGCGCGGTGTGGAGGTGGACGGTGCCGTCGTAGGTGCTGTCGGTCAGCGGCTCGCCGTCGACCATGACCGGGGCGCAGTCGGGCAGCTCGGCCAGGCGCTCCAGCAGGTCGGCGGCGTTCATGCGGTTGCTGCGCCAGGACGCGGTGGGCAGGGGGCCCGCAGGGGCGGTGTGCCGCCCGGCGGCGGCCTGGACGGCCTTGGTAATGGCGGTGACGGCGGCTTGGGCCACGTCACCGGGCTTGGTCGGGTCGGCGGTGACGGTCACGGTGACGCTCACTGGGGTCCTCCGGACGGGGTCGTGGGTGCGGCCGGGCGGCCGGTGGCGCCACCAGAGCGCCCCGCCCACCGGCGGGGCGGGGTGGGCGGGGCGCGGCTGGGGACGGGACCGGTGGTCCGGTTCAGGAGTTTCGGCGGCGGGTCAGCAGCTGAGCGCGAGGTCCTGGGCCGCGGGCTCGGCGACGTCGATGCAGTTGCCCGCCTTGGCGAGGAACGCGTGCTGGACTGGTCCGGGCTCGGCGGTCAGCGCGTCGTTGAGGTAGATCGCGGCCTGGTGGAGCTCCTCGGCGTAGTCGAAGTACGGGGAGACGGGGATGCGGTCGAGGTAGGCGGCCGCGTCCTCGACGAGCTCGGTGAAACGCTCGGGGGTGAAGCCCTCCTGGGGGATCGTCAGGGGGCCGTTGTCGCCGCCGGCGAGGTAGGCGATGTCCTCGGAGTAGCGGCGGATGAGGGTGTCGAAGGTGACGTCCACGGCTGGGTTTCCTCTCGGCTGCGGGTTCGGCCGGTCGGCCGGCCCCGCCCCCGGAAGCCCACCGCCCGCCCCGGCCTGGGTGGCAGGGGCGGGCGGTGGGCGGCCGGGGGCGAGACTGGCCGACCGAGTCAGCTCTGGGTGGCGCCAGCCGGCACCTCGTGGTCCCGCTGGTCACAGCAGGCCTGGCAGTTCCAGGGCCGGGGCTCGCTGACGTCCTCGTCGTCCTCAGTCGGTTCCGGGTCGGTGTAGTAAAGGTGGCTGGCGCAGAAGTACTTGCCGCAGCCGTCCTCGGGGGCGCCAGGCGTGCTGCCGCAGAGGTAGTCCAGACCGCGGTCGATCTGCGCGGTGCAGCCCTCGTGTTCGCAGACGGCGTCGACGCCGTAGCCGGCCTCGATCTCGATGCCGTCTGCACGGATGACGGTGTAGTAGGCGTATCCCATGGCGGTGGTTCTCCCATCGGAGGTGGGGTTCGGCCAGTCGGCCGGCCCCGCCCCCGGAAGCACGCCGCCCGCCCCGGCCTGGGTGGCAGGGGCGGGCGGTGGGCGGCCGGGGGCGAGACTGGTCGGCCGGGCTCAGCGGCCCTCGACGGCCGCGTGGCGGCGGGCCTCGGCCTCGGCTTCGGCGGCCGCGAGGAGGTGCTGGACGGCGGGGTCTTGGCGCCAGGTGCACCAGTCGGGTTCGCCGTCCGGGTCGGGGGCCGGCGGCTCGGCGCCGGCGGGCAGGTAGACGCTGGGCAGGTCGTCCTCCCACAGTGGGGCGGGGCGGCGGTCCAGGCGCTGGAGCAGACGGGCGAGTCGCGGTCGCAGTCGCACGGGCGGGTCTCCTTCGATGGGCGGGGCTGTCAGCCGACGTTGTTGGTGATGGAGCCGCGCCACCCCGCGGACTGCTTGCCGATGGTGGTGGTGTGGGTGCGGTGGACCAGGGCCAGGACGGTGCCGGTCGCACTGGAGCCGTCGCCGCCGGCACTCACGGACGCCCCGGTGCTGGCCCCGGCGGCGACGGAGCGGAGCTTGCCGAGCAGGGCGGCCACACCGATCACCACGGTGGCCACGGCGATCGACGCCCACTTGAGGACTGTGCCGAGCTGGTCGGCGTGCGGGGCGACCTCTCCGACCGCCGCGCCGACCATCCACATCAGCCCGCCCGCCGCCAGCGCCGCGGCCGAGCCGTACAGAACGCACTGGCGCACCGCCAGCGGCAGGCCGGGGTCGGTGGCCGGCTGCGCCGGGGCGGCCGGGGCCGGGGTGGGCTGCGCCTGCGCGGCGACGGCGGCCAGCGGGTTGTGGACGGGGACGGCGATGACCTTGCCGTCGACCAGGGCGGGGATCAGGGCCGGGGTGGTCGGGGTGGGCTGGAGCGGGACGGCGACGACCTGGCCGTCGAGGAAGGCGGGGACGAACCCCTCCTGGAGGAGGTAGGCGTTGAGGTCGACCGCCGTGTCGGCGGCGGGGACGGCGGGGGTCTCGTAGACGCTGCTCACGGCAGCCTCCAATCCGTGCGGGAAGCGGGCGGGGAGGGTTGTGCGGGGCGCCGCGGCGCCTTCTGGGGCCGCCGGGCCCACCTCGTGGCGGGGCGGGGTCCGGCGGCCCCCGGAGAGGCCGGGAGACGGGGGTGTGAGGCCTGGTCAGGTGGACGGTTGTGCCCGCCGCCCCTGGTGTGCGGAGCGGCGGGCAGGGGTTGCGGTGCCGGGGGGTCAGGCGGCGGCCATGGCGGCGGGGGAGGCCCAGGCGCCGTGGCCGAGGTCGACGACCTCGTTCTTCTCGGCGGCCCGCTTGAGAGTGGAGGAGACGGTGGACAGCGGCATGCCGAGCCGGGCGGCGATGATGCCGGTGGTGGCCTGCCCCTCGGTCTCGAGGAAGGCGAGGATCGCCTTCTTCTTGTCCCCGCGGGCCGGGGTGCTGCCGTTGGTCGCAGTGGTGGTCAGTTGCTGCTCGAAGCCGGGCCCGGCCTGGGCCGGCAGCTTGGCGAAGGAGACCCTCGCCGGAGCGACGGTGCCGCTGCCCTTCTTCTGCGGCTTGGCCTTCGAGGCCGGGGCGGCCTGGGTGGTGGTCTCGGCGTCGTCGGTGACGCCGGGCACCGCCGGGAGCTCGCCCCGGCGGCGGGCCGCCAGGCGGTCGCGCCACTCGGTGTAGGCGGGGCCGATGTGCTCGGCGGCCTCCTCGGAGATGACGGCGGGGGTGCCGCGCTTGGCCCAGCGGGTGGCGATCCCGGCCCGCTCCGGCGCCCAGCCCCGGAACATCGCGGCGCGCTCTTCGACGCCCTTGAGGTAGCCCATGCCGGAGGTCGGCACGCCGGGCTCGTCCGGCCAGGTGGCGGGGATGTCGTTCGGGTCGGCGGGCAGGTTGATGACGTACCCGGCGGAGCGCTCGGTGGTGCGGAAGGCGATGTTGTTGCCCGCTGTGAGCGGCTGGCGCAGCTTGCCCGTGCCGAGGGAGTCGAGGGTGGGCAGGTGGGTGACCAGGCGCAGCTTGACGCCGACCTTGCGGCCGAGGATCGCGATGCGCACGGCGTAGTCGAGGGCTTCGGGATAGTTGCCCCAGACGTCCTGCCACTCGTCGATCGTCACCGAGATGAGCGGCTCCTCGGGGGTGGGTGACCAGTCGGTGTCGCCGTACATCAGGTCGCCGTCCTCGTCCTCCCACACCGTCAGGGCGGAGGCCTTGGAGCGGCGGGTGAGCTCGGCGTCGGCGGCGATCAGCATGGCCATGCACTCGTCCACCCCGGGGGCGAAGTAGGACAGGTAGTCCTGCCAGAACCCGAAGGACTTGCCCTCCTGGGGGTCGCCGCCCCAGGAGGTGACGAGACCGGAGTGCCGCTCGATGGAGAACAGGCTCCGCAGGAGGGCGGACTTGCCGGAGCCGGTGGCGCCCGAGATGTGGGTGTGCACGGCGCCCCAGCCGGGCCGCCACATTTGGTACTGCGCCGGTCCGCCGTCGATGTGCAGGCCCAGGCGGGCGATCCCGGTCTTCACGTCAAGGGCCTCGGGCCCCGGGAAGACCGGCACGGTCTTGAGCGGGTTCTTGTCGTAGACCAGCAGCTTCGCCTTGTCGGCGGCGCCGCCGGGCACGCCGTCGACGGCGATGGAGGAGATCGGCAGGCCGTAGGCGGAGGCGATCATCGTGGTCGCGGCGATCGCGGTGGCGGTGGTCTGCCTGCCGCCGTCCAGCTCGATCAGCGCCTCCCACGCCCCGTCTCCGGTGTCGACCGGGTTGACCAGGCGTGAGCCGGGCAGGGCGCCGCGGGTGGCGACCTTCTCCTCCCAGCGGGCGATGCGCTCCTCCTGGCCGAGCGGCTCGACGGTGGCGCGGATGCGGCGGCGCCACCACCACGGGATCGCCGTGGCGGGGGTGAGCGCGAGCCACCACAGCCCGGTCATCGGCGCCTCGAACGGGCCGGTGCCGGTGACGGGCATCGCGGTCAGCAGGGCGCCGGCGGCGACCGCCGCCGCGGAGGTGCGGATCAGTTCGGCGCGGCGCATCGGCCGGTTCGGCGGGGTCGGCAGCACCCGGTGCCGGTTCAGGAAGCGGGCGGTGCGGCCGGTGTAGGGCTGCTTGGCGCGCCAGGCCCGGGTGGCGAGGACGGCGGCCGGCAGGGCGGCGTCGACGGCGAGCGCGCCGACGATGCCGTGCTGGGCGACCGTGAGTGCCTGGCCGTAGCCGGCCAGGGCGAGGGAGGCGGCGATGGGCGGCAGGTGGCGGCGGTTGCGGTGCAGCCGGCGCCAGGCGCCGCGCGCGATACGGGTTCTGAGAGTGCCGCCTTCGGCGGCGCCGGCCCCGGCCGGGGCAGCGGGGGCGGTCGTGGGCTTCTTCATCACGGCGGTCGTGGTTCCTTCCGGGTTTCAGTGGGCGAGCAGGATGAACAGCAGGACGATGACCGGCCCGAACATGCCGAGCAGGTAGATCAGGTCCATGGGGTCGCGGCGCATCGTGCGCCCCCTTTCCGTGGTCGACGGGTGTCCGGGTACCGGGTGCGGCACCTCGGCCGGGCACCGAACCGCCCGCCCCGCAGCAGGTCGCGGGGCGGGCGGGCGGTGCCTGACCGGGAGGTCACATGCGGTTGTTGTAGGCCTCGCGCTTGGCGGCCGGGACGGGGGCGGAGGCGACCGCCCGGTCGAAGCCACCGTGCCGGCGCTCGATCGCGAGCCCGGCGGCGCGGGCCATGCCGTTGAGTTCGATCGCGGAGTTCGCGGCGGCCGCCACCGCCTGCGCCTGGCCGACCAGGGCGCCGCCGACCTGCTGGAAGTCGTTCAGCGTCAGCGGGTCGAAGCCGAGCTCGGTGATGGCGTGGTAGTTGCGCTCCGCCTCGACGACCTTGGCGTTCAGGCGCTCGAAGCGGTCGCGGGCGGCGGCCTCCTCGGCGGCCGTGGCGGACGCCAGCTGCACCAGGTTCTCCTGGATCTGGCTGTAGGTGATCTCTGCCATGCAGGTCCTCGCAGTTCTTCTCGGGCGCTGACCTGTGGTCAGTCGCCGTAGGTGGTGGTCTCGGCCATGTCGACGTCGGAGGCGTTGCGGGCCTCCTGGATGCCACCGTGGCGGCCCCACACGTTCGCCGACGCCTGGGTCGCGTTGCGCTCGGCGAGATCGGAGGCGCGCAGGTCCTCCTCGCGGGTGCCCTTCAGCTCGGTGAGCTTCTCGACGATCGCGGCGAGCTCGCCGAGCGTCGCCTTGTCGTACTTGGCGGCCGCGGCGGCGTTGTAGGCGTGCTCGGCCTTGGCGCGCAGGTCGGTCAGGCGGGTGACGGCGGCCATCGCGTCGTCCTTTTCCATCCGCGCCCAGCGGGAGAGCTGGGCGAGGTACTGCATCAGGGAATCGACGCCGGTCACCTCGGTGACCCGCGTCGCGGCGGTGGGCAGGTTGCTCATGCTGCTCCTCGGGGTGCTGGCGGCCCCGCCGGCGGCGGGGGCCGTGGGTGAGGTGCTGCCGTCGTCCTTGACGATCCGCAGGTGCGGACCGCCGTCCGGGGTGGCCGGGGACGGCGGCGCCCCCACCGGCGCGGTGTCGGTGGGGGCGGTCCTGGGGGGCGGCACCGGACGCGATCCGGTGCCGCTGGCGCCATCGGCCGGCGGGCTCTCCGGCGCCGGGGCCTTCGGGGGCGCCGGCGGGTCGGTGGTGACGTGGACGTGCACGGTGGCGTCCGCCTTCGCGGCCGCCTCCGCCGCTTCCTTCGCCTCGGCGGTCTTCTCGGCGGTCGGGGCCTTCGGGCCGCCGGTGTTGACCACCTCGTCCTCGACGATCTCGGCGTCGATGATCCCGTCATCGGCCGCCTCCGGCCCGGAGGCGCCGGCCGCCTTGTCGGCCCCGGCCTTCTCGCGAGCGGCCTCCCGCTCGGCCTTGGCAGCCTTCACCTTCGCCCGACGCTCGGAGACCGCCGCCTTGGTCTCCGGCCACGCCTTGCGCCAGCCCTCGATCGCGCCGGAGGTGAAGGTGTAGACGCGGGCCACCGAGTTGATCGCGCCCTCGGCGACCTTGCGGCCGGTGTCCGTGCGGTCGATCGGCCTCGGCGGCTTCGGGGTCTTGGTGTGCTTCGCCGCGCTCTCGCGCCCGGCGGTGACCCCGCCGCCCAGCGCGTACGCGAGCGCCATCGCGATCAGCAGCTCCATCGCTGTGTCCCCTTCCTCTACTGCATGCCGAAGGCGGAGGCGACCAGGTGGCCGATGAACCGGGCGACCGTCGTGATCGCGGTGGCGGCGCCGTCGCCGACCTTGCCGGGGATCGCGGTGATGAAGAACGGCATGCAGGCGGCGAGGGCGAGGGTGCGCGGGGTGCACTTGTCGTCCCGGATGTCGATCAGCAGGATCACCGCGGCGCCGAGCGAGATCAGCCAGCCCAGTCCGACGCCGACCCAGTCGGTCATCAGGTGCGCCGCCGTGTCGTTGGCCCAGGTGGTGCAGGTGGAGATGAGGTGACCCAGGCCGGTGCCGGCCAGGCCGACGCCGCCGGCGGTGAACATCGCGATGTGCAGGCGGGGCATCTCCAGCTTCGACAGCGCCCCGTTGATCGCTCCCGTCACGCCGCCGCCGCTGCGGCCGCCGGTGCGGTGGCGCCGGCCCATGCCGGCGGTGACGGTCTGTCCGCCGCTGGCGAGCACCTGCATCGCCACCGACAGGGCCATGCTCGCGACGCCGACTCCGGCGCCGACAACAGCTTCGATGACAGCCATGATCGTCCCCTCCCAAGGGGGTGTAGTGGATCACCAAACAGGGGTCGCGGGCCGTCCGGTGACGGCCCGGAAGATCGGGTGCGCCGCGCCTTGCGGTTACGCACCGTGGGCGGGTACTCTCGCGCGCGCCCGTGCGCCCGCCTACGCGTTGGGGGCGGGCAGATACGCGTACTTGCGAATGCGCGATGCGAAATTCGCGATCAGGATCGGCGTTCCGTCACTTGCTGTGACGCTTGGCCAGGTTCGTCGACAGGTTCTGCAGTGCGGTGGCGATCTGCATCCACTCGCCGTCCCGGGCGGCCTCCGGCAGCCGGCCGATCACCGACCGCAGGATGTTCCACTCGGCCGCCGCGACCGCCGACGGGCCGCCCGACGCCGCCTCGCTGCGCAGCTGCGCCGCGTGGGCGCCGACCCTGCGGGCCCGCTGTTCGCTGCGCTTCTCGGTCCTCTTGCGCCGCCAGGCCGGCGGCTGCGCGGTGCTGCTCACCGCTGTCTCCCTCGTGTCGGTCTCGCCGGCCGGACGGCCGTGACCGCCCCCGCACCCACCCGCATCGGGTGGTCGGGGGCGGCTACGAACAGCCGGACGCGAGTGGTGCTGTGACGTGCCGTTTTGCCGCGCGGCAGGCCGGTCAGGTGGTTGGATGGAGGGCCGGACGGGGGCGGTATGAACGCCCCCGTCCGGTCTCGTGTCCGCTCACTCCTGGGTGCCGGCCTCGCCGCGCCGCTCGGCGAGGATCTGCCGGGCCCGCTTGCGCCGCTCGCTCGCCGTGGTCTGCGAGACCCCGAGCTCACGCTCGATGTAGGAGAGCGTCACCACGCCCTCGCCCTCGGCCTCGATCCAGTCGGCGACCTTGCGCGCCTCGCGCTCCGCCGGGGTCAGCCGCGCCTTCGCCTCCGCTTCGGCAGCGGCCTCCCGGGCTTCGGCGGCCCGAAGCTCGGCGAGCGCCGCGTCCTCCGCGGCCTTCGCCGCCGCCAGGCGCTCCTGCTCCGCCAGACGCTCGGCCTCGGCCTTCGCGGTGGCGCCGGCGGCCTGCGCTTCGGCGGCCTTCCGGGCGGCTTCGGCGGCCCGAAGGTCCGCTTCGCCAGCCCGGAGCTTGGCTTCGGCCTTGGCCCGCTCGGCCGCTGCGGCGGCCGCCTCGGCTTCCTTGCGCTCCTTCTCCGCCCGGGCCTTGTCCGCCTCGGCGCGGGCCGCCGCGGCGGCGGCCTTCGCCTCCGCTTCGGCGGTCCGGACCCGCTCCTGCTCCTGCTCGTCCCAGCGGGCGATGCGCTGCTCCCGCTCCCAGCTGAGCTGGGCTTCTTCCGCCTCGCGGCGGGTGCGGGCGAGTGCGGCCTCCGCGTCGGCGGCCACCTTCAGCGCGTCCGCGTCGGCCTGCGCGGCGAGCCGCTTGGCCTCCGCCTCGGACTCCGCTTCGCGCAGCCGAAGCGCCGCTTCGGCCTTGCGAAGGACCTCCGAAGCGGCCGATTCGGCCTCCGCCTTGGCGATCTCCAGCGCCGCCTTCGCGGCCAGCTCGTCCGCCTGGGCCTTGGCCTTCGCGGCGTTGATCTGGGCCTCGGCTTCGACCCGGCGAAGCTCAGCTTCGGCTCGGCGAAGCTCCTCCGCCGTTTCCGCTTCGGCCTTCCGAAGCTCGGCTTCGGCTTCTCGAAGGCGCTCGGCGGCCTCCTCGGCGGCTGGCTTCTCCAGCGCCTCCTCGACCGTGAGCCCGTACGGCGCCAGCGTCAGCGGCAGCAGCTCGTTGGCCCGGGCCTTCTTCTTCCAGCCGCGCTTGCCGTACTTCTGCTTCAACCGCTGCCGGTAGACCTGGCGGGCCTGGAGCAGCTCCAGGGCTTCGGTGTAGGAGGTGATCTCCCACAGCTTCATCTGCCGGGAGATCGCCGCCGTCGCGAACGGGGCGAGGATCCAGCGGGAGAACCTGATCCCGTCCATCCGCGTCCGGCCGTTCACCGCGCCGATGTGCGCGGCGTAGATGTGCGCGGCGACCTCGGAGAACACGACCCAGAGGAAGACGAGCGCGGCGTGGCCGAGCTGGCTGGGCAGCGTCGCGGCGGCCTGCCAGTTCAGGTAGACGGTGGCGGCCGCGCCCAGGCGCGGCACCCACTTCACCCAGGCCAGCTCGCTGTCGGCCTTGATGAGCACCAGGTTGATGATGGAGAACGCCAGGATGCTCAGGTCGAGGCCGACCGGGAGCATCCACGGGTCCTCCCACGCCCAGCCGCCCTTGGCCACCGGCAGGGCGGCCTTGCGTTCCAGGGCCTTGTAGGAGGCCATCAGGCCGATGGTGGACACTCCGGCGGCGAGCAGGCCGCCGATGCCGGCGAGCGTCCAGTCGCCCTTCCCGAAGTCCAGGCCCTTCTTCGTCCCGGCCTCCGCCGCTCCGGTCGCCGCCGGGGCGGGGACCGTGCGGTCCTGGACCGGCAGGCCCAGCGTGTTCAGCGGCCGGCTGCTGCCGTTCACCGCGGCCGGCGGGGCCAGCGGCGGCGGGCTCTCGTACGTCGTGCTCATGCGATTCGTCCTTTCGGGGAAGCGTCCGCCGGTCAGGCCGGCTGGCCGACGCGCGGGGCGCGGTAGTCGATGTAGTGAGCGCCGAGCCGCTCCAGCAGGTCGGGCAGGCTGGCCACCGGGTACAGGTCCCGGCGGTGGCTGTCGAGCAGGCAGATCCGCTCCGACTCCGGAAAGGAGTGGGACCGGCTGGTGCGGAGCTTGGTGCGGCCGGGGTGGTAGTGCAGCCACCGGCCGTCGCCGAGGTAGTGGACGGCGCTGCCGTCCGGGAAGCCGGTCCAGCGCTCGGCCAACGCCAGGCCGAGCACGTTCTCCTGGTCGAGGTGCTGCTCGGCGAAGTCGGCGGCCCGGCAGACGGCCTCGTCGCGAACTCCGGCGTCGACGTACCGCAGGACGGCGGCCCGGTCGCCGTCGACCGGCGGCTCGGGCGGCGTCCAGCCGGCGGCCTGGGCGGCGAGGATGGTGACGGCCGCCTCCAGCTCGCACTCGGTGTCGAGCAGACGGCGCCGGGTCGCGGTCCAGGTGGTGGTGCGGATCAGACGGAACACGGGGTCCTCCTCGTGATCGTGGGGCGGTGCGTCGGGCACCGTCGAACACCGCCGCCCCGCGCCCGGTGCTGCTGGGCGGGGGCGGCGGTGAACGACAGCAACCGGCGGGGCTCAGATCCGGTTGGGCTGAACGTCGAAGAAGAGGGTCGAGGCGTTGGCCATCTGCGGGGCCTGGCGGACGATCTCGCCCATCAGCCACTGGTAGCAGTCCTGGCGGGTCATCCCGGTCGGCGAGAACGTGCCCGCGTAGGTCTGGATCGCGAAGCCGTTGTGGATCGGCTTCTGGACCGTCAGCACGTAGTGGTGGGTGCCCTGCGACGGCGCGGAGGCGGGGGTCTGGGCGGGGGCAGTGGTCTGGGACATCGAACGTCTCCCGTGGTTGAAGGGTGATGCCGCCGACCGGGAGGTCGGCGGCGGGGTCGTCAGTGCTGGTCGCCGGCCTTCTCGGCCTGAGCGCGCTGGTGCATCTCCCGGGCGCGGCGCAGCAGCTCGTCCATCTGCTGGCCGGTCCAGGCCTGGTCCTCGGGGCTGCTCACCGGCCACCGCCGGGGGTGGGGGAGGGCGGGGCCGGGGGCGCGGGCGGGTTGGTGGTGCCGCCGCCGTTGCCGTTGGCGTACGCGCGCCAGGCGGCGAGGTCGGTGCGGGTCACGGCGTTCCCTCCTGGCTGGTGGGCGCGGGCTGGCGGATCTGGTCGGCCTGCTGGCGGGCCCGCTCTGCGGCCTCGGCGGCCTGGCGGATCGACTCCAGCCGGCGGGCGAGTTCGGCTTCGCCGAGGTGCTGGCTGCTCATCGCGGTCACCCGGCCAGCGGGAGGGTGCGGAGGGCGGCGACGGCGGCGGAGACGGTGGCCGGGAGCGGCCGGACGGTGGGGATCGCGGTGGCGGGCGCGGTGTCGGCGAGCTCGTCCAGGTCGATGACGACCTCGCGGATCGCCTGGGAGGCGGCGGCCGACCGGGTGCGGACCCGGCGGACCTTGTCGCGCAGCAGGATCATCAGCCCCGCGAAGCCGCGGGCCTCGTCGGGGTAGTTGCCGGCCTCGACGTCCTCCCAGACGGCCTCGGCCAGGTCCTCGTCGAGGTCGGCGGCGGCCGGGTTGATCTCGGCGAGCTGCTCCGCGGCGGCCACCAGCAGTCGGCCGGCGTACCGCGTGTAGAGGTCGTCGAGGTCCGGGGTGGCCTGGTGGGCGGCGGGTGCCATGATGGTGTCCACGGTCGTTCCTCTTCTCTGCTTGGGGTTGCTGGCGACCGACAACGGCCTCGGGGGCGCAATCCCCGAGGCCGTTCTTGTGCTGGCTGCACGAGCAGCCACGGCCGCCGCCCACCCCGCAGGTCGGGGTCGGCGGCGGCCGTGGTGGTTCGTGCGGCTGATATTCAGTCGGGGCGGTGCTCGGACCAGGTCTCCTCGGACTCGGGAGCCAGGCCGAGGTAACGCCCGATGAGGAAGCCGGGGACCACGGCCGCACATTCGTGCCACGACGGCCGGCCCCGTCCCGAGGGGACGCGGGCCACACCCTGCTCCTCGCCTTCGCTGGTACGAGCCAGGTAGACGACCAGGTGGATACGCATCAGCTACTCCCGGACTTGGATGGGGAAGGGACGGTTGCTGTACCAGTGGCACGGCCGCCGCCCACCCCGTCGTGCTCGGGGTGGGCGGCGGCCGTGGCCGTTCGTACCGGTGATGGCGGGTCAGGCGGCGGTGCGCTTGCGCACCGGGCTCGCTGCGAGCACCTCGTCCGCGGTGGGCCTCTGAGCGATCGGCCGGGCCCCGACCGGCAGGGCCAGCGGGAAGATCGGGCCGCGCGCGCCGTGCAGCGGGATGCGGCGCAGGGCGTCGGCGACGAACACGGGCAGCAGGACCTCGGCCCACTGCTCGGCACGCTCGGCGGCGGTCGGCGCCGGGGCGACCGGACGGGGCTGCGCGATCTGGACGACCGCCGGGGCAGTCGGCGTCTTGACCTTCTTCAACACCGTGGTCGGCCGACGCGCGGCGACGTCCGCGACGCCGTCCTCGATCCGCTTCGCCCACTGCTCGGGGGTGACGTCCTTCTCGACGCGCTGGGCGCTGGCCGGGCAGTACGTCGTCTCGTCGTCCAGGAAGTGCGGCTGGATCTTGCTGCGGTTGATACGGCGCCAGACCGAGCAGTCGGGGCAGACCAGGGAGGCCGGCAGGCCGGGGGGCATCTCGATCTGGTTGGGACGGAGGGTGCTGAGCCGGAGAGCCGGCCGAGAGTTGCTGCGCATCACGGTCTCCCGAGGAGTCGGAGGGGCGGGGCGGCTGTGGTCTCCACACCTCACGGGCGACACGTCGTCCGTGAGGTCTGGGCAGCACAGCTGCTGGGCTGCTCCCCTGTCGCAGGCCCCCGGGTCTGGTCTTCACCTTCAGCCGGCGCAGGGTAAGAGCTATGAAGTTTGGCTAGGCCGAGTAGATTGACTACTCAATGCCCGCTGCGATGAGACTTGCACACTCAGCAATCGACCGTCAAGCGCATCGGCTATATTGACTAGTCATTGAGAGAGAGGTAGACATCTGCCATGGCAGTCAGCAGTAGGGCAAGGGCCCTCTACCAGCGCATTGCGGACAAGATCCGCTCCGAGATCGCAGACGGAACCCTCGAACCCGGCGCGCGGCTGCCTACAGAAGCGGAGATCGCGGCCGAGTGGGAGACCACTCGCTCGACGGCCGTTCAGGGGCTGCGGGTCCTGGTGAACGAGGGCCTGATCGTGAGTGACCGTCCGCGCGGGTACTTCGTCCGCAGCCGCCGACCGATGGTCTACCGGCCCCAGGCGGAGTTCATGAAGCGGCCGTTGTCCCCCGAGATGGACTCCTTCCTCGACCAGATGAAGCAGGAGGGCCGCGAGGCCGGCCAGCACATCGAGGTGAGCGTGGTCGTTCCATCCCCGGAGGTACGGCGCCGACTGCAACTCGGCGACGGTGATCTGGTGGCCGTGCGTCGGCGTGTCCGGTTCATCGACGGTGTCCCGTACAACACCAACGACTCGCATTTCCCGTTGGAGCTGGTGCAGGGCAGCGAGATCATGAGCCCGGACGACATCGCCCGCGGCGCGAACGTCGTGCTGGCGGAGCTGGGGTACGAGCAGATCCGGGCGCTGGACGAGATCCAGGTGCGGATGCCGACCCCGGATGAGTCCGACCGTCTCCAGCTCGGCCCCGGCACCCCCGTTGGCGTTCACCTCTGCACCGGCTACACCGAGGAAGGCCGCCCCGTGCGCGTCGTGACCAACGTCCTGCCGGGCGACCGGCACGTCATCTCCTACGAGCGAAGCAAGCCCAAGCTGAGCGGAAGCCCCACCATCCGGCCGGCGGTCGAGGGCGACCTGGAGACCGTGGTGAACCTGTGGGGGCACGCGGCCTCCTGGCTGCGCGAACTGGGCACCGAGCAGTGGCAGTACCCCCCGCGTGCTGAACGCATCGCGGAGAACATCACGGCGGGCGAGTGCTGGATCGTCGAGGACGAGGGCGCCCCGGTGGCCACCGTCACCGTGGACGAGCATGCCGACCGGGACTTCTGGAGCCCAGAAGAGGCAAACGACTCCGCCCTGTACGTCCACCGCATGGTCGTCCGCCGTGACGTCAGCGGCCTGGAGCTCGGCTCGGCGCTGCTGGACTGGGCCAGCCTTCGCGCCGCCGAGCAGGGCAAGCAGTGGCTCCGCCTGGACGCTTGGCGCGACAACACCGACCTCCAGGCCTACTACAGCAACCGCGCCTTCACCCACGTCCGCACCGTTGACGTGGCCGGCCGGGGCAGTGGCGCCCTGTTCCAGCGACCCGCCGGTCGCACCCGCAACGTCGGACCGAAGCTGACGGAGAAACCCCATTGATGCCCCTTGCATGGACCTTTTGCTGACCAGGCCAATCCCAGCAGCTGGGGATCTGACGGAGAATCACAGCTGCGTCATCAGCTCCATCAACGGGGCCGTACACACGTATTCACATCTGCATACACATGGGTTTTGGCTGGTCAGCCCTAGGCTGCCGGGCATGGTGACACTGGAGGGTGGGGGGATGGCGAAGGAACGTGCAGGGTGGCGGCCTGACCTGCTGCGTGCGCAGCGGGAAGCACACGGGCTGACGTTGGAGAAGGCGGGGGAGAAGCTGCGCCAGGTCGCCGAGGAGGCGAAGCTCAGGGGCATCCCGGCCGCGAATCCGCAGACGCTGTGGCAGCACGAGCAGGGCGAGGTCTACCCCGGGCCGCACTACCGCCGGGCGTACTGCCTGCTGTACCGGGCGACGGATCCGGAACTCGGGTTTCGCGCGGCGTTGCCGGGCGAGGAGACCACGTTCCGTCTCACCCCGGCGAGCGACGACCACAACGGCTCCCACGTGCTGGCTGTCGAGCGGGCGATCCACCGGATCGGGCCGGGTGGTGGTGAGGCCGACCACATGGGCGTGCAGCAGCGGATCCTGGACGCCTGGAAGCGGAGGCACACCGGTGGTGACCCGCACCGCCCGGTCGTGGTCCTGGTCGGCGGGTACGCCGGCAGCGGTAAGACGGAGTTCGCCCGGTTCCTCACTCAACTGACCGGCTGGCCTCTGCTGGACAAGGACCCGTTGACCCGACCCTTGGTGGAGCAGCTCCTGGTGGCTCTCGGCGGCGATCCGAACGACCGGCACACCGATCTGTACCGCGAGCAGGTGCGCAACGTCGAGTACGACTGCCTGATGCAGGCAGCCTGGGCCAACATCAACTGCAAGATCAGCACCGTGCTGACCGCACCGTTCATCTCGGAGATGACCAGCGCGGACTGGATGCGGCGGCTCACGAACAAGTGCGCCTCGCTCGGCGTCGACGTCGCGCCGATCTGGGTCCAATGCGACCCGGAGTCAATGCGCGAGTACATCACCTTCCGCTCGGCTGCCCGCGATGCCTGGAAGCTCCAGCGGTGGAACGAGTACTTGCAGACGATCGACGTCGACTTGCGGCCGGCCGTGCCGCACCTGGTTGTCGACAACCGGCTCGGCGCCGCGATCTCCCTCGCCGACCAGGCCCGCCAGGCGATCCGGGAGGTCTACGCGTGAACGAGGCGCCCGCCGTACGCGGCGTGATCCTCTACGGGCCGCCGGCGGCAGGAAAGGACACCGTCACCCGGGCCCTGGCCGGTCTCGACCCGATGTTCTCGCTGTTCTCGCGGGTGAAGGTAGGGCCCGGCCGGTCCGCCGGCTACCGAATGGGCACTTCGGAGCAGTTGGAGGAGCTGCGGGCGTCGGGCGCGGTCGTGTACGAGAACTCGCGGTACGACAGCACGTACGTGACTGACCGGCCGGGCCTGGATGCCGCAGTCGTGGCCGGGGTGCCGGTGATGCACCTGGGCCAGGTCGACGGGGTGCGGGCCGTGCTCGACGGCTACCCGGCACAGTGGCTGACCGTTCTGCTGTGGTGCCCGCGGGAGGTGACCGAGGCGCGATCGAACGGCCGGGGCGACGCGGACACTCCGGCACGGCTGGCCGCGTGGGATGCGACCCGGGCTGACCTCGACGCCAACCCGAACTTCCGCTTCGACCTGACCATCCGCACGGACGAAGTTGGGCCCGAGGCCGCCGCCGCGCAAATTCGCCAAGCGCTCACCGCACCGCACGGCGACCTGGTGCTCGTCGACTTCGACGACACGCTGATCGACCGGCTCTCCGCGGTGACGGACTGGGTGGCCAGGTACTGCACAGAACACCGTCTGAGTCCGACGGTCGAGCAGCAGATGCTCGAGGCCATGCGGATCCGAGCGGACGTGAAGGTGATCGAGGCCTTGTGCGCGGAGCTCGAACTCCCGGAATCAGCCAGCGAACTCTGGTCGCGGTACGAGCCGGAACTCGCCGCGTCAGTGACGCCGTTCCCCGGCGTGATCGAGGCACTGACCGCTGTTCGGGAGGCCGGCCACCAGGTCGTCGTCGTCACCAACGGCGGCACTCAGATTCAGCACGCCAAGTTGAAGGCCTCCGGCATCACCGGCCTGGTCGACGACGTGTGCATTTCCGAGGAGGTCGGCGTCCGGAAGCCGGACCGCCAGATCTTCGAGGCAGCAGCCACTCGCGTCGGCCGGGATCTCTCCCAGGGCGGGTGGATGATCGGCGACAACGCCGACCTGGACGTCGTCGGCGGCCGGAAGGCCGGACTGCGCACCGTGTGGATTTCCCACGGCCGCCCCTGGCTTGGCGGCGTAGAGCCGGACCACGTTGTACCCACCGCCGTGGAGGCCTTCGCTCTTGTCCAGGGCGGTGGCTGGTGACGCCGGACCGGCAGGTTCTCGGAGTGCTGCACCCGGGAAGCATGGGCGCGGCCGTCGCGGCTTGCGCGGTGTCGGCCGGGGCCAGGGTGCTGTGGTGCCCATTCGGGCGAAGCGCCGCGACCATGCGGCGTGCCGAGCAGGCCGGTCTGGAGCCGGTAGCCGAGCTGCGCGAGCTGCTCCAGCGGGCCGAAGTCGTGCTGAGCTTGTGCCCGCCGGCTGCGGCCGAGAACGTTGCCCGCGAGGTCGCCGGGCACGGTTTCACCGGGGTCTATGTAGAAGGCAACGCGATCAGTCCGGACCGGGTGCAGCGCATCGCCGACCTGGTGGGCCGCAGCGCCCGAGCAGTGGTCGACGGCTCGGTGATCGGCTCCCCTCCAGTCGGCAACAAAAGCACGCGGCTGTTCCTCTCCGGCCCGTCCGGCGCCGCCGCGCTGGTGACGGCCTTGTTCTCGGACACTCCGGTGTCGACGCCGATTCTGGGCGAAGAGATCGGTCAGGCCTCCGCGCTGAAGGTGTCCTACACGGCCTACCAGAAGGCCAGCCGGGTGCTCGCTGCGCTCTCCTACGGCCTGGCGCGTCACCACGGCGTCGACCAGGCGCTGCTGGATGTGGCCGGCAAGCGGGTCGGCAGCTACCTGGTCGAGACCGACTACATCGCCAAGACGGCAGCCCGGGCGTGGCGGTGGGCGCCGGAGATGGAGGAGGCTGCCGACACGCTGCGCACGGCGGGGCTGCCGGATGAGGTGCTGCGCGCAGTAGCCAGCACGCTCAAGTGTTGGGCGGATACGAAGGACAACGACGACCTGTCGCTGGAGAGCGCCCTGGACCTGCTGCGGAGGTCTGAGTGACAAGGGCTTTGTCGGACCGTCCGATCGTTGGGACGTCAGATCGACACGGTGCGCTCGCGCCTACTCTCCGCGTTGTCCACAGGGGTAGGCTGTCATCGTCAGTAGTGATCCAAAACGCACTTCGCCGCCCGGCCCCGAAGGTCCGGACGGCGTTCAAGTGGATCGGCGCCCCCTGCCAGGGGCCCGTCCCGGTCAACCACGAGAAGGGTGGTGACGCAGTGAAGGGTACCCGTACCCAGAACAAGGCACACGCGCGGCACCCCGCCGTGGAGCGACCGAGTCGGTCTCGCTCCGGCGGGGTGCCGTTCGTCG
Organism: Kitasatospora sp. NPDC098652; assembly: GCF_044760155.1. Classification (NCBI taxonomy): domain Bacteria; kingdom Bacillati; phylum Actinomycetota; class Actinomycetes; order Kitasatosporales; family Streptomycetaceae; genus Kitasatospora; species Kitasatospora sp. NPDC098652. The sequence continues at coordinate 47,767 of NZ_JBIWAQ010000029.1, forward strand.
TGTCTGGACACACCTCTCCCCCGAGGGGGTTTGGTGTGACTTAGTCGTCTTGGGGGCGCCGGCCTTTGGCGAGGCCAGCAACCCCGGGCCGCTTCCAGTGGTGCCTGCCACCGGTCTGCGGTCTTACGTGATCCGTCCGATTTGGCGATCGGACGAGGGCCCGGAACGGGTCTCGGCTTGGCGGCCGGGGCCCGGAAGGGGCGCAGTGCGGTTCGGACTGAACCAGGACCCCCAAGGGGGCCCGCCTTGCTGTTGCTGTACCGGCTCCTGGGAGGGAGCCGTCTTGCCGTACCCCCGCGAGGGGGCCCGTTGTCGCACCCCTGTGAAGGGGGGCGGTTGCCGTATCCACTTACGAGTAGGAGGGCTCTGTCATTTTGCAGCAGCTCACAGCCCCGTTCCAGTCCCACAGTGCCCCCGTCGCGGCGAGTGGTGTCCCCGGTTTGAGCTCGGAGGATGCGGTCCGGGAGGGGGGAAAGATCTCCTCCCCCGTTCCTGCCATGGGATTCGTTGAGGGACCGGTTGGCGGACCGGTTGTCGAACCCGCCGCGCGCACCGTCTGCAATGTGATGCACATCACTCGTTCGGGTGAGGGTTCTGGTGTCACACGATCGGGTCCGAACCATGCGGTTCCGGCCGCTCTGCTCGTTCCTGGCCACCGCCAGGAAGCGTCCGCTGCCGCAGTGGTCCCGGCGAAGAGGGTCGCGTGGGTGCCGGAGCAGCAGCACCTGGTGTCGGGTACGGGTGGACGGATCGTGCTGGACGGCTACAGCTGGATGCAGGCGGTGCACTGGGTGCACGGCGCTGGCCTGTACGTTCCGCCGTCGCGTCGGCCGAAGTTCAGCGAGACGACGCTGCGGCTCGCGCGGATCCTGTCGGAGCTGACTCCGTGCCGGCCGTCGATCGCGTTCCTGATGCGGGCGATGCAGTGCAGCCGGCGCACGGTGCAGTACCACCTGGAGATCCTGCGGGCTACGGGCCTGCTGGCCTGGCGCACCGTCGGCACCCGGTTGCCGATGATGCCCGGTCAGGTCCGGGTGGACTGCCGCGCCAGCGAGTACGAGCGGTTGATCCCGCTCTCCTACGACCAGGCGCTCGGCATCCGGACCACGGGCGAGGGCGTGGAGCGGCGGATGACCGGCATCTCGGAGGAAGGTCGGCCGGTCATCGCGGAGCTCGGGAAGAAAGCCTCGCGAAGGCCCCGCCGCACCCGTCGCACCGTTCGTCACAACCGTGCCCGACAGTCCGTCAGCACACCGCGTTGCACCCCAATGGAGGGCGGTACCACTGATTGCCTGAGCTCTTCCTCTGTGGGTGATTCAAAAACTACGGGCGCGGCCCGTGAGACGACGTCCAGCACCAGGAAGAAGCGCGCTGCGCGGCTGACCGGGGAGCGGCGCCGGACAGTACTCGGGCAGGTCGTCACGGCGGCGATGATGGCGGCCGGTGACCAGCTCGCCCGGGTCGCGTACCGGCGGGTGCCGTGGGTGCGCCAGGCCAGCCACGACCAATTGCGGTGGGTCCTCAACGACCTGGCCGCGAGGGGCTGGACCGAAGGCCGTGTCATGGCCTGGCTGGGCGAGATCGCAGGTCAGTACGGGTGCGCCGGTCTGCTCTGGCGCCCCGAGCGGCCGCACTCGCTGATCGCGCACGCCCTGCGCCAGGACGTCGAGCAGGAACAACACGACCAGGCGGTGTCCGAGCGGGCCGCCGTCCAGGTCGCCGACACCACCGTCGCCGCGGTCCGCGACCTGGCCGACGAGTTCACGTTCATGGCGGACCTGTTCGGTGCTGCGGCCGCCGCCGCACCCGCGACCCGGCAGGACTTGGCCGAAGCGGCCTACCTGCCCGCGGCCGCGCTCGCCCAGATGGAAGCCGCCGGCGACCAGGCCTTCGAGCGCTTCGGAGCCGACCTGGTCGCCAAATACGCCTCCCTCGACGCCAACCCCAACATCCAGCTGGGAGTAACCCGATGACCGACGCCCTGCGCAGCACCACCCAGGAGCAGGGCGGCGCCGACCTCGCCCGCACCGCGCTACGCGCCGCCCGCCGCACCGCCCGCCTCAACGGCAACGCACCGGTGAAGAAGACCGCACCGACCCGCCAGCAGATCGCCCGCGCCGGCCGCGACGCCCGCGACCCCTCCACCATCGCCGTCGTCATGCCCGCCATGGCCGCCGCCCAGGGCTGGGCCCTCGGCACCGCCCAGGGCACCATGCGCTCCAACTGGGCCTCGCTCGTCGGCGCGGAGGAATCCCTCCACTGGTTCCCGGCCGGGTTCAACGCGGACACCCGCACCCTGCGGGTCACCTGCGACTCCCCGGCCTGGGCCACCAAGCTGCGCCTGGAACAGCGCGCGATCCTGGCCAAGCTGAACGGCGCCCGGCCCGATACCGTCCGTGCCATCGACATCCGTGTCGGCCAGACCGCTCCCGTTCCGGCACCCGACACCGAGCCGGCTGCCCCCGTCCGGCCGACGACGAACCCGGCCCCCGCGCCGCCAGCGCCGCCGCTCGCCGACAGCGTGGCCTACCAGCAGCTGCGCCAGCAGATGCGCGACCAGGCCGTCGCCCGCCGGGCCGCCCTCGACGAAGAAGCCGCAGCCCGGGAGGAGATCCTGCGCCGGTACTACAACCGCCTGCGCGAGCCCGAACGGGATCACCGCCCCTCCGCCGAGGACGAGGAGGCCCTGGCCCGGGCCGCCCACGCCCGCGAGCTCCTCGCCCGGCACCACGCCGCGCTCGCCGTCGCCCGCGGTCACGCCGTCCCGCTACGCACCGCCCGCCAGCCACAGTTGACCCCCACCCGCGGTGCTGCGTGACCAGGACCGCTCCACCACTCGCCCGCCGACCGCTACCGTCGAATCTGCGGCCCGCCACCACGGCGGCCGCCACCACCGAGGAGGACCAGGTGACCACCCAGCCCGACCACCAGGACGCGGCCGCGCCCCGGCCGGCCACCCTCCACGAGCTGCGCACCGTCCTGTCCCGCTACGGCCTGCCCGGCGACCGCGAACTGTTCGAGCGGGACCTGGCCGCCGCCCTCGACGCCTCCCCGATCGGCGACCTGGCCGTCGTCGCCGAGGTCATCGCCACCTACCGCCACCGCCTGACCCTGCGCACCAGCGCCGAAGCCATGAACGCCCTCGCCGCACCCATCGGCGGCCAGCAGTGGACCCCGGCCAGCGAGGCCTTCGCCCGGCTCCGCGCCGCCGTCGGCGACCGGTGACCGACCAGCCCGAACAGCAGCCAGCCCCGCTGCACGTCTTCCTCTCCGACGCCGCCGAAGCCGCCCTCGCCCAGCTGCGCCCCGGCGAGCTGGACGCGGTCGAGAAGCTCGTCGAGCGCCTGGCGATCTTCCCCCGGCTCGGCATCCCGGTGCCCGGCGGCACCGACCCCGAGGTCGACGACTACACCGCCCGCACCGACCCGGCCGCCGACACCGGCGACCGCATCAGCGTCGTCTACCGGGTGCACGAGACGATGAAGTCCGTGTTCGTGACCTGGGTCATCGCCGGACCCTGACCCCCACATCAGCACAACCCGGAAGGATGGCCGGGCGTATTTACCCAGCTCAGCGGGCAGTGCGGGGCAGGCTACGCTGAATGACGGACGGCCGAACAGGGAGGGACCTGGGACGATGGCGGATATGAGCGAGATGGACGACCTGCGGGCGCGGCTGGCGGCGCTGGAGGCGGAGGTCGACCGGCTTCGGGAGGAGTCCGCGGCCACGCGCACGATGGCGGCGATGGCCGACCGGGACAGCGCCGAGGTCCGCGCCTCCCTGCGCGGGCACACCCAGGTGCTGAACGCGATCCGGGAGGACCAGATCGAGCAGCGCCAGGCGGTGACCGGCCTCGCGGAGGCCGTTGGCGCCCTCGTCGCCGGACAGACGGAACACGCCCGGATGCTGGAGACCCTGGTGACGGGGCAGACAGCAGTCCTGGAGGAGCTGCGCCGCCTGAGCGGCAAGCAGTAGGCCCAGTCGACGCGAAATGGGTGAGGCGACCCCCGGCCCGGGGGTCGCCTCACCCATTTCAGCGTGCGGTGCGAAGGCGCTCTTGCCGCTCGGTGACGAGGGCGTGCCACCGGTTGCGGACGGTCTCCTCGTCGTCGAGCCACTGCGTGGTGGACGGTGCGGGCAGCGGCAAGCCGGCCATGAAGTGGGCGATGTCCAGGTAGTAGGTGAAGTCGCCGCCCGCGGTGGCCTCGCGCAGCCGGGCGAGGGTGGCGGTCAGATCGTTCTCGGCGCCGCGGACGGCGTGGTGGAAGGCGAGGGCGGTCTCCAGCAGCGGGATGAGCCAGGGCAGGCCGGCGACGTCGATCTGGGCCCGCAGGACGGCGGCGCGGTCGGCGATGTCGCGGTCATCGGTACCGGCGTCGCGGACCAGGCCGGCGACGTGGGCGTGCAGCACGGTGGCGCGCTGGTCGAGCGGCTCCAGGTACTGGCGGGCGAGGGCGATCTCTTCGCCGGCCCGGTCGGGGTCGGCGAACGCGGTGACCAGGGCCAGCCGGGTCTGTGCGATGGCCCGCTCACCGGGCGCGTTGTACTGCTCGGCCTCGGCTCGCCCGTCGCGGAGGGCCTGGGCGGCTGCGGTGAAGTCGCCCTGCGGCCACAGGATGTCGCCGCGGACGCGGTGGCGGCGGCTCTTCCAGGTCAGGGTGGAGGCGGCGGCGAGTGCGGCGGGGAAGTCACCCGCGATGCGGGCGAGGTTGGCGATGCCGCGCTGGGCCTGGGGGGCGAGGCGTCCTCCCGCGGCGGCAACGTGGCGCATCCCTTCGAGGGAGGCGGCGGTGCGGCCGAGGTCCTTGTCGGCCTTGGCCCGGTAGTAGCGGGCGAGCTGGGCGAGTTCGTCGGAGAGCAGGTTGCTGTCCAGGACGGCGCTCAGGCGGCGGGCGGTGTGGGCGCGGTGTTCGTGCTGGCGGCGGCTGATGGCGGTGAGCAGGTCGGCGAGGGCGTCGGCGGGGGTGTCCGCGGCCTGGCCGTCGCCGTGGGCGGGGGCGGGTGGGGCGATGGGCTCCCACACGGAGTCGTCGACGTAGGCGTGGGCGGCGTCGGTCAGCCAGGCGAGGTCGTCCAGGTCGTGGTCGCGGGCCAGGCGCAGGCCTTGGCGTAGGCACGCGACGAGCCAGGCTCGGCCGGCTGCGGGGGAGTGGGCCCGCCACTGGCCGCCGAGCGCGGCCAATGCCCGTTCTGCGGCCTGGTGCCAGTCGGCCGCCGTCCAGCGGTCCGCCGTTGTGGTGTCGTCCGTACGCAGCGCAGCGCGGATGGCGCCGTGCAGGTGGTACGGCCAGATCGCGTACGGGTCTTCGCTGATCATGGGGCGTTCGACGAGGCGGCGGGCTGCTGCCTGGTGGGTCAGGCCGGCGGCCTGGGTGGCCAGGTCGAGGTCGAAGGCGTCCAGCAGGGAGGCGCTGCGCAGGACGTGGCGCTCGTCTGGGGTGAGGTCGGACAGGGTGCGGGCGATCAGGGCTGGGAAGGTGTGGTCGAAGTCGCCGGGGGCGGGGGTGCGGCCGGTGCGGCGGATCTCCAGGAAGCGGGCGACGGCCAGGTCGAGGTGCAGGGGCAGGCCGTGGGAGCGGGCGGTGATGACGGCGCGGACGTCCTCGGGGATGAGCGGCTGGCCGTCGTGGGTGAGGCGGCGGGCAAGGTAGCTGTCGCAGTCCATCCGGGAGAAGTCGCCGAGCAGGTGCTGGCGCTGGCCGCCCGCCGTGCGGGCCGGCTGATGCCTTTGGGGTGTCAGGTGCGGCCAGGCCTGGGGGCCGGTGTAGTCGAGCTGCCCTTGCAGGCCGTCCTCGCCCCAGGTGAGGCGGTTGCGGCCGGCGATGACGAAGAAGCAGTTCGGCAGCAGCCAGATCAGGCGCTGGAGCAGCCGCTCCAGGTCGCGGTGGCGGTCCTCGGTGTCCTCGAAGGTGTCCAGCAGGATGACCGGTACGACGGCGTGCTTGGCGGGCAGCCGGCTGATCTCCCAGGCCAGCAGGTGCGGATAGTAGCTGAGCGCCTCGAGGTCGGGGTCGGCCTCCAGCAGGGCGGCGGTGCGGGCGGCTCCTGCCAGCGCGCGGGCCCGCTCGCGGCGCTCACGCAGCGCCGTGACGAGCGCGGTGGCGACCTGGCCGGCTGCCGAGCCCACCAGGCCGGGCAGTTCCAGCGAGCCGGCGACCTCGCTGACAGCCGCTCCGAGCTGGCCGGGCAGCAGTTGGCCGACCTTGCCCATCAGCCCGGTGCGGCGGATGTACTCCTCCAGTGGCTCGCCGGGGTGCTGGGCGTCCCAGTAGCGGCGCAGTGCCAGGTCGAAGCTGGGCATCGGTCGGCCGACTGCGCCGGCCAGGGCGAGGCGGATGGTCAGGACGACGCGCTCGAAGTCGGATCCGGTGGAGGCGGAGCGTGCGAGGTCGATGCGCACGGGCAGCAGCCGCTCGCCCGCGCCGATGCCGGTGCCCCACTGCGGGGGGCGCTGGTCTGCGGCGGTGAGCGAGGCCTCCAACTTGCGTAGGAGCGTGCTCTTCCCGATGCCGCCGACGCCGTAGAACACGGCGACGTTGGCGCGGGGCGTCTCGAGGTCCTCGACGTCGAAGCCGGGGCCGGCGATGGTGCGCAGGTGTTCTTCGAGGGCGGTGGAGAACAACCCCCACTGGTGCTGCCGGTTGGTGAACGCCTCGGCGCTGTCGACCGGGTCGTTGGAGCTGAACAGCGCGCGAAGGTCGGCCACGAGAGTCCCCCCAGGACATGTCATCTGAGGCCAATTTAGGTGATGGACCAGGTCAAGGGGCAGGATCAAGCGGAAAAGGGCCGGGAACGGGCCACTGGCGGGCCCGTCCGGGCAGCCGGCGGCGCTGTCCCGGCCGAGACTGTTCGAAGCCCTCGAGGTGGTTCGCCGTGCACACTCCCCCGCCCCCGTCGTCCCCGGACGACGGCAGCACCCCGTACGAGGCAGCGAAGGAAGCGGTGGGCGCCGTTATCGCCTGGTACGGCCGCCAACTCCTGGACGCGCGGCGCGCCGGAGACCAGCAGCGTCAGGAGGAGCTGACCGGGCAGATGCAGGCCTGCACCGAGGACCGGCGCCGACTGGTTGACGCGGCGCCCGAGGAGATCGAGCACATCAAGGACCTGTACGCCGAGCGACTGAGGAACCTGGAGGTCGGCGGCAGCTGAGGCCGCGGCGGACCCGAAGGGCCGGTGCGGGGATCGGCCGGGGACGGGCGGTCACGCGCGCGCGGGCAGCGCGATCGCAGCGGCGGGCGAGTTGAGCCGACGCGGCTGCAGAGCAGCGGGCATGAGCGGGACGGCTAGGGCCCCGATGGCGGTCAAGTCGTCGCGGTACTGCGGCATCGCGGCGTGCAGGGCGCGCTGGACGGCCCAGAACGCGGCCGCCTCCTGGTCGGTGTAGGGGCGCGCCTGCTCTGCGAGCAGGGCCATCGCCGCCGCCGGGTGCTGAGGCCGCATGCGGGTCGGCTGGCTGCGATACAGGGCCGTGGTGTCGCGCCGCATCACGGTGACTTGGTCGACCACCGCCAGTTCCTCGGCGGCCGCGACGACGTCGGGCAGCACCTGGAAGTGGGCGTCGTGGCCGGCCGTGGTGGTGAAGCGGGCGGGCAGGCCGAGTCGGCTGACCTCGGCGTAGCGATGGGCGGTGCCCTGGCGGGAGTCGGCCGCGCGCACGGCCAGGACGAGCAGCTCCACCCGGTACCCGGCCCGCCGGTAGGCCTGCGCGTCGGCGGCGAACCGGTCGGGTCCGGCCGGGGTGGTCTCGATGACGAGGTTCCCGCGCCGCTCGCGTACGTAGGCCTCGGCCTTCGCCTGCCAGGCCCGGTAGTCCGCACGGATCCTCTCGGAGGCCCGGCGCGGATCGGTGCGCAGCAGTTGCAGGTAGTCCGGGTGCAGCGTCTTGAAGTCGTCGCCGGACAGGTGGACCGGGCTGCGCAGGGACCCGTGGACCAGGCGGGCGGCCCGGGTCTTGCCGGCGCCGGGCTGTCCGGCGATGTAGACCACGATGGGTTGGTCCTGGGTGGTGACCGGCTCCAGCATGGACGGCACGATCACCGCGTCGAAGACGAACTCGTGCTCGTCCGCCGACAGCCGGTGGTAGTCCACCCCGGGCGCCTGCTTCAGCGGCTGGGCGGTGCGGCGCACCGGTTCGGCCAGCGCCGCGGCCCGCTCGGCGTCGCGGCCTACGGCCAGCGCCCAGTCTTCGGGGATCCGGGGGTCGTGCACGCGCCGCTCGCAGGCGGCCAGCTGGCGGCGGAACCGGCCGGTCTCCGCCGCGCCCCACGGGCGGGTCCGCTCGGCGAGGACCGCCCGGTCCGCGCGCGCCGGACGGACCCAGGCCCCGCCGGCGTCGAGCTCGTTGGCGTACACGCTCTCCAACGCCGTCTCAGTGCTGCGCCGCACCACGAAGACCCGGTCGGCCAGGTGCCCGGCCTCCAGCGCGGCGAGCGTGTCGGGCAGGGCGGCGGCGCAGGCGTCGTGGTTGTCCCAGCCCACGTAGCGGGCCCGGCCCTCGACAGCCAGGTGCAGGTAGCGGTCCAGGACACCGAGCTGGCTGAGCGCCTCGGGCACGGCCAGGGCCACGATCTCGACGCGGTAGCCCGCCCGCCGGTACGTGGCGATCTCGGCGAGGAACTCCTCGGGGCGGCCCAGCGCCGCTTCCACCACCGCGTCGTACCGCTCCTGCCGCAGGCGCGCCTCCAGCTGCGCCTGCCACCCGTAGGTGTCCGTGCGCACCCGCACCCCGGCGGTGCGCACGTCCTCGGCGAGGAAGCGCAGGTAGTGGGGGTGAACGGCCTTGTAGGCGTCGCGATCCACCCGCACCGCCCCGCCCCGTCGGGAGAGCGCGGCGTGGACCAGGTCCACGACGAGCGTCTTGCCGCTGCCGGCCTGCCCGGCCACGAACACCACCACCGGCTGCTCCTGCGGCACGGCCCCGCCCGTCCACGCCGGCAGGATCACCTCCTTGAGGACCCGGTCGCTCTCGGGGACCGCCCCTTGGGCCTCGTACTGCTCGCGCACCGCCGCTCCGATCCGTCAATAGATTGATAGACGAGGCGGCAAGGGGTTTCAACTATTCCGTCCTCGCGGGGAAGCATAGACGTCGCATACCCTTGGCGCTAAGCCGATCCAGCTATTGGGAGAGCGGATGATCCACATCAAGCTGGGCCCCAGGACCGCAGCCAGGACGGACGACCCCCTCGGCCGCAGCCACACCGGCTGGGAACCCGGAATGACGGACCACCAGCTGTACGAGGCCGGACGCGGCGCCTGGGTCCTCGGAGCCAAGGCCGACCGCGAGCGCTACCTGCTGCTCGCCGCCGACGGCCTGGTACGCCAGGCGATCGAGATCGACCGCCTGGTCCAGGTCACCAGCAGCCGCCGCGCCGCCGAGGGCACCGTCCTGGCCGCCGGCCACCCCGTCCACGACGCCTACGTCGGCAAGCCCTCCCCCGTCCCGGCCACCGTCCGCAACCCCGTCACCTACATCGACTCCGTCCTCGACGTGAAGGCCTGCGCCTGCGGCTGCGGCGAGAGCACCACCACCGGCTGGTTCGTCCCCGGCCACGACCAGAAGGCCCTGCACGAACGCGTCGCCCAGATCGGCACGGTCCACGAGTTCATTCAGTGGTTCGACCGCACCCACCCCGGCAACCAGGCCGACTGACCTGCCCGGCACCGCCCCCCGATACGCGGATTCCGCTGACGAACCGGCACACCGTCGGGCACGCTGGTGAGCGTGATCCAACTGCCTGCCGTCCCCGCCTACATCACAGCCCTGCCGCGGGACTCCCGCGGATACCCGGTCCCGGCCGAGAACCCGTGGAGCGACGGCGAGCCGGACCTGGCCCGGCAGAACTTCCATCGCGGCGGCTCCCTGTGGGCGCAGAGCCGATGTGCGATCTGCGGCTTCAAGATGGAGCCAGGGGAGGCGAAGTACCGGCTGTTCGCCGAGGACGAGATCGGCGCGGTGATCCGGCACAACCGCTGCACCCGCTACGACGGGCCCGGACACCGCGCCTGCATGATCTTCTCCGCGATGGTCTGCCCGTTCTTCGCCACCCCCAAGTCGCCGCGCACCCAGCAGACCGTCCACGGCGAAGAGGTCCGCGGCCGGCGCCGAGGCACCTCCGCCGCCCTGATCGGCTTCCAGACCGTCTACCTGACCGTCGAAGGCGAACCCGGCGACCAGATCGCACGCTTCGTCTACGACGGCATCACCGACATGCTCGACTTCGAGAAGCCCGAAGAGCTGCGCCCGCACCTCGAAGACGCGATGAAGGCGCTCCGTTCACCACGCGAAGGCGACCGCCTCTACTGGCAGCGCAACGACGCCGCTCAACGTGCCTGGGCCAAGACCACGGCCCGCGTCATGCAGCAAGGAACCCGCATCCGCTAGCCAATCGCCGGGCAGCCTGATCGGCCCTCGCGGCGAAGCACGGCTTCGACCCAGCCGCCGGCCGGCCTTCCCTCCCGAGCCACTACCCGGAGCAGGTGGCCGCGGCGGGTGTTCAATGGCCCGGTCACCGCACGCTGAGCTGGGAGGGCACCACCGTGGGACGCAAGAAGCCGGGCAAGCCGCGCCGGGAACGGGCCGCCGCCGAATACACCCTGCAACAGCTCCAACCACCCGGCTACGACCAGTGGATGACCCTCGCCCCGGACGCCGCCACGAAGGCCGCAACCGACCCCCGACTCAGCCCCGAGACCATCGACCTGACCCGCCGCCTGGTCCGCCTCGGCCCCGCCTACGGGCCGAAGATCCCCGCCCAGGCGCTGTGGCTCGACCTCGCCCTCGACCAGGGCGCCCTGCGGCTGCGCCGGCCGGACGGCACGGTCGGCCGGCTGCCGGTCGCCGAACTCGCCGCCATGCTCGGCGGCCAGGGCGACGGGCAGGATCTTCGGGCCACGGTGCACGAGCTGCACGCCGCCGGCATGCTGCTCGTCGAACCGGACGGCGAGGACGACTGCGTGCTGCGGGTCGTCATCGGCAAGCCCGCCCGGCCGGGCGACCCCTGGCTGTTCGGCGGCGACCTCGCCAGCGACCTGGTCCCCCAGACGTGCATCCCCGGCGACCCGCAGACCCTGGGCGTGGAGGAGTTCGCCGCGCTCGGCTACCTGCGCTCCCACCTGGCCGAGGGCACCACCGGCACCGCCGAGGAGTACGCCACATTCGATGGCGTCGGCTCCGTCGAGCGCGCCCAGGAGCTCTTCGACGCCGTCGCCGACCTCGTCGACGTCCGCGGCTGCCCGGCCTGCCCCAGCGCCCACCTGTGCACCCGCGACCCCGAAGCACAGCCGGCCCTCTGACACCGGGCCCCGACCCGCCCGCGCGGCCGACACCGGGCCTCGGACCCACCTGGCATGTTCGCGGCCGAAAAACAGCAGGTCACAGCCCTGTTCACCACCACCACGCAGGTCTAGCATTCCCGGCACGGCAACCCCACCGTCCCCAAGACGAGGCTGCCGAGCAGAACGGCCACGCCCACGCGCGGCCGAAGCCTCCCCCGGCCGGGACCCCGGGCACCCCCCTTGCCCCCGCGGTCCCGGCCGGCTGCGCACCGCGGTCGGTGCCGCTCGCGTGCACTGGCAGACCGAAGCCCTCCGCCTTCACCAGCGCGTCTCGAATTTCACGGGCACCAGGATGGACTTTCAGTTCAGCAACAACCCCTCGCTCTCCCCGCCTTGTCAGTGATCCGGTTGCCCTGCCGTCCTGGCCGGGACCCGGCGGCAACCACAACGACGTTGCGGTCGGCAGCAGACCGGGGGGCTGGGCGCGGCGTGCTCCGCCCCCGCACCCGTGGCCAGCGCCCGGCGGCGCTGGACACGCCTACCTTGCGGGGGGCTCCTCCCCCCGCGCCCCCCACCAGCCCTGCGCGGGCTGGACATGCGCTGCCGCCTGCCCTGCGCCGCCGGATCCGCCGTCAGGGCCGTGGCCGGCCCCGCCGTCGGCCCGTCGACTCACCGGCTGGACCGTGGACGGTCCAGCCTGGGCAGTTGCCCTCGGTGAAGGTGGCCGGTGCCTGTACTGGGCCGGGGCCACCTGCCGATCCGGGCTGCCCCACCCTCCCCGACCTGCCTGCCCACCCAGCGGTTACCGACGTCACCACCCACCTGACCGAGCCCTTGTTGGCCACCTTCACGACCTAGGGGTGTGGGCCGGGACCACCCGTTGGCCCGCACCGGCCACCGACCCCACCAGCACCATCGGCGGCAGAGCAAGGGCGCCAGCCACCTGAACTCGTAGGTGTGTGAAGGCTGTTGAACGACACGGCCTTCACCTGGCCGTGACCAGTAGCCCAATGTGGGTGCCCGGCCCAGAATTCGGCAGCGGCGTGGGACATCAGCCCTCCGGATGCCGCTGCCAGCGTTCCGATGCTGAGCTGGAGCCTGCGGCCCCAGCGATGCGTGGTTGCCGTGACACCCGCACCAGGGTCCGAAGTGCGGACGTGCACCTTTACTACAGAAGAGGACATATGCCCTGACCTGCGGTTTTGCTGTTTCTAACGTCTGGTTTTCCAGCCGTTAGAGCCAGAAAACCAGACGTTACGGCAGGGGTTTGAGAGGTGGCTGCGCTGCGACACGACGTCTTGGAGCTGCGTTTTCCCGGCTCTGTCCTGTAGGTTCATGGCCCTAAGGTCTGGTTTTTCGGAGCTAACGTCTGGAAAACCAGCCCATAGGAACCAGATGGCGGACCGGTCGTTGAACCGGTTCTCGGACCGTGACGGCATGGTGAGGAGCAGCGATGGCTCGCAGGGGCAACATCGCCCTGGTGAACCTGGACACGGGTGCGGTCCTGCCTGCGCCGAAGGCGCGGACGCCGCACACCATGGACGGCTCCTACACCCTCAACGCCTACACCGACGATGCGGCGCTGTACTCGCTGGCGCTGTCCGGGGCGGAGTGGGCGACGATCGACTGGGTCCGCTCGAACGGCGGGGCCGGGGCGGCGGTGAAGGTGACCGCGGCGGCCGTGGCGGAGGCGATCCTGGCGACCGAGACGACTGCGAAGACGGCGCTCGCGCGGCTGGTGAAGCTGAACATCCTGCTCAAGACCAGCCCGCGGAGCCAGACTTACCAGCTCAACCCGCGCCGCTTCTGGGAGGGCTCCGGGGACGCCCAGGTCCAGGCGTGCCGCAGGCTCGACCCGCCGCCCATCACCCCGGACGCCAAGGCGGTAGCCGCTGCGAAGAAGGCCGCCGAGAAGGCCGCCGCCAAAACGCCCGGACCGCGCCGTACAGCCACGGCCAGGAGCACGACGAACGGAGGCACCCGATGAGCGCCGCCACCCACAGCCACCGCGGCGGTTTCGACCCGGACAGCCTCGGCATGCCGCCCGTCTACACGCTCAACCTCTCTGCCAGCCAGCGCAGCGTCCTGGAATGGCTTACCAGCCACGGCGCCGTGTTCGCCCCGATCACCGCCGACGTCGAAGAGATCGCCCACGACTGCGGGACCTCCACCTCCACCGCGTACGAGGCCCTGGCCCGCCTGGAAGCGCTCCAACTGGTCGACCACCCCGACCCGGGCAGCTACCGGGTCAACCCCCGCTTCTTCTTCGCCTCCAACCCCGAGATCCGCCGCCTGGTCGGAGAAGCACTCGAGGCCCCCGAGATCACTCTCGACGCCCGGGCCGAAGGCCCCCGGAAGGTCGGCAACGTCGACGCCCGCCGCCGACGCACCATCAAGGCCGTCCCCGACCAGGAATAGGGCCGCAGCGTCCGACGGGAGCGCTACTGTCAGCGGTGCTCTGTAACGTGCCGTGCCGTGAACGACGTTGGAGAGGACAAGCCGACACAGGCGGCCAGCGAATCCGTCTACGTGGTGGGGTCGCCAGCCGCCCGGCCGGTGAAGATCGGGAGAAGCGTCGACCCGGCCAGCCGACTCGCAAGCCTCCAGGCCGGGTCGCCCGTTGAACTCTGCCTCCTGGCGACGTTCCCGGGAGGTCCACGCCTCGAGAAGCACCTCCACGGCTGCTTCGCCCGTCAGCGGATCCACGGGGAGTGGTTCGACTTCCGGGACGAGGACCCCCTCGCGTTGATCACCGGCGAGGTCGAGGCGTACGAACCGGACCCGGGCCGGCCCGACAGGGCGAGGACTCCGCGCAGCGCCAGCGAGATCTCCGCAGCCGTGCTGGACCTCTACACCGCGCGAGCCCCCGGCGGGGATCCGCTGTTCATGACGAACCTGCGCATGGCCGAGGTGCTCGGCACGTCTCCGGTCAGTGTGAAGAAGGCCCTCGCCCGGCTTGTCGCCGAGGGCCGTCTCGTGGCTGTGCGGCCGCTGGGCCGGGTGATGCTGCACGCGCTCGCGAAACCAGTCCCGAGGACGGAAGTACCCGTGCCACGCCCGCGCCTGAGGCTTGTGCACTCGGCTGCCGAAGCCCCTCGGCCGAGCCACCAGTAGAAACTCGGTGCGCCTCGCCCGCTCGGGCGCGAGACTGTCGGTCATGACTGACCGCCGCAGGCTCTCCCTGCGCTTCTCCGAGTCCTCCGTCGACGCCCCCGTGCCCGCGCAGTCCGGCAGGCGCCGGCTGCTGCCGGTCGAGCAGGGCGCCGACTTCCGCCAGCCGCCCAGTGGGGCAGCGGCCGTGCCCGCACCGGCCCGGCGTCCACTCGCGGCCGGCGGCCTCACCTTCTCCGATCCGGACCGCCAGATCTGACCGGCCCGTCCCAGGTCGCTTTGGCCTGCCGCGGTCCGGGCGCCCGAGCGAGCAGGTCGGGCAGGCGGTGACGGCGACATGTGAGTTCACCCGTCGCCGTGGTCGCCGCCGTCCTCCTGCAGGAAGGCGACCTGGACGCGCAGCAGGTGGGTGTCGGGGTGGGTGTCCTCGTACAGGTCGAGGACCTGCTGGTACTTGCCCGCGTTGAACAGCGTGCGGGCTGCCTGCTGCTCCTCGGGGTGGGCGAAGCAGATGCAGGCCAGTTCGGCGCCGGCCCGCAGCGCGGCCTTCTTCGTGCGATAGACCCAGACGTCCAAACGCCCGGAGCCGCTGTAGCCGCGATGGGCGAGGGTCCACACCGCGGGCTTGCGGGCCGTTTCGACCGGCTGCCCGGCGCGGTGGAGCTGCGAGGCGATCTGCGGGCGGATGAACCCGTCGGTGCTGGTGGCCATGGCGCTCAACCTAACGTCGCCCGCGTCGCGGCCGGGCGACTTCGCCGGAACTCCATTCTGGTAGCCACAAGCCTGTGGCCTGGGGCGTGGCCGTTTGGGTACATGTCCCTCATGGGACGGATCAGGTGGGCGGAGGTCCTCGGGCGGGCCGAGCAGGTGGTGCTCGGCTACGGAGGCGACGTCACTCTCCGACAGTGCTACTACCGGCTGGTCTCCCTCGGAGTCATCCCGCACACCGTCTCCGCCTACAAGCACCTCTCCGCCCGAGTGGCCGCCGCCCGCCGCGCCGGCTGGTTCCCGGACCTGATCGACACGGTGCGCCAGATCCACGTCCCACCGGCCTGGGAGGACAACACCGAGATGGTCGGGCAGGTGCCCGGCTGGTTCCGCCTGGACCGCACCCGCGGCCAGAAGGTGGCGCTGTACGTCGCCGCCGAGAAGGACACCCTGCGGGTGCTGTTCACCAGTTGGCTGGAGGAGTACGGCATCCCGGTCATCGTCGTACGCGGCTTCAGCTCCCAGTCTTACGTTCAGCAGGTCCGCGAGCGCGTCACCGCAGACCCCAGGCCTGGCGTTCTACTCGTGGTCGGCGATTTCGACTGTAGCGGTGAGGATATTGAGCGGGACTGGGTGCAGCGCACCGGCTGCTGGAGCTCGGTGACCAGGGTCCTGCTCACCAACGAGCAGCGCATCGCCTACGGGCTACCGCCAGCGGAGGGCAAGGCCGGCGACCCGCGCTGGCCCGCCTTCGCCGCGAAGTACGGCTTCGACCCCGTCCGTCCGGTGCAGTGGGAGGTCGAGGCGCTGGAGCGCGACGAGCTGCACCACCTGCTCATGGCGGCCGTCGAGCCGTACGTCGACCGCGGGATCCTGGCCGAGGTGCTCGCCGACGAGCAGCGGCAGCGTGCGCAGTTGCAGACCTTCGTGAACGGCTGGCCCCGCCGGTAAAACGGCGGCTTCCGCAGCTGATGCCACGGCCGGACGGCCGTGCGTCGACCCGTCTGGCGATGCTGGGACGTGGTGTCTCAGCAACTGTCCTAGGTGAGTCTCAGGGTGTCCGGTTTCGACTGTTTCGCTAGGACAGTCCAAGGCGTTTCGCCTGGTGACGGTGCTCTGGGCCGGGCCTGGGACAAGGGTGGGACATCCGGCCCGTGCGGCCGGCTACCGGCCGGGTGCGGCGTCCTCGATGGCGGCGAGCAGGAGGGCACGGACGGCGCCGGCGGCCTCGCGGGTGGCCGGGTCGGGGTCGTCGAGCTGTGGGGCGATCAGTTCGGCGGCCGCGGCGAGGACCGGCACGGGGACGGTCGCCTCACGCAGGTGGAGGAGCTGGGAGGCGGCGCGCTCGCCGGGCGTGGTGGCGGATTGGGCGGAGGGGATGACGGCGCTGATGCCGCGGCCGAGTGGCTGACTGATGGTCACCCGGTCTATTCTCCCGCGTGCCGGACGGTGGTGATCACCACGGCCGGTCGGCGGCGGGCGCGGTGGGCAGGCGCCCGTGGTGGTGGCGGGTGACGGCCTCCAGCAGCGCCTGGCGGGCCTGGCGCCAGCGGACGTCCTCGGCGCGTCCGACGCCGATGGCCCATTCGGGCAGCGGCCTCTCCTGCGCGGCCGCGGTGAGCGCGCGGCCGAGTTCGCCGATCGCGCGCTGCCACTGGTCGAGCCAGCCGACCAGGTCGCGCACCAGCTGGTCGACGGCGGCCGCCGGGTCGGCGCCGAAGCCGCGCGCTTCGGTGGCGGCCTCCGTCAGGGCATCCTCGTCCAGGCCCTCGAAGGCGTCCCGCCACGGCTCGGCCGCATCCTCGAAGGCTTCCAGCGTGGTGCGCAGCGCGCCTTCTACGGCGGCCGGCGACCACGGGGGAGGGGTGCGGGGCGCGCGGACGGTGTCGGCCAGGACCTTGCCGGCGCCCGGGCCGAGTCCTCGCCGTACGGCGGTGCTCACCCGGTCTCCTCGGCGGGCCGGGCGTCGTCCAGGCCGTCGCCGTTGGCGCCGGTGAGGTTCTCCACGGTGTCCAGGTCGAGGCGGCCGGCGACCTCGTGCAGGTACTCCCATTGGTCGCCGTCCAGGCCGAGCGCGGGATCGTCCGCGACGCGCAGCAGCGCGGCGGCCGCGACGCCGTCCGCGGCGACCGCCAGCGCGTTGTGCATGGCCTGCGCGTACGCCGCCGGGTCCTCACGGCCCTGGTAGTGCAGGGCGATCAGGAAGGCCTCCGTCGCCCGGGCGCTGACGTGCCGGTAGGCGAGCTGGTCGAGCGGCTCGTGGTGGTCGTGGCCGAGGACGAGTCGGGGCCGTTCGGCGGACAGCCCGCGGGCGTCGCCTGCCTGGGTGGCGGTGCGGCCGGCCGCGGTGGCGGCGTTCAGTTCGTCGGCGAGGATTGCGAGCTCGCGTGGCAGGTCGCCGAGCGCCGTTCCCGGCATGGCGGCCGCCACCGTGCAAGCTGTGGCCAGGGCAAGCCGCTCGCCCGGGTAGAGCTCGGGCAGGGTGCCGGTGCGTGTAGCACCGAGCAGCACGTCCGCCGACAGCGTGTAGCGCAGCTCCTTCGTGAGCCGTCCTGCGCCACCGGGGACAACCTCCCCGTTGCTGGCCCGCTCGATCGCCTCGGCCGCCCGCTCCAGTACCCGGCCGTGCCTCTGGTCCTCTTGGCGTCCGGCGAGCTCGCGCACCCACTGTCCAGCCTGCTCCCCGGCGGTGCGGGCCCGGTGGAGCGCGGCTTCGGCTTGGTCGGGCGGGTCGGGCAGCGGCAGCGCAGACAGCGGAGAGGTCGTCATACCGGTGCAACCGCCGCAGGGCCCTGCCGGTCACGGGAAGCAGCGGGTGCAGCAAATCGGCCTTGCTGCACCCGGGCACGCTGCTCCCTGTGTAGCAAGGGCACCCTTGCTACACGCCGCTGCTTCCGGCGGTGCAGCAGCGTGCCCGCTGCACCGCCGACGCTGCGACTGCGACGGCCCGCACAACCCGCGGCGGCGGTGGGCTTGGTTGTCCGTGCCCCGTTCCGGGCGGCCGCGTTGATCTGGGCATGGGAGACAACTCGTTGACGGTCCAGTCGCTGGTCGCGGCAGTGCGGCGTCTGAACCTCGCCGCCGAAGAGCGCCGTGATGCCGAGGAGAAGGTGAGGGAGGCTGTCACGCGGTGCTTGGCAGCGGGGACCGCGATCGGAATCGTCGCTGAGGCGCTGTCGGGGCTTCGGGACGCGGCCCAGGCGAGCATCCTTGAACCGGAGCGCGGTACCGCCGACGACCGCGCCGACGGCAACCCGCGTGAGGCCGCCTCCGCGGAGCCCCCGATTCGGCCCGCTCCCGCAGACGGGCTGTACACCCTGGAGCAGGCTTGCGAGGCGGGCATCCTGCCCGCTGCCAATGCCGGGTCGGTGCGGGCGCGCAAGAGCAAGGCAGTACGCGCCGGCATCCCGTTCCCCCGGGGCGTCAAGGAGGGACGGACGACTCGCTTCACCGGCGTGGAACTGGCCGACTGGTGGCAGCGCTCCGGCGATCTGAAGAAGGCGTCCGCCGGCTGAGATCGTGCATCGCCCGACCGCCTGGCCAGCGGGACAACAGGGATCGCTGGCGGGACAAGGGAGCGGCCAGTGATGGGACAACATGTAGCGGCCGAACCCAACAGCGGGACAACGTGCGGCGCTGCCGGGACAACCGGCAGCACGGTGCAGCGGCACGTGCTGCTGCTGCTGCGCCGCGCGTGCTGAACCGCTGGGTGCGGTAGCGGAGGAGTTCCGGCCCGGTCCGTAATCCGTGCCCCTTGATGCCCGCCGGGTGACCGCGTTTTACGGCTCGCGGGTCGTAAAGGGATCGGCGCGGGAGGGCGTCAGGGTTACGATCCCGACCGTGAGTAACGACCCGGGCCGTAATTCGGCTACCTGCGCTGACGTGCTGTTCGATGTGCTGCCGGAGACGCCGGCGGCGCCGGTGTGCGTGCGGCCGGGCTGCGGGAAGCCGGTGCCGGTCGCCGAGTCCGGCCGGGGCCGGCCCACTCTCCACTGCTCTCGCTCGTGCAAGTCGAAGATGGCCCGCGCCAAGGCCAAGGCCAAGGCCGCCGCCGAGGCGGCGGGCCGGACGGTCCCGGAGCAGACGGCGCCGGCGCCGGAGGGCGTCCGGGCCGCGATGCTGGGCCACCTCGCCGCCATGGAGAGCACAGCCCGGGCCTTCTTCACCGCCGTGGACACCGACCCGGTGGCCGCGTACGAGGCGTTCTATCAGGAGTACCTGCGGCTGGAGGCCCGGGTGCGGGCGGCGGCGGCCGACGCGCGCGACGAGGTCCGCTGGCCCAGTCTGACCGGGGACGCGCTGGAGCTGCGCCGGGCCGAGGAAGACCTGATGCGCCCGGACGTCTTGGCCCGCGTCGCCCCGCACGTCCTGGCTTCTGCGGCCCGGGCCGTAAATGCGCCCGAAGCCGGGTCGGCGCCGAAGCCCGGAGAAACGGCCCGAGCCGCAAATGCCGCCCCCGCGCCCGGCCCCGGCACACCCGGGACAACGGCCCGGGCCGAAATCCGCCCCGGCGCCGCCGTGTCCGCCCCGGCTGCCCCGGCCGAGCAGCGGGCGCAGGCCTTCGAGGCGCTGCGCCGCGCGGCGTGCACGATTCCGACGGTGCGGTTCGGCGAGCCGGACCGCCTCGACGACCTGGACCTGACGGTCGGTGAGGGCTGGCTGTTGGCCTCCTGGGACGACCCGCAGGCCACGGACGTTCACCAGCTGCTCTACCGGGGCCGGCCCATCGGCTGGACCGCGCCGCTGCCGGACGGGCCGTGGGGGCAGGCCGGGCACATCGCCGCCGCGTACCGGGACGCCCAGGAAGCTGTGGTCCTGACCGACCCCGCCAGCGGGGCCCGCACCCACCGCTCGGTCGGCCAGGCCCTGGACGTCCTGCACCGCGCGCACCTCGACCGGCTGCGCGCCGAGCGCGCGATGCCCGATGTGCCGCATCTGGCCCTCAAGCGCCCGACCGGCTGGAGCCTGCCCTCCACCCGCGGCCTCGGCGACCCCGACCGCGCCGCCCTCGACGACGGCCTGGTTCACCTCACCTGGCCCGACCACCCGGGCGTCCAGGAACTCCAGCGCGCCGGCCAGCCAGTTGGCTGGATCGAGGAGTACGACGTCCAGCGCGGCACCTGGACCGCCCTGATCGACAGCAGCCTCGTCGCCAACGCCGCCAGCGGCGAACCCCTTCGCTGCCCAGACGCCGAAGGCGCTCTCGCCCTGCTGCGCCGGGCGCTGGGCGAGCACCTCACCCGCTGGTAGGGGCCGGTCGGGATTGGCCGCCCCGGGTGCCGTACTCGCCGCATCCCGGCAAGGGGCTGGTCGTTGACCAGCCCATGACGACTGAAACCGCCGCTGCCCCCGACGTGGACGTTCGCTCGCTTCGTGCCGAGGACTTCACCGCGTCCGACAGGGCACGCATCAACCTGGGGTGTCACCTGACGACACTGATCGGGCATGCCGAGGACGTGTTGGGAACGCTCTGCTCGGACGAAGCGGTCTCGGGGGACTACGTGGCCCAGGCGAGTACCTTGCAGGCGCTGGCGTTGTTCGGTGTGGTCGCGGACGCGGTCATCGTCGAGCGGGTGCGCGGTACCGAATGGGACCGTATCGGTAAGCCGTTCAGCCTCAGTGCCGAGGAAGCGGAAGCCAAGTGGGGAGCGAAGGTGGAGGAGTGGCGGTCCCAGACCAAGGTCCAGAGCGATCTCGTCCGTGACCCCGCCCGGCACCTCGACCGCGTCGACCGTCACATTGCCGCCGACGGAACCCGCCCCGCCAGATCCAGGCGGCAGCCGCTGAGCAGGGTCCTGGACGCCGCCGCCGCGTTGACCGGCCGGGACGTCGCCGCTGCGGACCGCGCGTTCGCCGGTACCCAGGCGTGCAGCCACTGCGACCACTGTCGTCGCTGACCGCCGGTCGGTAGTGATTCCGCTCACGGACATTCCGGGAGGACAAGGGGCCTGACCGGGGCGAATCGGGCGGGACAACATGGTGGTCAAGGGGTGGGACAAGGGGTTCGGTCAGACCGCGGACAAGGGGGCTGCGTGCAGTGTCGGCCGCGTCCGGGCGCTCCGCCCGGACGCCGGGCCGGCCACCGCGCCGGTTCCGGCCTCCTGCTGACGGAAGGCCACCTCGATGACCACCACCTCGCTTGCCGCACCCGGCCCGGACGACGGTGATCAGGCCGCCGAACACCATCAGCTGGGGCGGGCGGCGAAGGCCTCGCCCGGCCGGGACAAGGGGCCCGGTCTGGCCTCCGTGGGCACCTCCGCCGGCACCTCCGTGCCCTCGGCGGCCGACCGGCCCGTTTCCGCAGGCCAGCAGCCCCGGACAAGGGGCCAAGGCCGTGGCGACAACCCTCTTCCCCCAGCTGCTGAGGCGCGGTGGAAGGCGGACTCGACGGAACCGGTCAGGAAGGGGGTCTTGGTGTCGCTCGGCCTGTTCCAGCGCGCCACCGCGAGGGAGCTTTGGCATCTGGTCCTGCCGGGACAGCGGAACGACAAGGCGACCCGGGACGCCCTGGTCGACCTGGCGGCCGCCGGGCGGGTGCGGGAGGAGCTGCGCCTGCCGGACAACCGCAAGCTGTGGACCCTGACCGCAGCCGGCCGCCGTGAAGCTGCCCAGTTGCTCCCGGCCGGGACGAAGCTGGCCAAGCTGCGCCCCGAGCGCGACCGCAAGGGCACGGCGTTCTCCGACCACGCCCTGGACGTCGTCGCCACCGCCGGCCTTCTCGCCCGCGCCGGGTTCGGGTACCTGGAGGCGTTCTCCACCGAGGTCGAGCACCCGATCCCGCACCGCCGCTCCCTGTTCACCGACCTCGTGCTGCGCGACCCCGGCGCGAAGGTGCCGGTGCTCCTGGTCGAGGTCGACAGAGAGAACGAGGGCGTCGGCACCCTCGCGGAGAAGCTCACCTCCTACCGGGCCTGGTGTGAGCTCCCGGCGAAGGGCACGGCGAAGGCGGCCTTCGAGGCCTCGCTGCGCCGCCGGGGCGCCCGTACGCACGGCCTGCGGCTGTGGCCGACCCTCTACCCGCCGACCGGCCGCGAGGGGCTGCCACCGGTCGCCCTGGTCCTGGAGGCCGGCCGCAAGCGCGACCGCCCCGGCACCAAGCGGCTCACCCCGCAGCAGAAGGCGGAGAAGGCCCAGCGGGACCACGAGCGGCTGCTCAACCGCATGACCGCGGTCGAGGCCGCCACCGAGGACATCTGGCACGCGCCCGCGTACGGCGGCGACGCCGTCCACGCCCGCGACCACCACCGCGCCCTGCCGGTCGTGGCCACCACCCTGCCGCTGCTGCGCCGCCACGGGGCCGACGCCCCGGTGTGGCGCCGGTTCGGCCGCCGCGGCTGGCACACCCTCACCGACGCGCTCGACAATCCGGACGGCGACGAGCTGCTGGCCGTCGAGCGGGCGGAGGCGGATCGGGCCCGCCGGGCGCGGGAGGCGGCGGAGCGGGAGCGGCGCCGTCCGGCCTGCCGCCGCTGTGCGGTGCGGTTCTCGGATGAGCGGTGGGAGGAGAAGGAGCGGGGCTGGAACGACGACGGGCTGTGCGCCGGCTGCCGCCAGGCCGACGCGGACCGGAAGGCGTGGGAGGCCGCCGAGCGCGAGCGGGCCGCCGCCGAAGCCGCGGCTGCCGAGGCGAAGCGCACCGGTTCCTGGTGGCGCCGGTCCTGACCCGGCCTCACTCCGAGCACAGGCCGCTGACCTGCGGTGGGGAGTTTCGCCCCGGGGCCGGTGGGTTTCGCCTCGGGCCGCTGGGGAGTTTCGCCTCGGCCCCGGTGAGTTTCGGGTGTCGTCGCAGGTCAGCGGCCGGTTAGAACGGACTGCGGTACGCCGTCCGGGTGGGGGCGGGGTTCGGCTCGGTGGCGTGGTGGGCAGAGCCTGCGACATAACGACTCCCATGAGCAGGCGCCAGCGCCGTCCGGCCGCACCCGCCCTGCTCGCCCCCGCCGCCCCGGTCCGCACGGTGAGGCTGCCGACCCCGGCCCGGTCGGGCGAGGCTGGGTGCTGCCGGACCTGGTCGAGCGAGCACCTGACCCCGGGCGGGATGGTCGTCAGGACGACCTGGCACGAGCCCGCCTGCCCGGCCTGGGCAAGGCGATGACCACCAGGGCGGTCACGGGGACGGGGGTTTCGCCGGAACTGCCCGCCGGACGCGGTGGAAACGGGATACTCGGGCCTGTGACGACGAAGAGCCCGGCGGGCCTGGAACTGCCTCGGATCCTGCCCGGCAACCCGGCCTGGATCCAGCACGCCGCCTACCTCTCGGAGGTCCTCGACCTGACCGCGGCCGCGGCCCGCGTCCGCCCGGGCGGGTACCCTCTCCCGGCCCTGGCACTGGAGACGGCGGGGGAAGTCATCGGGGAGATCGCCGCCGACCTTGCCGCCGCCGCGGTGGACACCGCGCCCCCGGCCGTTCTCTACGTCCTCCCCGCCTGGGCCTTGAAGGTCCTGCAGGATGTCCTGGCCGCGCTGCGCGCCGCAGCCGGCGACGGGGAGGAGGCCTGCGTGCTGCGCTCGACGCTGGTGCTGCTGGGGGAGAGCCTGGACTACCCGAGGGGCCGGACGCCTGCCGAGATGGCGGCGGATCTGGAGCCGGTGGTCGCGGTCCTGGCCCTCGACGGTCCGGCGGTGCGGGCGGCGGCCACCGATCTGGCCCTGAACCGGTGGCAGGCCGGCACCGAGACGGCGCTCACCGAGGTCTACGCGCAGTGGGTCCGCCTCGGGGTGCCGCTGTAGGACCGAAGCGATGCAAGGCACCGCGCCGCTGCGCAGGGCGGTTGCCGACCCGCTCACCCGCTTCGCTGCTGCCCTCACACCCGCGGTCCCGGCCCCCGACCTCACCCCGGGCCATGCCACCGGCTGGACCGCGCCCGCCGACCGCGCCCTGGGCGAGGCACGCCGCGACTACGCGCTCGGCGACGGCCTGGTCCACTCCGGCGCGCTGCGCCGCGAGCTGCTGGTGGCGGCCGTCGCCGTGGTCGAGCAGGCGATGACCGGCGCGTCCTACCAGTGGCGCCGACCACCCGCACGATGTTCACGGGAACGGAAGTCGCCGGTGGGTGCGGCGCGGCATAGTGCGGGGGTGACTGCGACTCCCGCCGGCCTGGACCTGCCCGCACGCCGACGCCGCCACGCCCGGCTGATCGCCGCCCTGACAACAACGGTCGGGGCCTGCGCTTCGGCGGCGCAGGCGCTGTACCAGCCCGTCGCCGACGCCCCGCCCGGGCAGGAGGGGGTCGTGGTGGACCCTCTGCCGGTCGTCTACCTCGGCCACACGGTGGCCCCGCTGCTGGAGGCGGCCCGGGCCGAGGACGAGGCCCGGTGGCCGGCCGCCGTCGAGCGGGAGCGGGAGCAGGCCCGGCGGACGAGCGCCGCGAGGGTGGCGCTGGCGCGGGCCGAGGAGATCGTGGAGGAGCCCGGACTGTCCTGGCCCGTGCCGCTCCCGACCGCGGAACAGGGCGCGGCCATCGACCTGGCCGGTGCCGGTGACCAGGTCGCCGAGCTGTGGCGCGCCGACCCCGCGCAGGCCGTCGCCCTGGTGCGCGAGTTGGCGGCGGGCGGGGAGTTCACCGCGGCCGAGGTCCTGGACGCGGCGGTCGACGCGGCCACTGGTGCCGGGGTGCTGGCGCTGGCCGACGCGGGCACAGCGTCCGACCCGAGCATGATGGCCGAGCAGTGCCTGGAAGCCGTCCCGTACTTGGTGCTCGCGGTGGCCCTGGCATCCGCTGACCTCGACTGAACGGAGAAGTCGAGATGCCGGAAGGCCGCCACCCGCAGGTGGCGGCCTTCCCCTGCCTTCTCGGGGCCCCGGCAGCGTACCGCCGGCCTCGGACACTGGCCTGGAACAGGAGCGGGCGGCCGTGCGGCCCGAACCCCCAACTACGCCGCCGCTTCCTCGACCGGCTCGTCGATGTGCTGGAGCCGGCTACGGGCCTCGACCCGGTCCTCGACCGGCAGGCCCGCCCAGTACTCGTCGGCCCACACCGCGTGCGAGGCCTGCCGCTCGGCCTCCTCCAACCGCGCGGACTCAACCAGCTGTTCCTCGCTCACCCCGCGCCGCGCGGCCCCCAGGTCACCGGCCCAGGACGGCAGCGCGGCCAGGAACGCTCGGCGCTCCGCCCGCACCGCCACCAACGCGCGCTGCGCCGTGATCAGGTCGCTGGTGTACGCGAAGGTCTTCTGCTGCTTGCCCACGGCAGGCAATCGTACGTGCGACCGGATCCGTGCCCGGCTGCGCCCCGCCGGTGCCCACGTCGCCTCGGCCTGGCTCTGCGCGGGCAGAACGAAGTGATCAACCCTGTGGTGACCAGGCCTACAGCTCGGTCCACCCGCACGCCCGCCCACCCTGCGGGCCGAGCGGGTGCCAGACCGGTGCGGACGGTCCGCGCTGGACCAGGTCCTCGATCCGGGCGGCGCCGGCCGGGACGGCGGTGAGCAGCTCGGCGACGGCCGGGTTCTCCTCGGCGGCCAGCCGCAGGTCCGCCACCGCTGAGCGCACCTCGGAGGCCGCCGTGCCGACCAGGACCACCAGCAGCCGCGGGAAGGACCGCCAGCGCCGCTCCCACGCCCGACCTACCCCGTGCTCGCCGGTCTGCTCCCACAGGGCGGCGCAGGCCGCCAGCTGCGCCGCGGTCTCCTCGGCGCCGACCCCGGGGCGGTGCCGTTCGACGAACGCCCGCAGCCGGTGCCGCTCCGCGCCGGTGCCGGCGGTGTACGCGAGCTCGGCCGCGGGCCGGTACACCCCACTGCCGGCGACCGACTGCTCCGAGTTGGGGAGGAGGTCGAGCGGGCCGCAGGCCTCGCCGCGGGCGCGGGCGTCGGCGACGAAGGCGGCGTGGATCCGGCCGACGTCGAGCAGGTGCTCGCGCCCGTGCCTCACGGCGAGCTGCTCACCGTCCAGCGCCTGGGCGCTCGGGCGACGGGCCTCGGGGAAGGTAGCCGCCACCGCTGCGCCCTGGGCGGTGAGGTGCCAGGCCTTCGCCCGGCCGGCCTGCGGCAGGGTCACGAAGTCCGCCAGGCCATCGGCGTGCAGGCGGGTCAGCCGCTTCTGGGTCTGCTTGATCAGAGCGGTGCCGCCGTGCAGCTGGTGGAGCTGCTCGGCGGTCGCCAGCGTGAAGCGGTGAAGCGTGACCAGAACGTCGTGGTCGGTCTCCAGATCCCCGTGCACGAATGTGCTCCCTTCCGAAGTACGGGCTTATCCCGTGCTCGGAGAATGGAACCCCACGAAACTCACCGGATTTCTCACCATCAAGGTTGGTAGTTCATAACGATCTGATAACTCCTGCCATCAAGGTATCCCGCGTTCTAACCGGTCCGAAATGCGGTCCGTAATCCCGTCCGCTAACCAGTCCCGACCTCGGGGCCCCTGGCGGTCTGAACGGCGCGCCTCTGACCTGCTGGAATGTCCATCAAGGTGCCTGGTGAGTTTCCTTGATGGGCCATCAAGGAAACTCACCGATACCTTGGTGGCCCTGGTTAGTTTGCCGGACCGCTTCCGTTCCCCCTGCCGTTTCCCCCTCCGCTGCCCCTACCGGCCGCCTCGGGCCCGAGAGGCGAATCCGCCCAGCTCAGCGCCCGAATCCGGGCCGCCACCGCATTCTGACAACCCTCTTCTCCCGTCTTTCTGCTTTTGGTTTTCGTTTGTGGTTGTGGCGTTGTCGGTTGGTCGGTTCGGGTTGTTGCACCTGCGGTGGGCCTTTCTCTTTTCTCGCGTCCGGCTGGTGCCGGCCGCTCGCTGGTCGGGGGGTCGCGGCGGGGCCGGAGAGGGGTGGTTGGAGAGGGCGCGGCGCGCCGGTCGGGAACGGGCTTGGCCGCTGTCGTAGCGGCCGGATATCCCTCAGAGGCAGCAGCCGACCACGACCACCGGGAGAAGCCCGTGAGCACCCGTCAGAGCCTCGCCCAGCCCGACGACAACGACGACCAGGCCGACGCCGTCGTACCCGCCGAGCCGACCCGGCCGGGACGGACCGCGTACCGGCGCGGCGCCGCCAACCCCAACGGCTCGACCACGAGCTTGCGCGCCGACGTCCTCGGCGCGCTCGGCGTCCTCAAGGTCGCCACCGCCGACCAGCTCCAGCGCCTGCTGCGCCCCCGGGCGGTGTCGAACACCGTGATCCGGCAGGCGCTGCGCGATCTCGCGCTGCACGGCCTGGTCGCCTCCGACGGCAACACCCGGGACCGGCACAAGACGTGGCGGCTGGAGGGCGCGGCCGGGTTGGACGCGGCCGCCGCCGTGCTCGGGATGGTCCGCTCGGAGATGGGCTCAACGGCCCGTGGAGCCGGCCGCTCCGGCGCCCAGCACGCGATGGCCGTCAACGAGACCGTGCTCGCCTTCGTACGGGGCGGGACCGCGCCCGAAGCCGCGGGCGGGGTCGGCACCGTCACCGAGTGGGCGACCGAGGTCGAGTTCCTGCTGCCGGGCGGTCGGCGAAAGGTGCGCCCGGACGCGGTGTGGCAGGCCCCGGAGATCGGGGTGCCGGTCCTGAATGGTCGAGGTCGACCGGTCCACCATGGCGCCGGAGCGGGTCGCGGCGAAGTTCACCGCCTACCGCGAGCTGTTCCGCACCAAGGTGAAGAGCACCGACCCCGCGCTGGCCGACCGGGGCCCGGCCGACGGCACCGTGCACTGGTGGCGCCGTGCCTGGCCCGGCCACACCCGGCCCGGCTACCCGCCCGTCGCCCTGGTCGTCACCGGCGCCGGACCCACCGCCCTGGCCAACCGCCAGGAGGCCGTGGCGGACCTGTCGGCCGAGTGCTGGCGCGGCACCGGGTGGACCGTGACCCAGGACGACAACGACGGCGACGGCTGGCGCGAGTACGACGACGCCGTGCCCGTCCTCGCGACCACGCTGGAGCTGCTGGCTGAGCACGGCCCCCTCGGCCCCGTCTGGTGGCGCTACGGCCGCCCCGGCCGGCACTCCCTGCTCGACGCCCTGGAGAACCCGGACAACCGCGCTGCCTACAACCAGCGCCAGAAGGTCCGGGAGAAGAAAGCCCGCCAGGAGCACCGAGAGTGGATGCGCACCCTGGCCTGCGCCGACTGCGGCAAGGTCCCCAAGCAGGAGAGCACCTGGCACTACGGCCCCGACGGGAACCGCGTGGAGTGGACCCACCAGCCCGGCGGCCGCTGCTGGGCCTGCCACCAGGACCGCGAGGAGCGCCTGGAGCGGGAGGCCCAGGAACGGCTGGAGGCAGCCCGGGCGGCGAACGCCGCACTGCGCCCGTGCTGGACGTGCCGGGGCTCGATCGGCGGGAAGGAGGGCTCGAAGCTGGAGCTGCGGGAGAAGGCCAGCCCGGACCGGCTGGAGTGCCCGCAGTGCGAACAGGACCGCGCTGCCGAGGACTTGGGCCCGCTGGTGCTGCCCGTCCCGACCAAGCGCGAGCAGATGGCCGCACTGGTCTCCACCCCGGATGACCCGTGGTGGGAGGACCGCGTGCTGCACGCCAAGCTCTACCCGGCGAAGGGCCGTCGTGTGTGACCTGTTGGTTGTGGTGGGCGTGTTTTGGCCTTGGATGCCGTGTTGTCTGGACCTTTGGTTGGACCTGTCTGGGGGTGTGGGTCGGGTGGTTGTGGTCGGGGTTTGGTGACTGTGTGTGGTGGAGGGTGGGGGTCGGGGGTGGGGTGGGGCTGTTCGGGGGTGGGCGGGGTGTTGTGGGTTGTTTTCGGGGGGTGAATTCCGCTGGTAATTCCGTGTGGTTGTTTTGGCGGATTGGTTTCCGGTGGTGGTGTGGATTCGGGTTGGAATTGGGGTGGTGTGGTGGTGGCGGGGGTTGGTGTTCGGTTTGGCGGGGTCGGGTTGCGTGCTTCTCGGTGGCCGCTGTGCGGGCCGTCGGCCTCGGCGGCTCCCTGCCTGCCCGGTGCCTGCCTGCCGCCCGCTGGTGGGCCCGGTCCGCCGTCCGGCGCTGCTGCCCGCTGGTGGGCCCGGCCGTCGTCGTGGTCGGCCGCCAGGTCGTCCCGCTGCGCCCGGCTCGGCCGCGCCGTCCCCGCCGTTCTGGGGCCGCTGTCCGGGGGCCGGTGCCGCCGTTCTGGTGCCCGCCTGCCGCCCCGCTGCTGCGCCTGGCCCGCCGCCCGGCGTTGCCCGCCTGCTGCTGGGCCCTGGTCGTCGTCGTGGTCGTCGTCGTGGTCGGCCGCCGGGCCGTCCCGCTGCGCCCGGTTCGGCTGCGCCGTCCCGTCGTCCTGGTCGGTCCGGGTGCTGCTGGGTGCCGCCGTTGCGGCTGGGCGGCTGGGTGGCCGTCAGGCCGCTGTGGAGGCCGTGCTGGTGGCGGCTCGGGAGTAGTGGGTGGGTTGTCGCGCCTGTTGTCGTGTTGCCTGTCGCGTTGGGGTGGTGTCGTGTGGTGTGACGTGGGCGGATACCCCTGATCCCCTGTGTGTGGTCTGGGCGCGACAGGTGGGTGCGACGGGGTGCCGGGGCGGGGCCGCGGCTGCTGCTCGGTGGTGGCTGTCGGGAAGGCCGGCCTTCTCGACGGCCTGGTGCTGGTGGTGGTGCTCGGCGGTCGGTGGCGGGTGGCCGGGTGGTGGGTGACCTGTGACAGCGAAGTTGGACGGTTTGCCAGTGAAGTTGGACCAAAGCTAGTTTGTGACAGCGAAGTTGGACCGATTGGGCTGTCGTCAGCT
>NZ_JBIWAQ010000030.1:0-76156 GCF_044760155.1 Kitasatospora sp. NPDC098652
GGGTTCCCCTTGAGCGTGACCTGAGCCATGAAAAGCCTCCTACCAGCGGTGTACGACTGACAACGCCGACGATCCTACTGCCCGCACCCCGCCCCGACGCGGGGTGACCGAGGAACGGACACCCACCCGCCCGGCGCCGCGGGCGTCGGCCTGGTCCTGTGCCGGTCCTGGTCCTGGTCCTGTTTCCCGGTCCTGGGGCCGGTGGGCGGCTCTGTGCGATGCTGACGGGACGGCAGGCGGCCGGTGGGACAGCGGGAGGGGCGAATGGCCGAGGGCGGCGGGAGCGGGTTCGACGTGGTGCGGCGCGGCTACGAACGCGCGGAGGTGGACGCCTACTTGGCCCTGGCAGCCTCCCAGCGCCCGGACGTTCCGCGTTTCACCATTGCCCGACGCGGCTACGACCGGGCCCAGGTCGACCGCGCGCTGGCCGCCGGACACCCCGCCGACGCCGGTGCTCCTGCCACCGCCGCTGCGACCGCCACCGCTGCGGTGCCGGTGGACGCGGTCGCCCGCCGGGGGTTCGACCTGGTGCGCTGGGGCTACGAGCGGTCCGAGGTGGATGCGTACCTGGCGCCGGCGCCGGCGCCGGCGTCCGTGCCGGGTCGGCGTGCGGGTGGGCCGCGGTTTCGCGTCGTGCGACGCGGTTACGACCCCGCGCAGGTCGACCGGGTAGCGGCGGGCGCGGTGCCGGTGTTCGCCACGGCGTGGCGCGGCTACGACCCGGCCCAGGTGGACGCCCATCTGGCGCAGGCCTCGAACCGGCACCCGGCGGCCGCGGTGTTCGCGGGGTTCGCGGTGGTGCCCCGGGGCTACCGGCGTGCGCAGGTGGACGGCTATCTGGAGGCGTACGGTCCGGGCGCGGTGGCGTCGGCCTGAGGACCGCCGGGCGGGGGCGGGTCGAGAGGTCGGGGTCCTGGCCGGGTGCCGGGGTCATCCGGTGGCCGTCCGCCACCGGCGGTTGCGGAAATTGAGTGACGTTCCGTCAGTTCATCGTGGTCTACTGCGTGCCAGGTTCGTTCGCGCACAAGTCACCCCGAGGAGTGGACTGTTCGATGAGCGCCGTATGCCCGGGTTGCGCCGTCGGGGAGCACGCCCTGCCCGTGCCCGAGGCCCTGGAGGACGTGGCCGCGGCCGCCGTGGACCCACCGGCGGCTGCCCACCTGGCCCCGCCGCCCGCGCCGGGGCCCGCGGCCGTACGGGAGAGTGCGGCGGTGGCCGTACTGGTGGCGCTGGCGGCGCTGTGGCTGCTGCTGGGGGTGCTCGCCATGCTGCGTCCGGAGCCGGACCTGGGCCGTCACGACGACGTCTACCGCGCGGGCTACCTGTTGGGCGGCTTGGTCGGCCCGGCGCTGCTGACGGCCGCGGCCCTGGTGGTGCGCACCGTCTCCCGGCGGCGCGCTCGGCGGCGGGAGGAGGAGCGGCTAAGGGTCCAGCACGCGCGCTGGCAGGACCTGGTGCAGCGGTGGCGGTGCGGCTGGTGGTGCCGGCGCTGCCGGGTGGCGTTCTTCCCGGCCGGTGTGCTGCACCCGGGCAGTCCGCCCTCGCCCGCGCTGGCGGCGCGGCACTATCCGGCCTGGGTGCTGGGCGCCGGTCTCCCGGGGATGTGGGGGGAGAGTGGCCAGGTGTTCTCGTAGTGGGCCAGGCGGATGGGAACTACCGGAGACCGGTCGCAGTCCGGACCAGGTCGGCGACGGCTCTGGACCTAAGGTGCGGCGGCCAGGCGATCACGGTGGTGACCTTCGGCGCGTCCAGCACGGGTACGGCGGCGAGGTCACCGGGGAGTTGGGTTCGGCACGACTCCGGTGAGACCGCGCAGGCACGGCCGAGCGCGACGAGCTGCAACAACTGTGCGTGGTCGCGGACCTGCGGCCCGGGGCCGGGTGGGTAGCTGCCGTCGGGGCCGGGCCAGCGCGGCAGGGGCAGGCCGGGCAGCCCGGTGATGTCGGCCATGTGCACATGGCGCCGGACGGTGAGCGGATGCCCGGCCGGGAGGACCACCACCTGGCCCTCCGTGCTGAGTTCTTCGGTGTGGAACCCGGCCGTCGAGTCGAAGGGCCGGTGCAGCAGCGCCACGTCGGCCCGGCCCTGGCGCAGGAGTCGTTCCTGCTCGCCCGGGCCGCACAGGATGACGTCGACGGGGACCGCGCCGGGTTCGGCGGCGTACGAGTCCAGGAGTTCCGCCAGCAGTTCGCGGGACGCGCTGGCCTTGGTAACCAATACCAGGCCGGGACGGCCGGTCGGGGGAAGGGCGGCGCGACGGGTCCGGCGCTCGGCCGCTTCGACCGCGTCGAGGGCCGCCCGGCCCTCGGCCAGCAGCACCGCGCCGGCTTCGGTCAGCGTGACGCTGCGGCTGGTCCGATCCAGCAGCGTTGCCCCGAGTCGG
Organism: Kitasatospora sp. NPDC098652; assembly: GCF_044760155.1. Classification (NCBI taxonomy): domain Bacteria; kingdom Bacillati; phylum Actinomycetota; class Actinomycetes; order Kitasatosporales; family Streptomycetaceae; genus Kitasatospora; species Kitasatospora sp. NPDC098652. The sequence goes on from NZ_JBIWAQ010000030.1 coordinate 2,384, forward strand.
CGTTCGAGCTGCTGGATCGCCCGCGACAGGGGCGGCTGTGCGATCCCGAGCCGCTGCGCGGCCCGCCCGAAGTTCAACTCCTCGGCGACAGCGACGAAGTAGCGCAGTTCCCTGGTCTCCATCCGGCCACGGTACTCCGGATCGATACCTGACAGGTATCGTTGCCCACCCGATCGGTCTTGGACCCCCGCCGGGGTCCGGGAGCAGCATGGTCTCCATGAGCGAACGAACGACTGCGCTGGTCACCGGCGCGAACAAGGGAATCGGCTACGAGATCGCCGCAGGCCTGGGCGCCCTCGGCTGGAGCGTCGGCGTCGGCGCCCGTGACGACAAGCGTCGCCAGGCCGCGGTGGAGCGACTGCGCGCGGCCGGCGTCGACGCGTTCGGCGTACCGCTGGACGTGACCGACGACGCGAGCGCGACAGCCGCCGCACAACTGATCGAGGAACAGGCCGGGCGCCTCGACGTGCTCGTCAACAACGCCGCCATCACCGGCGGCATGCCCCAGGAGCCCACCCGCGTCGACCTCGCCACCATCCGCACGGTCGTGGAGACCAACGTCATCGGCGTCATCCGCGTCACCAATGCGATGCTGCCGCTGCTGCGCCGCTCTGCCTCACCGCGGATCGTGAACATGTCCAGCAGTGTCGGCTCCCTCACCCGGCAGTCCGGGACCGGCGGTGAGCTGACCACGGGGCCGGTGGCCGTGGCGTACTCGCCCTCGAAGACGTTCCTGAACGCCGTCACCGTCCAGTACGCCCGGGAGCTGAGCGGCACGAACATCCTGATCAACGCGGGCTGCCCCGGCTACGTCGCGACCGACCTCAACGGCTTCCGGGGCGTGCGCACCCCCGAACAGGGCGCGGCCATCGCCATCAAGCTCGCGACCCTGCCCGACGACGGCCCGACGGGCCAGTTCTTCGAGGACGCCGGTGTAGTGCCCTGGTGATGTGCACGGCGGTCATCACCCCTGCGCAGCCACCAGGGTGGAGGCCGCTTCGGCCGCGCGCGCCGATCAGTGTCCGGCCGGTGTCGACCGCCCTGCCGGTGCCGACCCTCCGGCCGGTGCCGGTGCCGGTGCCGGTGCCGGTGCCGACCGTCCGATCGGCCAACGCGGTCCGTCCGGGCCGCCCTGCCACGCCCACTGGGAGTCGGGGGTGACGGTGATGCCGTAGTCGTACCGGTCCGGGCGGCCGACTTCCTCCCACTCGGACCGGGCGGCCGTCACCTCGTCGCCGATGCGGCGCGGCCCGCCCTGGTACAGCAGCACGGAGCCGTCGCCGCGCGCGGTGAACGCGGCCCACGACCGGTCGCCGTCGTGGACCCAGGCGTTGACGCCGTCCTCGTCCCGGTCGGTGAGCAGCGTCGCGTCCGGTACGGCCACGCGCAGGGCGAAGCGCAGGTCCCAGTCGCTCTCCAACGGGCCGAGGTCGTACGCCGGCAGCAGGCGCTCCGTGTCCGGTTCGGCCGTGCCGCGCACCGCGGTGTAGGCGGCGTGGCCGACCGGTCCCGGGGCGGGGGCGGTGCGGTCGGCCATGAACTGGGCGAGGCCCTGGACCCAGCCGGTCGCGCTCTTGCCGTCGTCGGCGACGGTGAGGGCGACGTGCCCCAACAGGCCCCAGGGGTAGACGATCCGGCCGCCCGGCCGTACCGCCTTCACCCAGGCCCACGGGACGGCCTCCACCGCGTAGGTGGCGTGGATCCGGTCGACCGGCACCCCGCCGGGCACCCCGCCGCCGGTCGCGTCGCCGGTCACCACCTCGACGATGAGGCCGGCGGCCGCCAGGCGTCGGCGGGCGGCGGCGGCCAGGCGCTCGTCCAACTCGCTGGAGACCACCAGCCCGGGACCGACCCGCCACGCGGCCAGTGCCGCCGTCCACCCCTGCCCGGTGCCGATGTCCCACACCCGGTGGCCGGGCTCCGGGCGGAGGCTGTCCAGCATGTCCGCCACGACGGACGGCGCCGACAGCGACGAGGACGGCAGGCCGCCGTGGACCTGGGTGACGGCCGCGTCGTGGACGCCGGCGAACAGTTCGTCCGCCCAGCCCCGCCGGTCCGTCGTACGGTCGAGCGGAACGTAGGCCCGGCCGTCCCAGCGCCACAGCCGGTCCGGTGCGAACCGGTCCCGCGGCACCGCCGCCATGGCCTCGCGCACCCACGGGGACGCGGCCGGCCACGCCCCGTCGCGCTCCATCACCGCGTCCAGGCGCGTCCGGCGGCCCGTCAGGTCCTCGTCGTCCGGCATCGTGCCCTACTTGCGCCGCGTGCCGGTGCCGGGGGGAGGGGGCGGGACCTGCCCGTCCCGGTTCCCGGGCGGCGGGGTTCCCGTTCCGGGGTCCGGCGCCGGCTTCTCGTGCTTGCCCATGCGGTTTCCCTTCGGTCGCGGAGGGGACACGGTCGGCCGCTCATCCTGGCCCACCCCGGTGCCGCACGGTAGTGGGCGCGCGGGAGCGCCCACGGGGCGCGCGCCACGGCGCCGCGCCCGCCACGGGCCCCTCGTTCGCCCCGGAAGGGGGGTTCCGGCCGGCCCGTTCGGCGTCCCTGTCCGTGGGCTTCCGAGGTCAGAAGAGGGTGGGCTCGGCCCCGCCGAGTCCCGGAAGGGCGTCCTGCCAGTTGACGGCGTCGGCCAGCGGCACCTGCCTCATGCTGCCTTCGCAGAGGATGAGGGAGCGACGGTCCCGCTTGTGGTCATGGATCACGCCGTAGCCGGCACGGCGGGTCGGCATGAGGGCTACCGGCCGCTCGCAGGCCGGGCATTGAACTCTCGGGGCACGCATACGCACAGGTTGCCCGGTACCACTGACATCGACCAGGTCGCGCGGATGCGGGCAGAGGTCCTCCTCGTCCTCCTCCTCGTCCTCTTCCCGTCACCGGCGGCGGACCGGCGTTCCCGAGCGGTCAATGCTGCCGCGCGATGTCCCCGTTCGAGTGAATGACCGAAGTCCCCTGCTCGGACAGGGCGATGTCGGCAGTACTCAGAGGGATGACGAGCAGCCCCTCCCGGTGCTGCCTGTGGAAAGGACGGACAATGCGCGTATCACGTGCGGCCCTTGCCCTGGTTCTCGCAACCGCCACGGCGCTGCTACCGCCCCTGTTGGCGCCCGCCCCGGCAGTCGCCGCCGAGACCTGTCACGGCAACGCCTGCGACGGCCTGAGCCCGAAGGCGACGGGCTGCGCGGCGGACGCGCAGACGATTCCCGGCACCGCGGTCCCTCCGGGACATGCCGAGGCTGTGCACGCGTGGTTGCGCTATTCCAAGAAGTGCCATGCCGTCTGGGCACAGGCCGACCAGTCGAACGGCTGGGGCTTCCGACTGCAGACCAGCAAGGTCTCCTACGACGGGACGACCGTCATGTCAGGCCCGACCTACACCGCCATGAGCGGCGCGGACCAGCGCCACCGCGTCGGCCTCCAGGACGCCGGCGACGGCCAGTGGACGTACGGAGCCTGGCGCACGGGCGGTGTGTGACCACCCGTCCCGAAGCCCCGTCGTGCCACGACTGGCGGGGCCCGACCGGGTCCAACGCCGCAACCCGGTCGGGAGGATTCCGTGCCGCTGCCCCGCCTGCCCAGCCTGCTCGCCGTGATGGCGCACCCCGACGACGAGTCGCTCGTGGCCGGGGGCGTACTCGCACAGCACGCGGCTGCCGGAGCCCGGACCACCGTCGTCACCGCGACCTGGGCACAAGGGACGCAGCGCGCACGGGAGTTGGCCGAGGCGGCCCGGCTCCTCGGAGCGGGCGAGCCCCGGCTGCTCGGATGGGCCGACCACCGCGTCCCCGCGTCAGCCCCCGGGCGGACGCGGCTGTGCGACGTGCCGCTGGACGTGGTGGTCGGACAACTCGTCAGGATCCTGCGCGAGGTACGGCCCGAGATCGTCGTCACGCACGACTCCCACGGCGGACTCACCGGACACCCCGATCACGTGCACACCCACCGCGCCACCCTGCTCGCCGTCCAGGCGGCCGCACTCCGGCATGCCTACCCCGATGCCGGCGCCCCCTGGCAGCCCCGCGCCCTCTACTGCGCGACCCACCCGGACTCCGCCGTCGGCGACCTGGGCCCGCTGCTGACCGGGGTGAGCAAGTCGGTCCTCAGCGTTCCCGACGAGCACATCACCGCGACCGTCGACGTCCGCCCCTGGCTGACCCAGAAATGGTCCGCGGTGCTCGCCCACGCGAGCCAGGTCGGCCGGGAACGCCCGCTGCCGGGCCTGCTGTCCCGCCTGAGCCCGGACGCCCGAGAACGGATCATCGCCACCGAGTACTTCACCCGCCTCGACCTCCGCCCCACGCCGGGAACGCTCCACGAGCTGACACCCTGACCGGGCCTGCCCTGACGCTCCGCCGGGACCAGCCCCAGACGCCCGCCAGCAGGCCCGGACACCCGAACGGGGTTCGGGGCGAGAACCGCGTGACCTCCGCAGAACGCAGCACCGAATCCGCCGAACCACAGCGCTGACCCCCGCAGGTGCGGGGAGGGGCCCTTCGAACTGCAGCGATGGAGTGGCTTCGCCCTGTTCCTGGCCGATGGCCCCGTAGCCATCGTTCGTGAACCGCAGGGGTGTTGAGGCGTCAAGGAGCGATGGACATCGTGCCACGGGGGCGTGTCTGCGGACCGGGAGAGCGTCCGGCGGGCCCGTTTGTCGGTGGTGACCACTACGTTCATCACCACAAGCGCCGCCGCCGTGTTGCGGCGCGCTGTCCCCCCCAAACCCATTGGAGATGGTGTGCTTCTGCCTGCCTGGGAAGGTTCGAGTACGGTCCGGGTGGTTCCGCCCGCCCGGCCCCGCAAGCTCGCCAAGGTGCCGTTCGTGCAGTTGGCGGACGGTCGCTTGCAGGGTGTCGTGTCCAGCGGCTCGGACATCGGCCGGGTCTACGTGTCGGCCGTCGAGGCCGGTTCCTTCGCGTTCTCGTGCAGCACCAACAACAACCGTCCCTGCGGCGGCGCCCGGGGCAGCTACTGCAAGCACCTGGAGGCGCTGGTCGGCGAGGCCGTGGTGCAGTTCGGCGGCGACCGCGTCGCCCGTTACCTGCGGGTGGACACCGGTACGGCGGAGGCCACCGCCCCGGTCATCACCGGTGCCATGACCGCCACCCGTCCGGCGAAGGCCGCCGAGTCCCCTGCGGCGGCGGTGTTCACCCGGTTCCTGAACCACCTGGAGTACCTGGAGTTCGAGCCGGTGACCACTCCGCTGCCGGACATGCACTGGTTCCCGACCACGCGGACGGCGGTGGCGTGATGCGCACCGACCTCCTCCACGCACCGGTCGACGGCCTCGACGAGGCGCTCGCCGTCGTCGACGCCTTCGACCGGGCGATGTCCGACGGTCTGATGAGGCCTCGGCCCGCCCAGGCGCAGGCGCTGGCCGAGCTCGCCGGGGCCGTCGCGGACTCGCCGCTGGCCGCTCTCGTCGCCGAGGCCGCCGAGAAGGCGGCCGCCGGCACCGCGGACGAGCACCACCTGCTCGCCCTGGCCGCCGCCCGCACCGCTCTGCTCGGCGCGGCCCACGACGCCCTCCACGGCGTGGTGGCCGAGGCGACCGGCCGCCCCACCGCCCCGTGGACGGTGCCCGCCGCGGGCCCGGCCGGTTCGTCGAACGTGCTCACCGCCGCCCGTGCCTGGCTGGCGGACCTGGCCCGGGCCGGCTGGCTCGGCATGGACCACGACCTCGTGTCGGCCTCGGCGCAGGTCGTCTCCGCGATGCTCCCGGATCCGCGGCTGCGCCGCTTGGCAGTGCTGCTGGACGGGTTCGCGGGCGAACTCGCCGCCTCCTGCCCGGGAGCGAGCCTGGAACGCGTGCCGGTCCGCCGCTGGGCCGACCTGGGGTCGCGGGCGGTGCTGCTGACGACTCCCGGTGCGTGCTCCGTCCCTGACCCGCAGCCGGTCAGCGGACGGCTGCTGCCGCTCGGTGTCGACCTGCACGAGCACGCGACGGCCGCGCAGGCCCAGGTCCATGCCGTGTTCGAGCCGGCGGACGGTTCGGTTCCCCGCCTGGTCCGGGCGTCGGTGTCGGTCCCGAAGCCGGACAGCGTTCTGGGCGCCGGGGTCTGGCAGTTGCTGCGGCCCCGGATGTCGCTCCTCGCGGCGGCGGGGGAGGGCCGCGCGATGACGGTGACGGACATGCCGCTCACCGCCGAGGGCGACCTGCTGTGGAGCGACGACCTCGCCCGCACCGCGGCCGAGGCCGACCCGTTCGCCACCGCCCGGGTCGTGCTGCCCACTGCCATGGGCGCGCCGGTCGCGCCGCTGGAGCGCCACCCGGTCCGCCTGGCCGAACCGGTCTTCCTGGAGGGCTACACCGTCCGGCAGCAGGACGACGGGGCGCAGGACGGGGCGCGGGACGAGGCGCGGGACGGGATGCTGACCTTCGACCTGGCCGGCCACCCGCTCGCCGTCGACACCGACCGCATCCCGGCGGCCGGCCCGCTCACGCCGCAGGCGGTGGCGGCGTCCACCGCGTGCATCGGCCTGCTGCGCTGGGACGCCGGGGCCTTCGTCCTCCAGCCGCTCGCCGTCGAAACCACCGTCAAGCGCCGGACGGTGGGCCTGTACGCCGGTGCGTGGGCGGGCGGCACCACCGACAAGAGCGGCGCCAAGGCCGAGGCCGTCGCCACCGAGACGGTGACCGTGCTGCGCGAGCGCGCCGGCAAGCTGCTGCGGAAGTGACCGGACCCATGACCACCACCAGCACCATCTCCACGACCACCATCTTCACGACCACCACTGACGCGAACGGCGTTCCCCTCGCGGACCCCGAGGGGAACCGCCGACAGGTGCTGTACTGGCAGCTGCTGGCGCGCCTGTTCGACCCGGCGGAGCAGCCCGCCCTGGAGACGGCGAGCCTGGCCGTCGTCGAGGACCTGGGCCTGCCCGCGGGCCTGCTGGACCCCCGTACGTCCGTCGATTCGCTCGTCCAGCGCCACCCCGGCCTGGCAGCGGAGTTCGACGGCCTCCTGGCACCCGATGCCGACACCGACGCCGGGGCCGACGCCGACGCCGATGTTGCCGCCCCCGCCGGGGCCCGCGACCGGGCCGCCGAGGTACGGCGCGCGGCCCTGTACTCCAAGATCCTCCTCAACGCCCTTGCCACCGGCTCCGGCACGGTGACCGCGGGCCGGCTCTCCCGCTGGCAGTCCGACGCGGGATGGCTGGAGCGCGCCCTCGGCTGCAAGCCCGGAGAGCTGCGCGCCGGCCGCCACGCCGGTCGCCACGCCGGCACCGGCATACCCACCGGCACCACCGGCACTCCGGACCTGTCCACGCTGATCCCCGTGATCGGCCCCGAACTCGCCGCCATCGAGGCCGACCTGGTCAAGCGGATGCGCCTGCGTGAGGTCCTCGCGGACAGCAAGCTCGCCTCCCGCCTGACCCCGAGCATGTCGCTGATCGAGCAACTGCTGCACGACAAGGGCAACCTCGACGGCACCGCGCTCGCCAACGCCAAGGCCTTGATCCGCCGGTTCGTCGACGAAGTCGCCGAGGTGCTGCGCACCCAGGTCGAGAAGGCCACGGTGGGGGAGCTCGACCGCTCGGTGGCGCCGAAGCGGGTGTGGCGCAACCTCGACCTCAAGCGCACGGTCGAGAAGAACCTCGTCAACTGGAGCCCCGAGGACGAGCGGCTCTACGTCGACCGGCTCTACTACCGGCACACCACCCGCAAGACGACGCCGCAGCGCCTGATCGTGGTCGTGGACCAGTCCGGCTCGATGGTCGACTCCATGGTCAACTGCACCATCCTCGCCTCGATCTTCGCCGGCCTGCCCAAGGTCGACGTGCACCTGGTGGCCTACGACACCCGTGCCGTGGACCTCACCCCGTGGGTCCACGACCCGTTCGAGACGCTGCTGCGCACCCAGCTCGGCGGCGGCACCGACGGCACGGTCGCCATGGCCCTCGCCCAGCCGAAGATCGCCGAGCCGAGCAACACCGTCGTCGTGTGGATCTCCGACTTCTACGAGTGGCGCGGCGAGGAGCTGTTCGCGCAGATGGCCGCCGTGCACCGCTCCGGTGCGAAGTTCATCCCGGTCGGTTCGGTCACCAGCTCGGGCCGGGGCAGCGTCAACCCGTGGTTCCGCACGCGGTTCAAGGACCAGGGCACCCCGGTGATCTCCGGCCACATCAGCAAGCTGGTCCACGAGCTCAAGACCTTCCTCACCTGACCCGGCGCCCCGCCCAGCCCCGCACCCACGTCACGCCCGAAGCCACAAATCCCCAAATCCCCGAACCCCCGAATCCCCAACCCCGTGCCGCAGAAAGGCTCCTGCCCGATGTCCGACATGCTCCGCGCCCCCGCCGAGACCAAGTACGCCGACGAGCTGGACTACCTGGAGTCGGTCGACTCCGGCCCGAAGCCGTCCACCTGGCGGCTGTCCCCGAAGATGATCCGCACCTTCGTCCTCGGCTCCGAGCCCTCCGACGGCCTGGAGCGCGAGGTGGCCCAGAAGTGGTTCGGCGAGCGCAGCGTGGTCGAGCGGGCGATCGTCACGCTCGCCTCCGACCGCGGCCTGCTGCTGCTCGGTGACCCCGGCACCGGCAAGAGCTGGCTCGCCGAACTGCTGGCCGCCGCCGTGTGCCGCAACTCCACCCAGGTCGTGCAGGGCACCGCCGGCACCACCGAGGACCACATCAAGTACTCCTGGAACGTGTCCATGGTGATCGCCAAGGGCCAGTCGCGCGCGTCGATGATCCCCTCGCCGATCATGACCGCGATGGAGACCGGCACGATCGGACGCTTCGAGGAGCTCACCCGCTCCACCAGCGACGTCCAGGACGCGCTGATCTCCATCCTCTCCGAGAAGTACGTGTCGGTGCCCGAGTTGAAGGGCGAGGACGGCACCGTGTTCGCCAAGCCCGGCTTCGCAGTGATCGCCACCGCCAACAGCCGCGACCGCGGCGTCAACGACCTGTCGTCGGCGCTCAAGCGGCGCTTCAACTTCGTCCAGATCCCGGTGGTGACGGACAAGCGGAGCGAGGCGGAGATCGTCCGCTTCCGCACCGAGGAACTGCTGCGCCGCCACCAGATCGAACTGGACGTGCCGCCCACCCTGCTGGACGTACTGCTGCGCTCCTTCGAGGACCTGCGCGCCGTCGCGACGGCGGCGGGCAGCGACGACGAGCGACTGGAGTCGGCCCTGTCCACCGCCGAGCAGATCGGCGTGCTGGAGGACGCCATCCTCCACAGCAACTTCTTCGGCGAGCGCGCGCTCACCGCCCACGCCCTCGGCTCCTCCCTGGTCTCCTCGCTCAGCCGCCGCGCGCCCGAGGACACCAGCATCCTCACCAAGTACCTGGCCAACACCGTCCACCACCGCAGCGAGCAGGAGGGCGGCGAGTGGCCGCAGTTCCTCGCCGCCGGCCTGGAGACCCTCAAGGCGCTCGCATGAGCCGCGCCACCACCCGGGTGCCCGCCCTCGGCGGGCAGCCCGGCCCCGAGACCGTCGAGGCCTTCGACGCGCTTCGCGCCCAACTCGACGCAGCCGCAGCCGAGTTCGCCGAAGGACCGGGTGCCCTGGACGGCATCCTCCACGGCCTGGTGAGCGACGTCGAGCGCGCCCTGCGCGAGCCGCTGGAGATCTTCCCGGTCTGCCACCACTCGCCCGCCTCCGCCACCGCCATGGCCCGCCACCTGCGGGCCCGGCAGCCGAGGACGGTCTTCCTCGAACTGTGCGAGGACATGGCCCCGTTGCTCACCGAGCTGCGCAACTGCCGCCTGCCGGTGGCGGTCCAGGCCTTCGCCACCCGCATCGACGGGTTCCCCGCCGACTGGGCACCGCTGTCCGTCGTCGCGCCGATCACCGAGGCCTCCGCCGAGTACCAGGCCATCGCGTACGCGCTGGAGACGCCCGGCGTGGACCTGGTCCTGGTCGACCGGTCCTCGGACCACGTCTTCCAGTGGCAGGCCCGCCGAAACACCCCCGCCGCCCCGGGCGCGACCCCCGCCGTCCCGGATGCGACCCCCGCCGCCCCGGGCGCGACCCCCGCCGCCCCGGGCGCGACCCCCGCCACCCCGGGCACGACCCCCGCCGGGACGGGCGCGACCCCCGCCGAGGAGGCCGCACTGCACGGCGACGCGGTCGGCGTCGAACTCGGCGACCTACGGCCCCGCTTCGCCGACCTCGAACGGCACCTGCTGCGGCACGGCAAGGTGCGGCACTGGTCGGAGTGGTGGCACCAGTACGTCGAGGGGCCGCTCGGCGACGCCGACCACGACACCTACCGGCAGGTCATGTTCCTGATCGGCAGCCTCTTCCGCCGCCTGGCACCCGGCGACGCCGACCGGGTGCGGGTGGACGAGGACCGCGAGCGGTACATGTGGACCCGCATCCGCGAGCACCTGGCCGCCACCGGCGCCGACCCGGCGCAGAGCGTCTACATCTGCGGCGCCTTCCACGCCGCCAGCCGGGTCGAGGAGTTCGGCCTGCACGGCTCCGACACCTTCGTCGTGCCCCCGCGCACCGCCACCGAGTGGCAGTACGGCCTGATCCCCTCCAGCCACACCGCCATCGAGACGCAGTTCGGCCTCGAAGGCGGGGCGGTGTCGATCGCCGCGGCCCAGTGGGAGAAGAACCTCGAGCGCACCCAGGTCCAGCCCTACCGGCTCAAGGGCCAGGCCGGCGCCGGTGCCAAGGCCCCCCGCGCCCGCAAGGCGGCCACCCGCGCCCGCAAGCCCGTCGCCCTCGCCCCCGTCGCCGAGGCCGACAGCACCGACAGCGCCGACAGCGCCGACCGGCTATCCGGGTTCCTGCAGCGCCCGCCCGTCCTGGACCGGCTGGACCAGGAGGAACTGCTCGGCTGGTCCGTGGAGATCGTGCGCGCGGCCCGCCGCAACGGCTACCTCGCCTCCACCGCCGACGCCATCGCCGTGTACGAGACGTCCATCCTCCTCGCCGGCCTGCGCGACCGCGCCCGCCCGACCCCGTACGACTTCCAGGACGCGGCCGTCACCTGCATCGAGAAGGACACCGTGCCCGGCCGGCGCGACGTCCGCCGCCTGGTCGAGATCATGATGGGCGGCGACCGGATCGGCCAGGTCGGCTACGAGTCGCTGCCCCCGCTGGCCCGCGACGTCCACGACCGCCTCGCCCCGCTCGGCCTCAACCTCCAGGCCCGCGGCGTCAAACGCGCGCTGCTGGACATCAAGTCCCAGCCCGACCTGCGCCCCTGCTCCGATGTGCTCTGGATGCTGCGCCACCTGATCCCCGACGCCGCCCGCCCGATCATGGGCGAGCGCACCCTCGGCGACGAACCCAAGCAGGAGTCCTGGGACCTCTCGCTCGGCACCCACCAGCGCGCCCTGATCGAGCTCGGCTACGAAGGCGTCACCCTCGAACAGGTCCTCGAGCAGCGCCTGCGCCGCGAGGCCACCGCCCCGCAGGCCGACGCCGCCGTCGTCCTGCGGACCGTGGAGGACGCCACCCGGTACCTCGGCAGTCGGCGGCTCGCCGACGAACTCGGCGCCCGCGCCCTCCAGGTGCTCACCACCGAGCGCAGCGTCGACGGCGCCCCCGAGGTGCTGCGCCGGGTACGGAGACTGCTGGCCTTCTACCGCACCAGCGAGCCGGTCCTGCCGCGCTGGATCGAACGTTTCGCCGAGGCCGGGTACGCCCACTACTGCGCCCTGCTGCCCACCGCGTTCACCGACGAGACGGCGACGGCGCGCCAGGTCGCGGCGATGCTGAGCTTCCTGTTCAGCATGGAGGGCCTGGCCCTGTCGCTGGGTGGCGACCGCGCCCAACTGGAGCTCGCCGTCGCCCGGTCCGACCCGCAGGACCAGTCCAAGCGCGCCCTGCTGTGGGCCGCGCAGGTCCAACTCGGCCACCTCACCCGCCAGGAGCTGCGCGAGCGCTGCGACGGACTGCTCGGCAACCCGCTGCTGCTGCCCGCCTACCCGCGCTACCTCAGCGGGCTGCTCCACGCGCTGGAGCCGGTCCCCAGCCTGGTCGACCTCGTCGTCGAGGCCGTCTCCCAGGCCTTCGCCCGCCTGCCCGACCCGGTCCTGCTGCCCTGGCTGCCGATCCTCATCACCACCCTGCGCAGCGGCGGCGCCGAGCTTGCCCCGAAGCTCACCAAGGAAGCCGGACGGATCTTCCCCGGCCGACTCGCCGAACTGGACGCCTGGGTGCCGCCGTGGCTCGCACCGGCGCCCCAGCCGGCCCGGCCCGGCAGCAGCACCGCCGGACGGGGATCCGCCCTGCTCGCGGCACACCCCGCCACCTGCGACGCGCTCGCCGGCCTCCTGGACTGCGACGGGCCCTGGACGGCGCCGCACACCCCGGCGGGTTCGGCGCTGCTAGGCCGGCACCCCGAGACGGGCGGCGCCCTGGCGTCCCTGCTCGGCGCCGCCTGAGCGGAGCGCGAGCGGGCCGCGCGTGCGCCGTGGCCCGTCGGGCCTGTCCTGGGACTCGGCCCTGCCTCGGCACCCGGCCCTGTCCTGACACTCGGTCAGGACAGGGCCGACGGGCGCCTCCGGGGTGGCCGTGGTCATGCGCAGGGCCGAGCGCCCCGTCTACCGTGACCCGGAAACCGGCTTCGAGCGGCACAACGTGTCGGCGGCCCCGGGTGCGGGACGATCCGAGATGATCGTCCACCACCTCCCCGCGCACGTCTCCACCGGACTGCTGCCCGCCGGCCGACTGCCTTCCCCGCTGCGGCCCCGTCAGCAGGCCGACGGGGTGAGGACGGTGCGGTCGAACGGACCGCCGTGCGAGGCGGCGTACGCGACGGCCTCGTTGACCGCGTCGAGACCGAAGGACCGGACCCGTTCGGGGGCGAGGTCCAGGGCGCCCGAGGCGAGCAGCCGGATGATGCCGACGTTCGCCGTACGCGGGTACATCCACTGGCCGCGCACGGTGATCGAGTTGCGCATGATCCACGGGTAGGGGAGTGCGAGGTCGTCGCCGCCGAGCATGCCGACGCCGCCCATGAGGACCACGCGTCCGTACTCGCGCACGGTCATGGCCGCCGTGCGCGCCACCGAGCTGGGAGCGCTCGGCGGCAGCAGGTCCAGCACCAGGTCGATCGGGCCGTCGCCCGCCGCGGACATCGCGGCGCGGTCGCCGGCCTCGTCCCCGGTGAGCGGGACGGGGCGCACCCGCGGGCCGAACCGGTCGGCGAGGAGGTCGAGCGCGGCCCGGTTGCGGCCGGGGGCGACCACACGGCCCGCCCCCATCGCCAGCGCGAGCGCGACGGCGCTGCTGCCGAGGTTGCCGGTGGCCCCGCCGACCAGCAGCGTCTCACCGGCCGCGAGCCCGCCGGCCAGCAGCCCGCCGTACGGGATGACGTGCACACCGAGCGCGGCCCAGCGGGCCGGGTCGTCCCCGGCCGCCGCGGGCAACGGGAACACGTTCTCCGTCGGGACCCGCATGAGCTCGGCGAACGACCCGTCGTGCAGGTGCCGGGCGAGCCGCGCGCCGCCCTCGCCACGTGAGCTCCAGCCCTGGAGGGCGATGTCGGGCGTCAGCGCGTCGTCCCGCGAGCGCACCGTACAGTCGCACCACACCAGGTCGCCGACCCGCAGCCGGGTGGCGTCCGGGCCCACCTGGACGACCCGTGCCACGCCGCCGATGCCGGGCACGACGGGAGGCACGAGGGGGTACCTCCGCTCGCCGCCGAACACCTCGGCGGCGTACGGGGCCACGCAGGCGGCGAGCACCCGGACCACCACCTCGCCACCGCCGGCCTCGGGGTCGGGCACCTCCCGCACCGTGAGCGGGGCGCCGAACCGCGTCAGGACTGCTGCTCGCACGTGTCGACCTCCGTGTTCGTCCTTGTGTCTGTGCGTCCGTGCGTTCGTGTTCGTCGGGATCGACCCTAGGAGCCCGACGGACATGCGGGAAGCGACGATCGAGCATGTGTGGTATGCGTATGCGGCATGGACGTCACCAGCACCGGCCTGCGGGTCCTGCGACAGATCGCGGAGTCCGGCAGCTTCACCGCAGCCGCCGCCCGGCTCGGCTACACGCAGTCGGCGGTCTCCCGCCAGGCCGCCTCCCTCGAACGAAGCGCGGGCACCGCCCTGTTCGAACGCCGCCCCGACGGAGTGCGGCTCACTCCCGCGGGCCTGACCCTGCTGCGCCACGCCCGCACGATCCTGGACAGCCTGACCGCGGCCGAGCGCGACCTCACCGGTACCGCCCCGCAGGCCGAACTGCTGCGGCTCGGACTGTTCCTGAGCGCGGGCGCGGGCATCCTGCCCCCTGCGCTCGCCCGCCTCGCGGCAACCGACCCGCAGATCACCGTCACGACCACCGAGGGCACCACACCCACCCTGGTCCGGGCCCTGCGGGCGGGCTCGATCGACCTCGCCGTGCTGACCTCCCGCCCGCCCCACCGCCCCCTGGACGGCGAGGCGCCGCGGCTGCACGTCGAGACCGTCGCGGACACCGAACTGGTCCTGGCGGCGCCGTCGACGGGGGAGTTCGCCGGCCGCACCGCGGTGCACGTCGACGAACTGCTCGACGCCCGGTGGATCGCCGCCCCGGCGTCGAACTCCGAACCACTGCTCGGCGTCTGGCCCGGCCTGCCCGGCCGACCGCGCATCGTCCACGCCGCGCGCGACTGGCTGACGAAGCTCCACCTGGTCGCCGGCGGCTTCGGAGTGACGACGGTGCCCTCCCGGCTCGCGCCGCTCCTTCCACCGGGGGTGAGCCTGCTGCACGTCGACGGTGCCCCGCCCGAGATCCGCCGGATCCTGGTGGCCCGACTCCCCGGCCGCCCGACCCCGACCGTCACGGCCGTCACCCGAGCCGTCATCGCCACTGCGTAAGCGGGGGTCGGTAGCCCCGCCCGCCTGCGCGTCCACCGCTACCGCCACCGCCACCGCCAGGGCTACGGCTAGGGTTCCTGCTCGGCCTCGGTGCGGTAGACGCGCAGGCCCCGGCGCTGGTAGTTGACGAGTGCGTTCGGATGGTCGTCGGAGTTGGTGTGCAGCCACACCCTGCGCACGACCTCCGCCTCCAACGGTTCGGTCGCCCAGGCCTGTTGCAGCGCAAGCGTCAACGCATGTCCGCCGAGCCCCCGGCCGACGTACTCAGGCAGCAGCCCGAAGGTGCGGATCTCCACCTCCCCGCCGGCCAGGGGCTCCAGCGCGGTGATCCCAGCCGTCTCGCCCTCCAGGACGATCAGCCAGTACTGACGGTGCGGATGAGCCCGCGCCAACTCCTCCCACTCCCGCTCGGACCGCCTCGCACTGCGCCAGCCGTAGGCCGCACCGACCCGCGCCTGCACCGACCGCACCAGAGCCGACAACCCCTCCTCCCGCCGCAGCCCCAACGCCGACACAACGCGCCCGGGCCGCAGCTCCCCGAGACCGGTCATCTCCAGATACGTGACAGTCCTGCCCATCCCGCCACGCTACCCGGGCCCACCGACACATCGGCCTCCGAGCCTCCCGAACCGGCCCAGGCAGCCCACGTTGCCCAGAACGTGCAACCCTCCGGCCAGCGGCTGACCCCCGCGGGCGCGGGGAGGACCCTTCACGACCTGCAGCGACGCAGGGGCTTTGCGGGTTCCTGACCGTCGGCCGGTTGGGTGCTGCACTGCTTCACTCCCCGGTCAGAGGCGTTGGTCGAGGCGCGACGCCATGGCCCGGCGCGATGCGAACCCGTGCTCGCAGTGTTCGGTCGTCGGCCGCCGGGATCCGGTCAACTCGGAGCCGTAACCAGCGGAATTCATCGAGTTCGCAGGCGGCCGATCGGGAGCGGACTCTACGCTCGCACGAACACTGTGGCGCGAAGGGGGAGTGCCGTGGCCCGTGGACCTGTTCGGCGACGCCGGTCGACTGCCGCGCGGAGGGCCCGTCGGGTGCGGCAGGCGCGGGACAACGCGGTGCTGCTGGGCGTGGCGGCCGTGATCGTCCTCGTGCTGCTCTCGGTGGTGGTGCAGTGGCTGGCCCAACACCCGCTGCTGGTGGCCGTGCTGGTCCTCGCGGGCGCGGGGGCGGGCGTCGCCGTGCTGCGCACGCGCGTCCGGGCGCGACAGCGGGAGTTGGACACGCGGGCGGCGCAGCTGCGCCACATCGGGCCGTTCCTGGCGATGAGCCCGAAGGCGTTCGAGCACGCGTTGGCGGACCTGTGCCGACGGGACGGTTGCACGAAGGTCTCGGTGGTCGGTGGTGCCGGGGACCTCGCGGCGGACGTGCTGGCCACCACCCCGACCGGACAGCGGATCCTGATCCAGGCGAAGCGGTACGGGCCACGGACGTTCGTCGGCTCGCAGGACGTCCAGCGGGTCAACGGCACGTATCGTGACGTGCACCGCTGCGACCTGGCCGCCGTGGTGACGACCAGTTCGTTCACCAAGGCCGCCGCCGCGTTCTGCGCGCGGGTCGGCATCCGCGCCGTCGACCGGCGGGCGCTCGCCCGGTGGGCAGAGGGCACGGGCGGCCCGCCCTGGGCGTGACCCCCGGCTCAGCGCCCGGCCACGGGCACCTGGTGCCCCGGCCGCGCGGCCCGGAACCCGACCGCCAGGGCGGCCACGCTCACGGACAACAACGGGACGAGGATGCCGACGGAGCGGCCGTTCAGCAGCCCGTGGCAGACCTGGTCGACACCGACGACGGCCACCGAGGCGGTGCCCAGCGCGGTGACGATGGCGAGGGCAGGCGCTGTCCGTGTCCCCCGGCGGAGGTGGACGGCGGTGCCGATCCACAGGCAGACGGCGGCCGCCGCGATGCTGAGCACCAGGAAGGCGATGAACCCCGCTGCGAGAGTGTTGAGCTGGGAGGTCTCCACCTCGGCGGCGCTCCACTGTTCACGCGGCGGCAGGCGGTTGGCGTGACGGGGCCGCACGACCACGAGGTACAGGGGCGCAATGCCCCAGAGCCAGGCCCCGGCCTGCGCCAGCCGTACGGGTACGAGCCCTTCGGCGACGAGCCTTGCGGGCAGGGGCAGGGGCAGGGGCAGGGGCAGGGGCCGGCGGTCCGACGGTTCGTGGGGTGCGGTCATGGCGGTCGCTCCGGGGGAGGCGGACGGGTGAGGACGGGTAGAGCCTCGTCGGTCCGTCCAGGCCGCCGCATGAGTACGGCTACTCATTCGCGCAGGTCCGGACCCCGAACGGACCGCTGTGACGTTTCCTCAATTGAATCGACCCCGATGGAGTGCCCGGCCCGGCCCACTGGTGCCCACCCTCCTCACCCCTGTTGCCGCCGCCGTGGGGCGGGGGCGGTGCGGTGGTCGATGTCACCAAGTCGACCAGCAAGGGCCGTTGTCAGAGCCGTTTGGCAGGATGATCCCCATGCTCGCCATCCACCCTGACCAGCGCCTTGACGACCGGCCCGCCCAGCCCGCTCAACTCGCTCTCCCCACCGTCCGGGGCGGCTTCGAGGTGCACCTGACCGTCGGGCACGGCGCCGCCGACGCGCTGGCCGCGTGGGCAGACGGCCACGGCTTGAAGTTCACCCACATCCTGCTGGAGCGCGGCGCGTCGCCCTCGCAGCCGATGCTCACCCTGCGCGCCGACGGCACGCTGGAAGAGGTCGCCGCGCTGACCGCCCGGGTCCGGGGCCGGGTCGAGCGGGCCGGATTCACCGTCCTGCGGGCGAAGATCGAGGCCACGCCGTGGGCGGAGGGCGTCCCGGCCTCGGACGAGGACGCCGCGTCGCACGGGGCCGGGCGCTACTTCGAGCACCACGTCAAGCTGCTGCTACCGGCCCAGGCCCAGGCTCTGCCCCAGGCCCAGGCTCCGGCCCAGACGGCCCATCCGGCCCAGACCCCAGCAGCCGACCCCGCCCGCTTCGCCGAGCTCACCGCACTGGCCGTCCGGCACGGCGCGCACCTGTCGCGCAACCCGCGCCGGACGCGCGAGGACGGCCGGCGCGAGTGGTTCGTGACCCAGCGGTGCCGCCTGGTCGGCCTGGCCAGTGCGGGCCGCCGGCTGGACGAGCTGCTGCGGGACCTCTCCGCCGACGGCCGCGAAGTCGCCTCGGTGGAGCGCGAGTTCGTGGTCGTCGACAGCGACGAGACGCTCGACGCGGGATGGATCACCGAGCCCGGGCACAGTGCCCGGTAGTACGGAGAAGGAGAGCCGACATGACCGAGGGCCAGTCCCAGTCCCCCCACTCCCAGTCCCAGCTCGGGCCCCAGCCGCAACCCCGGCCCGAGTCCCCCGTGGCGTGGGAGGACCTGCGGTACGGGCCCTGGCAGGGTGTCCTGCTGCCCAAGCAGCCGCCGTCGGAGGATGTCCGGGAGGACCGCGACCTGCCCAGGAGCATCCGCCCGATCGACGACGAGACGGTGACCCAGCAGCCGGTCTTCGACCCCGCCCTCGCCGGGTACGCCCGCGCCCTCCGGCCCAGCGAACCCGCGTTCACCGACCCCGGGCTCGCCGAACGCTGGCTCACCGCGCGGCGCGAGGCGCTCGACACCGTACTGTCCGCCGTTGCCGACTCGCCGTGGGCCGAACACCTGGTGCTGCGCGGAAGCGTCCTGCTGCGGGCCTGGTTCGGCGAACACGCCCGCGAACCGGGCGACCTGGACTTCGTGGTCCGCCCGGTGGATTGGCAACTGGAGGACGAGCGGACGGAGCGCATGCTCAGCGAACTCGCGACCGCCGCCGAGCGCCTCTCGGGCGAGATGCGGTTGCACGCGGACCAGGCGCTCAGCGACGAGATCTGGACGTACAGCAGGATCCCCGGGCGGAGGCTCGTCCTGCCGTGGTCGGCGCCGGGCGTCCCGGGCGGGAGCGTCCAACTCGACTTCGTCTTCACCGAGCACCTGCCCGTCCCGCCGCAGCCCTACCGGCTCCCGGGCGTCACCGGACCGCTGCTCGGCGCGACGCCGCAGCTCTCCCTCGCGTGGAAGCTCCTGTGGCTGGTCTCCGACAACCACCCCCAGGGCAAGGACCTCTACGACGCGATCCTGCTCTCGCGCACCGCCGAGGTCCCCTACGACCTGCTGCGGCAGGTCTTCGTCCAGTCCGACGAGAGCTGGTCGCGTTGGCCGGTCCGCCCTGAGCAGATCAGCGGCCTCGAGGTCGACTGGGACGAATTCGCCAAGGACCACCCGGAGTTCGCCGAACCCGTCGAGGAGTACCCGGCCCAACTGCTCGCCGCACTCCACCCGACCTTCGCCGACCGCGGCGAGTACGCACTGCGGGCCCGGTGGCTGGCCCCGCTGATCGAGGAACTGCGGGCCGTACTGGCGAGCGAGGGCATGGACGAGGTCCAACAACGCATGTCCCGACGCCACATGCTCCCGGACAACACCCTGGTGATCACGTGCGAACTCCTCGGCGGCGACCTCGACGCCGCCGACCGTACCGTCGCCGACCACCTCGGCACCGCACCCCACCGGAAGACCCGCCTCCTGGCCGAGGCCGCCTCGCGCTACGCCGTCGAACTCGCGGGCGACGACGGCCGGGCGAGCACCACCGGCTGAGACCGATCAACCCCGGGCGCACCAATCGTCGCCCTGACCGGGCCGTGCCGCCTCAGGAGCCCTCGGCGGCGCGGCTGGGGAGGTGGCTGGGTGGGGACGCCGAACGGATTGCGGTCGCGGATGACGGGAACGCGGGCGACGGCCGCGCTGATGTCGATGTCGCCGAACTCGTGGATGGTGATGGCGACACTGTTGCCGTCCCGGCGGTCGGAGAGTCAGGTGAAGTCGGCGGGGGTAGCGACCGTGTAGGCGAGGCTGGACGTAGGCGAGCGCCACAGGCGCGGAGAACGGTCCCGGGTCCGCCCTCACCATGGTTCAGGGATGCCAGCGTGGCGCCTCGTCATCAGGCCTGTCCGGACTGGCGAAGCGGAAGGGCACCGAGAGGTGGGCGGCAAGGGCACGGCCGGCCCGCTCGGCGGCCACCGCCGACGGGTGACGCGGGTGGTGGTCCCCCTCTTCACCCAGGTACCGCGCGGCCGTCGACCGGAAGACGGTGGCCAAGTGCACATCCTCTGCGGGATCGGCGGTGACGGCCAACAGCTCAACGAACCAGTCGTGGACGGTGTCACCGTCCCAGACTGCCTCGATCACCACGACACGGCCGGCATGCCCGGCCGCCCGGTACGCCAGCGACTCCAGGTCGAGTGGGCTCTCCGGCGTGCGGCGATCCGGTCCCCGTAGTGCAGGTACCGATCGTTGGCGATCAGCTGGGCGGTACCGACCCCGATGTCGTGAGACAGGAATCCGACGCTGGTGATGACACGCACCGCCCCGAGCAGGGAGTCCTGCAGGACGTACCCGTCGATCTGCTCGCGGATCCCTGCCGGCAGGCCGTCCCACCACGCGGTCCTGGCCGCCTTGTTCATGATGCCCATCAAATGCCCCCTCCTGGTGAGAGCCCGAATCGTGGAGCTCCGCGCCACTCAGACCTCGCCGATCAGCCGACAGCGGCCACGACCGACCGCCCATGTGCGGTGCGCCGCCCGAAGACACCGACGGGGACGTCCGGACCGGATCGTCCCGTCCTGGTCGACGTACGATATCCGTTCTCGAACGAAGCGTTACAGCCCAGCCCAGCACGCAGGCCGCCATCAGGCTCACCGACTCCCGCCGCTCGGTGGGCAGACACCTCCACCGGCGCTCGACGTGGGCAGCCTGCCGCCGTGGTGGACCGGCCGAAGCCTGGTTGCCCCCACCGGTGCAGGGAGGAGCCCGGCGGGGCTGGTCTATGTGGGGCTCCGAGCGGCTGCCCCCCGCAGGTGCGGGGAGGAGCAAGCCGTCACCTACCAGAACAACTTGATTTTGTCGGGCCATGTGAGAGCCACTGCTCCGGGGTGAACGGGAGCCGGGTCTAGGCTGTTCGTGGCGGTGACGTACTCGACCGTAGCGGGTGTTCTTCGTCGAGTTCGGGAGCCATTCCGGCGAGGGCCGGGGCCGGAGCGTCGGTAGCTTGTTATCGCGGGCCCGGGTCGCCTCCCTGACAGGTCGCGGCCAGGGGCTCGCACCTGGTTGTGCAGGCGGTCTGCAAGAACGTGTCGAGCCATAGCCCTACTGGGTATCGGACTGGCGGCGCGCGAAGAGAATTGCTCCGAGCGGGCTCTCGGCTGAGCTGAGCGTCATCTGCGCCTCGACCGCGAAGCCGGCATCGTTGAGCCAGGCGGCCACCTGGCCAGGCTGGCGGCGATGGACGTAGGTCTTCATCGGGTGGCCGCCGTAGCCCTGCGTCTTCAGCTGCGACTCATCACCGACGTGGAAGCCGAGAAGCAGTGGACCACTGGGCCGCAACACTCGCCGGAAGTGCGCGAAGACCGAGCCGATCTCGTCGTCAGGAACGTGTATCAGCGAGTACCAGGCGACCAGGCCCGCCATCGAGGCGTCGGCGAGGTCGAGGTCCGTCATGGAACCGACCTCGAACCGTAGGCCGGGATGATCACGCCGAGCCACCTCGATCATCGCGGGCGACAAATCGATCCCGAACGTGTCCACGCCCAGGTCACGCAGGTAGGCCGTAATCCTCCCCGACCCGCATCCCACGTCCGCGACTGGCCCCTCGCCGGTGGTCTGCACAAGGTCGGCGAACAGCGTCAGGGCCGTGCGTTCGTAGGGCGTTTGGTCCAAGAGGTCGCGCACCTGGTCCGCATAGCTGGTGGCGACGGTGTCGTAGGACGTCCGGGTGTCTACCAACCAGCCTTCGGTGTTCATAGCCAGACACCGTAGTTCAGTGACCGGGGCGTGCCCACCGCGGCCAAGGTCGGCTGCCCGCCACGGCGGCGGAGCGGCTCAAGGCTCTGGTCGCCTGGATGCGTGGGCAGGCCGCGGCGGGGCATCCGGCACCGGTGCCCGTAGCCGCCGCACGCCGGGCCCTGGGCTGGCTCTGTTCCGGTGTGATCGTGTGTGGCATGCCGCTGTTGGCGCAATGCCGGGGTTGGGCCGTTCGGCCGTCCACGCTGTGCGTGTTGTTCACCGTCATGTCAGGGGACCGCGGGGTGTGAAGGTCGCGTCAGCGGCCCTACGGGAAGATCGGCCACCGGCCGTCCCATACACGACATGCAGTCCGCGGAGGCCCCTGCGCCGGCTGACGTGCGTGGCTGGGTCGCCAGGCACGCGCGTGGCGCTTCCGACCCCACCGAAGGCGAGGAGATTCGAGGTGCTGCTCCGCCCAGCAGATCGCGCAGGGGGCCGCACCCGCCCTCGCCACGTCGTGTCCCCGCCCAGGCCTGCCGGCGGTCCGTCGAAGGGCTTTCGCTCCGTGGGGCTGATCGGGGCCGCCCTACTCGTCATGACGGGCATCCTGTGCGGCCCGGCTTCCGCCCGTACCGCGGAGGTGACGCCACGCTCGTACGGATCGGGGCTGACGCTCACCAACGTCCGGGCGCACGGTCGCACTGTGGTGGCAACCGGCTCTGACGGCCGGTTGATCGTCTCGACCGACGACGGGCAGACCTGGGCGGCGGTGCGCTCGACCGTAGGGCCGAACCTGCGCGGGGTCGCGTACGGGGGTGGTCGGTGGGTCGCGGTGGGTGACCTGGGCGCCGCTGCGACATCCACGGACGCGGTGCACTGGTCCTCGGTCGACCTGGGGTCCACCGAGGGGTTCCGTGCGGTCACCTACGCGAACGGTCGCTGGATCGCCGGGGGCGGGTCGGGCACCGTGCTGGTGTCGAGCGACGGCGCACGCACATGGGCTCCGGTGTCCGTCGGCTCGCAAGTTCCGTTCTGGGGAGCGACCTCGTGGCGCGGGCTGAGCGTCCTCACCGGCGACAACGGCGCGATCCTGACCTCGACGAACGGCGCGACGTGGACGCTCACCCAAGCTCCGGTCCGATGTGAGCCGGCTACCCACCGACGGGCGTTCCTCTGGCAGGTCGTGCACGGCAGCGATGGCTTCGTGGCCGTGGGCGCCTCCGGCGCTGTCGCCTTCTCGCCCGAGGGCAGCCACTGGTCAGCGCCGTCGTCGCCGCTCAGCCAGACGCTGCGCGGCGTGACCTTCGGGAACGGCCGCTATGTCGCGGTCGGCGAGGACGGCCAGATCGGGGTGGCCCGCGACGGTCGCCACTGGACCGTCGCCACGGACGTGCCCACCGACGAAGATCTCCGCGGCGTCACCTTCACCGGCGAGTCGTTCATCGCAGTAGGGGACTTCGGTACCGCGCTCCGTTCGGTCGACGGAGAGCACTGGACCCGCGTGCTGGACGGCTCCGTCGACGGCCTGGCCGCGGTAGCCCACGACGATCACCGCTTCATCGCCGTGGGCGCGGGAGGGCGCATCCTGCACTCCCCGGACGGCAAGCGCTGGAGCCACGTGGCCTCCGGAACCGATCGACACCTGTACGGCGTGGCAAGTGGTCCGGGCGGGTTCGTCGCGACCGGAGCCGAAGGCGTTCTGCTGACCTCCACGGACGGGCGGCACTGGCTCCGTCGCACCACCCCCACGCGTGAAAGCCTGAGAACGGTCGCATACCTCGACGGGACGTGGTACGCGGCCGGCGACGACGGTGTCGTGCTCTCGTCCCGTGACACCCGTGCCTGGTACCCGGAGGCCTCGCTGGCGCCGCTCTCGATCCGCAGGTTCGCCGAGAAGAACGGGACGCAGGTCGCCGTCGGGGCGGGGATCATCGCCTCCCGCCGACCGGACGGCCCATGGATGCTCAACCCGATTGCCACCTACCACTTCTGGACCGGCGTCGCCGCCGGCGAGGGGCTGTTCGCGATCGTCGGACATGCCGGCGGGATCCTCACCTCACCCGACGGCACCAGCTGGACGCCCTCACCGATCGCCACTGTCGAGAACCTCGACACCGTCGCATACAGCCACGGCCTGTGGATCACCGCCGGATTGGCGTTCCTCGCCACCTCGCCCGATGCCATCGCCTGGACACAACGACCGATCCCGACCCGGAGCTCGATCCGCGGGATCACGTACGGGCAAGGACGCTGGATCGCCGTGGGTGACCAGGGTGTGATCCTCAGCTCCCGCGACGGCGTCTCCTGGCTTCCGGTCAGCTCGAGCTCGGCGGATCGCTGAACTTGATGCAGGTGGAGTCGGGGCCGTCCTTCGGCATGGGCCGTTGGCCGATGCAGGCGAAGTGCTCGCGCTCGTCCAGCTCCGGGAACTGCTCGATGGGCTGTCCGTCGGCTGTCGGGGTCAGGGGTTGTTGTCGGCCGGGTGCAGAACGGCCTGGGCGATCTCGCGCACGCGAGCCAAGGTGATTCCGGTCCGCTGCTCGACGGCAAGGGGGTGGTCGGTGGGTTCGAGCTCGATGAGGGGGCGCCGACCGATGGGCCTGGTGTGGAGGCGGGTCTTCAGGTTGACGGTGCTGGGCGAGTAGACGGGAAGCTCGGTGGTCAGCCAGCCGAAGTACGGCTTCTCGGATTCACGCCCTGGTGTGTCCCAGAGGTCTGCGGCGCGGGAGAAGTTCTCGGGGCTCAGGGAGACCCAGACGCCCCAGGAGAACACGTCGCTGCTGCCGATGACCGGTATCTCGACCAGGCCCTTGACGAAGTGGTGCTGCGCTTTGATGACGCACTGATCCGACGAGAGCAGGCAGTCCGGGGCCCCGTCGAAGCTCGGGTCCCAGACGGAGGGGGCCGTTGCCGAGTAGTTCATCGGCAGTTCTGCGTGCCGCGCGCCGCAGCACGAGCAGGTGAATCCGGGATCACTGGTCATGGGCGGAATCCTAATGATCGGATCTGACACCTGTCGGGGCAGGGCACTCCGCCTGCCGGGACCGGCGGCGACCCCGATCCCCCCCGAGACGGCCTCTCGAGGGGGCAGTCCCGTTCCAGCTTCGAGGCGGATGAGGCCGCAGCTGCCCCACAACCTCCGCCACGGCAGGTGAACGGACTCCGTTGAGGGGCGGTTCACCTCGCCCGGGTCCGTCCGGCAGCGGTTCGGGACCTGTTCGGGGACGTTCCTCGGGCAACGGCCTTCGTGCGTTCGGGTGTTGGGCGTGGAAGTG
This sequence comes from Kitasatospora sp. NPDC098652, assembly GCF_044760155.1. Taxonomy (NCBI): domain Bacteria; kingdom Bacillati; phylum Actinomycetota; class Actinomycetes; order Kitasatosporales; family Streptomycetaceae; genus Kitasatospora; species Kitasatospora sp. NPDC098652. The sequence continues at coordinate 27,219 of NZ_JBIWAQ010000030.1, forward strand.
GGAAGGACGGCGGGTCACCGGATCGGGGTCCACCCTGATGGGCGGTTGACGGGAAGTGAGACGCCAGCAGTAGGCACGGCGTGTCGGTGTACGCCGCAGGTTGGATCATGGGCCCCTCCCCGCGCCGTACGAGATGCGGGTGCGGCGGACCGAAGACTGGAGGTGATCCCGGACACCGACTCCGCACGGAGGAACTGCCATGGCTCTGCAAGGCATACGAACGATTCCCGTACTGACGGCAGGTGTTGCATCCGCCGTTCTGGCGGCGCTGACTCCCGCGACGGCGTTCGCGGCGGCAGATCCGCTCCAGCAGTACGAGCGGCAGGGCCTCCGTTGGGAGCGCTGCGACGCGCAGCGCCCGGAAGAGTTCGAGTGCGCGAAGGTCAAGGTGCCGCTGGACTACGGCGACCCCGGGGGCAGGCGGATCGACCTCGCGATATCGCGGATCAAGGCGAGCAACGCGAAGGAGCGGCACGGCGTGCTGCTGATCAATCCCGGGGGCCCGGGCGGTCCGGGGCTGACCATGCCCGTGGAGATGCAGCCGCTGCTGCCGGCCGGGGTGAGGGAGCGGTTCGACCTGATCGGGTTCGACCCGCGCGGAGTCGGGCAGAGCTCGCCGATCGGCTGCGACCTGACGGCGGACGAGCAGACCTTCCAACACCCCTACGCGGCGGCGACGTTCGCCAGGGACGTGGCCCGGGCCCGTACGGTGGCCGACAAGTGCTGGGCCAAGGCGGGGGATGTCCTGCCGCACATCACCACCCGCAACACGGCGCGGGACATGGATGTCGTCCGGGCGGCGCTGGGGGAGCGGCAGATCTCCTACTTCGGGCACTCGTACGGCACCTACCTGGGCGCGGTCTACACCCAGATGTTCCCCCGGCGCTCGGACCGGTTCGTCCTCGACAGCGCGCTCGATCCCGCGCTCGCGTGGCGTGGCTCGCTCCGGGGGTGGTCGGCAGGGGCCGAACTCGCCTTCACCCGCTGGACCGAGTGGGCCGCCGCCCGCAGCTCCACGTACGGGCTGGGCAGGACCCCGGGCGAGGTCCGGAAGACGTTCTGGGACCTGATCGCCCACGCCGACCGGACGCCCGTCCCCACGACGGGCGGGGCACTCGACGGGGACGCCATCCGCTCCGGGTACGCCGCGTTCGTCCGGGTGGAGACGGTGACCCCCTGGATCGTCGCGTTGAAGGCCGCCGCCGACGGCGGGGCGCCGGCACCTGCCGGGCCGGCGGAGCCGGGAGCCGCGGCAGCGGGCGAGTCGGCGCCGAACCGGCCGAACACGGCGCCGTCGGGGGCGTTCGGAGCGGCGGTTCCGGCGGACAACATCCCCGCCGTCGCGTGGGCCGTCTTCTGCGGCGACACCCGGAACTGGCCGCGCGACCCCGAGCGGTACCGCCGGGACGCGATCCGGGACCGGGCCGAGTACCCGTTGGCCGGCGACCTGGGAGCGGGCATCGTGCCCTGCGCGTTCTGGAAGTCGGCGGCCACCGAGCAGGCGACCGTGGTGGACAACGACGTCAACGCGCTGATCGTGCAGAACCAGTGGGACCCGCAGGCGACCCTGGCGATGGCCCAGGGCATGCGGCGGGCACTGCACGGTGCACGGATGGTCACGGTGGTCGGCGGCGAGGGTCACGGTGTCGTGGTGGCCGGCCCGTCCTGTGCGGACGACAGCGTCACCCGGTACCTGACCACAGGCCGGCTGCCCGCGAAGGACCTGAACTGCCGGGCCTGAACTGCGGGGCCTGAACTGCGGGGCCTGAACTGCGGGGCCTGAACTGCGGGGCCCGAACTGCGGGGCCCGAACTGCGGGGCCCGAACAGGCCGCCGACCGTGTCGGCGACGGCACGGCGGCGACGCAGAACGGACCCCCGGCTCGACCGGGAGAGCTCAGGCGAGGAAGGCGCGGAGCAGGGAGGCCGTTGCGGCGAGGTGTTCCTCGGTGGCGCGGCGGGCGGCGTCGCCGTCGCCGGCGAGGATCGCGCGGACCATGGCCCGGTGCTGTTCGGCGGCGTGCTCGATGTTGCGGTCCAGCATGGGGATCGCGTTCAGCAGGTCGTTGAGGCGCATCCTGGCCTCGGCGATGGCGGCGGCGAGGGCGGGGGAGCCGGTGAGCTCGCCGATGGCGAGGTGGAAGCGGGAGTCCAGCTGGCGGTACTGCTCCGCCGGGGCCGCGTCCAGTTCGGTGAGCCGGTCCTCCAGGTGGGCGCGCTGTTCGGGGGAGAGGGGGCGCCGGGCGGCGGCCTCGGCGGCGCCGACCTCCAGGACCTGCCGGTAGGTCAGCGCGTCCTCCAGTGCGCCGCCGAGGTCGCGGGCGGCGCGGCGCAGGTCGGCGACGTCCGGTTCGGGCATCCGGTAGGTGACGAAGGTGCCGCCGTAGCGGCCTCGGCGGGGTTCGACGCAGTCGGCCTGCTGGAGCGTGCGGAGTGCCTCGCGCAGGGTTTCGCGGCTGACGCCGAGCCGGGCGGCGAGGTCGCGTTCGGCGGGCAGCCGGTCGCCGGGGCGGAACACGCCGAGCTTGATCGCCTGGAGCAGCCGTTCGACGGTCTCCTCGAAGGCGTTGCCGGTCCGGACCGGGCGCAGGACGGCCCCGGCCTCCCAGTCGAGCCGTGCCTGCTCACGTGTCACATCCACGTCCACGCGGGAATCGTACCTGCGATCGGATCTCCCGCACTCGTTCCCGTCCCGCCCTTGACGTGGCCACCGTCCAGCCGGAACGATGCTGCTCACCCACCCAATGGTCTGACTTTAGACCATTGAAGAGCCGTCCGACCGTCGAAGCCGCCGGGGCGGGTGTGCCACGCCGTCGTGGCCGCGCGCACCCCGGCACACCCTCAACCCCCAGGGGTGCCCATGACCGACGCACGCTCACCCGACCACCCTGCCCCCGCCGTGTTTCCGCTCGACTCATCCCCCGTTTCCGCCGACGAACAACGCCTCCGCGAGCTGGGCTACACCCAGGAGCTGGCCCGCTCGATGTCGGGCTTCTCCAACTTCGCCGTCTCCTTCTCCATCGTCTCGATCCTGTCCGGCTGCCTGACCCTCTACGGGACGGGGATGAAGACCGGCGGCCCGGCCCTGATCATCTGGGGCTGGCCGGTGGTCGGCCTGCTGACCCTCTGCGTCGGCCTCGCGATGGCCGAGATCTGCTCCAGCTACCCGACGGCCGGCGGGCTCTACTACTGGTCCGCCAAGCTGACCCGCAGCCGGAGCCACGGCCCGGCCTGGAGCTGGTTCACCGGCTGGTTCAACTTCCTCGGCCAGGTCGCGGTGACCGCCAGCGTCGACTACGGCGCCGCCTTCTTCACCAACGCCTTCCTCGACCTGCGCTTCGGCGTCGCGGCCACCCCCGCGCACACCATGGAGATCTTCGCGGTCATCCTGGTGGTGCACGGCCTGCTCAACACCTTCGGGGTGCGGCTGGTCGCTGTCCTCAACAGTGTCTCCGTGTGGTGGCACCTGATCGGCGTCGCGATCATCGTCGGCGCGCTCGCGCTGCTCCCCGAGCGGCACGCCTCCGCCTCCTTCGTGTTCACCGAGTTCGTCAACCAGACCGGCTTCCACAGCCAGTTCTACGTCGCGATGCTCGGCCTGCTGATGGCCCAGTACACCCTCACCGGCTACGACGCCTCCGCGCACATGACCGAGGAGACCCAGGACGCCGCCCGCTCCGGCCCGCGCGGCATCGTCAACGCCATCACCGTCTCCCTGGTGGCCGGCTGGATCCTGCTGCTCGGCATCACCTTCGCGATCCGCGACTACGACGGGGCGCTCAACAGCGACACCCAGGTCCCGCCCGCGCAGATCTTCATCGACGCGATCGGTTCCGGCGGCGCCCAGTTCCTGCTGCTCATCGTGATCGGCGCCCAGTTCTTCTGCGGCATGGCCTCCGTCACGGCCAACTCCCGCATGATCTACGCCTTCTCCCGCGACGGCGCACTGCCCGGCTCCCGGCTCTGGCACCGCATCTCCCCGCGCACCCAGACCCCGACCAACGCGGTCTGGCTGGCCACCGGCGGCGCCCTGCTGCTCGGACTGCCCGCGCTCTGGAACAACACCGCCTACACGGCCGTGACCTCGATCTCCGTCATCGGCCTCTACCTCTCCTACGTCATCCCGGTGTACCTGCGGCTGCGCCAGGGCGAGGACTTCCCGCGCGGCCCGTGGCACCTGGGCCGCTGGAGCCGGCCGATCGGCGTCGTGGCGGTCGTCTGGACGGCGGTGATCACCGTCCTGTTCATGCTGCCCACCGCCAGCCCGATCACCGTCGACAGCTTCAACTACACCCCGGTCGCGGTGGCCGTCGTGGTCGGCTTCGCGGGCATCTGGTGGCTGGCCTCGGCCCGGCACTGGTTCACCGGGCCGCACGTCGGCGCCGCGCCGTCCGACCTCGGCACCCCGCAAGCCCACGAAGCACCGCCCGCCCCCGACACCCGGGACACCGAACAGGAGACCCGATGACCACCCCCCGGCTCACCCTCGACGAGCTGCGCACCCGCGTCGCCGACGGGTCCGTCGACACCGTCGTGCTCGCCATGACCGACATGCAGGGCCGCCTCCAGGGCAAGCGCGTCGCCGCCCAGTACTTCCTCGACGACGTCGTGACCGGCGCCGCCGAGGGCTGCGGCTACCTGCTGGCCGTCGACGTCGACATGAACACCGTCGACGGCTACGAGGTCTCCTCCTGGGAGAACGGCTACGGCGACCTGACGCTGCGCCCCGACCTCGCGACCCTGCGGTCCGTCCCCTGGCACCCGGCCACCGCCATGGTCCAGTGCGACGTCGTCCAGCACGACGGCACCCCGGTCGCCGTGTCCCCGCGCCAGGTCCTCCAGCGCCAGCTCGACCGCCTGGCCGGCTACGGCTGGCAGGCCCAGGCCGCCACCGAGCTGGAGTTCATCGTCTTCCGGGACAGCTACGAACAGGCCTGGGACAAGGACTACACCCGGCTCACCCCGGCCAACCAGTACAACGTCGACTACTCCATCCTCGGCACCGGGCGCATCGAGCCCCTGCTGCGCCGGCTGCGCAACGGCATGGCCGGCGCCGGGCTGACCGTCGAGTCCGCCAAGGGCGAGTGCAACCTCGGTCAGCACGAGATCGCCTTCAAGTACGCCGACGCCCTCACCACCTGCGACAACCACGCCGTCTACAAGACCGGCGCCAAGGAGATCGCCGCCCAGGAGGGCTGCAGCCTCACGTTCATGGCGAAGTACGACGAACGCGAGGGCAACTCCTGCCACATCCACCTGAGCCTGCGCGACGAGCAGGGCGCCCCGGTGTTCGCCGGGGACCGCCCGCACGGCTTCTCCCGCACCATGGAGCACTTCCTCGCCGGCCAGCTCGCCTGCCTCGCCGACTTCGCCCTGCTGTTCGCCCCCACCGTCAACTCCTACAAGCGCTACGTCCCCGGCAGCTTCGCGCCCACCGCCATCGCCTGGGGGCGCGACAACCGCACCTGCGCCCTGCGCGTCGTCGGCCACGGGCAGTCGCTGCGCTTCGAGAACCGCGTCCCCGGCGGGGACGTCAACCCGTACCTCGCGGTGGCCGCCCTGATCGCCGCCGGACTGCACGGCGTCGAGCAACAGCTGGAACTCCAGCCGGAGTTCACCGGCAACGCCTACGCCTCCGACGCGCCCCGGGTGCCCGCCACCCTGCGCGACGCGGTCGACGCCTTCGAGCGCAGCGCCGTCGCCACCGAGGCCTTCGGCAAGGACGTCGTCCGGCACTACACCCACGCCGGGCGCACCGAACTGGCCTCCTACGAAAGGGCGGTGACCGACTGGGAGCGGCGCCGCGGATTCGAGCGGCTGTGACCCACGAGGACCGCCGACCACCGCTGATCGGCATCAGCAGCTACCAGGAGGACGCCGCCTGGTCCGTCTGGAACCAGCGCGCCTCGCTCGTGCCCCAGACGTACGTCGACTCCGTCGTCCGCGCGGGCGGCACCCCCGTGCTGCTGCCGCCCCAGCCCGGCGGGGCAGACCACCTGCTGGACGCCCTCGACGGGCTCGTGCTGGCCGGCGGATCGGACGTCGACCCGGCCCGCTACGCGGCGGCCCCCCACCCGCGCACCGGTCCGCCCCACCGGGCCCGCGACGACTGGGAGAGCCGGCTGCTCCGTGCCGCCCTGGCCCGGGACCTGCCGGTACTCGGGGTCTGCCGCGGCATGCAGCTGCTCAACGTCGAACTCGGCGGCACCCTCGTCCAGCACCTGCCCGACGACAGCCACCAGATCGTCCCCGCCCGCTTCGTCCGTCACCGGGTCGACGTCGTCGACGGCAGCAGGCTCGCCGCCGTGCTGGGGCCCGCCACCGAGGTCGCCTGCTACCACCACCAGGCCGTCGACCGGATCGGCTCCGGCCTCCGGGCCACCGCGCACAGTGCCGACGGGACGGTCGAGGGGCTCGAACTGACCGGCCACCGCTTCGCCCTGGGCGTCCAGTGGCACCCGGAGACCGACCCCGACGACCCTCGCCTGTTCCACGCGTTGATCAACGCGAGCCGGGCCGCAAGCTAGACCGCCAGCCACTACCGTCAGCCCAGAGGGAGAGCCCCCGATGACCGAACCGGACCTCTTCGAGGTCGTCAACCCCGCCACCGAGGAGGTGATCACCACCGTCGAACTGGCCGGCCTCGCCGAGACCGACGCCGCCGTCGCCCGCGCCCGCGCCGCCTTCGACACCTGGCGCCGGGTGGCCCCCGCCGACCGCGCCCGACTGCTGCGCGCCTTCGCCGCCGCCGTCGACGCCGACCGCGAGCACCTCGCCGCCCTGGAGGTCGCCAACGCCGGCCACACCATCGGCAACGCCCGCTGGGAGGCGGGCAACGCGCGGGACGTCATCGAGTACTACGCGGCCGCCCCCGAGCGGCTGTTCGGCCGGCAGATCCCCGTCGCCGGCGGCATCGACGTCACCTTCCAGGAGCCGATCGGCGTCGTCGGGGTCATCGTGCCCTGGAACTTCCCGATGCCGATCGCCGCCTGGGCCCTCGCCCCGGCGCTCGCCGCCGGCAACACCGTCATCGTCAAACCGGCCGAGCTCACCCCGCTCACCGCGCTGCGACTGGCCGAACTCGCCCTGGCGGCCGGGATCCCCGAGGACGTGCTCCAGGTCCTGCCCGGCCGCGGCCCGGTCGTCGGCGGGCGCTTCGTCACCCACCCCGACGTGCGCAAGGTGGTCTTCACCGGCTCGACCAGGGTCGGCAAGGAGATCATGGCGGGCTGCGCCGCCCAGGTGAAGCCCGTCACCCTCGAACTCGGCGGCAAGAGCGCCAACATCGTCTTCGCCGACGCCGACCTCGCCAAGGCCGCCGCGACCGCGCCCTACGCCGTCTTCGACAACGCCGGCCAGGACTGCTGCGCCCGCTCCCGGATCCTGGTCGAGGCCTCCGCCTTCGACGACTTCATGGCGCTCCTGGAGCCGGCCGTGCGCGGCGTGCGGGTCGGCGACCCGGCCGACGAGAAGACCGAGATGGGCCCGCTGATCTCGGCCGCCCACCGCGAGCGGGTCTCCTCGTACGTCCCGGACGCCTCGGCCGTCGCCTTCCGCGGCAACGCCCCCGAGGGGCCCGGCTTCTGGTACCCGCCGACCGTCCTCGCGCCCGTGCGGCACGACGACCGCGCCTTCACTGAGGAGATCTTCGGCCCGGTCGTCGCCGTCGTCCCCTTCCGCGACGAGGAGGACGCCCTGCGGATCGCCAACGCCACCGATTACGGCCTGTCCGGCTCCATCTGGACCAGGGACCTCGGCCGCGCGCTGCGCGTCTCGCGCGGCGTCGAGGCCGGCAACCTCTCCGTCAACTCCCACTCCTCGGTGCGCTACACCACGCCGTTCGGCGGCTTCAAGCAGTCCGGCCTCGGCCGCGAGCTCGGCCCGGACGCCCTCGACGCCTTCACCCAGACCAAGAACGTCTTCATCTCCACGGAGGAATGATCACCATGACCCAGCGACTCGACGGCCGCGTGGCCGTCATCACCGGCGCCGGCAGCGGCATCGGCCTGGCGACCGCCCGCCGCTTCGCCGCCGAGGGCGCGAAGGTGGTCTGCGTCGACCTCGACCCCGAGACCGGCGCCAAGGCCGCGAACGAGGTCGGCGGCCTGTTCATCCAGGCCGACGTCACCGACGAGACCGCGGTGCGCGACCTCTTCCAGCGGGCCGTCGACGAGTACGGCCGCCTCGACATCACCTTCAACAACGCGGGCATCTCCCCGCCGGACGACGACTCCATCCTCACCACCGGCCTGGAGGCCTGGAAGCGCGTCCAGGAGGTCAACCTCACCAGCGTCTACCTGTGCTGCAAGTACGCGATCCCGCACATGCAGCGCCAGGGCAAGGGCTCGATCATCAACACGGCCTCGTTCGTCGCCGTGATGGGCGCGGCCACCTCGCAGATCTCCTACAGCGCCTCCAAGGGCGGCGTGCTGGCCATGTCGCGCGAGCTGGGCGTGCAGTTCGCCCGCGAGGGCATCCGCGTCAACGCCCTCTGCCCGGGGCCGGTGAACACCCCGCTGCTCCAGGAGCTGTTCGCCAAGGACCCGGAGCGGGCCGCCCGCCGGCTGGTCCACATCCCGCTGGGCCGCTTCGCCGAGCCCGAGGAGATCGCCGCGGCGGTGGCCTTCCTCGCCTCCGACGACTCCTCGTTCATGACCGCCAACACCTTCCTCGTCGACGGCGGCATCTCCGGCGCCTACGTGACCCCGCAGTAGCAGTGACCCCGGAGCCTCCGCGGCCGCCACCGGCCGCGGAGGCGAGGTAGGTGATCACCCGGGCCGGACGGTGATCGTGCAGAGCCGCTTGGTGGCCCGGGTCAGGGCCACGTACAGGTCCCGCTCCCCACCGGGGCGGGCCGTGATGATCTCCTCGGGGTGCAGGACGACGACCCCGTCGAACTCCAGGCCGCGGGCCTCGGACGCGGGCACGATCCGTGCGTGGTCGGCGACGCCCAGGGCCGTCAGCTCGCCCACCCTGGTGTCGGCGCAGACCACCCCCAGGAGTTCGCCCGGGTACGCGGCGCTCTGGGCGTGGAGCTCCTGGACGACGGCGCTGACCAGCCCGTCCGGCGGCGCGGTCACGGTGCGGGGGGCCTCGCCGCTCCGCAGTGACCGGGTGGGCTGCTGGTCCGGGGCGATCCGGGCCAGCAGGCCCCGGACGCTCTCCAGGATCTCCTGGGTGGTGCGGTAACTGACGGTCAGCTCGTGCAGCTTGAACCGCGGTCCGAGGTGGGGGTCCAGGGCCTCCTTCCAGTCCCGCGCCGTCGCGACCGGGCCCGCCTGGGCGAAGTCGCCCACCAGCGTCATTGCCCGTCCCGGGCAGCGGCGGACGATCATCCGCCACTGCATGGCGGTCAGTTCCTGAGCCTCGTCGACGACGACGTGCCCGTACGTCCGCTCGGGCGGGCCGTCGACCAGGCTCGCCGCCTCGTCCAGCAACGGCACGTCGGCATCGGTCCACGGGGCGTCCGGGGCGCGCAGCAGGAGGGACCGCTCCTGCGCGGTCAGGTGGGGCAGCTGCTCGGCGAGGGCGTCGGCGTCCGTCAGCAGCGCGTTCACGAGGTCACCGGGTGCCAGCCGCGGCCACAGCGCCTCGACCGCCCGGTCGACACCGGCGTCGTCGAGGAGATCGGCCCGGACGGCGTCCAGGTCCAGCTCGTGGGCCGGGCCCGGGGCGGCCGCACCCTCGGTACGGTGCCGGCCGGCTCCCGTGAACTTGTCGAGGTCCAGGCCCGTCATCGCGGCGGTGTCGGCGTCGATCCGCTCCAGGAGGTCGCCCATGTCCCGTTGCATCGCGTCGGTGACGGCGTTGACCAGGAGTTCCGTGAACACCCGGCGCGCGGGGTTGTGCCCCGGTACGGCCGCGACGGCGGCGTCGCGGGCCGTGGCCACCTCCGCCGCGGACAGGCGGACCACGTCCCGTCCGACCCGCACCGTGAAGTCACCGGCGGGCGCCTGGTGGGCGCGCAGCAGGCCGGCCAGGGCGTCGGCGAGGTCGGTGCCGCCCTTGAGACGCGCCGTGTCGAACGGCTCCACCGTGTCCGTGGACACCCCGGCCAGCTCCCGGCAGGTCGCCAGGACGACGTCGTTCTCCCCGAGGGAGGGAAGGACCTGGGAGATGTAGTCGAGGAACCGGGCGTTCGGGCCCACCACCAGGACACCCTCCTCCGCGGCCCGCGGGAACGCGTACAGGACGTAGGCCGCCCGGTGCAGGGCGACCACCGTCTTGCCGGTGCCGGGCCCGCCCTGCACCACCGTCACCCCGCGGTGCGCGGAACGGACGATCTCGTCCTGCTCGGCCTGCAGCGTCGCGACGGCCGCGTGCATCCGGCCGGTCCGCCGTGCCGACAGGGCCTCCGTCAACGGGCCGTCGCCCACGACGTCCTCGTCGGTCGGGGCGCTCCCGTCCAGCAGTTCGTCGCTCACCGAGACGACCGTGCGCTCGTCCAGGCGCAGGTGCCGGCGCCGCCGCAGGCCCATCGGGTGGACCGGCGTCGCCTCGTAGAAGGGCCGCGCCGCGCTCGCGCGCCAGTCCACGAGCAGGGGCAGGTCGTCCTCGTCCGTGTGCAAGCCGATCCGCCCGATGCGCAGGGCCGTGCCGTCCGCCCAGTCGATGCGCCCGAAGACCAACCCCCTTTCGGCGCCCTCCAGCCTGCCGATCTCCTTGGCCAGCCGTTCGGCGGCGATTTCCCTTTCGTATGCCTCGCCGGCGTTGTCCGCCGGGGTATTCAGCACGCTCGCCCGCTGCGCCCGCGCTTCGGAAAGGCGCTCGGTGAGGAACTCGTACAGGGAGGACACATAATCCCGCTCCGCGTCAACTGCGAGCGTGGCGGGGTCGTTCATCGTCTTCGACGGCTTCGGCAACGGTGAGCTCCTTCGATTCGGCCCATACCATACGGCCGGAGCTCTTCGAAGGTAAGTCTTGACTTGTCCGGTGAACATATGGCCCGGTGGCTGAATTCACGGCTGCCGGGTGGTGTGGCGTGTCAGGAATTCCGCAATTCCGCTGTTCCGTCATTCTGTGCACCGCCAATTGCGCACCTGGAAAAGGGGATATCCGGCGAGGCGCCCCGCCCCTGGTCCCGGCCCCCGCCCCGGCAACCGGCCCCCGACCTGCCCGGGCCGGGGGCCGGGAGGCGTCAAGGGGCGTTGTGGGCCTCGGTGTCGGCGGCGGCGATGACGGCGGTCAGGAGGCCGGGGAAGCGTTGTTCGAGTTCCTCGGTGCGGAGGGTGTTCATCTTCGTGGTGCCGACGTAGTACTGGCGCAGGACGCCCGCTGCGCGCAGGACGGAGAAGTGGTGGCTGGAGGTGGAGCGTCCGACGGGGAGGTCGAAGGATCCACAGCTCAGGTCAGCGCCCGAGTGGGCCAGGGTGTGCACCACTTTGCGCCTCGCCGGGTCGGCGAGGGCCTCCAACACCTGCTGGACGTTGACGTCCTCCACACCGGGGTGAACGATCACTCGCGCTGTCACGCGTGCCCGTCCCACACCCACCACCCCTTCCCAAGCCTGGCCCCCGTTCCGAGTCGAACCCCCGTCAATCGCCGCGTACCGTGCGCGACTTCATGCCAGACGCTACTACGGGACGTGGCCCCGCCACGCCCGCTGCAACACCTTGGCAACACTGCTCGTGCACCGGATGCGCACGTTCCACCCGGGCGTGCGCCCGGGCCCACCCGGGCGAGGGTGGGTGAGGAGCAGTACGTGTGGAGGTGGTCGGAGGCCATGCCGGTGCCGTGGTGCCGGTGTGCGAACGCCCGGCCGGGGTGGGTCGGTTGGGAGTGGCCGAATCTGGGTGAAAGCCGGACGCGGACGGCGACGGGTCGGTAGCATGATCATGAGATTCGCCGTCCGCGGTACTGCTGAACGTGCTGTTCCTGGACGCGACAACCGTGAGGGGTGCGCAGCAGCGCGCATCCCTTCGTCCCGAGGGGAGATCGGCATGGCCACGGGTACCGTGAAGTGGTTCAACGGGGAGAAGGGCTACGGGTTCATCGCCCAGGACGACGGCGGCCCGGACGTGTTCGTCCACTTCTCCGCGATCCAGGGCAGCGGCTACCGCAACCTGGAGGAGAACCAGCCGGTCGAGTTCGAGATCACGCAGGGCCAGAAGGGCCCGCAGGCCGAGCAGGTCCGCGCGATCTGACCGGGCGGCGTACGAACGCCCCGCACGAAGGCCCCGCACCGGCGAGCACGCGCCGGTGCGGGGCCTTCTGCTGCTGTCCGCCCCCGCCCGCCCCCTCGACAGATACCTCTCACTGAGAGCTAAAATCGAGGTATGGAGACAGGACCCGCCCACCCGCCCAACGGCGCCCTCGCCGACGAGTTCTCCGCCCTCCTCACCGGCATCCAACGGATGCTGCGCCGCCGCCTGCGCCAGGGCCTGGACCAGCCCCGCCTGCGCGGAGCCCAGGTCGAACTGCTGCACCTGGTGATGGACACCCCGGGACTGCGGGTCTCCGCCGCCGCCGAGGAACTGTGCCTGGCCGGCAACTCGGTCTCCACCCTCGTCAACCAGCTCGTCGCCCAGGACCTGTTGCGCCGCGAGGTGGACCCCGCCGACCGCCGGGCCGCCCTGCTGTACGCCACCGAGGCCGCCCACCAGCGCATCGAAGCCTGGCGCGAGCGGCGCCGGGCACTGACCGGCGAGCTGGTCGCGGGCCTGCCCGGCCCCGAACGGGCCGCGCTGGCCGCCGCCCTACCCGCGCTGCGCTCCCTCGCCCAGGGGCTGCGCGACCTGCCCGAGGAGGACCCGCGATGACCGAACCGGAACCAGCAGGAATACCGGGAGCCACGGGAACGCCAGGAGCCACGGGAACGCCAGGAGCAGGTGGAGCGTCGGCCGCGGCGGAGGCCGTGGTGTGCCGGGGCCTGGAGTACAGCTTCACCCACGGCCGTGGCAAGGTCACCCGCGCGGTGGACGGTATCGACCTGACCGTGCGGACCGGTGAGGTCTTCGGTCTGCTCGGTCCCAACGGCGCGGGCAAGACCACCACCATCCGGGCGATCACCACGCTGCTGCCCGCCGGCCCCGGCATGGTGCGCGTCTTCGGCCATGACGCGGCCCGCCGCCCCATGGAGGTACGGCGCCTGCTCGGCTACGTGCCGCAGCAGTTGTCCGCGGACGCCGGGCTGACCGGGCGGGAGAACGTCGCCCTGTTCGCCCGGGTCTTCGACGTCCCCCGTACCGAGCGCGCCCGCCGCGTCGCCCAGGCGCTGGCCGCCGTCGACCTCACCGACGCCGCCGACCGGATGGCCGCCACCTACTCCGGTGGCATGGTGCGCCGCCTCGAACTCGCCCAGGCCCTGGTCAGCGCCCCGCGCCTGCTCGTCCTGGACGAGCCCACCATCGGCCTGGACCCGATCGCCCGCACCGGCGTGTGGGAGCGCGTGGACGCCGTACGCCGGGCCACCGGCATGACCGTCCTGGTCACCACCCACTACATGGACGAGGCCGAGCGCCACTGCGACCGCATCGCGCTGATGGACCGCGGCCGGATCCGGGCCCTGGGCACCCCCGCCGAGCTCAAGGAGGGCATCCGCCAGGCCGTCCCGGGCGGCGAGGAACCCACCCTCGACGACGTGTTCCGCCACTTCGCCGGCCGTGACCTGGCCGACGCCACGGAAGGAGACTTCGGCGATGTCCGCCGCACCCGCCGCACCGCCAGCCGCGTCGGCTGAGCCGCCCACCCCCGGCGCCACCCCCGGCGCCACCCCCGCCGGCGTCCCGGACCTGAGCCTGCTGCTGGTGCCCCCGCGCGCCCGCACCGGCTGGCGCCTGGTGCCCGCCCGGGTCGCCGCGATGTGCGCAGTGGAACTCCAGAAGCTGCGCCACGACCGCACCGAGCTCTACACCCGCGCCGTCCAGCCCGCCCTGTGGCTGCTGATCTTCGGCGAGACCTTCACCCGCCTCAAGGCCATCCCCACCGGCGGCATCCCCTACCTCGACTACCTGGCACCCGGCATCATCGCCCAGTCCGCGATGTTCATCGCGATCTTCTACGGCATCATGATCATCTGGGAGCGGGACTCCGGCGTCCTCACCAAACTCCTGGTCACCCCCACCCCGCGCGCCGCCCTGGTCACCGGCAAGGCCTTCGCCGCCGGCGTCAAAGCCGTCCTGCAAGCCGTCGTCGTGGTCCTGATCGCCGCCGCCCTCGGCGTCGCCATGACGTGGAACCCGCTGCGCCTGCTCGGCGTGGTCGTCGCGGTGCTGCTCGGCTCGGCGTTCTTCTCCTGCCTCTCGATGGCCATCGCCGGGATCGTCCTGACCCGTGACCGTCTGATGGGCATCGGCCAGGCCATCACGATGCCGCTGTTCTTCGGCTCCAACGCCCTCTACCCGGTCGACCTGATGCCCGGCTGGCTGCAGGCCGTCAGCAAGGCCAACCCGCTCAGCTACCAGGTCGACGCCCTGCGCGGCCTGCTCATCGGCACCCCCTCCCACCTACCCCTGGACTTCGCCGTCCTGGCCGCCGCCACCGCGGCCGGCATCGCCGCCGCCTCCGCCCTCCTGGGCCGCCTGGCCCGCTGAGGCGGCCGCCCGGGTGTACGAGCGGGGACGCAGGTCCGTAGCAGCACCGCCGGTGGTCTGTTCGAAGGAGCCGGTGGGAAAGGCGAAAGGAGGTGCAGGTGTCGGGTTTCGCCGCGAGAGTAGGGGGGACCGGTCGGCGCTGACGGCGTCGGCCGCGGACCACGTACCACGGACAAGGGACCCCATGCTCGAGACGCCCGACGACCTCGCCCGCCTCCAGGACCTCCTGGACACCTCGCTCGCCAGCTCCACCGCCCACCTGCGCTCGATCATCAACAGCGAGCGCACCCTCACCGCCGTCCAGCTGACCGGCGTGCTCACCGGGATGTGCACGCTCGCGCTGTCCACCGTCACCGCCAAGGGCGAGCCGCGGATCAGCGGCGTGGACGGCCACTTCCTGCACGGCAGGTGGCACTTCGGCACCGCGCGCACCGCCGCCAAGGCCCGTCACCTGGCCACCCGGCCCGCCGTCAGCGCCGCCCACCTGCGCGGGGAGGACCTGGGCGTGTTCACCCACGGCACCGCCGAGATCCTCAACCCCCGAGACGGCGAGCCGGCCGCCGACTGGCCCGAACTCCTCGCCTACTTCCAGGACTTCTACGGCCGCGATGCCTTCGACTGGGAGCACGACGTCGTCTACTACCGGCTGCACCCGCACTGGATGTCCGTTTTCGCCTCCGATCCGGCCGAACTCCTCGCGACGGCGGAGCGGGCCTAGAACAAGGCAAGGTGATGTCGTCCCAGGTGTGGACGTCGACGCTCTGGACGACGTTGACGGTCTGGACGACGTTGACGGTCCGGGTGGTGCTGGTCCCGTTCGATTTCTGGGCGGCGTGCGCCGGAAGTCTCGCAAATTCCTTAGCCCCTCCTCTGGTTCGCTGGCCGTGCCGAGAGCGCTCCGCGAGCAGTGGCTGAAGGGGAACGGATGTCCAAGCGTGCACTGATCACCGGGGTGACCGGTCAGGACGGGTCTTACCTGGCCGAGCACCTGATCTCCCTGGGATACCAGGTCTGGGGCCTGACCAGGGGGCAGGCCAACCCGCGGAAGGACCGGATCAGCCGGCTGATCCCGGAGCTGCGCTTCGTCGACGGTGACCTGATGGACCAGAGCAGTCTGGTGTCGGCGGTCGACACGATCCAGCCCGACGAGGTGTACAACCTCGGAGCGATCTCCTTCGTGCCGATGTCCTGGCGGCAGCCGGAACTCGTCACCGAGGTCAACGGCACCGGCGTGCTGCGGGTGCTGGAGGCGATCCGGATGGTCAGCGGGATCAACAAGCCGGCCGGGGCCGTCGCCGGCCCCGGCCGGATCCGGTTCTACCAGGCCTCCAGCTCCGAGATGTTCGGCATGGTGGCGGAGACCCCGCAGAACGAGCGGACCACCTTCCACCCGCGCAGCCCGTACGGCGTGGTGAAGACCTACGGTCACTACATCACCCGCAACTACCGCGAGTCCTACGGGATGTACGGTGTCTCGGGGATCCTGTTCAACCACGAGTCGCCGCGCCGCGGTGCCGAGTTCGTGACCCGGAAGATCTCCCTCGCGGTCGCGCAGATCAAGCTCGGCCTGCAGGACCGGCTTCTGCTCGGGAACCTCGACGCCGTCCGCGACTGGGGTTTCGCCGGGGACTACGTCCGGGCGATGCACCTGATGCTCCAGCAGGACGAGCCGGGCGACTACGTCATCGGCACCGGGCGGATGCACTCGGTGCGGGACGCGGCCCGGATCGCCTTCGAGTGCGTCGGGCTCGACTGGGAGCAGTACGTCGAGGTCGATCCAGGGCTCGTGCGACCCGCCGAGGTGGAGACGCTCTGCGCCGACGCCGGCAACGCGCGGGAGAAGCTGGGCTGGGACCCGGAGGTCGACTTCCCCGAGCTCATGCGGATGATGGTCGAGTCCGACCTGGAACAGGCGCGGGTGGCCCGCGACTACGACGAGGTGCTGGCCGGTGCCCGCTGGTGACACCGGCCGGGAGCAACGGCAGGGCGGTGGGGATCTCGCGTCCCCACCGCCCTGCCGTTGCCGCCCTACCGTTGTTCGACGGCCCGCTCGGTCGGCGGCCGGGAGAGCCCCAGGATGGCCAGCGCGATCCCGACGCCCTGGTCGCCCAGCCGGGCGGCGTAGCGGTGCAGCATCGCGTTCTCCTGGGCGAGGCTGGTGGTCGGCAATCCGGCGGCACGGCGGCTGAGTTGCTGGCCGCGGGCCAGGCGGATGCGGTGGACGAGCTGGGCGATCAGCTGCTCGTCGAGCTCGCTGAGCTCGGCCGCGGCCGGGTCCGTGGTGCCCTCGGTGGAGGGCAGCGGCACTCTCGGTGCGTCGCCGTGCGGGAAGGGTTCGGGCATGGCGGTGATCCTCGTCGACGTCGGGGCGCTCGGCCCGGGGGGCCGCACCCATGGCTCGCGCAACTGACGATCCAGCCGAACGCCCCGGCAATTCCCTAGAGTCCGGGACCGGTTCGGACGTGATCGACAGACCCTAGGGAAATTCGGCGCGGCCCCGATCGAGACTGGGCGCTGGAGTGCGGGAATGCGAGCGCCGCGCGTGCCGGGCACGCGGGCCGTCCTCAAGCGGATCCCTGCCGTTCGCCGGTCTTCCAGATGGGTTGCGTCGATGATGGACAAGGAACAGAAGCTCCGGGACTACCTCAAGCGGGCCAGCGCGGACCTCCAGCGCTCCCGGCAGCGGGTGGACGAGCTGGAGGCGGCCGCCCGGGAGCCGATCGCCATCGTGGGAATGAGCTGCCGCTTCCCCGGCGGGGTCGCGTCTCCGGAGGACCTCTGGGCGATGCTCGTCGCCGGCGAGGACGGCATCACCGGCCTGCCCGCCGACCGCGGCTGGGAGCTCGACCCGGCGGCCGGGCCGGTCGACGTCCGGGGCGGGTTCCTGCAGGGCGCCGCCGACTTCGACCCGGGCTTCTTCGGCATCTCGCCGCGTGAGGCGCTGTCCATGGACCCACAGCAGCGCGTCCTGCTGGAGGCGTCCTGGGAGGCCGTCGAACGGGCAGGCATCGACCCGAGCAGCGTCCGCGGCACCCGCACCGGCGTCTTCGTCGGTGCGATGCCGCAGGACTACCGCACCGGGCCGGACGACGACGTCCAGGGCTTCGTGCTGACCGGCAACGCGACCAGCGTGATCTCCGGCCGCCTCTCCTACGTCCTCGGCGCCGTCGGCCCGGCCGTCACCGTCGACACCGCGTGCTCGTCGTCGCTCGTCGCGCTCCACCTGGCTGCCCAGTCGCTACGCGCGGGGGAGTGCGGCATGGCGCTCGCCGCGGGCGTGACCGTCATGTCGACCCCCACGACCTTCGTCGAGTTCGCCCGGCAGGGCGGCTTGGCCTCGGACGGTCGCTGCCGCTCCTTCGCCGACGCCGCGGACGGCACCGGTTGGGCCGAGGGCGTGGGCGTGCTCGTCCTGGAGCGGCTTTCGGTGGCCCGGCGCAACGGGCACCGGGTGCTGGCCGTCGTGCGCGGCACCGCCGTCAACCAGGACGGCGCCTCCAACGGGCTCACCGCGCCCAACGGGCCGTCCCAGCAGCGCGTCATCGAGCAGGCGCTGCGCAACGCGCGGCTCTCCGCCGACCAGGTGGACGCGGTCGAGGCACACGGCACCGGCACCGTCCTCGGTGACCCGGTCGAGGCCCAGGCGCTGCTCGCCACCTACGGGCGCGGCCGGGACCCGCAACGCCCGCTGCTGCTCGGCTCGGTGAAGTCGAACCTGAGCCACACCCAGGCCGCGGCGGGCATGGCCGGAGTGATCAAGACGGTGCTGGCGCTGCGGCACGAGCTGCTGCCCCGCACCCTGCACGTGGACGAGCCGTCGACGCACGTCGACTGGGAGTCCGGCGCCGTCCGGCTGCTGACCGAGGCGACGCCGTGGCCGCGGGGCGCCGAGCCGCGCCGGGCGGGCGTCTCGTCCTTCGGCCTCAGCGGCACCAACGCGCACGCCATCATCGAGGAGGCCCCGGCTGCGGAGGAGGCGCCCGCCTCCGGGGCCGTCGAGGCCGGGGCGCTGCCCTGGCTGGTCTCCGGCCGTACCCCCGAGGCGCTGCGCGCCCAGGCCCGGCGGCTGGTCGTCTTCCTGGCGGCGGACGCCGAGGGCTCCGACGCCGACCTCGCCCACGCGCTCGCCACCACCCGCGCCGCCCTGGAGCACCGCGCCGTCGTCACCGCGGCCGGCCGCGCCGAGGCCGTCGCGGCGCTCACCGCGCTCGCGGACGGCGAGGGCGACGGCCGGGCGGTGCTCGGCACCACCCAGGGGCGCGGCAAGCTCGCCTTCCTGTTCGCCGGCCAGGGCTCGCAGCGCCTCGGCATGGGCCGCGAACTCGCCGCCCGCTTCCCGGTGTTCGCCGCCGCGCTGGACGAGGTGCTCACCCGGCTCGACGTCCAGCTCGAAGGCCGGCCGGGCGCGCCGCTGCGCGAGGTGATCTGGGGTGCCGACGAGGACGCCCTGAACCGCACCGGTCGCGCGCAGCCCGCGCTGTTCGCCGTCGAGGTCGCGCTGTACCGGCTGCTGGAGTCCTGGGGCGTGCGCCCGGACTTCCTGGCCGGCCACTCCGTCGGCGAGATCGCCGCCGCGCACGTCGCCGGGGTGTTCACCCTCGCCGACGCGTGCGTCCTGGTCGCCGCCCGGGCCCGCCTGATGCAGGCCCTGCCGGCCGGCGGCGCCATGGTCGCGATGCAGGCGAGCGAGGAGGAGGTCCTCCCGCTGCTCGGCGACGGCGTGTCGCTGGCAGCCGTCAACGGGCCGCGGAGCGTGGTCGTCGCGGGCGAGACCGCAGCGGCCGGTGCCGTCGGCGCGCACTTCGCCGAACTCGGCCGCAAGGTACGGCGGTTGCGCGTCTCGCACGCCTTCCACTCGCCGCTCATGGACCCGATGCTCGACGAGTTCCGTGCCGTCGTCGCCGGGCTGGACCCGCAGGCGCCCGCGATCCCGCTCGTCTCGACGCTCACCGGCACGCTCGCCACCGTCCAGCAGCTCACCTCCGCCGACTACTGGGCCGACCAGGCCCGCCAGGCCGTCCGCTTCGCCGACGCCGTCGGCTGGCTCGGCGGGCACGGCGCCGGGCTGTTCCTCGAACTCGGCCCGGACGGCGCCCTTGCCGCGCTCGCCCAGGGAGCCCTCGACGAGCCGGCCGGCGAAGGTCGCCGCGCCCTCGCCGCGCTGCGCCCCGGCCGCGACGAGACCGAGGCGCTCACCGAGGCACTCGCCGGCCTGCACGTGCGCGGGGTCCCGGTGCACTGGGACGCCTACTTCGAGGGCACCGGCGCCCGCCGTGCCGACCTGCCGACCTACGCCTTCCAGCGCAAGCGCTACTGGCCGAAGAGCGCGCTCTCGCGCACCGGCGACGTCCGCGCCGCCGGGCTCGGCTCGGCCAACCACCCGCTGCTCGCCGCCGCCGTCTCCCTCGCCAACACCGACGGCCTGCTGCTGACCGGCCGGCTCTCGCTGCGCACCCACCCGTGGCTGGCCGACCACGGCGTCGACGGAACCGTGCTGCTGCCCGGCACGGCCTTCCTTGAACTCGCCGTGCGTGCGGGCGACGAGGTCGGCTGCGAGCGCGTCGAGGAGCTGACGCTCACCGCGCCCCTGCCGCTGCCCGAACAGGGGGGCGTGCAGGTGCAGGTGTGGGCCGGACGGGCCGACACGAGCGGGCGGCGCACCGTCGGCGTCTACGCCCGCCCCGAGGGTGATGAGGACGCCCCGTGGACGCAGCACGCCGACGGCATCCTCGCGCCGGGCGACTCGGCGGGTGAACAGCGCTTCGCCGCAGAGGAGTTCACGCAGTGGCCGCCGGCCGGCGCCGAGGCGCTGGACCTGGACGGCCTGGACGAGCGCCTCGTCGGCGCGGGCTTCCGCTACGGCCCGGCGTTCCGCGGGCTGTGCGCGGCCTGGCGGCGCGGCGAGGACGTGTTCGCCGAGGTCGCGCTGGACGAGGGCGCGAGTGGCGAGGCGGGCGCGTTCGGGATGCACCCGGCGCTGCTGGACGCGGCGCTGCACGCGACGGCGTTCCTCGGGCTCGGCGGGGTGCCGTTCTCCTGGCAGGACGTCAGTCTGCACGCGGCGGGTGCGTCGGTGGTGCGGGTGCGGCTGTCCGCGACCGGGGACGACTCGGTCGCCGTCGAGATCGCCGACGCGGCGGGCGGCCCGGTCGTCTCGGTCGGCTCGTTGCTGCTGCGACCGCTGCCGGCGCTCGCCGGGGCGGGCGCGGGGCCGGTGCGGGACGCGATGTTCGAGCTGCGCTGGTCCCGGCCGCGCGGCGGTGGACAGGCGCCCGCCTCGGTGGCCGTCCCGAACGCGGACCCGCTCGGGCTCGGCGTCCTCCCGTCGGCGGGCGAGGGGTCGGCCGAGGTGGTGCTCGTGCCGCTCGCGGGGGACCCGGCCGACCCGGTCGGCTCGGCCCACGCGCTGACGGCCCTGGCGTTGGCCCGGGTCCAGGAGTGGCTCGCGGCGGACACGGACGGCCGGCTGGTCTTCGTGACCCGCGGCGCCGTCGCGACGGCGGCGGACGGCGAGGTCACCGACCCGGCCGCGGCTGCCGTGTGGGGCCTGGTGCGCTCCGCGCAGGCCGAGGACCCGGGCCGGTTCGGCCTGGTCGACCTGGATCCGGCCGGCGGTCCGCTGCCCGAGCGGGCCCTCGGCGGTGACGAGCCGCAGCTGGCCGTGCGCGGCGGCGCTGTGCTGGCGGCCCGGCTGGCCCGCGCGGCCGCGGTGGCCGGGACCGGCGCGGCGTGGAGCCCGGACGGGACCGTCCTGATCACCGGCGGCACCGGCGGCCTCGGCGCCGTCCTCGCCCGGCACCTGGTGGCCGAGCACGGCGTTCGTCGCCTCGTGCTCGCGAGCCGCCGAGGAGCCGCGGCCGAAGGCGCCGCCGACCTGGTCGCGCGGCTCACCGCGGCGGGCGCCGAGGTGGCCGTCGAGGCGTGTGACCTCAGCGACCGCGTCGCCGTCGAACGCCTGATCGCGGGCGTGCCCCTCGGTCACCCGCTGACCGCCGTGGTGCACGCCGCGGGCGTCCTCGACGACGGCGTCGTCGAACACCTCACCCCCGAGCGGCTCGCCGCCGTCCTGCGGCCCAAGGCCGACGCCCTGTGGCACCTCCACGAGGCCACGCGGGCGCTCGACCTCGCCGCGTTCGTCGTCTTCTCGTCCTTCTCCGGCACCGTCGGCGCGGCCGGGCAGGCCAACTACGCCGCGGGCAACGCCTTCGCGGACGCGCTCGTGCGCACCCGCCGCGCCGCCGGCCTGCCCGGACTCTCACTCGGCTGGGGCCCCTGGGCCCCCGTCGGCGGAATGACCGGAGGGCTCAGTGACGCGGACCTCGACCGGCTCGCCGGGCTCGGCACCCCGGCGCTCTCCGAGGCCGACGGCACTGCGCTGTTCGATGCCGCCCTCGCCCGCCCCGAAGCCGTCCTGCTGCCCGTCCGCCTCGACCTCCCGGCGCTGCGCGCCCGGGGCGAGGTGCCGCCGCTGCTGCGCGGCCTGATCCGCACCCCCGCACGGCGCGCCGCCGTGGCCGCCGGCGAGGCGGCCGGCGCCCTCACCCGGCGGCTCGCCGGGCTGGACGGGCGCGCCCGCACCGAGGCCGTCGTCGACCTGGTCCGTGCCCAGGTGGCGGCCGTGCTGCGGCACGCCGACGCCGCCGAGGTCGACCCGCACCGCCCGTTCCAGGACCTCGGCTTCGACTCGCTCACCGCCGTCGAGCTGCGCAACCGTCTGAGCGCCGCCACCGGGCTGCGCACCTCCGCGACCGTCGTCTTCGACTACCCGACCGTCACCGCCCTCGCCGGCCACGTCCTGGACGGTCTGACGGGCGCCCAGGCGCCCGCCGCCGCGGCCCCCGTGCGGGCGGCGGCCGACGACGACCCGATCGTCATCGTCGGCATGAGCTGCCGCTACCCCGGCGGCGTCGCCTCGCCCGAGGACCTCTGGCGGCTGGTGCGCGAGGGCACCGACGCGATCTCCGGCCTGCCCACCGACCGCGGCTGGGACGTCGAGGCGCTCTACCACCCGGACCCGGACCACCTCGGCACCAGCTACACCCGCTTCGGCGGCTTCCTGCACGAGGCCGCCGACTTCGACCCGGGCTTCTTCGGCATGAGCCCGCGCGAGGCGCTGGCCACCGACGCCCAGCAGCGCCTGCTGCTGGAGGCCTGCTGGGAGGCGGTCGAGCGGGCCGGCATCGACCCGGTGTCGCTGCGCGGCAGCCGCACCGGCGTGTTCGCCGGCGTGATGTACAACGACTACTCCGCGCTGCTCGCGGGCGGCCGCTTCGAGGGCCACCAGGGCAGCGGCACCTCGCCGAGCATCGCCTCCGGCCGCGTCTCGTACGCGCTCGGCCTGGAGGGCCCGGCCGTCACCGTCGACACCGCGTGCTCGTCCTCGCTCGTCGCCATGCACTGGGCCATGCAGGCCCTGCGCACCGGAGAGTGCACGCTCGCACTGGCCGGCGGCGTGACGGTGATGTCCACCCCGACCTCGCTGATCGAGTTCTCCCGCCAGCGCGGCCTGGCCCCGGACGGGCGCTGCAAGGCCTTCTCCGACCGGGCCGACGGCGTCGGCTGGTCCGAGGGCGTCGGCGTGATCGCCCTGGAGCGACTGTCCGACGCGCGCCGCAACGGGCACGAGGTGCTGGCCGTCGTGCGCGGCTCGGCCGTCAACCAGGACGGGGCCTCCAACGGGCTCACCGCGCCCAACGGGCCGTCCCAGCAGCGCGTGATCCGCCAGGCCCTGGCCACCGCCGGGCTGGCGACGGCGGACGTCGACGTCGTCGAGGCACACGGCACCGGCACCTCTCTGGGTGACCCGATCGAGGCCCAGGCCTTGCTGGCGACCTACGGCCAGGACCGCGAACTCCCGCTGCTGCTCGGCTCGGTGAAGTCCAACCTCGGCCACACCCAGGCAGCCGCGGGCGTCGCGGGCGTGATCAAGATGGTGCTGGCGATGCGGCACGGCGTCGTGCCCCGCACCCTGCACGCGGCCGAGCCGTCCTCCCACGTGGACTGGGAGGAGGGCGCGGTGGAGCTGCTGACCGAGGAGGCGGACTGGCCGGAGACCGGCCGGCCGCGCCGGGCCGGCGTGTCCTCCTTCGGTTTCAGCGGCACCAACGCCCATGTCATCCTCGAACAGGCCCCCGCCGTCGCCGTCCGGAACACCGCTCCGGCCGTCGCCGAACCCGTCCTGCTGTGGCCGCTGGCCGGCCGCAGCCCGGCCGCGCTGCGCGACCAGGCCGCACGCCTGCGCGCCTTCGCCACCGCGGACCCGGCCGCGAACCCGGCCGACCTCGGCCTCTCGCTCGCCACCACCCGCTCCGGCTTCGACCACCGCGCCGTCGCCGTCGGCGGAGACCTCGACGAGCTCCTCGCCGCCCTGAAGGCCCTCGCCGCGGGCGAGTCCGCCGCCGGACTGGTCGCGGGCGAGACCGGCGCCGGCAAGCTCGCCGTGCTGTTCGCCGGCCAGGGCGCCCAGCGCCTCGGCACCGGACGCGAACTCGCGAAGCGCTACCCGGTGTTCGCCGAGGCGCTGGACGAGGTGCTGCGCGAGTTCGGCCCCCGGCTGGAGCGCCCGCTGCGCGACGTGCTGTGGGGCGAGGACGAGGAGCCGCTGCACCGTACCGGCTGGGCGCAGCCCGCGATCTTCGCCGTCGAGGTCGCCCTGTTCCGTCTGGTCGCCTCGCTCGGCGTGCGCGCCGACGTGCTGCTCGGTCACTCCGTCGGAGAGATCGCCGCCGCGCACTGCGCCGGGGTGCTGTCGCTGGCCGACGCCTGCGCGCTCGTCGCCGCCCGGGCCCGGCTCATGGACGCGCTGCCCGAGGGTGGCGCCATGGTCTCCGTCGAGGCCGCCGAGGACGAGGTGCTGCCGCGCCTGGTGTCCGGGGTGTCCGTCGCGGCCGTCAACGGGCCGCGGGCCGTGGTGATCTCCGGCCTGGAGGACGAAGTCCTGAGCATCGCCGAAGAGTTCGCGGCCGAGGGCCGGCGGACCAAGCGGCTGCGCGTCTCGCACGCCTTCCACTCGCCGCTGATGGAGCCGATGCTGGAGGAGTTCCGGCGCACCGTCGCGGAGCTGGACTTCCGCGCGCCGGCCATCCCGCTGGTCTCCGACACCACCGGTGGGCTCGCCACCGAGGCGGAGCTGTGCTCACCCGACTACTGGGTCGAGCACGTGCGCCGGGCCGTGCGCTTCGCCGACGGCGTCCGCGCCGCCCGCGCGGCCGGCGCCGTCACCTTCCTCGAACTCGGCCCGGACGGCGTGCTGTCCGCGCTCGCCGAGGAGGTCCTCGTCGGCGAGACCTCCGTGGCGGTCGTCCCGCTGCTGCGCGCCGACCGCCCCGAGGAGCGGACCGCCGCCCTCGCCCTGGCCGCGCTCCACGTGCGCGGCCACGCCCTCGACTGGGCCGCGCTGTACGCGGGCACCGGCGCCCGCCGCACCGGCCTGCCCACCTACGCGTTCCAGCACGAGCGCTACTGGCCCGAACCCGAGCCCGACGCCGCCCACCCGTCGGCCGCCGACCCCGCCGACTCCGCGCTGTGGGGCGCCGTCGAGCGCGGCAGCGCCGCCGAACTCGCCGGCCTGCTCGGCCTTCGCGACGAACAGCACGCCGGCCTCTACGCCCTCCTGCCCGCCCTCGCCGACTGGCGCCGCACCCGGCACGAGAAGGCCCAGCTCGACGCGGCTCGCTACCGGGTCCACTGGCGGCCCGTGCGCCCGGCGGCTGCGCCCGTGCTGGACGGCACCTGGCTGGTCGTCACCACCGACACCGTCGACGACGACGAGCTCCTCGACGCCCTGCGCGGCCACGGCGCCCGCCTGGAGCGCCTGGTGCTCGCCGAGGACTCCCGCGACCGCGGTGAACTCGCCAACCGGATCGCGGACTTCGGACAGCTGAGCGGCATCCTGTCGCTCGTTCCGCTGGCCGACCGGCCCGTCCCCGGGCCCGGCCTGCCGGAGGGCGTCGCGCTCGGCGTCGTCCTCGCCCAGGCCCTCGGTGACCTGCGCTCCGCCGCACCGCTGTGGACCGTCACCCGCGGCGCCGTCTCCACCGGGCCCGCCGATCCGCTCACCAACCCCGTCCAGGCCGCCGCGTGGGGCCTGGGCCGGGTCGCCGCCCTGGAGCGCCCGCAGGCGCCCGGCGGGCTGGTCGACCTGCCGCCGGTGCTGGACGCGCCGACGGTGCAGGGCCTCGTCGGCGTTCTCGCGAGCAGTAGGCGTGGGGGAGAGGACCAGATCGCCTTGCGCGGCAGCGCCGCCTACGGCCGCCGCCTGGTGCGGCACGCCGTCGACGAGCTGCCCCGCGCCGAGGAGTTCACCGCCGAGGGCACCGTCCTCGTCACCGGCGGCACCGGCGCGCTCGGCGCCGAGGTCGCCCGCTGGCTGGCCCGCAGTGGCGCCCGGCACCTCGTGCTCACCGGCCGCCGCGGGCCGGCCGCCCCCGGCGCCGCCGAACTCGTCGCCGAACTCGCCGAACTCGGCGCCTCCGCCGCCGTCGTCGCGTGCGACGTCGCCGACCGCGACGCGCTCGCCGCCGTCCTCGCCGCCGTCCCGGCCGAACACCCGCTGACCGGCGTCGTGCACGCCGCCGGCGTCGGCCAGGCTGCCCCGCTCGCGGACACCCCGGTCGCCGAGGTCGCCGCGCTCACCGCCGCCAAGCTCCAGGGCGCCGCCCACCTCGACGCCCTCCTCACCGACCACGACCTGGACTTCTTCGTCCTCTTCTCCTCCGTCGCCGGCATCTGGGGCAGCGTCGGCCAGAGCGCCTACGCCGCGGCCAACGCCTACCTCGACGCCCTCGCCGAGAACCGTCGCGCCCGCGGCCTGACCGCCACCTCGATCGCCTGGGGCCCGTGGGCCGGCGCCGGCATGGCCGCCCACGAGGCCGTCTCCGACGGCCTGCGCCGCCAAGGCCTGCGCTTCCTCGCCCCGGAGACCGCGCTCACCGAGTTGCGCCGCGCGATCGTCCACGAGGACGTCGCCGTGACCGTCGCGGACGTCGACTGGGAGCGCTACGCCCCCGTCTT
The DNA here is from genome assembly GCF_044760155.1 of Kitasatospora sp. NPDC098652. Classification (NCBI taxonomy): domain Bacteria; kingdom Bacillati; phylum Actinomycetota; class Actinomycetes; order Kitasatosporales; family Streptomycetaceae; genus Kitasatospora; species Kitasatospora sp. NPDC098652. The sequence goes on from NZ_JBIWAQ010000030.1 coordinate 53,761, forward strand.
CACCGCCGCCCGGCCGAGCGTCCTGTTCGACGAGCTGCCCGAGGTCCGCGCCCTCGCCCGCAGTGCCGCGGCCGATGCCGGGGCCGCCTCCGACCTCGTCGGCCGCCTGCGCGGCCTGGCCGAGGCCGAGCGCGACCGCCTGCTCGTCGACCTGGTGCGCCGGGAGGCCGCCGCCGTCCTCGGCCACGGTTCGGTCGACGGCGTGCCCGAGAAGCGGGCCTTCCGCGACGCCGGGTTCGACTCGCTGACCGCCGTCGAGCTGCGCAAGCGCCTCGCCGCGCTGACCGGCCTTCCGCTGCCCAGCACCATGGCCTTCGACCACCCGACGCCGGTCGCGCTCGCCGCGTTCCTGCGCGGCGAACTGCTCGACGCACCGCAGGACGCGACGGCGCTCCCGGTCGCCGCCGCCGACCCGGACGAGCCGATCGCGATCGTCGGCATGGGCTGCCGCTTCCCCGGCGGCGCGGCGAACCCCGAGCAGCTGTGGCGGCTCGTCGCCGAGGGCACCGACGCCATCTCCGAGTTCCCGGAGAACCGCGGCTGGGACACCGGCCTCTTCGACCCCGACCCGGACACCCCCGGCCGCACGTACTCGACCCAGGGCGGGTTCCTGCACGAGGCCGGCGAGTTCGACGCCGCGTTCTTCGGCATCTCCCCGCGCGAGGCCCTCGCCATGGACCCCCAGCAGCGCCTGCTGCTGGAGACCACCTGGGAGGCCCTGGAGTCCGCGGGCATCGACCCGACCTCCGTCCACGGCAGCGCCACCGGCACCTTCATCGGGTCCACGTACCAGGAGTACGGGCTCGGCATGGACGACAGCTCCGCCGGGCACGCCGTCACAGGCACCAGTCCGAGCGTGCTCTCCGGGCGCCTGGCCTACCTGTTCGGCCTGGAGGGCCCGGCCGTCACGGTCGACACCGCGTGCTCCTCGTCGCTCGTCGCGCTGCACCTGGCCTGCCAGTCGCTGCGCGGCGGCGAGAGCTCCCTCGCGCTCGCCGGCGGCGCCACCGTCATGACCAACCCCAACGCCTTCATCGCCTTCAGCCGCCAGCGCGCCCTCGCCGCCGACGGCCGCTGCAAGGCCTTCTCCGAGGCCGCCGACGGCATGACCCTCGCCGAAGGCGTCGGCGTCGTCGTCCTGGAGCGGCTCTCCGACGCCGAGCGCAACGGCCACCAGGTGCTCGCCGTCATCCGCGGCTCCGCGATCAACCAGGACGGCGCCTCCAACGGGCTCACCGCGCCGAACGGGCCGTCCCAGCAGCGCGTCATCCGCCAGGCCCTGCACAACGCGGGCCTCACCCCCGACGACGTCGACGCCGTCGAGGCGCACGGCACCGGCACCGCCCTCGGCGACCCGATCGAGGCCCAGGCCCTCCAGGCCGCCTACGGGCGCGACCGCGACCCACGGCGCCCGCTGCGGCTCGGCTCGCTCAAGTCCAACATCGGCCACACCCAGTCGGCGGCGGGCGTCGCCGGAGTGATCAAGATGGTCCAGGCGCTGCGCCACGGCGTGCTCCCGGCCACCCTGCACGCCGGCGAGCCGTCCTCGCACATCGACTGGACACCCGGCACCGTGGCCCTGCTGGACGAGGCCACACCGTGGCCGGCCGGCGAGCGGATCCGCCGCTGTGCGGTCTCCTCCTTCGGCATCAGCGGCACCAACGCCCACGTCGTGCTGGAGGAGGCGCCGGCCGCGCTCCCGACGGAGACCGCCGAGGCGTCGGACGGCGTCCTGCCGTGGTTGCTCTCCGCCCGCACCCCCGCCGCCCTGCAGGCCCAGGCCGCGCGCCTGGCCGACCACCTCGACGCCGAGCCGGACCTGCGCCCGCACGACGTCGCCCACACCCTGCTGACCACCCGCGCGCTCTTCGAACACCGCGCCGTCGTGCTCGGCGCCGACGCCGCCGAACTGCGTGCGGGCCTCGCCGCGCTCGCCGCCGGCGCGTCCGCGCCCAACGCCGTCCAGGGCCTCGCCGAGGACGGCGGCCGCACCGTCTTCGTCTTCCCCGGCCAGGGCTCCCAGTGGGCCGGCATGGGCGCCCAGCTGCTCGACGAGTCGCCGGTGTTCGCCGCGCGCATCGCCGAGTGCGCGGCGGCCCTGTCCGGGCACGTCGACTGGTCGCTGCTCGACGTGCTGCGCCAGGTCGAGGGCGCGCCCGCCCTCGACCGCGTCGACGTCGTCCAGCCCGCGACCTTCGCCGTCATGGTGGCGCTCGCCGAGGTCTGGCGCGCCCACGGCATCCACCCGGATGCCGTGGTGGGCCACTCCCAGGGCGAGATCGCCGCCGCCGTCGTCGCCGGGGCGCTCTCCCTGGAGGACGGCGCCCGGGTGGCCGCCCTGCGCAGCCGCCTGATCGGCCGTGTCCTGGCGGGCTCCGGCGGGATGGTCTCGGTGCCGCTGTCCGCCGAGGAGGCCGAGGAGCGGCTGCGCTCGCGCTCCGGCGGGCTCGCCGTCGCCGCCGTGAACGGGCCGCGGACCGTCGTCGTCGCCGGCCCGGCCGGTGAACTCGACGAGCTGATGGCCGAGTTCGAGGCCGAGGGCCTGCGCGCCCGGCGGATCAGCGTGGACTACGGCTCGCACTCCGCCCAGGTCGAACTCCTCAGGGACGACCTCCTGGCCGACCTCGCCCCCGTGCGCCCGCGCGCCGCCGAGGTGCCGTTCTTCTCCACCGTCACCGGCGACCGGCTCGACACCACCGCCATGGACGCCGGCTACTGGTACCGCAACCTGCGCAACCCGGTCCGCTTCGACCCGGCCGTGCGCGAGCTCATGGCCCAGGGCCACAGCCTGTTCGTCGAGGTCAGCCCGCACACCGTGCTCACCATGGCGATCGAGGCCACCGCCGAGGACCGCGGCGACCGCGCCACCGCCGTCGGCACCCTGCGCCGCGACAAGGGCGGCACCGACCGCTTCCTCACCTCCCTCGCCGAGGCCTTCGTCCGCGGCGGCCGGGCCGACTGGTCCGCCCGCACCGCCGGCGGGCGCCCCGTGCCGCTGCCCACCTACGCCTTCCAGCACGAGCACCTGTGGGCCGTCGCGCCCCGGCCCGGCGGGCAGCCGGAGGACGGCGAGTTCTGGAGCGCCGTCGAGGAGGCCGACGTCGAGGCGCTGGCCGCCCGGCTGCGCATCGACAGCGGCGCGCTCGCGCCGGTGCTGCCCGCGCTGACCGACTGGCACCGCCGCCGGCGGGAGCGCTCGACGGTCGACTCCTGGCGCTACCGGGCGACCTGGAAGCCGCTGACCGCCGCGTCCGCCCGCCTGGACGGCACCTGGCTGCTCGTCACCGCCTCCGCCGACGAGGGAGAAGACGTCGCGGAGGCCCTCACCGCGCACGGCGCGAGCGTCGAACGCCTCGTCCTGGACGACGCCTGCACCGACCGGCAGCGGCTCGCCGCGCTCCTGCAACCGGCGGACCTCACGGGCATCGTCTCCCTGCTCGCCACCGCCGAGCGGCCGAGCGAACGCCATCCCGCCCTGCCCGGGGGCGTCGCGCTCACCCTCGCGCTGATCCAGGCCCTCGGCGACGCCGGGCAGGACGCCCCACTGTGGTGCCTCACCCGCGGCGCCGTCGCCGCCGGGCGCACCGACCGGGTGACCAACCCGGTGCAGGCGCAGGTCCACGGCCTCGGCTGGACGGCCGCCCTGGAGCACCCGCAGCGCTTCGGCGGCGTCGTCGACCTGCCCGTCGCGCTCGACCGGCGCGCCGGCGAGCGGCTGGCCGCCGTGCTGGCCGCCCGCGTCGAGGACCAGGTGGCGATCCGCCCCTCCGGCGCCTACGCCCGCCGCATCGTGCGCGCCGCGGCCGCCACCCGCCGCGAGGCCGGGCCGCTGCGCGGCACCGTCCTCATCACCGGCGGCACCGGCACCCTCGCCCCGCACCTGGCCCGCCGCCTCGCCGCCGAGGGCGCCGAGCGGATCGTGCTCACCAGCCGCCGCGGCGCCACCGCGCCCGGCGCGGCCGAACTGCTCGCCGAACTCGCCGCCGCGGGCTGCGCCGCCGAGATGGCCGCCTGCGACCTCACCGACCGCGACGCCGTCGCGGCGATGCTCGCCGAGCTGGCCGCCGCCGGCCACGAGGTGCGCACCGTCGTCCACACCGCCGCCGTCATCGAACTGCTGTCGATCGAGGAGACCACCCACGAGGCCTTCGCCAAGGTCCTGCACGCCAAGACCGCCGGCGCCCGCCACCTCGACGAGCTCCTGCCCGACGACCAGCTCGACGCCTTCGTGCTCTACTCCTCCACCGCCGGCCTGTGGGGCAGCGGCCGGCACGCCGCCTACGTCGCCGGCAACGCCTACCTCAACGCGCTCGCCGAGCACCGCCGCGCCCGCGGCGGCCGGGCCACCGCGATCTCCTGGGGCATCTGGGCCGACGACCTGAAACTCGGCCGCGTCGACCCAGGCCAGATCCGGCGCAGCGGCCTGGTCTTCATGGACCCCTCGCTCGCCCTGGACGGGCTGCGCCAGGCCCTGGACGCCGACGAGCAGGTGCTCGCGATCGCCGACGTCGACTGGGAGCGCTACCACCCGGTCTTCACCTCCGGCCGCCCGACCGACCTCTTCGAGGACGTGCCCGAGGTGCGCCGCCTCACCGAGGCCGCCGAACGCCCCTCCGGGGACGGCGAGTTCGCCGCCCGGCTGCGTGCCCTGCCGGCCGCCGAGCAGGAGCGCCGCCTGCTGGACCTGGTCCGCGCCGAGGCGGCGACCACGCTCGGGCACGCCTCGCCCGAAGTGCTGTCGGAGCAGCGGGCCTTCCGCGACGTCGGCTTCGACTCGCTGACCGCCGTCGACCTGCGCAACCGACTGGCCGCCGCGACCGGGCTCACGCTGCCCAGCACCCTCGTGTTCGACCACCCGAACCCGCTCGCCCTGGTGCGCTTCCTGCGGGAGAAGACCGCCGGCGCGGCTGTCGACGGGCCGGTCGAGGGGACGACCGCCGTCGCGCTGGACGAGCCGATCGCCATCATCGGCATGAGCTGCCGCTACCCGGGCGGGATCGCCTCGCCCGAGGACCTGTGGCGGCTCGTCACCTCGGGCGGCGACGCCATCACCGAGTTCCCGGCCGACCGCGGCTGGGACACCGAGGGGCTGTACGACCCGGACCCGGACGCGCCCGGCCGCACCTACTCGGTGCGCGGCGGCTTCCTGCGGAACGTCGCCGACTTCGACGCCGCGTTCTTCGGCATCTCCCCGCGCGAGGCCCTCGCCATGGACCCCCAGCAGCGCCTCCTCCTGGAGACGGCCTGGGAGGCCATGGAGCGCGCCGGCCTCGACCCGGCCACCCTGCGCGGCAGCCTCACCGGCACCTTCATCGGCGCCAGCTACCAGGACTACAGCCCCGGCGACTCCGCCCAGGACGGCGCCGAGGGCCACCTCGTCACCGGCACCATCCCGAGCGTCCTGTCCGGGCGGCTCTCCTACACCTTCGGCTTCGAGGGCCCGGCCGTCACGCTGGACACCGCGTGCTCCTCCTCGCTCGTCGCCCTGCACCTGGCCTGCCAGTCGCTGCGCAACGGGGAGAGCTCGCTCGCGCTCGCCGGCGGCGTCAGCGTGATGGCCACGCCCAACGCGTTCGTCGGCTTCAGCCGCCAGCGCGCCATGGCCGTCGACGGCCGCTGCAAGGCCTACGCCGAGGCCGCCGACGGCATGAGCCTCGCCGAGGGCGTCGGCCTCGTCCTGGTTGAGCGCCTCTCCGACGCCGAGCGGCTCGGCCACCCGGTGCTCGCCGTCCTGCGCGGCTCCGCCGTCAACCAGGACGGCGCCTCCAACGGCCTCACCGCGCCCAACGGGCCCGCGCAGCAGCGGGTGATCCGCGCCGCGCTCGCCGCTGCCCGGCTCGCCCCGGGCGAGGTCGACGCCGTCGAGGGCCACGGCACCGGCACCCGCCTCGGCGACCCGATCGAGGCCCAGGCGCTCCTCGCCACCTACGGCCAGGACCGCGAACTCCCGCTCCTGCTCGGCTCGGTGAAGTCCAACATCGGCCACACCCAGATGGCCTCCGGCGTGGCCGGCGTCATCAAGACCGTGCTCGCGCTGCGCAGTGGCGTGCTCCCGGCCAGCCTCCACATCGACCGGCCGTCCAGCCACGTCGACTGGACGGAGGGCGCCATCGAGCTCCTCGCCGAGGCGCGCGACTGGCCCGATACCGGGCGCCCGCGCCGGGCGGCCGTCTCCTCCTTCGGGCTGAGCGGCACCAATGCGCACGTGATCCTCGAACAGGCCCCGGCCGCTGCCGCGGCACCTTCCGTGGTGGCCGCGGCGCCGGCGGACGGCGACACCGTCCCGTTCGCGCTGTCCGCCCGCACCGAGGAGGCCCTGCGCGCCCAGGCCGGGCGGCTGCTCACCGCGCTCGACGAGCAGCCCGAACTGCCCCTCGCCGACCTGGCGTTCTCCCTCGCCACCACCCGCGCCGCGCTCGACCACCGCGCCGCCGTCACCACCGGCGACCGCGCCGAGCTGAGGCGCGCCCTCGCCGCCCTGCGCGACGGCCTGCCGGACGCCGCCCTCGTCACCGGCCGGGCGGCCGGCGGCGGCCTGGCCTTCCTGTTCACCGGCCAGGGCAGCCAGTACCCGGCCATGGGCCGCGAGCTGTACGACCGGTACCCGGTGTACGCGGAGGCGCTCGACGCCGTCCTCGCCCGCTTCGACCTCGGCTACGAACGGCCCGTGCGGGACGTCCTGTTCGCCGAGGAAGGACAGCTCCTCGACGACACGGGGTATGCGCAGCCGGCGTTGTTCGCGCTGGAGGTGGCGCTGTTCCGGCTGGTGGAGTCGTGGGGTCTGCGTCCGGACTTCGTGGTGGGGCATTCGATCGGTGAGATCGCGGCGGCCCACGTGGCGGGGGTCTTCTCGCTGGCGGACGCCTGCACGCTGGTGGCCGCCCGTGCCCGCCTGATGTCGGAACTCCCCGGTGGGGGAGCGATGGTGTCGGTCGAGGCCACGGAGGCGGAGGTGCTGCCGCTACTGACGGACGGCGTCTCCATCGCCGCCGTCAACGGGCCCAGGTCGGTGGTGATCGCGGGCGACGAGGACGAAGTCCTGCGCATCGCCGGGGAGTTCACCGAGCGGCGCACCAAGCGACTGCGCGTCTCGCACGCCTTCCACTCCCCGCACATGGAACCGATGCTCGACGCGTACACCCGCGTCGCCGCCACGCTCACCTACGACGCCCCGGCGATCCCGCTCGTCTCCACCGTCACCGGCGAGCTCGCCACCGCCGACGAGCTCGCCGCGCCCGACTACTGGGCCCGGCAGGTGCGCGGGACCGTCCGCTTCGCCGACGCCGTCCAGGCCCTCGCCGGCCACGGCGCCGCCGCCTTCCTCGAACTCGGCCCCGACGGCGTCCTCACCGCAGCCGCCCGCGCCACCCTCGGTGACGGCGCCCGGCTCACCGGTGTGCCCGCGCTGCGCCGCGGCCGGCCCGGCGTCCCGGCCCTCACGGCCGCGCTCGCCCGACTCGCCGTGGGCGGCCTGCGCCCGGACTGGGCGGCCTTCTTCGCCGGCACCGGCGCCCGCCGCGCCGACCTGCCCACGTACCCGTTCCAGCGGGAGCGCTACTGGCCCGAGGGCCGGCCGGCCGCGGCGGCCGGCGCCGACCCGGTGGACGCCGAGTTCTGGGCCGCCGTCGACCGCGGGGACCTCGCGGCGCTCGGCACCGGACTCGACCTCGACACCGACACCGTGAGCGCCCTCTCGGCCTGGCGCCGCGCCCGCCGCGAGCGCTCCACCGTGGACTCCTGGCGCTACCGCGCCTCCTGGACACCGCTCGACGCGACGGGCGCCGCCGCGGCCCGGCCGTCCGGCCGCTGGCTGGTGCTCACGTCCGAGGACGCGCCGTGGGTGGACGGCCTCGTCGACGGCACGACCCTGCGGGCCTGCGCCGACCGGGCCGCACTCGCCTCGGAACTGCGGTCGACCGAGGGGGAGTTCACCGGCGTCCTGTCCCTGCTCGCCCTCGGCGACGACCCGCTCGCCGCCACCGTCACCGCCGTCCAGGCCCTGGGCGACGCGGGCGTCGAGGCCCCGCTGTGGTGCCTCACCCGCGGCGCCGTCGCCACCGGCCGCTCCGACCGGCCCGCCGACCCCCGGCAGGCCGCCGTCTGGGGCCTCGGCCGCTCCGCCGCCCTCGAACTGCCCACCTGCTGGGGCGGGTTGATCGACCTGCCGGAGCAGCTCGACGACACCGCGCTGCGCCGGCTGGCCGCCGCCCTCGCCCGCACCGACGGCGAGGACCAGCTCGCCGTCCGTGCCTCCGGCACCTTCGCCCGGCGCCTGGTACGCCGCCCCTCGGGCGAGCGCGCCGCCGCCCGCCCGTACGCGCCCGCCGGCACCGTCCTGATCACCGGCGGCACCGGCGGCCTCGGCGGGCAGCTCGCCCGCCGCCTCGCCGCCCGGGGGGCCGAACACCTGCTGCTGCTCAGCCGCCGCGGCGCGGACGCCCCCGGCGCCGAGCAGCTGCGCGCCGACCTCGCCGCCCTCGGCGCCGACGTCACCCTGGCCGCCTGCGACGCCGCCGACCGGGACGCCCTCGCGGCCGTCCTCGCCGCCGTCCCCGCCGACCGGCCGCTCACCGCCGTCTTCCACACCGCCGGCGTCGTCGCCGACGGCACCCTCGACACCCTGACGGCCGAGCACTTCGCCGAGGTGTTCCGCCCCAAGGTCGATGCCGCGCACCACCTCGACGAGCTGACCCGCGACACCGACCTCGCCGCCTTCGTCCTCTTCACCTCCACCGCCGGCACCCTCGGCGCCGCCGGCCAGGCCAACTACGCCGCCGCCAACGCCCACCTCGACGCCCTCGCCGAGCAGCGCCGCTCCCGCGGCCTGCGCGCCACCGCCCTCGCCTGGGGCCCGTGGGCCGGCGACGGCATGGCCGGGGCCGGCGTCGAACAGCGGGTGCGCCGCGGCGGCTACGCACCGATGGCACCCGAGCGCGCCCTGGACGCCCTCGGCCAGGCCCTCGACCACGACGACACCGCGCTCACCGTCGCCGACATCGACTGGCAGCGCTTCGCCGCCGTCTTCGCCGCGCAGCGGCCCGTCCCGCTGATCTCCGGGTTGGCCGGGGCGGCCGGTCGTCCGGTTGCGTCCGCCGCCGACTCCGGCTTGCGGCAGCGCCTCGCCGACCTGTCCGAGCAGGCCAGGGAGCGCTTCGTCCTGGACTTCGTGCGCACCCGCGTCGCGGCCGTCCTCGGCCACGCCGGCGGTGAACGCGTCGGCGTCGACCAGCCCTTCACCGACCTCGGCATGGACTCCCTCACCACCGTCGAACTGCGCAACGCCCTCACCGCCGCCACCGGCCTCACCCTGCCCGCCACCCTCGTCTACGACCACCCGACCCCGGCCGACCTGGCCGCCCACCTCCTCGCCGAACTCCTCGGCACCCTCCCCGAGCCCGACCGGTCCCCGGCCGCGGGTGGCCTCGCCGACGACCCCGTCGTGATCGTCGGCATGGCCTGCCGCTTCCCCGGCGGCATCGAGACGCCCGAGGACCTCTGGCGGCTGCTCGGCGACGGCGCCGACGCCATCCGCCCCTTCCCGGCCGACCGCGGCTGGGACCTCGACGCCCTGGGCCGCGGCGGCTCCGCCACCCTGCACGGCGGCTTCCTGGACGGCGTCGGCCGCTTCGACGCCCGCTTCTTCGGCATCTCGCCCCGCGAGGCCCTTGCCATGGACCCCCAGCAGCGCCTGCTCCTGGAGACCTCCTGGGAGGCCCTGGAGCGCTCCGGCATCGCCCCCGACCGCCTGCGCGGCAGCGACACCGGCGTCTTCGTCGGCACCAACGGCCAGGACTACCTGACCGTGCTGCGCCGCGGCACCGCCGACGTCCGCGGCCACGCCGCCACCGGCAACACGGCGAGCGTCCTGTCCGGCCGCCTGTCCTACACCCTCGGGCTGGAGGGCCCGGCCGTCACCGTCGACACCGCGTGCTCCTCCGCCCTGGTCTCGCTCCACCTGGCCGCCCGCGCGCTGCGGGCCGGCGAGTGCTCGCTGGCCCTCGCCGGCGGCGCCTCGGTGATGTCCAGCCCGGACGCCTTCGTCGAGTTCACCGCGCAGGGCGGACTGGCCGCCGACGGCCGCTGCAAGCCCTTCGCGGACGGCGCCGACGGCACCGCGTGGTCCGAGGGCGCGGGCGTCCTGGTGCTGGAGCGGCTGAGCGACGCGCGCCGCGACGGGCACCCGGTGCTCGCCGTCGTGCGCGGCTCCGCCGTCAACCAGGACGGCGCCTCGAACGGGCTGACGGCCCCCAACGGCCGGGCCCAGCAGCGGGTGATCCGCGCGGCCCTCGCCGACGCCGGCCTGACCGCCGCCGAGGTCGACGCCGTCGAGGCGCACGGCACCGGCACCGCCCTCGGCGACCCGATCGAGGCGCACGCCCTGCTGGCCGCGTACGGGCGGGAGCGCTCCGAGGACCGGCCGCTCCTGCTCGGTTCGGTGAAGTCCAACCTCGGCCACACCCAGGCCGCCGCGGGCGCCGCCGGGGTGATCAAGACGGTGCTCGCGATGCGCGCCGGGGTGCTGCCCCGGACCCTGCACGTCGACGCGCCCTCCCGGCACGTCGACTGGACGGCCGGCGCCGTGGAGCTCCTGACGGAGGCCCGTGACTGGCCGCGGACCGGCCGTCCGCGCCGGGCCGGCGTCTCCGCCTTCGGCGTCAGCGGCACCAACGCGCACGTCCTGCTGGAGCAGGCGCCTGCGGCCGAACCGGTGGCCGCCTCCCAGGTGGCGGTGGGCGCCGCGCCGTGGGTCGTCTCCGCCAGGTCCGAGGCCGCGCTGGACGCTTCGCTCGCCCGGCTCGGTTCGGTCGAGGGGGCGTCCGCCCTGGACGTCGCCCACTCGCTGGCCGTCGGGCGGGCCTCGCTCGGGCACCGGGCGGTGCTGCTGGACGGTGTGGAGGTCGCGCGCGGGGTGGCGGGGGAGCCGTCGACCGCGTTCCTGTTCTCCGGGCAGGGCTCGCAGCGGCTGGGCATGGGACGGGAGTTGTACGCCCGCTTCCCGGTGTTCGCCGAGGCCTTCGACGGCGTCTGCGCCCGGCTGGACCAGCTGCTGGAGCTGCCGCTCCGGGACGTCGTGTGGGGGAGGGACGCTTCCCTGCCGGACCGGACGGACTACGCCCAGGCCGGGCTGTTCGCCGTCGAGGTGGCGTTGTTCCGGCTGCTCGGATCGTTCGGTGTGCGGCCGGAGTTCGTGGCCGGGCACTCGATCGGTGAGATCGTCGCGGCGCACGTGGCCGGGGTGTTCTCGCTGGAGGACGCGTGCGCGGTGGTGGCGGCCCGGGGCCGGCTGATGCAGGCGCTGCCGGAGGGTGGTGCGATGCTGGCCGTGCAGGCGAGGGAGGACGAAGTCCTGCCGTTGCTGGGCGAGTTCGTGTCGATCGCGGCGGTGAACGGGCCGACGTCGGTGGTGGTTTCGGGGGCGGAGGAGGCCGTCGCGGCGGTCGAGGCGCACTTCGCCGACCGGCGGACCACGCGGTTGCGGGTCTCGCACGCGTTCCACTCGCCGCTGATGGAGCCGATGCTGGCGGACTTCCGCGAGGTCCTGAACGGCCTGACCTACCAGGCCCCTTCGATCCCGGTGATCTCCAACCTGACCGGCGCCCTGGATGGCGACCTCACGACCCCCGACTACTGGGTGCGCCACGTCCGGGAGACCGTCCGGTTCGCCGACGGCATCCGGGCCCTGGCGGAGGCGGGAGCCACCGCGTTCCTGGAGCTCGGCCCGGACGGCGTCCTCGCCGCCCTCGCCGAGCGGGGGCTGGGCGAGGGCGGCGTCACCGCCTCCACCCTGCGCCGCGACCGGCCGGAGGAGCACTCGCTCGTGACGGGGCTGGCCCGCCTGCACGTGGTGGGCGTGCCGGTCGACTGGGCGCGGCTCTTCGACGGCACCGGCGCCCGCCGGACCGATCTGCCCACCTACCCGTTCCAGCGCGAGCTGTACTGGCCCGAGCGCGCACCCGAGCCCGTCGGCGCGAGCGACCCTGCGGACGCCGCCTTCTGGTCGGCCGTCGAGCGCGCCGACGCGGCGGAGCTGGGCACGACGCTGGGCCTGGCCGACGAGTCGTCGCTCGGCGTGCTGCTGCCCGCCCTCGCGGCCTGGCGCCGCCGCCGGACCGAGCGCACGGACGCGGACCGGCTGCGGTACCGGGCGGTGTGGAAGCCGTACGCGGCGCCCACCGGGCCGCAGGCTCTGCCGGGGACGTGGCTGGCGCTCGTGGCGGAGGGGCAGGACGACTCCTGGACGTCGGCGGTGCTCGCGGGTCTGGGGGCGGAGGTCGTGACGGTGGCGGGTGACGCCGTGAACTCGGCCCCGACCGCCGGGCCGCTCGCCGGTGTGGTGTCCCTGCTCGCCGCCGCCGGCGGCGAGCCCACCGGGCTCGCCCGGCCGGACGCCCTGCTCGCCGCCCTCGGTGAGGCCGGGGTCGAGGCCCCGCTGTGGTGCCTCACCCGGGGTGCCGTCGCCGTCGGTGAGATGGAGGCCCCGCAGGACGTCGCGCAGGCGGCGGTGTGGGGCATCGGCCGGGTGACCGCGCTCGAACTGCCCACCCGCTGGGGCGGGTTGATCGACCTGCCGGAGGAGCCCGACGCCCGTACGTCCGCTCGCCTGCGGGCTTTGCTGACGGCCGGGGACGGCGAGGACCAGCTGGCGCTGCGCGCTGCCGGAGCCTTCGCCCGCCGGCTCGTGCGTGCCACGACGGCCGACACGGCACGCCCGTGGACCCCGCGCGGTACGGTCCTGCTGGTCGGCGAGCCGGAGGGCCACGCGGCTCCCACGGCCCGCTGGCTCGCCCGGTCGGGTGCCGAGCACGTGGTGCTGCTGACGGGAGGGCCGGCGGCGGCCGGTGCGTCCGGGGCGCTCGATGCGGCCGATGCGGCCGGTGATCGGACGGGACCGGAGGAGAGGGAACTGCGGGCCGCGCTCGCCGAGTTCGGCGCCGAGCTGACCCTCGTCGCCGGCACGCCCGGCGACCGTGCCGCCCTCGCCTCCGTCCTTGAACTGCCGGACCTCTCCGCCGTCCTCTACACCGGCCGGTCCGCCGAGTCCGGTGACCCCCTGACCGGACTGCTCGCCGACCTCGGCGCGCTCGACGAGGCACTGGCGGACCGGGAGCTCGACGCCTACGTCCTGTTCGGGTCGATCGCCGGCACCTGGGGCGTGCAGGGCCGGGCCGACGAGGCCGCCGCCGGCGCCCTCCTCGACGCCGCGGCCCGGTCCCGCCGCGCCGCCGGGCGGGCCGCCACCGCCGTCGCCTGGGGCGCCTGGGCGGGCAGCACGCCCGACTCCCTGGCCGCGCACCTGCGGGCCAACGGGCTGCCGCCCGTCGCCCCCGACCGCGCCCTGACGGCCCTCGCCGCCGACCTCGACGGCTCCGCCGTCACCGTCGCCGACGTGGCGTGGGAGCGCTTCGCGCCCGCCTTCGCCGGAACCCGGCCGACCCGGCTCTTCGCCGACCTGCCCGAGGCCCGGGTGACCGCGGAGCCCGAGGAGGCGAGCTCCGGCAAGGCCGACGTGCTGCGCGACGGGCTGCGCGAGCGGTCGGCGGCCGAGCGCACCGAGGCACTGCTGGCGGTCGTCCGGGCCGAGTCGGCCGCCGTGCTCGGCCACGCCGACGCGGACGACGTGCCGTCCGGGCAGCCGTTCAAGGACCTCGGCTTCGACTCGCTGACCGCCGTCGACCTGCGCAACCGGCTCGCCGCCGCGACCGGCCTGCGCCTGCCCGCGACGCTCGTGTTCGACTACCCGACCCCGGCCGCGCTCGCCGCCTACCTCCGGGCCGAACTCTTCGACGAGGCCCGGGCGGTGGAGCGCCCGGCCGTCGCCGCCGACACCGACGACCCGATCGTGATCGTCGGCATGGGCTGCCGCTACCCGGGCGGCGTCCGTTCGCCGGAGGACCTGTGGCGGCTGCTGCGGGAGGGCACCGACGCGATCGGACCGTTCCCGGCGGACCGCGGCTGGGACCTCGACCGGCTCACCCACGGCGACCGCGACGGGCGCGGGCGCAGCGTCACCCAGCAGGGCGGGTTCCTGTACGACGCGGCCGAGTTCGACGCCGCCTTCTTCGGGGTCTCCTCGTACGAGGCGATGGTCGTCGACCCGCAGCAGCGGCTCGTGCTGGAGACCGCGTGGGAGGCGCTGGAGCGCGCCGGGATCGATCCGGCGGGCCTGCGCGGCGGCGACACCGGCGTGTTCATCGGTGGCGGCAGCGGCGACTACCGGCCGGCCGTCGGCCAGCTCGGGCACGTCGAGACCGCGCAGTCCGCGAGCCTGCTGTCCGGCCGGCTCTCCTACACCCTCGGCCTCGAGGGGCCCTCGGTCAGCGTGGACACCGCGTGCTCGTCCTCGCTGGTGGCCCTGCACCTGGCCGCCCAGGCCCTGCGCTCTGGCGAGTGCTCGCTGGCGCTGGCGGGCGGTGTGACGGTGATGTCGAGCCCGGTCGGGTTCGTCGAGTTCGGCGAGATGGGGGCGCTGTCCCCGGACGGGCGCTGCCGCACGTTCTCCGACGACGCCGAGGGCACCGCGTGGTCGGAGGGCGTCGGCGTCCTGGTGGTCGAGCGGCTCTCGGACGCCGAGCGCCGGGGACACCGGGTGCTGGCCGTCCTGCGCGGCTCCGCGATCAACCAGGACGGCGCGTCGAACGGCATCACCGCGCCCAACGGCCCGTCCCAGCAGCGCGTCATCCGGCGCGCCCTGGCCAACGCGGGCCTGACCGCCGCCGAGGTCGACGCCGTCGAGGCGCACGGCACCGGCACGAAGCTGGGCGACCCGATCGAGGCCCAGGCGCTCCTCGCCACCTACGGGCAGGAGCGCGAACGGCCCGTCCTGATCGGCGCGCTGAAGTCGAACCTGGGCCACACCCAGGCCGCCTCCGGCGTGGCCGGCGTGATCAAGATGGTGCTGGCCATCCAGCACGGCCTGCTGCCGCGCACGCTGCACGCCGGCACCCCGTCCTCGCACGTCGACTGGACGGCAGGCGCCGCCGAACTCCTCACCGAGGAGACCGCGTGGCCCGCCACCGGCCGCCCGCGCCGGGCGGGCGTCTCCGCCTTCGGCGCGAGCGGCACCAACGCCCACGTGATCGTCGAGGCGCCGCCCGCGGCCGAACCCGCCGAGGAGCGCCCGGACGACCGGCCGCTGCCCGTCCCGCTCTCCGCCGCGACGCCCGCCGCGCTGCGTGAGCAGGCCGCCCTGCTGCTCGGCCACCTCGCCGCGCACCCGGAGCTGACCGTCCGTGACCTCGGCCACTCGCTGGCCACCACCCGCACGCTGCTCGACCACCGGGCCGCCGTGCTCGCCGCCGACCGCGCCGAGCTGACGCAGGGCCTGCGAGCCCTCGTCGACGGCCAGGCCACGCCGCAGCTCGTCCAGGGCTCGGCCCTGGGCGGGAAGACCGCCTTCCTCTTCCCCGGCCAGGGCTCGCAGCGCCCCGGCGCCGGGCGGGAGCTGTACGCCGCCCACCCGGTGTTCGCCGACGCGCTGGACGCCGTCCTCGCCGGCTTCGAGGGACGGCTGGCCGGGCCGCTGCGCCCGGTGCTGTTCGCGGCGGAGGGTTCGGCGGAGGCCGCGCTCCTCGACGACACGGGGTATGCGCAGCCGGCGTTGTTCGCGTTGGAGGTGGCGCTGTTCCGGCTGGTGGAGTCGTGGGGTCTGCGTCCGGACTTCGTGGTGGGGCATTCGATCGGTGAGATCGCGGCGGCGTACGTGGCGGGGGTGTTCTCGTTGGAGGACGCCTGCACGCTGGTGGCCGCCCGTGCCCGCCTGATGTCGGAACTCCCCGGTGGGGGAGCGATGGTGTCGGTCGAGGCCACGGAGGCGGAGGTGCTGCCGCTGCTGACGGACGGTGTGTCCATCGCCGCCGTCAACGGCCCCCGCGCCGTGGTCCTCTCCGGGGACGCCGACGCCGTCGACCGCATCGCCGCGGGTTTCGCGGCCGACGGGCGCAGGACTAGGCGTTTGCGGGTGAGCCATGCGTTTCACTCCGTACACATGGACGCCATGCTCGACGACTTCGAGCGGACCGCCCGGGGCCTCACCTACGCGGCCCCGCGCATCCCGCTCGTGTCCAACCTGACCGGCTCCGTCGTCATCGGCGACACCGGGGAGCGGCTCGACGCGCGGTACTGGGTGCGTCACGTCCGCGAAGCCGTGCGCTTCGCCGACGGCGTCGCCGCCCTCAGCGCCCGCGGCGTGCGCCGCCACCTGGAACTCGGCCCGGACGGTGTGCTGTCCGCGCTCGTCCAGGCCGGCACGGCGGCGGACGCGGACCCGGCCCGTCCGGTGGTCACCGCCGGCGCGCTGCGCCACGGCCGCGACGAGCGCACGACCCTGCTCGCCGCCGTCGCCCGCCTGCACACCGACGGGCTTGCGCCGGACTGGTCCGCGCTCTTCGCCGGCACCGGCGCCCGCCGGGTCGACCTGCCCACCTACCCGTTCCAGCGGCAGCGCTACTGGCCCGAGCAGTCCGGCGGGTCGCCCGCGTCCCCCGACGGGGAGTTCTGGACGGCGCTGCGGACCGCGTCCTTCGACGCGCTGGCCGGCACCCTGGACGTCGACGGCGACGCCCTCGCCCAGGTGCTCCCGGCCCTGCGGGACTGGCACGAGCGGCGTGAGGAGCAGGCCGCGGTGGACGCCCGCCGCCGGCGGATCATCTGGAAGCCGCTCGACCGGCCGCGCGCCGCGGCCCCGGCCGGCACCTGGCTCGCCGTCGTGCCCGCCGGCCACGGCGACCCGGCCTGGACGGACGAGGTCCTCGCGGCGCTCGGCACGGGCGCCGTCCGGCTGACCGTCGAGGCCGACGCCGACCGCGCCGGTCTCGTCGGGCAGCTCGCCGAACTCCCGTACACGGCCGATGAGATCGCGGGCGTCGTATCGCTGCTGGCACTCGACGAGTCCACGGGCGGCAGCGCCCCCGCCGGCCTCGCCCGCACGGCCGCCCTGGTGCAGGCCCTCGGCGAGGCCCGGATCGGCGCCCCGCTGTGGTGCCTCACCCGGGACGCCGTCGCGGCCGCCCCCGGCGACCGCGTCACCGGCCTGGCCCAGGCCGCCGTCTGGGGCCTCGGCCGGGTGGCCGCGCTCGAACTGCCGCAGCGCTGGGGCGGTCTGATCGACCTGCCCGCGAGCCTGGACCGGCGCACCGCCGCCCTCCTGGCCGCCGTGCTCGCCGACCCGGACGGGGAGGACCAGCTGGCCGTCCGGCCGACCGGGATCCTCGGCCGGCGCCTGGCCGCCACGCCCGGCGGCGCCGCGAGCGATCCGGTGGACTGGGAGCCGACCGGCACCGTCCTGATCACCGGCGGCACGGGCGCGCTCGGCGCCGAGGTCGCCCGCGGCCTCGCCGCCGCCGGCGCCCCGCACCTGGTGCTGCTCAGCCGCCGGGGCCCGGACGCCCCCGGGGCGGCCGAGCTCCGCGAGGAGCTCACCGCCACCGGCACCGCCGTCACCCTCGCGGCCTGCGACGCCGCCGACCGGGAGGCACTCGCCGCCGTCCTGGCCGCCGTGCCCGCCGAACACCCGCTCACCGCCGTCGTCCACGCCGCCGGTGTGCTCGACGACGGCGTCATCGACGGCCTCACCCCCGAGCGCTTCGAGGCCGTCCACCGCGCCAAGGCCACCTCGGCGCTCCTGCTCGACGAGCTGACCAGGGATCACGACCTCGCCGTCTTCGCCCTGTTCTCCTCCGCCTCCGCGGCCGTCGGCAACCCCGGCCAGGGCAACTACGCGGCCGCCAACGCCGTCCTCGACGCCCTCGCCGAACGCCGCCGCGCCGACGGACTCGCCGCCACCTCCCTCTCCTGGGGCGCCTGGGCCGGCGGCGGGATGGCCGCCGACGCCCGGGCCGGCGAGGCCGCCCGCCGCACCGGCATCAAGCCGCTCGACCCGGCCGTCGCGGTCGCCGCGCTGCGCCGCGCCGTCCTCGACACCGCGCCGACCACGCTGGTCGCCGACGTCGACCCGGAGCGCTTCGTCCGCGCCTTCACCGCCGTCCGCCCGAGCCGGCTGCTCGCCGAACTCCCCGGCTACGCCGACGCGCAGAGCCCGGGCGAGGACACCGGGAACGGCCACGCGCTGCGCGTCGAACTGGCCGGACTCAGCCCGGCCCGCCGCGCCGCCGCCCTCCTCGGGCTGGTGCGCGGCCGGGCGGCCGAGGTGCTCGGACTGCCCGGCATCGAGGCCGTCGGCCCGGAGAAGGCCTTCCGCGACCTCGGGTTCGACTCGCTCGGCGCGATCGAGCTGCGCAACCGGCTCGGCGCCGCGACCGGCCTCGACCTGTCGCCGACGCTGGTCTTCGACCACCCGAGCCCGGCCGAGCTTGCCGCGCACCTGCTCGGCCTGCTGGTCGACGAGGGCGACGGCGGGGAGCCCGGCGACCCCGAGCGCGACCGCCTGCGGGCCCTCGTCGACTCCGTCCCGCTGGACCGGCTGCGGCGCAGCGGCGTGCTGGACGCCCTGCTGAGGCTCGCCGACGGTGCCGGGGGCGGTGCCGGCGGCGGCGAACCCGAGGAGGCCGACGCCATCGACGCGATGGACCTGGAGGACCTGGTGCAGGCCGCCCTGCGCAACGACCCCGACCACGCCCAGGACTGACGGAGCAGAGATGACCACGCCCCACGACAAGGTAGTCGCCGCTCTCCGCTCCTCGATGAAGGAGACCGAACGGCTGCGCAAGCAGAACCGCCGGCTCCTGGACGCGGCAGCCGAACCCGTCGCCATCATCGGCATGGGCTGCCGCTATCCCGGCGGCGTCGCCTCGCCCGAGGACCTCTGGGACCTCGTGGCGGGCGGCACCGACGCCACCGGCGGTTACCCGGAGGACCGCGGCTGGGACCTCGGCGCCCTGGCGGACGCCGGGGTCGACGAGCGCGGCACCCGCGTATCGCGGCGCGGCGGCTTCCTCGACTCGGTGTCCGGCTTCGACGCCGACTTCTTCGGCATCTCGCCGCGCGAGGCCGTCTCGACCGACCCCCAGCAGCGCCTGCTGCTGGAGACCTCGTGGGAGGCGTTCGAGCGGGCCGGCCTCGACCCGGCCGGCCTGCGCGGCAGCCGAACCGGCGTCTTCCTCGGCACCAACGGCCAGGACTACGCGTACCTGCTGGTGCGCTCCCTGGCCGACGCCACCGGCGACATCGGCACCGGCATCGCCGCCTCGGCGCTCTCCGGCCGCCTCTCCTACACCCTCGGGCTGGAGGGCCCGGCGGTGACGGTCGACACCGCGTGCTCGTCCTCGCTGGTCGCCCTGCACTGGGCGGTCCAGGCGCTACGGGCCGGCGAGTGCACACTCGCCGTCGCGGGCGGCGTCAACGTCATGGCGACGCCCGGCTCGCTCATGGAGTTCTCCCGGCAGGGCGGACTGGCCTCGGACGGGCGCTGCAAGGCGTTCGCCGACGGGGCCGACGGGACGGGCTGGGCCGAGGGCGTGGGCGTCCTGGTGCTGGAGCGCCTGTCGGACGCCCGCCGCAACGGGCACCGCGTCCTCGCGGTCGTCCGGGGCTCGGCGGTCAACCAGGACGGCGCGTCCAACGGCTTCACCGCGCCCAACGGCCCCTCGCAGCAGCGGGTGATCCGACAGGCGCTCGCCAACGCCGGGCTGGCGGCCGGAGAGGTCGACGCCGTCGAGGGCCACGGGACGGGCACGCCGCTGGGCGACCCGATCGAGGCCCAGGCGCTCCTCGCCACCTACGGACAGGGGCGCGAGGTCCCGTTGTTCCTGGGCTCGATCAAGTCCAACTTCGGCCACGCCCAGGCGGCGGCCGGGGTCGCGGGCGTGATCAAGATGGTGCAGGCGCTGCGGGCCGGCGTCTTGCCCAAGACGCTGTACGCGGACGCGCCGTCCTCGCGCGTGGACTGGTCGGCGGGGGCCGTCGAGCTGCTCACCTCGGCCCGCCCCTGGCCGGAGGTGGACCGGCCGCACCGCGCGGGGGTGTCGTCGTTCGGGATCAGTGGGACGAACGCGCACGTGATCGTCGAGGAGGCGGTGGAGGGGGCTCCCGAGGAGGGCTCTGCGGCTGACGGTCCGTCGGTGGTGCCGGGTGTGGTGCCGTGGGTGGTGTCGGCGAAGTCGCAGGCGGCGCTGGACGCGCAGTTGCAGCGGCTGGCCGGGGTCGGTGGTACTCCCGTCGACGTCGGGCTGTCGCTCGCGGGACGGTCGCGCTTCCGGCACCGGGCGGTGCTGGTGGACGGGGCCGAGGTTGCGCGCGGGGTGGCGGGGGAGCGGTCGGCGGCGTTCCTGTTCTCGGGGCAGGGGTCGCAGCGGTTGGGGATGGGGCGGGAGTTGTATGCCCGGTTCCCGGTGTTCGCGTCGGCTTTCGATGCCGTGTGCGCGGAGTTCGAGCCGGGCTTGCGGGAGGTGGTGTGGGGTGAAGATGCGGAGCTGCTGAATCGGACGGAGCATGCCCAGGCGGGGTTGTTCGCGGTCGAGGTGGCGTTGTTCCGGCTGCTGGAATCGTTGGGTGTGGTACCGGAGTTCGTGGCGGGGCACTCGATCGGTGAGGTGGCGGCGGCACATGTGGCCGGGGTGTTCTCGCTGGCGGACGCCTGCGCGCTGGTGCGTGCCCGTGGCCGTTTGATGCAGGCGCTGCCGGAGGGCGGTGCGATGCTGGCCGTGCAGGCGGCGGAGGACGAAGTCCTGCCGTTGCTAGGTGAGTTGGTGTCGATCGCCGCTGTCAACGGCCCGACGTCGGTGGTCGTCTCGGGTGCGGAGGAGGCGGTCTCGCGGATCGAGGCGCGCTTCGCCGACCGGAAGACCACTCGGCTGCGGGTCTCGCACGCGTTCCACTCGCCGCTGATGGACCCGATGCTGGCGGACTTCCGCGAGGTCCTGAACGGCCTGACCTACCGGGCCCCTTCGATCCCGCTGGTCTCCAACCTGACCGGCGCCCTGGACACGGACGTCACGACCCCCGACTACTGGGTACGTCACGTCCGCGAGACCGTGCGCTTCGCCGACGGCCTGCGCAGTCTGCGCGAGGCCGGGGCCACCGCCTTCCTCGAGCTCGGCCCCGACGGCGTCCTCGCCGCCCTCGCCCAGCAGGACGGCCACGACTTTGAGGCCCCCGCGCTCCCGCTGCTGCGCCGCGACCGGCCCGAGGAGCACACCCTCGTCACCGCGCTCGCCCGCCTGCACGTCTCCGGTGTCCCCGTCGACTGGGCGCGGCTGTTCGACGGCACCGGCGCCCAGCGCGCCGACCTGCCCACCTACCCCTTCCAGCACGAGCACTACTGGCCCGCCCTCGGCAACGGCGTCGGCGACGTCGCCTCTGCCGGACTGCTGGCGGCCGACCATCCGCTCCTCGGCGCCGCCGTGCCGCTCGCGGGCACCGACAGTGTCGTCTTCACCGGCCGGCTCTCACCCGGCTCGGCGGCGTGGGACGGCGACGCGGGCGTGTTCCCGTCGGCCGGGTTCCTGGAGCTGGCGATCCGGGTCGGCGACCACGTCGGCTGCGACCGGGTCGAGCGGCTCGCCGTGACCCGCCCGCTCGCCCTGGGTGGTGCGGGCGGCGGCACGGTGGTCCAGGTCCGGGCGAGTGCGCCGGACGAGTCGGGCGCGCGGACGGTGACGTTCTTCGCGAGCGCCGACGGCGGCCTGGACGAGCCGTGGACCGAGCACGCCACCGGGGTGCTGACCACAGGAGCCCGGGCCGCGCACTTCGATGCGGCCGTCTGGCCACCGACCGGTGCGGTCGCGGACGGCGCCGGTGTCTGGCGGCGTGGCGAGGAGACCTTCGTCGAGGCCGACCTCCCGGCCGAACTGGCAGGAGCGGCGGCCGGGTTCGGCCTGCACCCGGCGCTGTCGGCCGCCGTCCTGCGGGCGGACGGCCGGGGGCTCGTCCCCGTGGTCTGGTCCGGGGTGTCGCTGCACGCCACGGGTGCCACGGTGGTGCGGGCCCGGCTGGTGCGGACGGGCGCGGACACGCTGTCACTGGCCCTCGCCGACGCGGCGGGTGACCTCGTGCTGTCGGCCGAGACGGTCGAGCTGGGCGAGCCGGCCGCCGCCGCCCACGGGACGAACGGCTCGCTGCTGCGGCTGGAGTGGGTCGCTGCCGCGCCCACCCGGCCGGTCAGCGTCCGGTCCGTGCAGGTCGCGACGCTCTCGGAGGTCGGCGACGACGTGCCGGGGGCCGTGGTGGTCCCGGTGGCGGGCGGTTCGGCGCCGGCGGACGTGCACGAGGTGACGGCGTGGGCGCTGGGCCTGGTGCAGGAGTGGCTGGCGGAGCCGCGCTTCGTCGACGCGCGTCTGGTCTTCGTCACCCGGGGAGCCGTGGCGGGTAGTGAGGTGTCGGACCTCGTCGGCGCGGCCGTGTGGGGCCTGGTGCGGGCGGCGGAGTCCGAGAACCCGGGCCGGTTCGTGCTCGTGGACACGGACGGCGAGCTGCCGCTGGACGCCGTGCTGGCCGTGGGCGA
>NZ_JBIWAQ010000031.1:0-75763 GCF_044760155.1 Kitasatospora sp. NPDC098652
CGCTGTTGAGTTCTCAAGGAACGGACGCTTCCTTCGGACCGCCTTCCAGCGGGCCCTCCGGGCGCTTCGTTCTTTCGTGTTTCCAGCTTACCAGACGCTTTCCGCTCCGTTTTCCGGAGTTTCATTCATCCGATTTTCCGAACTGGTCGGGCCGCTTTTCGCGACGACCACCACTTTAGCGCATTTCAAGAGTGACTCGAAATTCACGCTCACACCCTGTCGACGGATACGCCGACGAACCCAACTGAATGGGCTTCGAAGTGTGAGAGTGGGTCTTGCTGAGTGGGGTGGCCGCTCCAGCGACTCGTTCAACACTAGGCCACCTGGAGGGCATCGTCAAACGTCGAGGGCGGGATCCGGCTGGATCCCGCCCTCGATCATCGAAGCCGCAGCTCAGCGGCGTCGGTTTTCAGTCATTCGCTCACTCGGCCGAACCAGCCGAACCAGCCGCCGCCGACGCCGGCACCAGCTCCGCCGCCGCCAGGTTCCGCTTGCCACGGCGCAGCACGAGCCAGCGCCCGTGCAGCAGGTCGGCCTCGGTCGGCACCGCCTCCTCGTCCGTCACCTTGACGTTGTTGAGGTAGGCACCGCCCTCCTTGACCGTACGGCGGGCGGCCGAGCGGCTCGGCGCCAGGCCGACGGCGACCAACAGGTCGACGATCGGCTGGAGTTCGGTGACCTCGGCCTTCGGGACCTCGGCGAGGGCCGCGGCCAGGGTCGGGGCCTCCAGGTCAGCCAGGTCGCCCTGCCCGAACAGGGCCTTGGACGCGGCGACCGCGCGCTGGTACTGCTCGGCGCCGTGCACCAGCGTGGTGAGCTCCTCGGCGAGAGCGCGCTGGGCGAGACGGGCGGCGGGGCGCTCGGAGGTCTCGCGCTCCAGCTCCTCGATCTCCTCCTTCGAGCGGAAGCTGAAGATCCGCAGGAAGTTGGAGACGTCCCGGTCGTCCGCGTTCAGCCAGAACTGGTAGAAGGCGTACGGGGTGGTCAGCTCGGGGTCGAGCCAGACCGTGCCGGACTCGGTCTTGCCGAACTTGGTGCCGTCGGCCTTGACGATCAGCGGCGTGGCCAGCGCGTGCACGGAGTTGCCTTCGGCCTTGCGGATCAGGTCCGTGCCGGCGGTCAGGTTGCCCCACTGGTCGCTGCCGCCGGTCTGCAGGGTGCAGCCGTAGCGGCGGTTCAGCTCCAGGAAGTCCATGCCCTGGAGGATCTGGTAGCTGAACTCGGTGTAGCTGATGCCCGCGTCGGAGTTGAGCCGTCGGGCGACGGCCTCCTTGGCGATCATGTTGTTGACCCGGAAGTACTTGCCGACGTCGCGCAGCAGGCTGATCGCCGACATCCCGGAGGTCCAGTCCAGGTTGTTGACCATGCGCGCCGCGTACGGGCCCTCGAAGTCGAGGAAGCGCGAGATCTGGCCGCGCAGGCGCTCGACCCAGCCGGCCACCGTCTCGGGGTCGTTGAGCACGCGCTCGGCGGTGGGCTTCGGGTCGCCGATCAGGCCGGTGGCGCCACCGACCAGGCCGAGCGGGAGGTTCCCCGCCTGCTGGATGCGGCGCATGGTGAGGATCTGCACGAGGTTGCCGAGGTGCAGGCTGGGGGCCGTCGGGTCGAAGCCGCAATAGAACGTGACCGGGCCGTCCGCGAACGCCTTGCGCAGTGCGTCCTCGTCGGTGGACAGGGCGATCAGCCCACGCCACCGCAGCTCGTCGACGATGTCCGTCACGGTCACGCTTCTCCTTCGATCGGGCGTCCGCCCGTTGTCGGCCCGGTTCGGTTCGGTCGGGCTCCGGGTCGGTACGACTCCAGCCTGATAGAGCCTACGCGGTTCCGGCCAGCGAGTTTCCCCCGAGGCACCGGGCCGGTCGGCCGGGGTCCCTCCCCGATTCGGCCGGGGTCCCTCCCCCGGGTTCCTCCCCGATACCGGAAATTCCGTTGTTAGTCGGCTGTGGGCCCATTCAGAGTGGTTTCACCGCCGCGCGGCGGCAGTGACGTGTGTGGAGACGGTCGTGCCGCCGTGGCACGCCCGTGGGAAGGGTGTGCCCAGTGCGCAACACGCTGGTTCTGAACGCGAGCTACGAGCCCCTGACGACGGTGTCGCTCCAGCGCGCCGTCGTCCTGGTGCTCCAGGACAAGGCGGTGGTGGAGCAGGCGCATCCGTTGCGCTCGATCCGGGGTACGGGCGTGATCGTTCCGGTGCCCCGGGTGATCAGACTGCAGAGGTACGTGAGGGTGCCGTTCCGACAACAGGCCCCGTGGTCGCGGCGGGGAGTCCTGGCCAGGGACCAGCACCTGTGCGCGTACTGCGGGCACCGGGCCACCACGGTGGACCACCTCCACCCCAAGTCGCGCGGCGGCGAGGACAGTTGGCTGAACACCGTGGCCGCGTGCGCCGAGGACAACCAGCGCAAGGCCGATCGGACACCCGAGCAGGCCGGGATGAAGCTGCTCCGGCGCCCGTTCGTCCCGACGCCGCAGGCCACCCTGATGCTGGCGCTCGGTCTGCGCGGCTCGGAGGCCCGGGAGCTCGCCGACTGGCTGCCGGCCGTACCGGGGCAACCGGTCACGGCGGCCTAGCGACGGCCCGGCCAACCACACGGCCCGGGCACCCACACGGCCCGGCCACCCACACGGCCGGGCCCCGGGGGGCTCAGCCCTTCGCCTGGAAGCCCGAGGCCGTTCCGTAGTTGGCCGCGTGCTCGGGCACCACGACCACCTGCCCGCCGCCGATCAGCACCCGCCCGGAGAGCAGCAGCGAGCCGGTGCCGGACGGGAAGTTGCCGCCGACCGCCTCCTGGCCGCCCGCCAGCGGGAAGCGGCCGAGGCGGGCGGGCTGGTCGCGGCGCTCGTCGGCGGCCAGCACCAGCGAGCCGCCGTCGATGCCGACGGCCCGGGCGGTGCCCTTGGCGGTGGTCGGCGCCTTCCAGCGCTGCTTGCCGGTGTCCAGGTCGTAGCCGACGGCGGACACCGGCCCGCCCGGGTTCGCCGGGGTCATCGCGGCCACCATCGTGCGGCCCTCGAAGAAGACCTCGGGGGTGGCCGAAAACGTCCCATGGGTGACGGCCAGCCGGCCGCCGTCGGTGACCACCGGGATCTCGGCGGCCGGGTCGCCGGCCGAGCCCCAGGCGAACACCCGGTCGTCCTCGGGCTTCGCACCGGTGGTGAGCACCACGGCGGGTTCGGCGGAGAGCACGGTGACGGTCTTCGGCTGGTTGTTCAGGCCCCGCCACCAGCCGACCTTGCCGTCCGCCGCGTTCAGCGAGACGGCCTGGTCGGCTGGCGTGGAGTCGGCGCAGGTGGAGGCGACCAGCACGGTCTTGCCGGTGACGCCGCCGGACAGGGTGCAGAACTTGCCCTGGCCGGTGTACTGCCAGACGTCCTTCCCGTCGCCCGACGCCCAGGCCACCGCCCGGTCGTCACCCACCGCGATCACCATGTCCTCGGTGACGCCGATCCGCGCCGAGTAGGCACCCTTGGCGTCCGAGAGGGTCTTGGTCCAGGCGGTCTTGCCGGTCTTGGTGTCCACGGCGGCGACCAGCGTGCAGGGGCTCTTCGGGTCGGCCTGCGGCCGGAACAGGGCGGCGCCCAGCCCGGCCTGGTTCACACCCGCCGACAGTCCGCACGGGACGGCCCCGGCCGCCGGGGGCTCGACCGACCAGGTCGGCTTGCCCGCCGTCCGGTCGTAGGCGTGCACGCCGGAGCCGTCGGCGCGGACCACCGCGTCGGCCAGCAGCCAGCTGCCGACCAGCGTGTCGTCGCCCGCGGGCTGCGCGGCGGCGACGGGCTGCGCGGACCAGGCCTTGGTGTGCGCCACCGCGAACCCCGGCTCGCCTCCGCTGCTCGCGGCCGCGCTGCCACCGCCCTCGGCGCCGACCGTCAGCGCGGCGGTTATCAGCACGCCGAGCGCGGCCACCCCGGCGCCGGCCCGCACCAGCAGGGCCCGGCGGCTGGGCACGTGCTCCCCGGTCAGCACGGCCGACCGGACCTTGTCCACGAGCGAGGAGGCGGCGGGAGAGGCGGAACCGCCGTCACCGCGCCGGCCCGCGCGCGAGCGCGCAGCGGGCTCGGCGGGCTCGGCAGGCACCGCAAGCGCGGCGGCCTGGTCACCGGTCTCCCCCACGGCGGCCGCCGGCTCCGCCGGGGGCTCCGGGGATTCCTCCAACCGCACGTACCCGTCGGCCGAGTACTCCGCCCCCGCCGGGACGTACAGCCCGTCCGCCACCGGCCGGTCCTGCGGCTCGGCGGCGTACGGCTGCTGCTGCCCGTGGCCGGGGAACCCGGAGTACTCGGAGTACTCCGGGTGCTCGGGGTACTCCGAGTGCTCCGGATAGCCCGGCTGCGACTGCTGGTACGGCTGGTAGGGCTGCCCCTGGGCGTACCCGCCCTCGACGTAGCCGGTCTGGCCGTAGCCGCCCTGCTGGCCGTACGCGGGCTGCCACTGACCGCCCTGCTGCTCGTGGTGCGGCGCCTGCGGCCACTGCCCGTGCGGCTCCGGCTGCTGCCACTGCGCCTGCTGCTGCGGGTCGTGGTACCCCGGCCAGTCCTGCTGCGGGCCCTGGGGGTACCACGGCTGCTGCTGGGCGTGGGGGTCTCCGAAGGGCTCCTGCGCCACCGTTCCGTCCCTCCCTGCCCCCGCTGCCTGCCGATTGCGGCAGTCAGCATCTCACGCCCGCCCCGGCCGGCCGCCCGGGCCCTCGGCCCAGGACGGCGCGGCGCAAGACCGGACAGGACGGAGCAAGGCGGAGTGGGCTCTCAGGCCGCGGACTCCGCGCGCAGGGCCTCGTCGATCCGGGCGGCGAGGGTGAAGTCCAGGCCGGTGAGGCCGCCGGCGCTGTGCGTGGACAGCACGAAGCGCAGGGTGCGCCAGCGGATGTCGATGTCGGGGTGGTGGTCGAGCGCCTCGGCCTGCTCGGCGACGGCGACGACCACCCGGACCGCGGCCGGGAAGTCGGGGGCGTCGGCGCTGCGGACGATGCTGTCGCCGTCCCGGCGCCACAGCGGTACGGCCGCCAGGGCCGCCACGATCTCGTCCTCGCTCAGTCGGGCCCTGCTGCTCATCGGTGCGCTCCGGGGGTCGTCGGTCGTGCCGGCGGGGTGCCGGTCGGGCGGGGTGCCGGTCAGGCGGCCTTCCGACGCGGACGGACCACCAGTTCGCCGCCGCAGTTGGGGCAGTTGGCGGCCATGGCCTCGGTGCAGTCGGCGCAGAAGGTGCACTCGAAGGAACATATCGAGGCGGGGCCGTCGGCGGTCAGCGACACCTCACAGCGCTCGCAGATCTCGCGCATCTCCAGGGCCATGGCACACTCTCCGGTTCAGGTACGACGGTTCGGTCGGCCGTACGATCCCACGGCCGTCCGAGGCCCGGTCAACTCAGCTCAGCAGCAGCTTGGTGACGGCCGCGAGCCCGACCACCACGATGACCCCGCGCAGCGCGGCCGGCGGGAGGCGGCGGCCGACCTTGGCGCCGATCAGGCCGCCGACCAGCGAGCCCGCCGCGATCAGCCCGGCGGCCGTCCAGTTCACCGTCGCGGTGAACAGGAAGAACAGGGCGGCGACCCCGTTGACGATCAGTGCCAGCGCGTTCTTCACCGCGTTGATCCGCTGCAGCTCCTCCTGGAGCAGCATGCCCATCAGCGCCATCAGCAGGACGCCCTGGGCGGCGCCGAAGTAGCCGCCGTAGATGCCGGTGAGGAACACCCCGGCCAGCAGCGCCGGGCCGCCGTCCGGATCGCCGTCGGCGCGCCGGCGGGCCGCGACGGCCTTGGCCACCCTGGGCTGGACCACCACCAGGACGAGGGCGAGCAGGATCAGCGCCGGGACGATCGCGTCGAAGGCGCCGCTGGGCAGTTTGGTCAGCAGCAGCGCGCCGAGCAGCCCGCCGAGCAGCGAGGCGGTGCCCATCCGGCGCAGCCGGCGGCCCTGGCCGGCCAGTTCGCGGCGGTAGCCGAACACGCCGCTGAGCGAACCGGGCACCAGGCCGAAGGAGTTGGAGACGTTGGCGGTCACCGGCGGGATGCCGACCGCGAGCAGGACCGGGAAGGTGATCAGGGTGCCGGAGCCGACGATCACGTTGATCATCCCGGCGCCGACACCGGCCACCAGGACGGCGATCGCCTCCCAGAGCGTCATGGGTCACCCCTCCTCGTGGTCCTGTCCGAGGGGATCATGCCGGACGGCACACCCGCCCGACCAGGCCCGACCACCATTCGGGACGTACGCCACACCGCCCGGGCAGCACACGAGCGCGGACCGGAGAAACAGCGGGGCCCGCCACCAGCAGGCAGCGGGCCCCGACCGGAGGACCGGCTCGATCACTCCGGTCCGATCACTCCGGTCCGATCACTCCGGGTCGATCTTGCGGTACTCCCGCGCCGGGTCCACCCGGGGCCGGGCGGCACCCTTCTCGACGTCCACCGGCCGCGGCCCGGCCGCCGGGTCGAGCGGCACCTGGGTCGCCGCCGGGGGCGCCTGGGGGACGCTCGGTGCGGCCACCGCGCCGCCGTTGGCGCCGCCGCCGTTGCCGGCCAGGCCGGTGAAGGCACCGCCGAGGCCCTTGAGCGCGTCGCCGACCTCGCTGGGGATGATCCAGAGCTTGTTGGAGTCGCCCTTGGCCAGCTCGGGCAGGGTCTGCAGGTACTGGTAGGCGAGCAGCTTCTGGTCGGCGTCGCCGTCGTGGATGGCCTCGAAGACCGTCCGGATCGCGGCCGCCTCACCATCGGCGCGCAGCACCGCGGCCTGCGCCTCACCCTCGGCCCGGAGCACGTCCGCCTGCTTCTCACCCTCGGCCTTGAGGATCTGCGCCTGGCGCTGGCCCTCGGCGGTGAGGATCGCGGCGCGCTTGTCACGGTCGGCGCGCATCTGCTTCTCCATCGAGTCCTGGATGGAGGTCGGCGGCTCGATCGCCTTGAGCTCGACGCGGTTGACCCGGATGCCCCACTTGCCGGTGGCCTCGTCCAGCACGCCGCGCAGACCGGCGTTGATGACCTCGCGCGAGGTCAGGGTGGACTCCAGGTCCATCGAGCCGATGATGTTGCGCAGCGTGGTGACGGTCAGCTGCTCGATGGCCTGAATGTAGCTGGCGACCTCGTAGGTGGCGGCCCGGGGGTCGGTGACCTGGTAGTAGATGACGGTGTCGATGTTGACGACCAGGTTGTCCTGGGTGATCACCGGCTGGGGCGGGAACGGGACGACCTGCTCGCGCAGGTCGATCCGGTTGCGGACCCGGTCGATGAACGGCACGACGATGTTCAGCCCTGCGTTGAGCGTCCGGGTGTAGCGGCCGAAGCGCTCCACGATCGCGGCGCTGGCCTGCGGGATGACCTGGATCGTCTTGATCAGCGCGATGAAGGCCACCACGACCAGGACGACCAAAACGATAAGGACGGGTTCCACGGACTCTCCCCTAGACGACCAGGGCGGTCGCGCCCTGGATTTCGACGACGTCGACCTGCTGCCCGGGCTGGTAGACCTGGTCCGGGTGGAGCGCGCGGGCCGACCAGATCTCACCGTTGAGCTTGATCCGACCGCCCTCCCCGTCGACGGTTTCCGCGACGACCGCGGTGGCGCCCTGGAGCGCCTCGATGCCCATCTTGACCTGCGGGCCCTTCTGCAGCTGCCGGTAGGCGATCGGGCGGACGAAGGCCACCAGCGCGACCGAGACCACCAGGAAGGTCACGGTCTGGAGGACCACCCCCGCGCCCAGCCCGGCCGCCCCGGCGGCCGCGAGCGCGCCGACCGCGAACATGGCGAACTCCGGCATCGCGGTGAGCACCAGCGGTATGCCGAGTGCTGCGGCGGCCAGGAGCCACCAGATCCAGCTGTCCACACGACCATCCTAGGGAGCGAAGGGCCTTCGAGGCGGACAGTTCCCGCAGGTCGAGGGGCGGAAACCGGTCGCCCGTGCGACCGGTTTCCGAGGGCCCGCGCGGAAGTCGGACGGACGCGGGGTCAGCCCAGCGGCAGACCCTGCGCCGACCAGCGGTCGCCGTGGCGCTCCAGGGTGAGCGGCAGGCCGAAGCACTTGGAGAGGTTGCGGGCGGTCAGCTCGGTGTCGATCGGGCCGGCCGTGAGCACCTTGCCCTGACGGATCATCAGCACGTGGGTGAAGCCCGGGGCGATCTCCTCGACGTGGTGGGTGACCATCGCCATGGCGGGCGCGAACTCGTCCTGGGCCAGCGCGCCGAGCCGGCGGACCAGGTCCTCCCGGCCGCCGAGGTCCAGGCCGGCCGCCGGCTCGTCGAGCAGCAGCAGCTCGGGGTCGGTCATCAGGGCGCGGGCGATCAGGGTGCGCTTGCGCTCGCCCTCGGAGAGGGTGCCGAACTTGCGGCCGGTCAGGGCGGCCATGCCCATCCGGTCGAGCAGGGCGAGGGCGCGGCCCTCGTCGGACTGCTCGTAGGACTCCTGCCAGCTGACCGTCATGCCGTAGGCCGCGGTGAGCACGGTCTGCAGCACGGTCTGCTCGGCCGGCAGCTTGTCGAACATCGAGGCGCCGGCCAGGCCGATCCGGGAGCGCAGCTCGAAGACGTCGATCTCGCCCAGCTTCTCGCCCAGCACCGAGACCTTGCCCGAGGTCGGGAAGAGGTACGAGGAGGCGATCTGCAGCAGGGTGGTCTTGCCGGCGCCGTTCGGGCCCAGGATGACCCAGCGCTCACCCTCGGAGATGGACCACGAGACCTGGTCGACCAGCGCGCGACCCTCCCGGACCACGGATACGTCCACCAGCTCCAGCACGTCGCTCATGCCCACGCCTTCCCCAAATACACAAATGTCGGCCGTCGGTGCGGGCGGCGGACCGACCCCGGCAGCCGGTGGGCACGGGATGGGTGCGCCGCACGCGCATGGGCAAACCTACGCCACGCGGATGACCGCCGATTCCGTAGGCTGGCCGGATGCTCGTGACTCCTGCCGACAATCCGTACGAAGAGCCCCGTTCAGGGCGGCTGACCGCCTGGGGCAACGCTCTGCTGAGCGGCCTGGTGGCACCGGACGACGCCGCCGAGGCCGTGCTCGGCGCCGACGAGGGCCACCGGGTGGCCGACCTGCCCGGGGACGCGCCGGGCGAGCAGCACGCGCTGACCTGGGCGTTGGGGCGGCTGCGGGTGCTGGGCGTGACGGGCCTGCGGCTGGCGCTGCCCTCGGCCGGGCACCCGCTGGGCCTGACCGGCCCGGCGGCGTTCAACGAGCGCGCCATGGCGGCCGGCGAGGCCGTGCTCGCGGTGGGCGCACCGCTCGGGTTGGTGCCGGAGATCACGGTGTTCGGCCCGGAGGGCGACCGCTCGGCGACCGTGCTGTGGCGCTGCGCCGAGGTCGGCGACGCCCCGCCGGCCGACGTGCCCTCGCTGCACGAGGCCGAGCGCGAGCTGACGGACGGGCTGCGCGAGGCGACCGTCCTGCTGACCAGGCTGGACGTGGCGGGCGCGGGCCCGGAGGCGCTGCGCGCCCTGGAGGCGTACCGCCGGCGCGGCCACGCCGAGCTGCTGGCCCCCGGCTACCCGCCGCGCGCCGTCCGGGTGCTGGAGTCGGCCCGCCAGGTGTCCGCCCTGCTGGCGATCGCCTCGGGCGGACACGGCGCGGCCGTGAGCGCCTCCGAGATGGCCGCCCGGCAGTCGGTGCTGGCCCCGCTGCGGCGTACCGCGCGGCGGGCCCAGGTCGCCGCCTACAACGCCCTGGTGGACGAGCGCGAGGACCACTGACGGAGGGCCGACCGCCGGCGGGGGCCTCAGGCCCGGGCCTCGCCGTTGCGGACGGCCCACAGCGCGGCCTGGGTGCGGTCGGCGAGGTCCAGCTTCATCAGGATGTTGGAGACGTGGGTCTTCACCGTCTTCTCCGACAGGTGCAGACTGCGGGCGATCTCCCGGTTGGAGCGGCCGTCGGCGATGTGGCCGAGCACCTCGCGCTCGCGCTCGGTGAGGGTGCCGCCGCGGCCCTGCGGGGCGCGCGGGCCGTCGTCGGCGAGCAGCGCCTCGGCGAGTTCGGGCTGGAGCAGCACGTGACCGGCGTGCACCGAGCGGATCGCCCCGGCCAGCGCCTCCGGGTCCACGTCCTTGTAGACGTACCCGGCGGCGCCGGCCCGCAGCGCGGGGACCATGGTGCGGTGCTCGGTGAAGCTGGTGACGATCAGGATCCGGGCCCGGCTGCCGCCGTCCTTGAGGGTGCGCAGCGCCTCGATGCCGTCGACGCCGGGCATCTTGAGGTCCATCAGGACGACGTCCGGGTCGAGTTCGCGGGCGCGTTCGACGCCCTCGGCCCCGTCGGCGGCCTCCCCGACCACCTCGATGTCGTCCTGGACCTCCAGGAATGTGCGCAGCCCGCGGCGGACCACCTGGTGGTCGTCGACCAGCAGGACGCGGATCGACGGCGTGCTCTCAGGCACCGGGGACCTCCATCTCGACGAGCGTCCCCTTGCCGGGGGCGGACTCCAGGGTGAGCGTGCCGCCGACGGCGGCCGCGCGGTCGCGCATCGACGCCAGGCCGAGGTGGCGGCCGGCCCGGCGGACGGACTCGGGGTCGAAGCCCCGGCCGTCGTCGCGCACCCGCAGCACGGCGCCGCGGGCGGGGGTGCCGGCCAGGGTGACGGTGACCCGGCCGGCGCCGGAGTGGCGCAGCGCGTTGTGCAGCGCCTCCTGGGCGACCCGCAGCAGCGCGGCCTCCTGGGCGGGCGGCAGGGCGCGGACGCCGTCGGCGGCGAAGGCGAGGTCGGCGGTGTGGGCGCGGTCGAGGACCTGCACCTGGGAGGCGAGGGTGGCGCTCAGCCCGTCCTCCTCCAGGGCGGCGGGGCGCAGTTCGACCACCACGGCGCGCAGTTCGTCGGCGGCCTCGGCGGCGAGCCGGGCGACCTCCTCGAGTTCGGCGCGGGCCCGGGCCGGGTCGCGGTCGACGAGCTTGGCGGCGGCCTTGGCGGTCAGCCGCAGCGAGAACAGCTTCTGCGAGACGGCGTCGTGCAGGTCGTGGGCGATCCGGGCGCGCTCGCCGGCCAGGGTGAGTTCGCGGCTGCGTTCGTACAGCCGGGCGTTGGTGAGGGCGAGGGAGGCGTGGGCGGCGAGGATCCGCAGCAGTTCCTCGTCGTGGTCGGTGAACAGGCCGCCGCCGCGCTTGTTGGCGAGGAAGATGACGCCCGTCACCCGGGGTTCGTCCTCGCCGGCCTCGGTGTCGAGGATCGGCATGCCGAGGAAGGCGTCCATCTCGGGGTGGGCTTCGGGCCAGCCCTCGAAGGCGGGGGCCTTGCGGACGTCGGTGAGGCGGGTGGGGCCGGTCTCGTGCAGCAGTTCGGCGAGCACGCCGTGCTGGCGGGGCAGCGGGCCGATGGCCCGCCACTGCTCGTCGGTGACGCCGTCGACCACGAACTGGGCGAAGCCGCCGTGGTCGTCGGGCACGCCGAGGGCCGCGTACTCGGCGCCGAGCAGGTCGCGGGCGGAGGCGGTGATGCGGCGCAGCACCTCACGGACCTCCAGGTGCCGGCTCATCGCGAGCAGGGCCTGGCTGACGGCCTCGATGCCGGCCAGCGGGTCGCAGGCGGAGCGCGGGTCGAGGGGGGTCCGGTGGTCACCGGTCGGGCTGGGCATACCGCCAAACTACCGCCGGCGCGGGGGCGTCCGCGTCCGTCCCCGGCCGCTCCGGGCGCAGGTCCGGGGACCTAGGCCGATGGGCCCGCACGCCCCGGGAACGCGAAGGGCGCTCCCCCACCCGGGGGAGCGCCCTTTCACAGCGGGGCTGGTCAGCCCTTCTGCATGACCTCGGGCTCGTGCCGGCGCTGCAGCCGGGTCACGATCACGCCGATCACGACCGAGATGACGATCAGCACGGCCGCGTCGATCGACCACTGGGCGACGCTGTGGTCCCACAGCGGGTCGTAGTTGGGGTTCTGGAAGTCCTTGTTCCAGGGCCCCATGAGGTGCGACAGGTCGAGCGTGGTGGCCACCATGCCGGTGCCCCAGCGGGCCGGCATCAGCCAGGCGACCTGCTCCAGGCCGGGCTTGCCGAAGATCTGGAAGAGGCAGCCGGTGAACACCACCTGGACGATGGCGAACATGACCAGCAGGGGCATGGTCTTCTCGGCGGTCTTCACCAGCGCGGAGATCATCAGGCCGAACATCATCGCGGCGAAGCTGAGCAGGATCATGCCGATGGTCATCTCGATCATCGGGATGTTCTTGACGATCAGGCCGTGCTCGGGGAGCTTGCGCGGCAGGAAGCCGACGGCGGAGATGATCGCGCCCTGGATGACCGAGAAGATCCCCAGCACGATGATCTTGGACATCATGTACGCCGAGCGGGACAGGCCGGTGGCCCGTTCCCGTTCGTAGATCGCCCGTTCCTTGATCAGCTCGCGGACCGAGTTGGCCGCCCCGGAGAAGCAGGCGCCGATCGCCAGGATCAGCAGGATCGTCGCGGCCCCGTTGTTGAGGTGCAGCTGGGTCTTCGGGTTGGGTGCGAGGCCCGGTTCGTTGGGGATCAGCACGCTGACCGCGCCGATCACCGCCGGCAGCAGCACCGACAGCGCCAGGAAGCCGCGGTCCGAGGCGAGCACCGACATGTAGCGGCGCATCAGCGTCCACAGCTGCGAGCCCCAGCTCTGCGGCTTGGGCGGCCGGACGGCCTCCTGGGCGACCTGGACGTGCTGCACCTCGCCCGCCTCGACGGTCGGGGCGGAGTACTGCTGGTAGTGCACCGAACCGCGGTAGCGGCCGGCCCAGTCGTGGTCGGGGTAGTTCTCGAAGGCCTGGAAGACGTCCGCCCAGGTCTCGTACCCGAAGAAGTGCAGCGCCTCGTCCGGCGGGCCGAAGTAGGCCACCGAGCCACCCGGCGCCATCACCAGCAGCCGGTCGCAGAGCGCGAGTTCGGCCACCGAGTGGGTGACGACCAGGATGGTGCGGCCGTCGTCGGCGAGGCCGCGCAGCATCTGCATGACCTCGCGGTCCATGCCCGGGTCGAGGCCCGAGGTGGGCTCGTCCAGGAAGATCAGCGAGGGCTTGGTGAGCAGCTCCAGGGCGACCGAGACGCGCTTCTGCTGGCCGCCGGAGAGAGCGGTGATCTTGTTGTCGGCGCGCTTGTCCAGGCGCAGCTCGTACAGCACCTCGTCGATCCGGGCGTCGCGCTCGCGGGCCTCGGTGTCGCCGGGGAAGCGCAGCCGGGCCGCGTACTTGAGGCCCTTCCGCACGGTGAGCTCGCGGTGCAGGATCTCCGACTGCGGCACCAGGCCGATCCGGGAGCGGAGTTCGGCGAACTGCTTGTAGAGGTTGCGGCCGTCGTACAGCACCTCGCCGCGGTCGGCCGGGCGGTAGCCGGTGAGGGCGCGCAGCAGGGTCGACTTGCCGGAGCCGGACGGGCCGATGACGGCCACCAGGGACTTCTCCGGGACGCCGAAGCTGACGTCGTTGAGCAGGACCTTCTTGCCGCCCTTGTGGTCGACCTCGACGGTCAGGTGGCGGGCGGAGAAGGAGACCGCGCCGGTGTCGACGAACTCCTGCAGCTGGTCGCCGACCAGGACGAAGCTGGAGTGGCCGACGGTCAACCGGTCCTGCGGGCCCATCAGCTGGCGCTGCACCGGCTGGCCGTTGAGGAAGATGCCGTTGTGGCTGCCGAGGTCGACGATCTCGTAGCGGCCGTCCGGCAGTTGGCGCAGCTCGGCGTGGTGGCGGGAGACCTGGAGGTCGGACACCACGATGTCGTTGTCCAGCGCGCGGCCGATCCGGATGGTGCGCATACCGGCCGTCAGGTTGCGGATCACCGTCGGCTGCGGGCCGCCGCCGTCGTGCTGCGGCGGGGCGGGGAAGCCCTGCTGCTGCGCCGGGAAGCCGCCGTGCTGCGCGGGGAAGCCGCCGTGCTGGGCCGCCTGCTGCGCCGCCTGCTGGTCCTGCGGCGGGTACGGCTGGGCGGCCTGCTGCTGCGGCACGTACTGCTGCGCGGGCGGCTGCTGCGGCCAGGCCTGCTGCGCCTGCGGCTGCTGCTGGTACGGGTCCTGACCCGGCCAGGCCTGCTGCGGGGCGGGCTGCTGGGGCGTCGGGGCGGGGCTGCGGCTGGTGACGGCCTCGTGCACCGGGGTGGGCTGCGGGGCGGCGGCGTGGGCGGGCGCGGAGAAGGCGAGCCGGGGGCCGTTCTCCGGGTTGCCCAGGTTCACCACGGCACCGGGGAACAGCTGGGCCTGCATGGTGCGGGCGCCGGCCACGTAGGTGCCGTTGGTGCTGCCGTGGTCGTCCAGCTGCCAACCGCTGCCGTTGAAGCTGATGGTCCCGTGCTGCCAGGAGACCCTGGCGTCGTCGAACGTGAAGTCCGACTGCGGGTTGCGCCCGATGGTGTAGGACCGCCCGGGCTCAAGAGTCCGCTGCTGTCCGTTGATATCAATGACGAGTTGCGGCACTGCTTGCCTGCCCCGCTCTCTCGGTTCCCCCGATTTGGCCCCCGGCCGGGGGTGCACTGTTCCTCTGACTGACGGGGGGAATCATTCCAGCCCGCCGTCCGCAGGTGAAAGTCACCCCGGGTGACTGTGACCAGGCTGCTACCCGGGGCAGCCGGTCGGGCCGCGGGCACGGGTGTCCCGCGACGTGGGACAGGTGCTCCCGGCGGGTCGACCGACGGGTAGCGTGGGAGCCACCATGAACGCATCGCCCCTGGCCGCTGAGCCCCTCCCCGCCGCCCAGCCCCGGACCGCGGACGAGCGCACCCTGCTCGTCAAGGTGTTCGGCAAGGACCGCCCCGGCATCACCGCCGGCCTGTTCGCCACCCTGGCCGGCTTCGGCGTCGACGTCATCGACATCGAGCAGGTCGTCACCCGTGGTCGCATCACGCTGTGCGCCCTGGTCACCCCGCCCCGCGCGCCCGACGCGGAGGGCGGCCTGCGGGCCACCGTGCACCGCTGGGCGGAGGAGCAGAAGCTCCAGGCCGAGATCCTCTCCGGCATCGGCGACAACCGGCCGCGCCGCGAGGGCCGTTCGCACGTGACGGTGCTCGGCCACCCGCTGACCGCGGCCGCCGTCTCGGCGCTGACCTCCCGGATCACCGCGGCGGGCGGCAACATCGACCGTGTCTTCCGCCTCGCCAAGTACCCGGTGACGGCGGTCGAACTGGCCGTCTCCGGTGTGGCCACCGAGGAGCTGCGGGCCGAACTGGCCCAGGAGGCGGCCGCCCAGCGGGTGGACGTCGCGGTGATGGCCGCCGGGCTGGAGCGCCGGGCCAAGCGCCTGGTGGTGATGGACGTGGACTCCACGCTCATCCAGGACGAGGTGATCGAGCTGTTCGCCGCCCACGCGGGCTGCGAGGCGGAGGTCGCCGAGGTGACGGCGGCGGCGATGCGCGGCGAGCTGGACTTCGCCGAGTCGCTGCGGGCCCGGGTGGCCCTGCTGGCCGGGCTGGACGCCTCGGTGACCGAGAAGGTGCGCGCGGAGGTCCGGTTCACGCCGGGGGCGCGCACCCTGATCCGTACGCTCCAGCGGCTGGGCTTCCAGGTCGCGGTGGTGTCCGGCGGGTTCACCCAGGTCACCGACCACCTGGTGGAGCAGCTGGGGCTGGACTTCGCGGCGGCCAACACCCTGGAGGTGGTGGACGGGAGGTTCACCGGCCGGGTGGTCGGCGAGATCGTGGACCGTGCGGGCAAGGCCCGCTGGCTGGCCCGGTTCGCCGAGCAGGCGAAGGTGCCGCTGTCGCAGACGGTGGCGATCGGCGACGGCGCCAACGACCTGGACATGCTGAACGCGGCCGGGCTCGGGGTGGCCTTCAACGCCAAGCCCGTGGTGCGCGAGGCCGCCGACACCGCGGTGAACGTGCCCTTCCTGGACACCGTGCTGTACCTGCTCGGGATCACCCGCGAGGAGGTCGAGGCGGCCGACGGCGGACTCTCGGTCGACTGAACTGAGGCGTGCTGACAACCGAAGGGCGCTGACGACTGAGGGGCGTGCGGATCGATCCGCACGCCCCTCAGGTACGTTCCGGGGCGAGCGCCCCGGGGGGTCAGTCCTGCGGCGTGTAGTACGAGACCAGCTCGGCCACGCCCGGCTCGACGCCCTTCCACGAGCCGCTGAAGCTGAGCACCGCGATCGCCGCGGTCGGGAAGCCGCCCAGGCGCAGCCGCTCCAGCGCGTCCCGGTCCCCGGCGTCCCCGGCGAGCACCTGGGTCAGGCCCAGCACCCCGGGGTTGTGGCCGACCAGCACCACGTCCGCGTACTCCTCCGGGGTCTCCTGGAGGACGGCGATGATCTCGCCCGGGCTGGCCTCGTAGATCCGGTCCTCGTACACCGTCCGGCGGGCCCGCTTGGGCAGCTCGTGCGCCGCCAGCTTCCAGGTCTCGCGGGTGCGCAGGGCGGTGGAGCAGAGCACGTACTCGGGGTTGATGCCGGAGTCGACCAGCCAGCGGCCGGCTTCCGGGGCCTGGTGACGGCCCCGGTCGGCCAGCGGCCGCTCGTGGTCGTCCACGCCGTTCGGCCAGTCGGCCTTGGCGTGGCGGAGAACGATGATCCTGCGGGGCGTGTCGGCGCTCATACCCAGCAAGCTTGGCAGAAAAGCGGCCCGGGGGCGCGATGCTCCCGGTTGCCGCCACTCCCCCGGGTGGCGGGTGCCGTCATGCCCCGCCGGCCGGGGTGTCACCGGGAGTACGGCGCCCGTGCACCCGCCGGTGCGGGCGGGCGGTGCGGCCGGGTCAGCCCATCGCGGTGGCGACGCTGGCGATGATCGCCACCAGCACCACGATGCCGCCGAAGAGGAGGGCGATGCGGCCGAGCTGCTTGCGGCCGTCGGTGGGGTTCGGGTCGAGAACGGGCATGTCGGGATTCTCCCACCCCGAACACGCCCGTCCCCGACCGGCCCCACCGCCTTGGTCGGGCCTTGACCTTCCCGTTCGGGCCTTCACCTTCCCGGTCAGGCCTTGACCCGCTCGGTCAGGCCTTGACCCGCTCGGCGGGCAGGACCGCCTCGTCTTCGATGTGCCGGGCCTGGGCGGCGCGCAGGCCGAACAGCATCTGCGGCACCAGCAGCAGGGCCAGGAAGCCCAGCGGCCAGTACCACTCACCGGTGACGTCGTAGATCCGGCCGATCAGGATCGGACCGGGGACGGAGATCAGGTAGCCGAGCCCCTGGGCGAACACGGACAGCTGGGCCACCCCGCCGGCCGTCCGGGCGCGCAGCCCGATCATGGTCAGCACCAGCGGGAAGGCGCAGTTGGACAGGCCCACCAGCACGGCCCACACCCACGGCGCCCCGGCCGGGGCGAGCGCCAGCCCGGAGTACCCGGCGATGCCGCAGCAGGCCAGCAGCACCACGAAGATCCGCTGGTCACCGCGCCGGGCCGCCAGGTTGGGCAGTACGAAGGAGACCGGCACGCCGATCACCATGGTGACCGCGAGCAGCACCCCGGAGGTGCCCTTGTCGATGCCGGAGTCCTGGAAGATCTTCGGCAGCCAGCCCATCACCACGTAGGCGCCGGTGGCCTGGAGGCCGAAGAAGCAGGCCATCGCCCAGGCCGTACGGCTGCGGGTGATCGGCAGCCTGGCGGGGGCGGGGGCGCCGCCGGCCCGCTCGCCGCGCTCGCGCTTGGCGATCAGCAGCGGCAGCCAGAGCAGCAGGGCGAGCGCCCCCAGGGCGGCCCAGCTGCCCAGGCCGTACCGCCAGTCCCCGCCGAGCGAGCTGGTCAGCGGCACGCTGACCAGGGCGGCCAGCGCGGTGCCGGCGGACAGCGCCATGGAGTACAGGCCGATCATCGGACCGACCTTCTCCGGGAAGTACCGCTTGATGACCACCGGCAGCAGCACGTTGGAGACCGCCACCCCGGCCAGGGCGAGCGCGGTGAACAGCAGGAACACCGCCGTACCGCCGGCGAAGGAGCGGGCCAGCACACCGGCCGTGATGGCGGCCATGCCGGCCGTGATCACGGCGATCGGGCCGATCCGGCGGGCCGCGGTCGGAGCGGCGAGGCCGAACAGCGCGAAGCACAGCGAGGGGACGGCGGTCAGCAGCCCGGCGAGTGTCGGGTTCATCCCGAGGTCGTCACGGACCTGGTCGAGCAGCGGTCCGAGGCTGGTGACCACAGGGCGCAGGTTGAAGGCGGCGGCGGCGATCGCGACGGCGAACAGCACGCCGAGGTACGTGCCGGGGGCGGACGGCCGCTCGGTCTGCGGCCGCTCCCCGCTCCGTGGGGAGGAGGTGGTGGTGTCTGCTGCGGGAGGCATGGGCGCCATCATAGAATGATGGGATGAATTGATGCACCTCGGAATTGGCATGATGTCCCGACCCGTTCGTCCATCAGCCGCTTTCCCCCCACGGCCCACCCAACCCCGTAGTCGCTAGGAGTCCCCGTGGCGCTGTCCTCGCCGAGGCGCACCCCGTTGTCCGACCAGGTGATCGCGCAGCTGCGCGCCCAGATCACCTCCGGGGAGTGGCCCGTCGGCTCGCGCATCCCCACCGAGGCCGCCCTGGTCGAACAGCTGGGGGTGGCCCGCAACACCGTCCGGGAGGCCGTCCGGGCGCTCGCCCACAACGGGCTGCTCGACATCCGCCAGGGCTCCGGCACGTATGTCCTGGCCACCAGCGAGCTGGCCGGGGTGATGCACCGCCGCTTCGCCGACGCCGACCAGGCGCAGGTCGCCGAGCTGCGGGCGGCGCTGGAGACCTCCGCGGCCGGCCTGGCCGCCGCCCGCCGCACCGACCGCGACCTCGACCTGCTGGACGCCGCGCTGGAACGGCGCGAGGCCGCCTGGCACTCCGGCGACGCCGAGGACTTTGTCCAGGCCGACGCCGCCTTCCACCACGCCGTGGTGGCCGCCGCCCACAACGACGTGCTGCTGGCCGTCTACTCCGACCTCGGTGAGGTCACCCGCGCGCACCTGCGCAACGACGTCGGCCCCGAGCTGATCGCCGAGCGCTACATCGGCCACCACACCATCCGGGACGCCATCCGGGACGGCGACCCCCAGCGCGCCTCGGTCGAGGCCGGCCGCGCCATCGGCGCCTGCGCGACGGCCGACGCGTAGGCGCGACCCGCCTCCGGGGCGGGACCGGAAACACGACTGCCCGGCACCCCCGCGAACAGGGGTGCCGGGCAGTGGCGGAAACCGGTCGGTCAGGCGCCGATCGCGTGCAGACCGCCGTCGACGTGGATGATCTCGCCGGTGGTCTTCGGGAACCAGTCCGACAGCAGGGCGACGACGCCGCGGCCGGCCGGCTCCGGGTCGCTCAGGTCCCACTTGAGCGGGGAGCGGTGGTTCCAGGTGTCGGCCAGGTCGCCGAAGCCCGGGATGGACTTGGCGGCCATCGAGCCGATCGGGCCCGCCGAGATCAGGTTGCAGCGGATGTCCCGCTCGCCCAGGTAACGGGCCAGGTAGCGGTTGGTCGACTCCAGGGCGGCCTTGGCCGGGCCCATCCAGTCGTACTGCGGCCACGCGTACTGGGCGTCGAAGGTCAGGCCGACCACCGAGCCGCCGTCCTGCATCAGCGGCAGCAGCGCCATGGTGAGCGACTTGAGCGAGTACGCCGAGACGTGCATCGCGGTGGCCACGGACTCCCACGGGGTGTCCAGGAAGTTGCCGCCCAGGGCGTCCTGCGGGGCGAAACCGATCGAGTGGACGATGCCGTCCAGGGTCGGCAGGGTCTCGCGGACCTGCTCGGCGATGCCGGCCAGGTCCTCCGGGCTGGAGACGTCCAGCGACAGCACCTTGACCGGCTTCGGCAGCTTCTTGGCGATGCGCTCGGTCAGGCTCGGGCGGGGGAAGGCGGTGAGGATGATCTCGGCGCCCTGCTCCTGGGCCAGCCGCGCGGTGTGGAAGGCGATGGAGGACTCCATCAGCACACCGGTGATCAGGATCCGCTTGCCCTCGAGGATTCCACTCATGATCAGTGACCCATGCCCAATCCGCCGTCGACGGGAATGACGGCTCCGGTGATGTACGCGGCCTCGTCCGAACCGAGGAACCGCACGGTGGACGCGACCTCGGCGGGCGCCGCGTAGCGGCCCAGCGGCACGCCCGAGACGATCTCCGCGCGGCGCTCGTCGCTGAGCACGGCGGTCATGTCGGTGTCGACGAAGCCGGGGGCGACCACGTTGACGGTGATGTTGCGCGGGCCGAGCTCGCGCGCCAGCGAGCGGGCGAAGCCGACCAGGCCGGCCTTGGAGGCGGCGTAGTTGGCCTGGCCCGGCGAGCCGGAGAGGCCCACCACGGAGGAGATCAGCACCACGCGGCCCTTGCGGGCGCGCATCATCAGCTTCGACGCGCGCTTGACCACCCGGAAGGTGCCGGTCAGGTTGGTGTCCAGGACGGACGTGAAGTCCTCCTCGGACATCCGCAGCAGCAGGGTGTCGTTGGTGATGCCCGCGTTGGCGACCAGCACCTCGACCGCGCCGTGCTTCTGCTCGATCTCGGTGAAGGCGGCGTCGACCTGCGCGGCGTCCGTGATGTCACAGCGCACCGCGAGGACGTCGAACTTCGCGAGGGCCTCGGGCACCTCGCCCGAACGGCTGGTGATGGCGACCTTGTCGCCCGCCTCGGCGAAGGCCTGGGCGATCGCGAGGCCGATGCCCCGGTTTCCTCCGGTGACGAGAACCGAGCGGCTCAACGATCCACCTCTCTCCGTGTCTGGGCGCGTCCGTCCGGACGCGTACGCAGTGTGACGCTATCGGGCGGTCGGCGGCGGGGGCGAATCGGTCTCCCACAGCGCCGCAGCAAAGGAACTGTGGCAATCCGACAATCCGCACCCACGGCGCCCGGCCGTCCCGGCCGTCCGCCGCAGGCCGGGGCAGCGCCGCGAAAGGGCGCACTGTGCGGGAACAACACGGGCGGGCGTGCCCGTTGCCCCCGTGGTGCGGGCCGCCCCCGGGGCCGGACGTACCCTTCCCCCGAAGAGTCCCGGCGAGGAAACGAAGGCAGGGCGCATGACCAAGGCACGGCCCGGGAGCACC
Source organism: Kitasatospora sp. NPDC098652 (assembly GCF_044760155.1). Taxonomy (NCBI): domain Bacteria; kingdom Bacillati; phylum Actinomycetota; class Actinomycetes; order Kitasatosporales; family Streptomycetaceae; genus Kitasatospora; species Kitasatospora sp. NPDC098652. The sequence continues at coordinate 20,870 of NZ_JBIWAQ010000031.1, forward strand.
ACCGGACGCGGACGACTGCTCGCCCTCACCGCCCTGGCTGCGGGCCTGGGCACGACCGCCTGGGCGCTGCGCGACCTGCCCGCGGCGTTCGGGCGCCGCCCGGACGGCGAGCACGAGGAGCGGGTGCGGGACTCCCCCCAGTACCGCGACGGCGTCTTCCACAACGCGCCCTCGACCCTCGCCCGGGCCGGGGACGCCCCCAGCGTCGACCGCGACACCGTCCGCCGGATGCTGTTCCAGCGCGAGGGGCGCGTCCCGGCCCACCCGGTGCCCACCGTCCGCCCCGCCACCACCCCCGGCCCGGCCGCCGAGGGCGTGGAGATCACCTGGTACGGGCACGCCTCCGCGCTGGTCGAGATCGAGGGCTCGCGCGTGCTGCTCGACCCGATCTGGAGCGACCGCTGCTCCCCCTCCGCCCACGTCGGCCCCAAGCGGCTGCACCCCGTCCCGGTGGAGCTGGAGGAGCTGCCGCCGGTCGACGCCGTGCTGATCTCCCACGACCACTACGACCACCTCGACATGGCGACCGTCAAGCGCCTGGTGCGCAGCCAGTCCGCGCCCTTCGCGGTGCCGCTCGGCATCGGCGGCCACCTGCGCCGCTGGGGCGTCCCGGAGCACCGGATCATCGAGCTGGACTGGGACGAGACCTGCACCCTGGGCGAGCTGGTCCTCACCCTCACCTCCGCGCACCACTTCTCCGGCCGCGGCCTGACCCGCAACACCACCCTGTGGGGCTCCTGGGTGATCGCCGGGCCCACCCGCAAGGTCTTCTACACCGGCGACTCCGGCTACTTCGAGGGCTATGCCCGGATCGGCGCGCAGCACGGCCCGTTCGACGCCGCCCTGGTGCAGATCGGCGCCTACGACGCGGCCTGGCCGGACATCCACATGACCCCCGAGGACGCCGTCCTCGCCCACCGGGACCTCACCGCCGGACTGCTGGTGCCGGTCCACTGGTGCACCTTCAACCTGGGCCTGCACCCCTGGGCCGAGCCGATCGAACGGCTGCTCAAGGAGGCCAAGGTCCAGGCCGTCCCGCTGGCCGTCCCGCGCCCCGGCGAGCGGATCGACGTGGACAACCCGCCGGAGCTGGACGGCTGGTGGGAGGCCGTCTCCTGACGGCCGCGCACGGAGCCGGACCTCCCTGGCCGAAACCGCGACGCCCCGGGTGAAATGCGCTGGCCGGGAACCCGGTGGAGGGGAAATGATGCGGTGCGGACGCCCCTGTGGCGCCGCACCGCCACCCTCCGCGACCTGGGAGCCCGATTGCCTCCGATCCCTCCGGCCGACAGTGCCGGCGCCGCGCACGGACGCGCCGTCGACCCGCTGTTCCTCGCCCTGCCGCTGCACGCCCTGGCCGACGCCGCCCTCGCCCGGGCCCGCGAACTCGGCGCCAGCCATGCCGACTTCCGCCTGGAGCGGGTCCGCAGCGCCTCGTGGCGGCTGCGCGACGCCCGTCCGGCCGGCACCTCCGACAGCGTGCAGCTGGGCTTCGCCGTCCGGGTGCTGCTGGACGGCGCCTGGGGCTTCGCCGCCGGGGTCGACCTCACCCCGGGCGCCGCGGCGGAGGTCGCCGCCCGCGCCGTCGCGGTGGCCCGGCTCTCCGGCGGGATCAGCCGGGCGGCCGGCTCCGCCGAGCGGGTCGAGCTGGCCGACGAGCCCGTCCACCGGGACGTCACCTGGGTCTCCTCGTACGAGGTCAACCCCTTCGAGGTGCCGGACGCCGACAAGACCGCGCTGCTCGCCGAGCGCAGCGCCCGGCTGCTCGCCGCCCCCGGCGTGTCGCACGTCCAGGCGGCGCTGCTGACGGTGCAGGAGAACAAGTTCTACGCCGACACCGCGGGCACCGTGACGACCCAGCAGCGGATCCGGCTCTACTCCGACCTGGAGGCCACCTCGGTCGACGAGCGCACCGGCGCCTTCGACTCGATGCAGACCCTGGCCCCGCCGGTCGGCCGCGGCTACGAGTACCTGACCGGCACCGAGTGGGACTGGGACGCCGAGCTCGCCGAACTGCCCGTCCTGCTGGCCGAGAAGATGAAGGCCCCGAGCGTCCGCCCGGGCCGCTACGACCTGGTCATCGACCCGTCCAACCTCTGGCTGACCATCCACGAGTCGATCGGCCACGCCACCGAGCTGGACCGCGCGCTCGGCTACGAGGCCGCCTACGCCGGCACCTCCTTCGCCACCTTCGACCAGCTCGGCAGCCTGCGCTACGGCTCCGAGCTGATGAACGTCACCGGTGACCGCACCGCCGAGCACGGCCTGTCCTCCATCGGCTACGACGACGAGGGCGTCGCCACCCAGTCCTGGGACCTGATCAAGGACGGCGTCCTGGTCGGCTACCAACTCGACCGCGGCATGGCCAAGTTGAAGGGCTTCGAGCGCTCCAACGGCTGCGCCTTCGCGGACTCCCCCGCGCACGTCCCGGTCCAGCGGATGGCCAACGTCTCGCTCCAGCCCGCCGCCGACGGCCCGGACACCGCGGGCCTGTTCGCCGGGGTGGAGAACGGCCTGTACATCGTCGGCGACCGCTCCTGGTCCATCGACATGCAGCGCTACAACTTCCAGTTCACCGGCCAGCGCGCCTACGCCATCAAGAACGGCGAACTCGCCGGCCAGGTCAAGGACTTCGCCTACCAGGCCACCACCACCGACTTCTGGGGCTCGATGGCCGCCGTCGGCGGCCCGCAGACCTACGTGCTCGGCGGCGCCTTCAACTGCGGCAAGGCGCAGCCCGGCCAGATCGCGGCGGTCAGCCACGGCTGCCCGTCGGCGCTGTTCCGCAACGTCAACGTGCTCAACACCCAGCAGGAGGCGGGTCACTGATGACCGCGATGCAGCCCCACGAACTCGTCGAGCTGGCCCTCGGCCTGTCCCGCGCCGACGGCTGCGTGGTGATCGCCGACGAGGAGTCCACCGCCAACCTGCGCTGGGCGGGCAACGCGCTGACCACCAACGGCGTCACCCGCGGCCGCCGCCTCACCGTGATCGCCACCGTGGCCGGCGCCGAGGGCACCGCCTCCGGCGTGGTCGCCCGCGAGGCCGTCACCGCCGAGGACGTCGAGGGCCTGGTCCGCGCCGCCGAGGCGGCGGCCCGCGCGGCCGGACCGGCCGAGGACGCCCAGCCGCTGGTCGATGGCCGGCCGGCCTCCCCCGACTTCACCGAGCCGCCCGCGGAGACCTCCATCGAGGTGTTCGAGGCCTTCGGCCCGGCCCTCGGCGAGGCCTTCGCCCGCGCCGCCGCCCAGGGCGAGCTGCTGTACGGCTTCGCCCGGCACGAGCTCACCACCAGCTACCTGGGCAGCTCCACCGGCCTGCGGCTGCGCCACGACCAGCCCACCGGCATGGTCGAGATCAACGGCAAGACCGCCGACCTCTCCGGCTCGGCCTGGGTCGGCGCCGCCACCCGGGACTTCACCGACGTCGACGTCCCCGCCCTGCACGCCGAACTCACCAAGCGGCTCGGCTGGGGCGCCCGCCGGATCGACCTGCCCGCCGGGCGGTACGAGACGCTGCTGCCGCCCGCGGCCGTCGCCGACCTGCTGCTCTGCCTGCACTGGGCGGCCGGCGGCCGGGACGCCGTCGAGGGCCGGTCGGTCTTCTCCCGGCCCGGTGGCGGCACCCGGATCGGCGACAAGCTCGCCGCGCTGCCGCTGACCCTGCGCGCCGACCCGAACGAGCCCGGCCTGGAGGCCGCCCCGTTCGTGCTGGCGCACCGCACCGGCGGCGACGTCTCGGTCTTCGACAACGGCGCGCCGATCGAGGCCACCGAGTGGATCCGCGAGGGCGTGCTGACCGAGCTGGTCACCAGCCGCCACACGGCCGGCCTCACCGGCCTGCCGCTGCGCCCGGGCATCGACAACCTGGTGCTGGAGACGGCCGACCAGGAGTCCGCGCCGACCCTGGACGAGATGATCGCCCGCACCGAGCGCGGCCTGCTGCTCACCTGCCTCTGGTACATCCGCGAGGTGGACCCGGCGACGCTGCTGCTCACCGGCCTCACCCGGGACGGCGTCTACCTGGTGGAGAACGGCGAGGTCGTCGGCGCGGTCAACAACTTCCGGTTCAACGAGTCCCCGGTCGACCTGCTCGGCCGGATCACCGAGGCGGGCCGCACCGAGCCCTGCCTGCCCCGCGAGTGGAGCGACTACTTCACCCGCACCGCGATGCCACCCGTGCGTGTCGCGGACTTCAACATGAGTTCGGTCAGCCCGGCCTCATAGCCGCTGACCGACGGGGGATGGAAAGAACATGATGGACGAGAAGCGGCTGGTCAGATCGAGCAAGATGCTGTCGCGCATCCTGCGGCACGAGCCGGAGCTGGTCGGGATCACGCTGGACGACTCCGGCTGGGTCCGGATCGACGTCCTGCTCGGCGCCCTCGCGGCGAAGGGCAGGCCGCTCACCAGGCCCGAGCTCGACCACATCGTGGCCGGCAACAACAAGCGCCGCTTCGGCTACTCCCCGGACGGCCTCTCGATCCGCGCCAACCAGGGCCACTCGGTGGCGGTCGACCTCGGTCTGACCGCCACCGTGCCGCCGCCGGTGCTCTACCACGGCACCGCCGACCGCCATCTGGCGTCGATCTTCCGTGAGGGGCTGCGCCCGATGACCCGGCAGGACGTCCACCTCTCGGCGGAGACCGAGACGGCCACCCGGGTCGGCGCCCGGCACGGCCGCCCGGTCGTGCTGACCGTCAACGCGGCCGCGATGGCGGCGGACGGTCACGAGTTCCGGCTCAGCGAGAACGGCGTCTGGCTCACCGACGCCGTCCCCCCGCAGTACCTCTCCCGGCGCTCGTAGACACTCCTGACGCCGTACGGCTCCTCTATCACGCCCGACCGGGTGGGCCCCGCCCACCCGGTCTCGTCGTCCCGGGTGCCCGGGCGTACCGTGAGGAGGCCGCGCGGAACGGCGCGCGGATGCCTGGACGAGGGCGGTTGGACACATGGGCAAGAGCGCCGGCGGCGGACAGATCCACCGGATCACGGGGGCGCGCAGCAGCCTCTCCGAGGACGTCCGGGGGCGCCAGCGCCGCTACGTCATCTCGATGCTGCTGCGCACCGTCTGCGTACTGCTCGCGGTGGTGCTGTGGAACGTCGAGCGCTGGCTGGCCTTCGGGGCGCTGGCGGGCGGGGTGCTGCTGCCGTACTTCGCGGTGCTGATCGCCAACGCCGGCCGGGAGCGGGCGCCGAGCCTGCCGAGCTCCTTCGACTTCCCGGCCGACACCCCGCTGATGCTCGGCCCCGGTGGTACGGGTGGGGCTGGTGCGCCCGCTGGTACAGGACAGGCAAAGCCCTCCGGCACCGGAGCGTCACCGGGCACGGACTGACCGCCCGGTTTGCGGGGATTGAGCCGCAATCAGGTCGGCGAAAGCTCAGAAGAAGCTCAGATTAATCATGCAAGACCTCCCCATCCGAGGCCTTCGGCGTGACATACTGCGTACGCGCTCCGCATCCCCCGTCGGAGCGACGGACCGACGCCGGGCGGCTCCCCCCGTGGCTGCCCGGCGTCGCCATGCCCGGATCCGGTCGGGCCCGGACGGCGTGACAGACTGGCGGTGACCACGCACCCGCCGAACCCCGGAGGACGGCCCCCGATGGACACCCCGCAGACCCCGATCTGCTCCGCCAAGGGCTGCCGGGCGGACGCCCACTGGGTGCTGGTGTGGAACAACCCCAAGCTGCACACCCCGGACCGCCGCAAGACCTGGCTCGCCTGCGAGGAGCACCGCGAGCACCTGTCCCAGTTCCTGGGCGTGCGCGGCTTCCTCAAGGAGGTCGTCGCCTTCGCCGACTGGACCCCGGAAGGCGCCTAGCCGCCGATCGCCGACATCGGCCGCTCGGGTTGGTGGAACTCCGGGTCGTCGATCCCGGCCCCGGCCTTCTTGCCCCACATCGCCGCCCGCCACAGCGCGGCCAGCTCCGCGTCGTCCGCCCCCGAGCGCAGCGCGCTGCGCAGGTCGGTCTCCCCGGTCGCGAACAGGCAGTTGCGCACCTGCCCGTCGGCGGTCAGCCTGGTCCGGTCGCAGGCCCGGCAGAACGGCCGGGTGACGGAGGCGATCACGCCGACCCGGCCGGCGCCGCCGTCCACCACCCAGCGCTCGGCGGGCGCCGCGCCCCGGCGACCGGACGACTCCGGGGTGAGCGTGAACCGGGCCCGCAGCAGCTCCAGGATCTCCTCCGCGGTGACCATCGACGAGCGGTCCCAGCCGTGCTGGGCGTCCAGCGGCATCTGCTCGATGAAGCGCAGCTCGTAGCCCCGCTCCAGGCACCAGGACAGCAGGTCGGCCGCCTCGTGGTCGTTGACCCCGCGCATCAGCACCGCGTTCAGCTTCACCGGCGCCAGCCCGGCCGCCTCGGCGGCGGCCAGTCCGTCCAGCACGTCCTGGTGGCGCCGGCGGCGGGTGAGGGTGTGGAACACCTCGGGGTCCAGGGTGTCCAGCGAGACGTTGACCCGGTCCAGTCCGGCCTCGCGCAGCGCCGTCGCGGTGCGGGCCAGTCCGATGCCGTTGGTGGTCACCGACAGCTCGGGGCGCGGTTCCAGCTCGGAGCAGGCGGCGACGATCGCGACCAGCCCGGGGCGCAGCAGCGGCTCGCCGCCGGTGAAGCGGACCTCCCGCACGCCCAGGTCGCGCACGGCGAGGGTGACCAGCCGGACGATCTCCTCGTCGGTGAGCAGCTCGGGCTTGGCCAGCCACTGCAGCCCCTCCTCCGGCATGCAGTAGGTGCAGCGGAGGTTGCACCGGTCGGTGAGGGAGACCCGCAGGTCGACGGCGCGTCGTCCGAAGGTGTCGAGCAGCACGTGCGTCCCTTCCCGAAAAACCGCCGGCCCGGCCACCGTCGAGGCAGGCCGGGCCAGCATAGTCATGCCGGATCGATCAGTGGGCGCCCAGCCCGGTGAGCGAGCGGACCTCCAGTTCAGCGTACTTCGCCGGGTCCGGACGTTCCTTGGACAGCAGGGTGCCGAGCCAGCCGGCCAGGAAGCCGATCGGGATGGAGACCAGGCCGGGGTTCTCCAGCGGGAACCAGTGGAAGTCGGCGTTCGGGAAGAGCGAGTTCTTGGCGCCGGAGAGCACCGGGGAGAACACCACCAGTACCACCGAGGAGATCAGGCCCGCGTAGACCGAGCTGACCGCGCCGGTGGTGGTGAAGCGCTTCCAGAACAGCGAGTAGAGCAGGGTCGGCAGATTGGCCGAGGCGGCCACCGCGAAGGCCAGCGCGACCAGGGCGGCGGTGCTGAGCTTGCCCGCGTAGAGGCTGAGCACGATGGCGACGGCGCCGATCCCGACGGCGGCCCACTTGGCGGACCGCACCTCCTCCTTCTCGGTCGCCTTCCCGCGCCGGATCACGTTGGCGTACAGGTCGTGGGCGAAGGAGGCCGAGGAGGCCAGGGTGAGCCCGGCGACCACGGCGAGGATGGTGGCGAAGGCGACGGCCGAGATCACCGCGAGCATGATCGCCCCGCCGGTGGTGCCGGCCCCGCCGCCGAGCTGCTCGGCGAGCAGCGGCGCCGCGGTGTTGCCGGAGGGCGTCTTGCCCTCGACGGCCACCATGCCGCTGCGGCCGACCAGCGCGGCCGCGCCGAAGCCCAGCGCCAGGGTCATCAGGTAGAAGACGCCGATGATGCCGATCGCCCAGAGCACGGACTTCCGGGCCGTCTTGGCGGTGGGGACGGTGTAGAAGCGGACCAGGATGTGCGGCAGGCCGGCGGTGCCGAGCACCAGGGCGATCCCCAGGCTGATGAAGTCGAGCTTGGAGGTGTTCGTGGCCCCGTATTTCAGTCCCGGTTCCAGGAAGGCCGAGCCCTTGCCGCTCGCGGAGGCGGCCGCGCCGAGCAGTTCGGAGGGGTTGAAGTGGTACTTGGCGAGCACCAGGACGGTCATCAGCGCGGCGCCGGCGATCAGCAGCACGGCCTTGACGATCTGCACCCAGGTGGTGCCCTTCATACCCCCTATCACCACGTAGATGATCATCAGCGCGCCGACCGCGAGGATGGTCCAGCGCTTGGCGCCCTCCCCGGTGACCCCCAGCAGCAGCGCCACCAGGGCCCCGGCGCCGACCATCTGGGCGAGCAGGTAGAAGATCGAGACCACGATGGTGGAGATGCCGGCCGCGGTGCGCACCGGGCGCTGGCGCATCCGGAACGCGAGCACGTCCGCCATGGTGAACCGGCCGGAGTTGCGCAGCGGTTCGGCGATCAGCAGCAGCGCGACCAGCCAGGCGACCAGGAAGCCGATCGAGTACAGGAAGCCGTCGTAGCCGGTGAGCGCGATGATTCCGGCGATGCCGAGGAAGGACGCGGCGGACATGTAGTCACCGGAGATGGCCAGGCCGTTCTGGAAGCCGGTGAAGCCGCGGCCGCCGGCGTAGAAGTCGGCGGCGCTGCGGTTCTGCCGACCGGCCCAGACGGTGATGACCAGGGTGGCCACCACGAAGAGCGCGAACAAGGACATGATCAGACCGCGGTGCTCCGTGGCGGAGCTGGCGAGCGGCGTCATTCGGCGGACTCCCGGGGGGCGTGGACGACGGCGCCGTGGGCCTCGCGGATCGCGGCGGCGGGCGGGTCGATCCGCCGGTCGGCGTAGCGGGAGTACCAGGCGGCGATGGCGAAGGTGGTGACGAACTGCAGCAGTCCCAGCACCAGGGCCACGTTGATGTGCCCGACGACCTTGGTGCCCATCAGTCCGGGGGCGTAGCAGGAGAGCAGTACGTAGAGCAGGTACCAGAGCACGAAGCCGATGGTGACCGGAAAGGCGAAGCTCCGGAACGAGCGCCGCAGGGTACGGAACTCCTCGCTGTCATCGATGAGTTGGACTTCCGTAGCGGTAGTGGTGATCGGCGGCGAATCCACTCTGTCTCCTCACTCCTTCGGCGTAGCGGTCGCACAGGGGAACAATTCGAACGTGAGGGACGTCACATTCCTCGTGCGCGCCGCGCAATGCTAGGAGCGTCGTGCCCGCCCCGGAAGGGGTTGACCGCGATCAGCCAGTCGTTCACCCCCTCGCACCATCCAATTGGCCGAAAACCACCACTCGCGTCACTTCCAGACCGGGGCCGTCACAACCGAAAGGGGCGGCACCGTCCAACGGTGCCGCCCCTGTTGACGAAGCGTCAGAAGGTGATCCGGACCTTCAGCGCGGACCGGTCGTCCATGGCTCGATAGCCGTCCGGAACGCCGTCCAGGTCGACCGTCCGGTCGAAGACCAGACCGGGCTCGATCGCACCGGAGAGCACGTCCGGCAGCAGCTCGGGGATGTACGCGCGGGCCGGGGCCACGCCACCGTTGAGCGAAACGTTTCGGCCGAACATCTGACCGATGTCGACGCCCGCGCTGCCGCCGTGCGGGACGCCCACGTAGCCGACCGCGCCGCCGTCCCGGGTGATCGAGACCGCCGTCCGCATCGACTCCTCGGTGCCGACCGCCTCCAGCACCGCGTGCGCCCCCAGGCCGCCGGTCAGCTCCTTGACGGCCTCGATCGCCGCGTCGCCGCGCTCGGCCACCACGTCCGTCGCCCCGAAGCGCCGGGCCAGCTCGGTCCGGGCGGTGTGCCGGCCCAGCGCGATGATCCGGCCCGCGCCCAGTCGGCGCGCCGCCAGCACACCGCACAGGCCCACCGCGCCGTCGCCGACCACCGCGACCGTCGCGCCCGGGCGCACCCTCGCCGAGACCGCCGCATGGTGCCCGGTCGCCATCACGTCGGACAGCGCCAGCAGGCCCGGCAGCAGCTTCTCGTCGTCCACCGCCTCCTTCGGCAGCTTCACCAGCGTCCCGTCCGCGAACGGCACCCGCACCGCCTCGCCCTGGCCGCCGTCCGAACCCACCGACCCCCAGAACCCGCCGTGCGGGCAGGACGTCTGGAGGCCTTCGAGACAGAACTCACAGACCCCGTCCGACCAGACGAAGGGCGCGACCACGAAGTCACCCTTCGCGAAGCCCCGGACCTCGGCGCCGACCTCCTCGACCACACCCAGGAACTCGTGCCCGATCCGCTGCCCGGGCACCCGCTGGGCCACCCCCCGGTAGGCCCACAGGTCGCTGCCGCAGATACAGGCGTTGACCACCCGCAGCACGACGTCCGTCGGCTGCTGGATCACCGGGTCCGGTACCTCCTCGATCCGGATGTCGTTCGGTCCGTGGATCACCGTGGCGCGCATGCGTTTTTCCTCACACAGAACCGGCCGGGCGGCCGGAAACGATCTCGACCAGGTGTACGACACCCATGCGGACCACTCTATTCCGGCTGCCGGGCCGGAACATTTCGACCGGCCACCGCCGACTCGCCCCTTATCCTGTTGGACCATGCAACCGATCCAGCCCGAGACGTACGGCGCGCCGCGGACCGCCCCGGTCCCCGCCCAGCGTTCCGCCGCCCCCGCCGAGGGTTTCGCGGTCGTCGACGTCGAGACCACCGGTCTCGGCCGCTCCGACCGCGTCATCTCGGCCGGCGTCTACCAGCTGGACGGCGACGGCGAGGTGACCGACCACTGGTACACCCTGGTCAACCCCGAGCGGGACCCGGGCCCGGTCTGGATCCACGGCCTCACCGCCGAACTGCTCTCCGGCGCGCCGACCTTCCCCGAGATCGCCGAGGAGTTCGCCACCCGCCTGGCGAACCGCGTCCTGGTCGCGCACAACGCGCTGTTCGACTGGAACATGATCTCCCGCGAGTTCTCCAGGGCCGGCCGCAGCGCCCCGGTCGAGCAGCGGCTGTGCACCATGGTCCTCTCCCGCGACCTGCGCCTCCCGCTGCCCAACGGCAAGCTCTCCTCGCTCGCCGCCCACTTCGGCGTCCAGCAGCGCCAGGCCCACAACGCCCTGGACGACGCCCGGGTGCTCGCCGAGGCCTTCCGCCCCAGCCTCCACCTGGCCCGCACCCACGGCATCCCGCTCCCCTTCCAGACCTGCGTCGCGGTCACCGACCTCGGCGAGGACGAGCCCGCCGCCCCCGGCCGCGGCAACTGGACCGGCTCCCAGTACCGCCAGGCCAAGAAGCGCCCGCCCTGCCCGTACCCCAACCCGGGGCGCTGGGAGGACGGCAAGCCGCTGGTCCAGGGCATGCGGGTGGCCTTCACCGGGGACACCGCCACCGACCGCGAGGTCCTGGAGGACCGCGCCGTCGAGGCCGGCCTGCACATCGCCACCTCCGTCAGCCGGCTCACCAGCCTCCTGGTCACCAACGAGCCGACCAGCTGGAGCGGCAAGGCCCGCAAGGCCCGCGACGTCGGAACCCCGATCGTCACCGAGGACGCCTTCCTCCAGTTGCTGCGCGAGGTCGCCCCGCACCCCGGTGCGTGAGCCCGTTGTGAGGTCGGCGTACCGTTCCCATGTGTACCGTTTTCTGCTGACCCGCCAGTGGCTGATCACCATCCTGATCGCGCTGCTGCTGATCCCCGCGACGATCAAGCTGGGCTTCTGGCAGCTGCACCGCCACGAGGCGCGGGTGGCCCGGAACGAGCTGATCGGCAAGGCCCTCACGGCCTCGCCGGTACCCTTCGACAGCCTGTCCACCGCCCCCGGCACCGCCGTACCGTCCGCCCTCACCTGGCGCGCCGTGACGGCCACCGGACAGTACGACCCGGCACACGAGTTCGTGGTCCGCAAGCGGACCGACGCCAACGGCACCCTCGGCTACTTCGTCCTCACCCCGCTCAAGCTCTCCGACGGCAAGGGCACCGTCCTGGTCAACCGCGGCTGGGTCCCCTCCGGCGACGGCGCCACCCAGTACCCGCCCGTCCCGGCCGCCCCGACCGGCGAGGTCACCCTCACCGGCCGGCTGCGCGCCGACGAGACCACCGGCAGCAGCGGCGGCTGGGTCAAGGACCGGGCCGGCCTCCCCGACCGCCAGTTCAACCTGATCAACACCGAACAGCAGTCCAAGGAGACCGGCAGCACCCTCCTCGGCGGCTACCTGGAACTCACCGCCACCACCCCGGCCCCGGCCGACCAGCCGCAGCTGATCCCCGAGCCCAACCACTCCGACATCGGCCCGCACATGGCCTACGCCATCCAGTGGTGGCTGTTCACCGCGATGATCCCGGTCGGCGTCTGGGTCCTCATCCGCCGCGAGGCCAAGGACCGCGCCAAGCAGGCCGCCGAACCCGAGGTCCCCCTCGACGCCCTCCCGGCCTAAAGGACATCCTCCAACTCCCGCAACAACCGCGCCTTCGCCCGCGCCCCCACCACCGACCGCACCGGCTGCCCGTCCCGGAACAGCATCAACGTCGGCATCGACAGCACCCCGTACGCCGCCTGGGTCCGAGGGTTGCGGTCCACATCGACACTCACCACCCGGAACCGGTGCGCCTCCTCCCGCGCGACGTCCGCCAGCACCGGCGCCATCATCCGGCACGGCGGGCACCAGTCCGCCGTGAAGTCGACCAGCACCGGCCCCTCCGCCGCCAGCACCTCCACGGCGAACGTCTCGTCCGTCACCGCCGGCACACCCGCGATCTCCACCATCGTCTACTCCCTCTGCTCCCTGGCCAGTTCACACTCGGGCGGCTGCTCGGAAGCCGCGAGCTCGTCCCGCGCCCGCACCGCCCGCTCGAACTGCCCGGCCACCCGCACCCGGACGTCCCGCAAGCGCGCGATGCACTCGTCCAACTCGGCCAACTTCCGCCGGTACACCTCCAACGAGGCCGGACAGGAATCCCCCTCCGGGTGCCCCGCCCGCAGACATTCCACGAACGGCCGGGTCTCCTCCAACCCGAACCCGAAGTCCTGCAGCATCCGGATCTCCCGCAGCAACCGCAGGTCCTCCTCCCCGTACGCCCGGTACCCGTTCCCCGCCCGCCGGGCCGGCAACAACCCCAACTCCTCGTAGTACCGCAACGCCCGTGTCGTCGTCCCCGCCCGCTCCGCCAACTCCCCGATCCGCATACCGCCCCACTCCTCCCGAACAACCACCACCGACGCTAAACCTTCCCCCCAACGTCAACGCCACCCCGCACCAAAACCCCACCCCACCCCACCCGCACCAACCCACCCACCCCCACCACCCCCCTCCCCCCACCCGCCCCAGGCGAGAGGGACGCGCTGCGGGAGGGGGCGGTGGAGGGGGTGGGTGCGGAGAGGGGCGTGACGGGTGATTTTCAGACCGCCAACGGCGCCTTGCCATGTGCCCACAGAGTCGGCGGTCTGAAAATCATCCAGCCCCCGGAGCGCCCACCCCCGGAACCGCCCCCGGACCAACCCACCCTCCCGAAAGCCCACACCCCCACCCCAGCCCCGCGCAGCGCCCCCCTCAACGGCACAATGTCCCCCATGGACCTAGGACTCAAGAACAAGGCCTACATCGTCACCGGCGCCACCCGAGGCCTCGGCCTCGCCACCGCCCGCGAACTCGCCGCCGACGGCGCCCACGTACTGATCAGCGGCCGCACCCAGCAGGCCGTCGACGCCGCCGTCGCCGAGCTCGAAACCCTCGGCACCGCCCACGGCCTGGTCGCCGACAACGCCGCCCCCGACACCGCCGACCGCCTGATCGCCGAGGCCAACGCCCGTTTCGGCCGCTTCGACGGCATCCTGATCAGCGTCGGCGGCCCGCAGGCCGGCCCGGTCGAGACGACCCCCGAGTCCGCCTGGCGCGACGCCTTCGAGTCCGTCTTCCTCGGCGCCCTCCGCCTCGCCCGCACCGCGGCCGCCGCCCTCCCCTCCGGCGGGGTGATCGGCTTCGTGCTCTCCAGCTCGGTCCGCCAGCCGATCCCCGGCCTCGGCATCTCCAACGGCCTGCGCCCCGGTCTGGCGATGGCCGCCAAGGGCCTCGCCGACGAACTGGGTCCGCGCGGTATCCGGGTGCTCGGCCTGCTCCCGGCCCGGATCGACACCGACCGGGTCCGCGAGCTGGACGCCCTCGCCCCCGATCCGGAGGCCGCCCGCGCCCAGCACAGCGCCGGCATCCCGCTGGGCCGCTACGGCACCCCCGAGGAGTTCGGCAAGGTCGCCGCCTTCCTGCTCTCCCCCGCCGCCTCCTACCTGACCGGCCTGATGGTCCCGGTCGACGGCGGCGCCCTCCGCTCCCTCTGACCCTCCACCCCGACCTCCCCCACCCCGACCCCCACTCCCACCCCAACCCCGCCGCCCCACTCCCGCCCCAGCCCCGCCGCCCTACTCCAGCTGACGACGCTCCCGCCGCCCCCGCCGCCGTCCGGCCCGCCGCCCGGACCGACGCCCCCCGGCGGGAGCCTCCTGCAGCACCCGGATCCGCAGGTCGGCCGGCAGCTCCGCCAGCCCCAGGCTCCGCACCGCGTCCGCCCGCGGCCCGTCCTCGAAGTGCTCCACCAGCCCGACCGGGTCCCCGCCCGGGGTCAGCCGTACGGCGCCCCGCAGCCGCGGGTGCCCGGGGGCCCGCACCAGCCGGATCCCCGCCCGCTCCACCTCCGGCAGCACCGCCGTGCCGTGCTCCAGCGCCTCCTCCAGCGCCCGCGAGTTCACCCGCATCCGCAACCCACGCGCCCCCGGGGTCGGCACCGTGATGTGGGCGAGTCCGGTCCGCCGCAGCTGCGCCACCAGCCACCAGGCCGTCCCCAGCACCAGCAGCGACAGCCCCCCAATCACCGTCGGCCACCACCACGAGGAGCCGACCCACCGCACCCGGGACCGCGCACTGACCACCGGCTGGTCCGGCGAAGTCAACGGCCACCACCTCGGCGGATCGACCCCCAGCCGCCGGTACAGGTCGAGCCCGCCCGCCAGCACCAGCACCCCGACCCCCACCAGCACCGCCCCCACCACCGCCAGCAGCACCCGGTTGACGACCGTCCTACTCATCTCCCCGCCTCCTCCCCGGTCCGCTCCCCCACCCCGCCCGCCACCCCACCGGCCGCGCCACCACCGGCCACGTCACCTCCGGCCGCACCGCCCCCAACCACGCCATCACCCGCCGCACCACCACCCGCCGGCCCCCGCCAGGACCGCACGTCCAACCGCAACGGCCGCGCCAACCCCACCCGCGCCAACTCCTCCCGCAACTGCCGCTGCACCCCCGCCGGATCCACCGGCCCGCTCACCGACACCCGCACCCGCCGCCGCCCAACCTTGATCCTCAGGTGCTCGATGCCCGCCAGCCCGGCCGCCCGGTCCGCCAGCAGGTGCCCGACCCCGGCCCGCTCGATCGCCGCACCCGTCCCGCCGTACGGCCGCAGCACCAGCCACCGCCGCAGCCCGGGCGTGAACGCCAGCCACAGCAGCCACAGCCCGATCAGGGCCGCCGCCCCGGCGCCGACCAGCACCCACAGGTCGTCCAAGTGCCGCGTGGCCAGCTCGTCCGCGATCTGCGCCCGCCACCGCCGGGCCCGCTGCCCGGCCCGCACCGCGACCGCGTCGTACAGCAGCGCCCCCGCCACCACCAACACCACCGTGGCGACCAACGCCGCCACCGCCGCCCGCCCCGACCGCAACCGGGGCACCTTCCCCACCACATCCGACCCCGAACCCGAACCCGCCCCCGACCCGACCTCCGGCTCCGACCCCACTCCCTCCCCCGGAGCCGCCACCGCGTCCCCCTTCACCACGCTCCCCCGGCGACCAACTTCTCGACCACCACGACCACTTCGGACACCTTCGTCCCCGTCAGCCCGTTCACCTGTGCCGCCACCCGGTCCCGCACCCGCCGGGCAAGTCCGGCCAGGTCGGCCGGGAACGGCAGCTCGACCGCCACCCGGACGGTCACCGTGCTGCCCGGCCGCGCCACCGAGACCCGCGGCGGCTTCCCCTTCACCGACCGCCCGACCCAGGCCTCGGCGACCACCTCCCGCGCCGCCTGCCCGGCGATCCGCTCGAACACCCGGTCGGCGATCCGCAACCGCCCCCGGCGCACCGCACCAGCGGCAGGGCCGGGGGCGGAACCGGAGACGGAACCGGGGACGGAACCGGAGGCCGGTACGACGGCCCCCATCAGCGCCGCCGGTCGCGGCCGCGGAGCAGGTCCCCGAGGTCGCCGAGCTCGATGTCGCCCTCCAGCAGCCGCCCGGCCACGAAGCCGACCAGCCCGAGAGCCGCCACCAGCAGGAACGCCGCGAACCCGCCGAAGTACCCGGCGAAGCCGAGGGCCATGCCCACCACCAGGCCGACGATGGCCAGGTTCATCCGCTACTCCCTCGTGCTCCACCGAACGCCAACGCCCACGCCAAGCCCAACACCAACACCAACGCCAACACCAACGCGACCACCGATGCCCCGGCGGTCCCCGCGGCCGGGCGCTACTTGAGCCTGGGCCGCTGCCCCGACGACGCCATCGGCTCCTCTTCCTCCTCGAACTCCGGTTCGTCCGGGAGGTGGACGTCGTTGACCGCGATGTTGACCTCGACGACCTCCAGGCCGGTCATCCGCTCGACCGCGTCGATGATGTTCTCCCGCACCTGGCGGGCGAGTTCGGGGATCACCACGCCGTACTCGACCACCAGGGCGATGTCGATCGCGGTCTGCTTCTCGCCGACCTCGGCCTTGATCCCGCGCCCGATGCTCGACTTGCCGCCGGGGACCCGGTCCCGCATCGCACCGAAGGTGCGGGCCAGCCCGGAGCCCAGCGCATGGATGCCGGAGACCTCCCGGGCGGCCATTCCGGCGATCTTCTCCACCACGCCGACCGCCAGCGCCGTGCGGCCGCGATCGCCGGACGGCCGGCCGCCGTCGCCGCCCGTGCCGTGCGCGGGCCGGGCACCGGAGGGCGGACCGGGGGTGGGCCCGCTACCGGGGTTCTTGTGCAGGGTCGCGGGCGTCGGAGTGTCAGGCATGGGGCGCATCTCCCTCGTAGCGGCTCCAGCTATATCGCAAACCTCCCCAACTCTGACATTCCGCCACGAGCCCCGCCCGCCGAGCGCACCCCGGGAACGCCGGAGGCCCGGCTCCGGGGTGCTCCCCCGGGGCCGGGCCTCCGCGCGGTGGCGGGTGGGTCAGTCGCCGATCCCGGCGAGTTCCCGCAGCCGGCGGGCCTGAGCCGCCCGTTCGGCTGAACGCTGCTCCTCGTACGACCGTCCGGAGGCCCCCTGGAGCAGGGCCTTGGTCTCGGTGACGGCCCCGCGCGGGGCGGCCAGCAGGGCGGCGGCGAGGTCCCGGGCGGCGGCGTCGAGTTCGGCGCCGGGCACCGACAGGTTGGCCAGCCCGGTCGCGGTGGCCTCCTCGGCGCCGACCCAGCGGCCGGTCGCGCAGATCTCCAGCGCCCGGGCGTAGCCGACGAGGTCGACCAGCGGCTTGGTGCCGGCCAGGTCGGGGACGAGCCCGAGCGAGGTCTCCTTCATGGCGAACTGCACGTCGTCGGCGACCACCCGCAGGTCGCAGCCGAGCGCGAGCTGGAAGCCGGCCCCCACGGCGTGGCCCTGGACGGCGGCGATGGAGACCAGGTCGGCGCGGCGCCACCAGGTGAAGGCCTCCTGGTACGAGGCGATGGCGTCGTCCAGTTCCTGGTCGGCGGAGCCGGCCAGCTGCAGGAAGGTGGGCTCACCGGGGATGCCCTCGGGGGTGAACATGGCCCGGTCCAGTCCGGCGGAGAAGGAGACCCCCTCGGCGCGCAGCAGCACCACCCGCACGCTGCCGGGCAGTTCGCGGCCGGCCTGGGCGAGGGCGCGCCAGAGCGCGGGCGACTGGGCGTTGCGCCGCTTGGGCTGACAGAGGGTGACGACGGCGAGCTCGCCGTCGATCTCCAGCCGGACGCCGTCCCGCTCCCAGCTCGGGGCCTGCGGGTCGATGGCGGGGGCGGTCATGCGGGAACCTCCGGTGGCGGGGGACGTGGCTACCGGAGAGTAACAAACCTGGGCGCGGACGGGCAGGGCCCCGGCCCGGAAAGATCGGAACGGCCCCCGTAACCCGGGGGCGGACATGACGATCGGCGGCCGGTCCACTCGACCCGAGGGCGGACGCCCAGCCGTGGCCGGCTGTCGTCTCCTCGGTCGGCGTCAGGCCGCCGCGCCATCCAGCTCAGAGATGACGGACCGTCAGGACCCGGCCCCGGCAGTCGCCTTGTTCTTGCCCCGCGTGGCACCACCGCGGCCCCGGAGGATCACTCCGGACTCGCTCAGCATCCGGTGCACGAAGCCGTACGAACGACCGGTCTCCTCCGCGAGAGCGCGAATGCTCGCCCCGGAGTCGTACTTCTTCTTGAGATCGGCCGCGAGCTTCTCACGCGCGGCACCGGTCACCCGGCTGCCCTTTTTCAGAGTCTCGGCCACCCGTGCCTCCTCGTAGCGTTGCTCGGTCAGATTCCCATGATCACCCATCCACCGCGTCCTGGCCACCCATTCGACAAGGTCGATGTCGCAAATGCGTGGTCCTGCGGTGGTGATCCGAGCGCACCACGGCGCTCACGCAGAGTGCACGCCCCCGGGCGGCTGCCGCCGAATGCCGAGAAATAGCTGATCAGCAGCGTCGGCCCGACCACGTTCGAGTGGCGGGCCGACGGGAAGTGCTTAAACGGAATCCCGGTCTTCTTCATTCCCGGACACGCCGAAAGGACTAGATATTCTGGGCCGAAAAGCGGATCCGGCGTCTACTTCCGGTCAGGCCAGCGAGACCAGGTCGGCGTACGACGGGTTCCACAGGTCCTCGACCCCGTCGGGCAGCAGGATGATCCGCTCCGGGTCGAGCGCCTCGACCGCGCCCTCGTCGTGGGTGACCAGCACGACCGCGCCGGAGAACTCGCGCAGCGCGCCCAGGATCTCCTCGCGGCTGGCCGGGTCGAGGTTGTTGGTGGGCTCGTCCAGCAGCAGCACGTTGGCCGAGGAGACCACCAGGGTGGCCAGGGCCAAACGGGTCTTCTCACCGCCGGAGAGCACCCCGGCCGGCTTGTCCACGTCGTCACCGGAGAACAGGAAGGACCCGAGGATCTTGCGGATCTGCACCAGGTCGGTGTCCGGCGCGGCCGAGCGCATGTTCTCCAGCACGCTGCGCTCGGGGTCGAGCGTCTCGTGCTCCTGGGCGTAGTAGCCGATCTTGAGGCCGTGGCCCGGGATCACCTCGCCGGTGTCCGGCTGCTCCACCCCGGCCAGCATCCGCAGCAGGGTGGTCTTGCCCGCGCCGTTGAAGCCCAGCACGACGACCCGGGACCCCCGGTCGATCGCCAGGTCGACATCGGTGAAGATCTCCAGCGAGCCGTAGGACTTGGACAGGCCGCTGGCGGTCAGCGGGGTCTTTCCGCAGGGCGCCGGCTCCGGGAAGCGCAGCTTGGCGACCTTGTCGTTCACCCGGACCTGCTCCAGGCCGGCGAGCAGCTTGTCGGCGCGCCGGGCCATGTTCTGCGCGGCCACCGTCTTGGTCGCCTTGGCGCGCATCTTGTCGGCCTGGGCGTTCAGGGTCGCGGCCTTCTTCTCCGCGTTGGCCCGCTCGCGCTTGCGGCGCTTCTCGTCGTCCTCGCGCTGCTGCTGGTACTGCTTCCAGCCCATGTTGTAGACGTCGATGGTGGAACGGTTGGCGTCCAGGTAGAAGACCTTGTTGACGACCGTCTCGACCAGGTCGACGTCGTGCGAGATGACGATGAAGCCGCCCTTGTACGTCTTGAGGAAGTCCCGCAGCCAGACGATCGAGTCCGCGTCCAGGTGGTTGGTGGGCTCGTCGAGCAGCAGCACGTCGGAGTCCGAGAAGAGGATCCGGGCGAGCTCGACGCGGCGGCGCTGACCACCGGACAGGGTGTGCAGCGGCTGGCCGAGGATGCGGTCCGGCAGGCCCAGCGCGGCGGCGATGGTGGCGGCCTCGGCCTCGGCGGCGTACCCGCCCTTGGTGAGGAACTCGGTCTCCAGGCGCGCGTACTTCTTCATCGCGTTGTCCCGGGTGGAGCCCTTGCCGTTGGCCATCCGGTCCTCGTTCTCGCGCATCTTCTTGAGCACGGTGTCGAGGCCTCGGGCGGAGAGGATGCGGTCCTTGGCGAGGACGTCCAGGTCGCCGGTGCGCGGGTCCTGCGGGAGGTAGCCGACCTCGCCCGAGCGGGTGACGGTACCGGCGGCGGGCAGGCCCTCACCGGCCAGCACCTTGGTGAGCGTGGTCTTGCCGGCGCCGTTGCGCCCGACCAGGCCGATCCGGTCGCCGGCGGCGACCTTGAAGTTCGCGGACTCGATCAGGATCCGGGCACCGGCGCGCAGCTCGAGGGCGTTGGCGGAAATCATGGCTGGGACTGCTCCTGGGACGTTGGCGGGCGGCCGGGTGCGGACCCGGGCGGCGGGAAGGGGGCTTCATCGGCGGTCGGCGCGCTGGAACTGGGCGCCGCCACCCGCTATTGCCCGGAGAAGATAGCCATGACGGCCAGTCTACCGGGCCGCGCGAAACGCCCCGAGGGCGTACCGCCCCGGGGTACCCGCCGGCTTCCCGCGGCTACTGCCGGGGCGTGGCCGCCGGGGCGGCCGAGGCGGTGGCCGCCGGGCTCGCCGAGGGGTCGGTGCAGCCGCCCTGGGGTCGGACCGCGGCGAACGGGGCGTCCGGGTTGGCGCAGCCGGTCTCGGGGGCGGCCGCCTTGGTGTCGAAGACCTTGGGCGGCACGATCGGGCCGTCGGTGATCTCCACCCGGCTGGCGTCCAGCGCCTTCACCGTCGCGGCCGGGCCGGTGATCATCGACCAGCCGTTGCTGTCCAGCCGGTAGCCGGTGATACCGCCGGAGACGGCCACCCCGCTGCTGTTGGTGCAGGTGCGCGGGATGAGCACGGCGTAGTCGGTGTGCACGGTGCGCAGCGGGTCGTAGAGGCAGCCGTTGGAGGGCCGGTCGTTGTAGCGCAGGTCGCCGTCGGCGTCGCGCAGGCCCATGGTCAGGGTCGGCGTCACCACGGCCAGCCAGGGCGAGCCGTCCCGCTGCACGGTGTGCAGCGCGGCCGCGGCCCGCTGCTTGGCGGTGTCCTTGCGCTGGGCGTCGGTGCGCTTGTCGGCGCCCGGCTCGCCGTCGGCGCGCAGGTAGTCCACCAGGCCGGGCACGGCGCGGTGCCAGCGCACTTCGTGGTCACCGGGGCGCACCGAGGTGACCAGGCCGTCGTCCCAGACCACGATCGCGTTGTCCCCGGCCATCGCCAGGTAGAGCGCCTCGGCGCCCTCGCGGCGGTACGTCCAGGCCCGCTCGCCGGTCTGCTTGTGGTACGCCTCCAGGCCGGGGCCGACCACCCGCAGGTCCAGGTCGGCCGAACTGACCGACTGGGAGTTGACCGGCGTCGCCTCCGCGTCCCCCGGCCCCGCCACCCGGTCGCCGAACGGCACCGGCTTGTTCGCGTGCGCCGCAGCACCGGCCGCAAGGACCAGCATCACCGCCAGGGCAGGCAGGATCGAGCGGGGGGTGAGGACACGCGGCGGCTTCCAGGACACGGCCGGAGCGTACCTTTCGGCGGGTGGGCGAGTCAGCTCGGAATCGCCGTCCGGGCCCACCGCCGACCGCACGGCGGACGGTGCGCGCCCGTCCGGTGCGCCCGCCCGCCGACCTGCGCCGTCGGCTCCCCGGCCGGTCGGCGGCGCGCTGCGCGGCGGGCTCCGCGGACCCCGCCGGACCGTTACAGAGCTGATACACGGGGCCGGGCCGGACGGGTGTTGCGGCAGACGGCGTTCGAATATCGCCCACTTTAGGGTGACATTCGGCTTTTCCTTCCTCCGCCGGGCCTACTGTCGGCGAGCGTGGCGCGACGGTCCGTCGGTGTCGTCACCCGCCCGCCCCGCTCCCGCGACGTCCGGAGGAGAGACCATGCGCATGGGCCGCCTGACGCTGGCCGCCGCCGCTCTGCTGCTGATGGCCACGGCCAGTGTCCCGACCGGGACGCCGCTCAGCGGAACCGAACGGCACAGCCTCTCCTCGGACGCCTTCGAGCCGCGCGGCGCGGCCCCCCGCCCGCCGGTCCAGCGGCCCCGGCACGAGCCGCCGTTCGGCGCCTTCGTCGGCTCCTGGGACAACTACATCCCGCAGATCGGCAAGTACGCCCAGTGGCTGGGCGACGCCAACATGCAGGTCGGCCACACCTACCTGGCGGGCAACAGCTGGACGGACATCGAGGGCGAGCCGGTGGTGCTCGGCCTGTGGTCGCAGTGGCGGCTCGCCGACCCGTCCCGGCTGCTGGTGCTCGGCGTGCCGATGCTGGTGCCCAACGAGGCGCACGTGCCGGACGGCGAGGTCGCCAGGCTGCTCGGCCAGGGCGCCCGCGGGGACTTCGACAGCCACTTCCTGCGGCTCGCCCGCCGGCTGGTGGCGCTCGGCGGCGCGGACACCGTACTCACCCTCGGCTGGGAGATGAACGGCGTCACCTACACCCACCGCTGCAAGCCCGACCCGGCCGCCTGGAAGGCCTACTGGCGCCGGATCGTCGGGGTGATGCGCTCGGTGCCCGGGCAGCGGTTCCGCTTCGACTTCACCCCCAACCGGGGCCTGGACGCCATCCCGTGGACCAAGTGCTACCCCGGCGACGACGTGGTCGACATCGTCGGCACGGACAGCTACGACCAGCCGGCCGGGAGCACCTTCGACGACTACGTGCGCGAGCCGTACGGCCTCCAGGACCAGGTGGAGTTCGCGGCCAAGCACGGCAAGCCGGTCTCGTACCCGGAGTGGGGGCTGTTCCGCAACGGCGACAACCCCGAGTTCGTCCGGCGGATGGTCGACTGGATGCGCACCCACGACACCGCCTACCAGACCGTCACCGACTACTGCCCGCACGGCTTCTTCCAGTGCCGGAGCAATCCGCGCTCGGCGGCGGCGTTCAAGCAGCTGATGGCGGGTTCGCGGGGGGCGCCACCGGTCGTGCCGACGGCGCCCGCCGCTCCGATCGTGCCGGTCGCCCCGACCCCGCCCGTCCTGCCCACGGCGCCGGGGGCGACCCCGTCGGGCGCCACCCCGTCGGCCACCACGCCCGCCGCCACCCCCTCGGCCACCGCGCCCGCCGCCACGGCGAGCCCCTCGGGCGGGGCCTCGCCGAGCCCCTCCCCGGCCCGGACGCCGTCCCGGCGCTGAGCGGCGGTCAGGCCCGGCGGCGGGCCAGCAGCGCCTCCTTGAACTCGGGGAAGCGGGTGCGCAGCTGGTGCACCGCCGCCTGCCGGGCCAGCACCGCGGCGGCCCGGGCGGCGGCGGCCGGGGCCGCTCCGGCCGGGCCCAGCAGCAGCCGCTGGTTGGGCATCCGGTCCGGCCGCCAGCGCTGCTTGTACGGCTCCTGGCCGCGCAGCAGGCCGAGCACCGGGATGCCCGCGCCGACCGTCTCCTCCAGGGCCGCGTTGAACAGCAGCCCGGCGATGTCCAGCCGCTCGCGCAGCGCCGGGTGGGCGCCGTAGATGTACAGCCCGCCGAAGGAGGGGCAGAGCAGCAGCAGGTTGACCGCGACCAGCTCGCCGTCCAGGTGGAACTGGTGGACGGCCGCCCGGCCGGTGGCGACCAGGCCGGTGGTGGACTCGGTCAGGTGCCGGGCGAAGCGCTCGGTGCGGTGCTCGGCGGTGACGCCGCGCTCCTGCCACTGGAGGAAGTGCAGCCGCAGCAGCCCCTCCAGCGCGGCCGGGACCTCCTCCACCGGCGTGGACCGGACCTGCACCCCGGCCTCGGCGATCTTGCGCAGCTTCACCCGGCTGCGCTGGGCCGTCTTGCCGGGCACCCGCTTGAGCAGCCGCTCCATCGGGACGGCCGGCAGGTACTGGCAGAGCGAGTCCTCGTGGCGGCGGCGGGAGCCGTGCCAGTGCTCGTACACCCGCTGCACCGCCGCCTCGGGGTGCACCTCGCGCAGCTCCAGCCAGTGCCAGGGGCGGGTGAGCGGGAGGGCGGCGGCGAACTCTGCGGCGGCCCGGTCGGCGCAGTCGTCGTCCAGCAGGACGTCGCCGTAGTCGACCAGCCCGGCGCCGAGGCCGGTCAGGCCGCCGAACGGGCCGCCGCGGCGCATGAAGGCACCGGCGCCGACCAGTCGGCCGTCCCGCCGGACCAGCACCACCAGCAGCGCGCCGGGGCGGCCGTAGTGGCGCCACCAGGAGCGCTGCCAGGCGGCGGCCTGGAAGAAGGTGGCGGTGCGGCAGCGGGCCGCCAGGTCGTCCCACTCCTCGGCGACGGTGTCCAGCGCGTCGTCCTCGCGGCGCAGCTCGGTGGTCCAGCCGGGCGCGGCGGACTGGGCCGGGAGGCCGGCGGCGCGGGCCTCGGTGCTCATCGTCCGCTCCGGGCCGCGGCCTTCTCCTCGGCCGGGGGCACGGGCGCGGCGGCGGGCTCGGGCGCCGGCTTCGCCCCGGCCTTCGCCCGGGTCTTCGGCTCGTGCTTCGGCTCGTGCTTCGGTTCGGTCTTCGGCTCGGCGGCCGGCTCGGACGTCGCCCCGGTCTTCGGGCGGGCCTTGCCGGCCGGCTCCTCGGCCCGCGGGCGGGGCGCGGCGGGGGCGGGGGCCGGGGCGGTGGTCTCGGGAGTCGCGGTCGGCTCGGCGGTCCGGGTCGGCTCGGCGGTCCCGGTCGGCCCGGGAGCCGTCGGGGCCTCCGGAGCCCCTGGGCCGTCCGGGCCGCCGCGCCGGCGGGTCATCAGCACCAGCGACCCGAGCAGCAGCCCGGCCGCCGCCCCGACCGCGACGTCCAGCTTGGCGGAGGGCGTGGTCGGCTTGTCCGGCTCGGCGGCCGGGGCCAGTGTGACCAGCCGGACGTTGGTGTCCTTGCTGCTGGTGTTGGCGAAGGCGACCAGCGAGCGGGCCACCGCGTCAGCGGTCCGGGCGGCCTCCTGGGCCCGCTTCCCGGTGCCGGTGATCTCGATCATCGGGGCGTCCGGGGAGGTCGTCCCGGACACCAGGGTCTCCAGCTCGGACCGGGTGTGGCCGGTCTCGGCGGCCGCGACCGCGAGCACCTGCGGCTGGCCCGCGAGCCGGCCGTACGCCTGGGCGAAGTTGGTCGCCGTCGACGCCTCCCCCGGGTTCTGCGGCACCACGAGGACGTAGGCGCTGGCGGCGTACGAGGGGTGCGAGACGGCGGCGTACCCGGCGCCGGCCGCGGCGCCGAGCGGCACCGCGAGCGCCACCGGCCACCAGCGGCGGACCAGGAGGCGGGCGCTTCGGCGCGGAGTGGTCATGGTGCGGCTCCTTGGGTCTGGTACGGCGGGGTCCGGCGGCGGGCGGGTCAGGCGCGGGCCAGCCGGTCGTAGAGGGCGCCCAGGTCGGCGGCGACCCGGGCGATGTCGTAGTGGCCGACGGCCGGGGGGTGCGGCAGCGGGTCGGCGATGTGGCCGCTCAGCTGCCGCAGGTCGCGCAGCGCGGCCGCGTACGCGGCGGGCTCGGAGGGGATCCGGCGGGCCTGCGGGGCGGCGCTGGGCGGCAGTTCGTCCAGCGCCGGGCAGGCGCTGTGCCGCACCGGGAGCCCGGCCGCGAGGCCCTCCAGGACGCCGAGGCCGAAGGTCTCCGCGGTGGAGGGGGCGGCCAGCACGTCCATCGCGGCCAGCAGGTCGGGCACGTCGTCCCGCTCACCGGTGAGCACCAGCCGCTCCCGGACGCCGAGTTCGGCCGCCCGACGCTCCAGCCCGGCCCGCTCGGGGCCCTCGCCGACCAGCAGCAGCCTGGTCCTCGGGTCGAGTTCGGCGAGCGCCGCCAGCAGCACCTCGAAGCGCTTGCCCGGCACCAGCCGACCGACCCCGCCGACCACCCAACTGCCCTCCGGCAGGCCGAGTTCGGCCCGGATCCGGCGGCGGGCCTCGGCCCGCTCGGCGGGCGGCCGGCGGTAGCCGGCGGTGTCGATGCCGTTGGGGATCAGCTCGATCCGGGCCGGCGGGACGCCCCAGGAGCGCAGGGTCTGGGCGACCTGCCGGGACACCGCCACGGTGGTGCTGCCGAGCCGTTCGGCGGCCAGGTAGAGGCCCTTGACGCCCCGGGTGACCGGGCGGCCCTCGATCACCCCGGCGTGCAGCGAGTGCTCGGTGGACACCACCGCCCGCACCCCGGCGAGCCGCGCGGCCAGCCGGCCGTACAGCTGGGCGCGGTAGAGGTGGGTGTGCACCAGGTCGTAGCGGCCGGCCCGGACCAGCCGGACCAGCCGGGGCAGCGCGCCGAGATCCCGGTTGCCGCGCATGCCGAGGTGGTGGACGGTCACGCCGTCGGCGCGCAGCGCGTCCGCGACCGTGCCCGGGTTGGTCAGCGCCAGCACCTCGCAGCACTGGTGCGGCGGCAAGTGCCGCAGCAGCAGGTGCAGTTGGCGCTCGGCACCGCCGGAGGCGAGCCCGGTGACGATGTGCAGCACCTTCACGGCCGACGCTCCCCCCGTCCGCGCTTGAGCGAGGTGACCACGTCGCGCATCAGGTGCCGGCCCTTCTTGGCCCGCAGCCGCCAGGCGCCGTCACGGTCGCCGACGTAGCAGCGGGGCAGCGCGAAGCGGCCGGTGAGCGGGGAGTGGGCGATCGCGCAGGCGTAGTCGTAGCCGGCCTCGCGCACGGCCGCGGCGGCGGGCCGGTCGACGGCGCCGTACGGGTAGCAGAAGCCGGTGACCGGGCCGCCGACGACCTCCTCCAGCAGCCGCCGGCTCTCCCGGGTCTGCACCCCGAGGACCTCGGCGGGCAGCCCGGGCAGCGCCCGGTGACCGAGGCCGTGCGAGCCGATCTCCCAACCCGCGGCGGCGAGTTCGGTGACCTCCTGGACCGTGAGCAGCTGCTTGCGCGGGCCCTCGGTGTCCCAGCCGTTGTCCTGGCCGAGCAGGTCGGCGACCACGTACGCGGTGGCGGTGAAGCCGTACGCCTGGAGGATCGGGACGGCGTACCGGGCGAAGTCCGCGTAGCCGTCGTCGAAGGTCAGGCCGACCAGCTTGTCGTCCTGCCCGTGGGCGCGGGCCCGCATCAGCTCGCGGACCGAGACGCCGCGCCGCCCGCGCCGGTGCAGCCAGGCGATCTGCTCGGCGAACCGCTCGGGGCTGACGGTGAGTTGGTACGGATCCTCCTCCTCGACCGCCACCGAGTGGTACATCAGGATCCACGGTGAGGAGGAGCCGGGCAGGGCGGGTTCGCCGACCGGGCGGCGGCTTCTGGGCAGTCGCGCCCGGTCGGGCGGGGCGTCGGTGACCCCCGCCTGTGCCGAACGGATGGATCCCCGCTCATCGTCCATGGGGAAACTTCCCTTCGTCGGCGACGGTTGGCAGGTTCAGGGCCCGCTGGTCGGGCCCGAGTCCCAGGGCCCGGGCGGCGGCCAGCACCGGGCCGCGCACCTCGCGGGCCCGGAGCCCGGTGCCGAGGGCGGCGAAGGCCAGCACCACGGTCAGGCCACCGGAGAGGGTCGAGAGCAGCGGGTCGGCGGGCAGGCTCGCGGCGGCGGCGCCCAGGGCGGCGGACCCGGCGGCGGCCAGCACCAGCCGGCCGTGGCCGCCGAGCACCCGGCGCAGCCGCAGCGGGATGCCGCGTAGCACCAGCCCGCGCAGCAGCAGCGCGGCGGCGGTGGTGATCCCGCTCGCGTTGCCGGCGGCCAGGCCGAGCGCACCGAACCGGGGCGTGGCGAGCAGCCCGACGGTGACGGTCACCCCGAGGCCGAGCAGCATCGCGGCGACCGGGTACCAGTCCAGCAGCCGGCGCCCGCCGTCCTCGCTGCGCGGGTCGTCGGCCCGGCGGACCACCGGGCGCAGCGAGAAGTACGGGCGGATCATCACGCCGATCAGCGCCTGGGCGGGCAGGCCGAAGCTGTACACCCGGATGACGGCGGCGGTGGCGGCGGTGTCCCCGGGCCCGAAGGCGCCGCGCTCGAACAGCAGCGAGACCGCCGAGGGGGCGCAGGCCATCAGGAAGGCGGTGCCGAGCAGCACGACCGCGGCGGCCTGCCCGAGGTCCTTCTCGACCCGGTCGCGGGCCGCGCCGAGGTCCCCCGCCGCGAGCGCCCGGGCGACCAGCGGGAAGGTCACGGTGCAGATCAGGATGCCCGCCGTCATGGCGAGTTGGGAGACCTTGGCGGCGTAGTTGAGGTGCGAGATGGTGCCGGGCGGCAGCGCCGAGCCGAGGTAGCGCTCGACGAAGACCTGGGCCTGCCGGGTCAGCGTGAAGGCGGCCACCGGCAGCAGGGCCAGCGGCATCAGCACCAGCGTGTTGCGGCTGCGCCGGGTGCGGCCGGCCGCGGCCGGCCCGGTCCGCAGGTGCCGCAGGAACGGGCCGACCAGCAGGAGGGCCATCAGCAGGCTGCCGAGCGCCACGCCGAGGGCGGCGGAGCGGACCCCGAGGACGCCGTGGAAGCCGAACAGCAGGGCCAGGATGCCGAGGTTGTAGGCGACGTAGATGCCCGCGGGGGCGGTGAAGCTGTGGTGGGCGCGCAGGGCGGCGGCCAGGTAGCCGGCCACGCCGAAGGGCAGCACGGTGATCGCGGTGATCCGGGTGCAGTCGACGGCCAGGCCCGGGTCGGGCAGCCCGGGGGCGAGCAGTTGCACCAGCTGGGGGGCGCCGAGGGCGGCGGCCAGGGCGAGCCCGCTGAGGGCCAGCAGCAGCCCGGGCAGGGTGGCGCGGACCAGCTGGCGGACCGGGTCGGGGGCGTCCGGGTCCTCCTCGCGCAGCACCAGGGCGAGGGCGAAGGCGGGCACCATGAGGAAGGACATGGCGTCCTCGATCAGCAGCGGCGCGGCCGTCTCGGGCACGGTCCAGGCGACCAGGAAGGCGTCGGTGCCCTGGCTGGCGCCGAAGTAGCGGGCCAGCAGGAGGTCGCGCAGCAGGCCGAGGCCCGAGCCGGCGGCGCTGAGCACGGCGGTGACGCCGAAGGCCTTGGCGAGGAAGCCGCCCCGGGACGGCCGCTGCGACCCGGCGGGCGGCTCGGCGGCGGGCGGCTCGGCGGGGACGCTGCGCGGGGCCGGGAGGGCGGGGGCGAGGGCGGGCCGGTCGGTGGTCACCGGGGCATCGCCCGCTCCTGGACGGCGGCGCGGGCCGCGAGGCCGAGGACGACGGAGGTCAGCACGGTGGTGGTGCCGCCGATGTCGGCGTACAGGAAGTCGACCAGCACCCAGGTGAGCAGCGCGAGGGCGGCCAGCGAGGTCGTGCGGCGGCGCCGCAGGCAGCCGAGCAGCAGGCCGAGGAGGAGCGCGGCGTAGGCGGTGATGCCGATCAGGCCCTGTTCGCTGAGCACCAGGAAGTACATGTTGTGCGGGGAGAGCAGCGGCTCGCGCTGGAAGCCGATGGTGGAGTCGGCGGCGTCGCTGCCGGAGGAGAGCCGCAGCGGGGCGTGGCTGTCGCGGAGCCTGGGGAAGGCCTTCGGTCCGGCGCCGTGGACGGGGTGGTCCTGCCAGATCCGCCCGGCGGTGGCCCACAGGTCGTAGCGGTCGGAGACGGACTGGTCGGGTGCGGCGGAGACGGAGCCGATCGAGCTGAGCCGCTCGGTGATGCCGGAGGCGCCGAGGCCGAGGCCGCCGACCAGGACGACCGCGGCGGCCAGGCCCAGCACGGCGCTGCGCACCAGCAGCCGGGCGTCGGCGCGCAGCAGCAGCACGGTGGCGGCGACGCCGGTGGCGATCCAGCTGCCGCGGCTGAACGAGACGGCGAGCGGGAAGGCGAGGAAGGCGGCGGCGGCGAACATCGCCCGGCGCAGCCGTGCGTCGCCGCCCGCACGCTCGCCGAGGGCCAGGGCGAGGGCGGCGAGCAGCCCGAAGCTGACCACGGTGGACATCGCCATGATGTCGAGCGCGCCGAAGGTGCCGACGGCCCGGATCGGCTGCCCGGCGTAGGAGGCGCCGGTGCGGGTGAGGTACTGGTTCACCCCGACCACGCCCTGGATCAGCGCGGCCAGCACGAAGGAGCCGAGGACGAGCCGCTGGTCGGTGCGGTCGCGCAGCGAGCAGAGCACGGCGGCCGGCACCAGGACGAACACCTGGGTGAGCCGGACGAAGCCGGTGAGGCTGGTGGCCGGGTCGATCGAGCCGAGGGTGGCGACGGCGGCGGCGACCACGATGCCGCCGAACAGCGCGCAGCCGGTGCGGCTGATCGCGGGCAGGCGCCCGCGCAGCAGGTTGAGCGCGGTGAGGGCGACCAGGGCGAGCGAGGCGACGTCGGCGGCGGTGACGTGGACGGCCGCCGTGACGTCCTTCTCCCGGGCAGGCACGCACACCAGCAGGACGGTGGCCGCGGCGAGCAGGCTGGACCGGTCCGCGAGGGCCGGCAGGGCCCGCCGTAACGCGGGCCGGGGAAGGGACGCGACGATCAGGGCCACGCGGGGTCAGCTCCCGTCCGGGTGGAGCATCAGGGCCGCGGTGCGGCACAGGATCTTGACGTCCTGCCAGAGGCTCCAGCTCTCGATGTAGCGGTTGTCGAAGCGGGCCCGCTCCTCGATCGAGGTGTCCCCGCGCAGGCCGTTGACCTGGGCGAGGCCGGTGAGGCCGACCGGGACGCGGTGCCGGTCGGCGTACTCGGGGTAGGCCTGGCTGAACCGCATGACGAAGTACGGGCGTTCGGGGCGCGGGCCGACCAGGCTCATGTCGCCGCGCAGGATGTTCCAGAGCTGCGGCAGCTCGTCCAGCGAGCTCTTGCGCAGCAGACGGCCGACGGCGCCCATCCGGTGGTCCTGGGAGATGTTCCAGCGGGTCGCCGACTCGTGCTCGTTGCTGGGGCGCAGGGTGCGGAACTTGAGGACGGTGAAGACCCGGCCGTCCAGGCCGGTGCGCTGCTGGCGGAAGAGCACGCCGGGGCCGGTGTCGAAGCGGACGGCGAGGGCGCACAGGGCCAGGACGGGGGCGAGCAGCAGCAGGCCGAGCCCGGCGACGGTGACGTCCAGGGCGCGCTTGGCGGCCCAGCCGGGGCGGCGCATGGCCGGGCCGCCGAGGCGCAGGCAGGGGAAGCCCCACAGGTGGTCGCCACCGGCGATCGGGGCGGTGGGCAGCGAGCCGTGCTCGCGCAGCGCGGGCACCAGCCAGACCTGGCAGCCGAGCCGGACGGCGTCGCGCAGGGCGGCGGCGGTCTCGGCCTCGTCGGCGGCGCCGGCGGTGGCGATCACGTGGTGGATCCGGTGCCGCCGGACCTCGCGCTCCAGCACCTCGCGGCCGCCGAGCACGGGCAGCTCGGTGTCGTCGGCCAGCAGCGGCGGGTCGGCGTCCAGGAAGCCGACCGGGCGCATGCCGTACTCACCGTGCTCGCGCAGCGCGGCGGCGACCTTGCGGCCGAGCCGGCCGGCGCCGAGCACCAGGACGGGGGCCGGGCGGCCGCAGCGGATCCGCCGGACCAGGTGGTAGAGGACGGCGCGGCCGAGGGCCGCGATCAGCAGCTGGGCGCCGAGCAGGACGGTGAGCCGGGCCGGGGTGGCCGGGCCGCAGTCGGGCCAGCGCCCTTCCAGGCAGCCGGCCAGGGTGACGGCGAAGGCGGTGGCGACCACGGCGCGGACGGTCAGGGCGGGGAGTTCGTCCAGGACCGACAGGGTGAGCCGGGTGCGGTAGAGGCCGCCGGCCAGGTTGAGCAGCAGGAGCAGGGGCAGGACGGCGGCGACGCCGAGCAGCGGGGCGAGCGGGGCGGTCGGGTCGATCGCCCGGTTGGCGATGCCGGTGCCCGAGCAGAGCGCGATCACGTCGACCTGGACCAGTGCGAGCGGCAGGGCGAGCCGGGAGCGGCCGGCCCGGCGGTGCCGGCGGGGCGACGGCACCGCCCGGGTGTACGCCGCACCGGTCGGCCGGTCGAGCAGCCCGGTGCCGGGCCACCGCGGTCCGGCCAGGGGCCCGCCGGATCGCGGCGCACTGTCGTGGTCAATGGTCATCAGCGCACGAACTCCCCTGCTGTGTACCCGGGGTGGCGGTGCCCCGGCACCGATGGGCGCGGGGCGGCCGTCCCGGCCCGGTGGGCGCGGTCCTGACAGCACCTGCTATCGCTGGCGGTTTTCGGTTCTCCGGCGAGGGGGCCGTTCGCGGAAGGACTGGTCACCACGGACGCGGCTGCGAAGGACCCGGACAGGACCTCCCGGGGTGAAATCGAAACGAAGCAGGCAAAATCCGACAATACCGAACGTAGCCATGTGCGCCGGAAGTTGACTTGCCGTTTCATTCCAGCCGCCCATTAATAGTTATTTCGGATTAAACGCCTCGTCCATTTCCGGTTGAGGGTGCGAATGCTCCGGCGCCGGAAACGGCGGGGATTCACGGCATGTGAAACGATCAGATCCGCTCTGGGACACGGGTCCTGCGCCGTCCGGCCGCCGGTCCGGCCCCCAGCAGATGGCGGTACAGAACGTCCACCTGTTCGACCACCGTGCGGACGTCATGGCGGGCCGCGACGTGCTCGCGCAGTCGGGCACCGCGTCGCTCGCACTCGATCGGGTCGGACAGCGCTTCGGCCATCCGGGTGGCGAGCGCGTCCGGGTCCTCGGGCGGCAGCACCGACTGCGCGCGCTCCGCCGGCGGCAGGCACTCCCGGGCCCCCGGCACATCCGTCAGCAGCACCGGCCTGGCCGCCGCCATCGCCTCCAGCGGCGCCAGCGCCATCCCCTCCCAGCGCGAGGGCAGCACCACCAGGTCGGCCGCCGCCAGCCACGGGCGCGGATCCGGCACGTCCCCGACCAGCCGGACCCGGCACGGCTCGGCCGACTCCCGGACCGCCTCCGCCAGCCGCTGCTCCTCCGGCCCGCCGCCGACCAGCGCCAGTCGGGCCTGCGGCACCCGGCGCAGCACCTCCGGCCAGGCGGCCAGCAGGACGTCCTGGCCCTTCTGCCGGCACAGCCGCCCGACGCAGACCGCGAGCGGGGCGTCCAGGTCCAGCCCGAGCGCGATCCGGGCGGCCCGGCGGTCGGCGGGCGCGTAGTGGCGGACGTCCACGCCGTTGGGCACCACCGCCCAGTCGGCGTGCACCCCCGCGGCCACGCCGTCGGCCCGCTCCTGGACGCTGACGCACAGCAGCCGGTGCGCCCAACGGCTCGCGAAGCGCTCCCAGCGCAGGGTCGCGGCGGCCATCGCGCCGTCCACGGCGGCGAAGGACCAGGCGTGCGGCTGGAAGACGGTCGGCACCGCGCCGCGCACGGCCAGCCGGCCGGCCAGCCCGGCCTTGGCGCTGTGCAGGTGGACCACGTCCGGTCCGGCGGCCCGGACGATCCGGCGCAACCGCCAGGCCTCGGCGGCGGTGGCCGGGCCGGGCGAGCGGTCCGCGGGCCAGTCCTGGACCAGCGCGCCGACCGCGGCGGCCTCCTCGGCCAGCCGCCCGCCGCGCGGGCAGGCGACCAGCACCCGGTGCCCGGCCTCGCGCTGCCCCCGGACCAGATCGACGACGACGCGGGCGACTCCGCCGTCCACTGGCTGCGAAATGTGAAGGATCGTCATATGCACGGCGGCGAGCCTAGGGTGGCTCCCCCGCGCGGAGCGGCCCGCGTCACCCGCAGGTGGTGGGCCGTCCACCCGTACGGCTTGCGGATCGTACGGGCGGACGAACCGCTCGAAACTCCGGGCGATTCCCCCGGATCGGGCGGGATCCCGGGGTCAGCGCACCTCGGCGGCCAGGTTGGCCAGCACCTGGTCGTGGATCCGGTTCAGGCCCTTGGGGGCGAAGGTGCGCTCGAAGAAGCCGCCGATGCCGGTGGCACCCTGCCAGGTGGCGGTGACGGTGACCTTGGTGCGGCCCTCGCCGGCGGCCGCGACGGTCCAGGTGATCACCATGCTGGAGTTGGCGTCCTTCTCCACCAGCTGGTCCGGCTGCGGCGCCGAGACGGTGAACAGGCAGTCGCGCACCCGCTTCTCGGTGGCCTGGAGCTTCCAGTGCACCTGGGTGCCGGCGCCGGTCCCGCCGACCCGGACCTCGTACTCGCTGTACTGCGCGGGCAGCAGCTTCGGGCGGGTCACCTGGTAGTCGGCCAGCGCCTCGTACACCCGCTCGGGCGCGGCGTCGTAGACCCGCTCGGTGGTGGCCTGGACCTGTCCCATGCCTTGCTCTCCTCGTGTGGTGGGTACCGCTCTGCGTACCGGTCTCAGCGGCAAGCCAATCACGTGGCGCGGCGGGATAGGGTGGCGGGTGTGCTCGATCTGGTGACTGCGCTGCGCTACGTGGACCCCCTACGGGCCGGAGGCTCGGTGCCGGGCGTCGTGGAGACCGACGACCTGGGAACGTACGTGGTCAAGTTCACCGGTGCCGCCCAGGGCCGCAAGGCGCTGGTGGCCGAGGTGATCGTCGGTGAGCTGGCCCGGCGGCTCGGACTGCGGGTGCCGGAACTGCGGCTGGTGGACTTCGATCCGGCGGTGGCCGCCGACGAACCGGACACCGAGATCCAGGACATGCTCAAGGCCAGCGCCGGGCTCAACCTCGGGATGGACCTGCTGCCCGGAGCCGCCGACTACCGGCCCGGGATGATCCCGGTGGACTCCGCCGAGGCGGGGCGGGTGGTCTGGCTGGACGCGCTCACCGGCAACGTCGACCGCACCGTGCACAACCCCAACCTGGTGGTCTGGCACCGGCGGCTCTGGCTGATCGACAACGGCGCCGCGCTGATCTTCCACCACCGCTGGGCCAACGCCGAGGCGTCCGTCGGCAAGCGGTACGACCTCAGCGCCCACGCGCTGGGCGCCTGCGCCCCGGACGTCCGGCTGGCCGACGAGGACCTCGGGCCGCTGGTCACCGTCGAACTGCTGGAGCAGGTGGTGGCGCTGGTCCCGGACGAGTGGCTGGCCGGCGAGCCCGGCTTCGACTCGGTGGACGCCGTCCGGCACGCGTACGTCACCCACCTGGCCGCCCGGGCGGTGCTCTCCGCGGAGTGGCTGCCGGAGGGCTTCGCCACGCCCGCGCAGCTGCGCGAGGCGGAGCTGCGCCGCGCGGCCCGCACCCGGGCCGGCCGGCCGGCCTGGCTGCAGGAGGTGCCGGACCTGCACGGCAAGCCCTCGGTGGAGACGGTCTGGGAGCACCACGTCGAGGCCGGGGAGTAGCTCGGACGGACCGCCTGGCCCGCCGCGGCCCGGTCGCGGCCCGGGGCTGGAACGCCGCTGGGGAGCGGGGCCCGTGGCCCCGCTCCCCAGCTCAGCGTTCGGTGTTCAGCGCTCGGTGGTCAGCGCGTCAGCGCCACCACTGGACCGCCTTCTCGGCGTTGATGATGCCCGCGCCGTAGAAGCCGTTGTCGTCCACGCCGCCCTCGCAGGTGGCCTTCCACTGGCCGGTGTTGCCCGGGTTGTAGACCCCGGTCGGGCAGGCGTGGGACTCGGCCTGGTTGGTCAGCAGCTCGGTGAGCTCGTCCGGGCTGGCCCACGGGAAGGTGCTGGCGAGCAGCGCGACCACGCCGGTGACGTGCGGGGTGGCCATCGAGGTGCCCTGCATGTACCCGTACTTGTTGCCCGGGATGGTCGACAGGATGCGACCGTTCTTGTCCGGGGTGTTCGGGATCTGGTAGCGGGCGTCACCACCCGGCGCGGCGACGGTGACGACGCCCTTGCCGTAGCTGGAGTAGTACGACTTGTCGCCGTTGACGCCGACCGCGGAGACCGCGATCACGCCGGGCAGCTCGGTCGGCAGCGACAGGCAGTCGTTGGTGACCGGGCGGGTGCCGGGCTTGGTGTCGTCCGGGCTGGAGACGTCGGTGGTCTTGTGCGCCAGGTCGATGTTCTCGTTACCGGCGGCGGCGACGTTCAGGACACCCTTGCGCTGCGAGAAGGCGACGGCCTTGCGGACGGCGTCCGAGATCGCGGCCTGGTCCTTGTCGTTCGGGCAGTTGAACATCCACGGGTCGACGTAGTAGCTGTTGTTCGTCACCTTGAAGCCGTGCTCGCCGGCCCAGACGAAGCCGCAGACCGCGTTCTCCGGGTAGATGAAGCCACCGTCGTCGACGACCTTGACCGCGGCCAGCTTGACGTTCGGGGCGATGCCGACGACGCCCTTGCCGTTCTTGGCGGCGGCGATCGTGCCGGCGACGTGGGTGCCGTGGTCGCTGGTGGTCGGCTGCCAGGCCTTCCAGTCGGTGTTCGTCCTGCCGTCGATGCAGGAGACCGACTGCGAGGCGTCCACGTTGGCGGCCAGGTCCTCGTGGGTGGCGTCGATGCCGGAGTCCAGCACGCCGACGGTGACGTTGCGGCTGCCCAGCGAGATCTTGTGCGCCTTGTCGACGCCGATCTGGCGCATGTCCCACTGGTTGGGCTCGTACGGCTCCTGGCCGTCCGCGGCGGCGGCGGCACCGGTCGGCTCGGCGGCGACCTCGGCCTTGGTCTGGTCGGCGGCGAGGATGCCCTTGGTGCGGCTGGCGCCGACCGAGTCGACGCCCTTGGCCAGGCGCAGCTTCTCCGCGAACTTGGTGTCGTTGGAGCGGGCGACGATGACGCCGACCTGCTCGTACGACTGGACCACGGTGCCGCCGAGGGCCGTGACGGCCTTCTCCACCTTCTGCACCTGGCCGTGGTTGGCCTTGGTGTTGACGACGTAGCTGAGCAGCGGACCGGTCGTCGAGTCGTCGGTGGGCGCCGCGACGGCGGTGCCGGCCGGGAGCGCCAGGGCTCCGGCGGTCGCGAGCACCAGGCCCACTGCCGCGTAACGGGTCCGGCTGATCCGAGGAACTCTCATTGGGGTTGGCCCTCCCGAGTCGTCATCCGGCAGCTGCGGTGTGGCAGGTGCGCTGGGATGACCGGGACGTTAATGAATATTCGCTGATAAGCGCAAGAGGTAGTCATCTAATCGTCACATCTAGCCCAACAACGGAGGTTCGCGCTCCACCGGTCAACAGGCGGAACAGGGTTGAAGATTGTTAAAAAGTGATGGTTCGTCGACGACTGGGCCGATTTGGCATGTGCGCGGAAATACACCCGGGCGCTCAGCCCAGCGCGTACAGGCGGCGCGCGTTGTCGGCCGCGACCAGTCGGGCCACCCGCTGCGCGTCCGCGGCCGAACAGGCGCCGTCCGCCTGCCAGTCGGCGAGCAGCATGCCCAGTCCGTGCCGGAACTGTGCGGCGCCCACCAAGAACAGTTCGGGAAGTCCGTAGGCGTCGGTGGAGAACAGCAGTTTTCCGAACGGCACCAGTTCCGACATCTCGCCGAGCACCGCCGCCACCCGCGGCCCGGTGTAGGAGGCCGTCAGCCCCAGATCGGCGTACACCGTCGGAAAGGCCTGGGCCAGCCAGCCGGCCTGCCGATGGTAGGGATAGCCGTGCAGCAGCACCAGCGGGACGCCGCTGGGCTCGGCGGCGCGGACGAAGTCGGTCAGCAGGGACGGGTCGGCGTGGTGCAGGGTGAGGTCGGGGTCGCCGAAGCCGGTGTGGAGTTGGAGGGGCAGGCGCAGCTCGGCGCAGACGTCCACGGCCGTCCAGAGCAGGTGGTGCAGCAGCACCGGATCGGTCAGCCGCCCGCCCCCGGCGCGCAGCCGGGCCCCGGCGGCGGCCACCACGGCCCGGCGGGCGGGCCGTTCGGCGGGGACGGCCAGGCCGTGCCGGTAGGCGACCACCGACTTGACCGCGACGGCTCCGGCGGCGGCCTCCGCCAGGGCCTCGCCGACGGCCCGCGGCCAGTCCGCCGCGCCGCCCGGCACCCGCTCGGCCACCGGCTCCAGCCGGACCACCTCGCGCACCACCGCCCCGGTGGCCCGGGCGAGTTCGGGCAGCGGCAGCAGGTCACGGCCCGCGGCGGCGGTCAGCCCGGTGTCCACCAGGCAGGTGTCCAGCCCGGCGGCCGCGAGCAGCCGGCGGGTGGCCTCGGCCGCGCCCAGCTCGCGCCGCCGGGCCAGGTAGTCCGCGGCCGGGGCGTGCGCGGGCAGGCCGAGTACGGGCGGGCACCACCGCCGGACGGCGAGGCCGATCGCGCTGTCGAAGGGCGAGCAGCCGGGCGCGGGCGGGCGGTCGGACTCGGTGAGCAGTCCGGCCAGGGCGTCGTCGGCCAGCTCGGCCGCCACCACGCTGTGGCAGTGGTGGTCGACCAGTGCCCCGACCTCCAGCCGGGCCACTTCTCAGTACCGCCAGCGCGTCGCCGCGATCAACTCCGGTGCGCCGACGGCCGCGTACTGCTCGGCCTCGGCCCGGCGCACCGCCGCCACCGCCTGGTGCAGCGGTTCACCGAGCGCCTCGCGCAGCACCGCCGAGCGCTCGTACGCGGCGAGCGCCTCGGCCGGGCCCTGCGGCAGCCGGGGCACCGTGCCCGGCTCGGCGGCGGCCGGATCCCCGGTGAACTCCGGTGGCAGGGCCAGGCGTTGGTCCAGGCCGGCGAGGCCGGCGGCGATCACGCCACCGACCGCGAGGTACGGGTTGGCGCTCCCGTCGAAACACTTGACCTCGGCGTTCGCGGCGTCGGCACGCTCCCCGGTGGAGCCGGTGACCAGGCGCAGCGCGGCCTCCCGGTTCTCCAGGCCCCAGCACTGGTACGCCCCGGCCCAGTGCTGGGGCACCAGCCGCAGGTACCCGGCGGGGCTGGAGCAGCCCAGCACCAGGAGTTCGGGCAGCGCCTGGAGCACCCCGGCGAGGAAGCCCTCGGCCTCGGCCGTCAGGCCGTGCGGGCCGGAGCCGCCGTGCCCGAGGTTGCGGCCGTCCCGCCAGAGGCTGAGGTGGAGGTGGCCGCCGTTGCCGACCCCGTCGGGCTCGACCACGGGGGCGAAGGACGCCCGCAGGCCGTGCCGGGCGGAGACGGCTCGGACGGTGTGCCGGACCAGGACGGAGGTGTCGGCGGCGCCGACCGGGCCCTCGGGGGCGACCGAGACCTCGAACTGGCCCGGGGAGTACTCGGGGTGGATCTGCAGCACGCCCAGCCCCTGGGCGCGGAGGGCGCGCAGGACGTCCCGGAGGTAGTCGGAGAGGTCGGTGAGCCGGTGCATGCCGTACGCGGGGCCGTGGGTGGGGTACTGCGGCGGCTCCTGCGGAGCCCCCGCCAGGGCGACCACCCACTCGACCTCGATGCCCGCCCTGAGGCTCAGCCCGCGGGTGGCGGCCGCGGCCTCCGCCCGGCGGGCGAACAGGCGCTGGCAGCCGGGGTGCGGGGTGCCGGCCTGGGTGTGGCGGTCCGCGGGGGCCCAGGCCCAGCCGGGCTGGGCGGCCAGCGGGACGATCCGGTCGAGGTCGGGGTAGAGCCTCAAGTCGCCGGTGGGGCCGCCGATCAGCGGGCTGGTGGTGATGGTGTCGTCGGCGAGGAACACGTCGAAGCAGGGCGCCGCGCCGACGCCCCACTGGGCCGCGTGCGCCAGGCCGTCGAGCGGCACGCCCTTGACCCGGGCGATGCCCGCGTTGTCCACCCACGTCACGGCGACCGCCTCGACGGCGGCGGTGCGCAGCCGGTCGACGGCGCGCTCGGCCTGCTCGGCGCGTTCGGCCCGCGGGGGCAGCGCGACGGCGGCCGCGAGGGCGCCGGGGCCGAGCGGCCCGACGGGGTCGGCGGCCTGGGCGGTGGTGACGGTGCTCATGCCGCCATGCTGCCCCGCGGAGCGGGGGCCGGTAACTCCCCTATCGAGTGGAACGGGCGGACGCCCGTCCGTCTGTTCACCCGTTCGAGGAAGGGTCGTTCGGGTCCGATCCGCCACTGCTCCGGGCCGGCCCCCACCCCGCTCGGCGAAGGAGTCCGCCGGTTCGTCCGCGGTCCGGGCGGTTTTCCGCCGACGCCCTCTTCCTACTCGTGAGTAGCTTCGCTACAGTGGCCGGACGCACCACCGTCGGGCTTCGGGAGCCGCACCGACGGGAGGTCGCGGTCGCCGTGTCTGCGGCGCCCGTGCGGTGCGCTTTCACCGGCCGGTGCCGCGAACCGCGGCGGGCCGGGTCTCTCCTCGTATCAGCGCCGCTTCCTTCACCTTCGAGCGCCTGAGCACCACGGCACACCCCGCAGTTCGGCCGGAGCGGACCGGCCGCTGCCCGGGCCTGCCGGAACCCCCGTCATCTCCCCAAGCCCCCGTGCGCGGACCCTCCTCCGGCGGGCGGCCGCCCCCGTCCTCGTCGACGGGTGCGGCGGCCCGCCCGCCGGAGCGCGCGCGGGCCCTTCATGACTAGGAGTCAGGACAGATGGAGCGTCCCTTCCCCACCGTGGCCGTCGTCGGCCTCGGCACGATGGGTGCCGGCGTCGCGGTGGCGGTCGCCAGGAGCGGCCGCCGGGTGATCGGCATCGAGGCCTCCGAGGACTCGGCCGCCCGGGCGCTGGCCCGGATCGAGGAGGCGACCGCGCACGCGGTCGACCGGGAGCGGATCACCGCCGGGGAGCGCACCGCGCTGCTGGCCCGGATCTCGGTCGGGCACGCGCTGGCCGCGGCCGCCGAGGCGGACCTGGTGATCGAGGAGGTCCCCGAGCAGCTGGAGCTGAAGCGGGAGGTCTTCGCCGAGCTGGACCGGATCTGCCCGGAGGGCACGGTGCTGGCCACCGGTACCACCGCCCTGTCGGTGACCCGGATCGCCGCCGCGACCGCCCGCCCGGAGCGGGTGCTGGGCCTGCACTTCTTCAACCCGGTGCACACCATGAAGCTGGTCGAGGTGGTCCGCACCGTGCTGACCTCCCCGCAGACCGCCGAGGACGCCGCCGCCTTCGCCCGGGACCTCGGCAAGGAGCCGGTGGCGGCCGGCGACCGGGCCGGCTTCGTGGTGAACGGCCTGCTGTTCGCCTACCTGAACCAGGCCGCCGCGATGTACGAGTCCAAGTACGCCTCCCGGGAGGACATCGACGCCGCGATGCGGCTCGGCTGCGGCCTGCCGATGGGCCCGCTGGCGCTGCTCGACCTGATCGGCGTGGACACCGCCCGCACCGTGCTGGAGGCGATGTACGAGCAGTCCCGGGACCGGCTGCACGCGCCCGCGCCGATCCTCGGCCAGCTGGTCTCGGCCGGGCTGCTGGGCCGCAAGTCCGGGCGCGGCTTCTACACCTACGAGGCGCCGGGCTCCTCCAGGGCCGTGGACGCGGCGACCGGCCCGGCGCGGCCGAAGGTGGCGGGCCGTGAGGTGCGCACCGTCGGCGTCTGCGGCTCGGGCACGATGGCCACCGGCATCGCCGAGGTGTTCGCCAAGGCCGGGCACCCGGTGCTGCTGGCCGCCCGCAGCCAGGAGAAGGCCGAGCGGGCCAAGGCGCAGCTGGCGAAGTCGCTGGAGCGCTCGGTCGCCAAGGGGCGGCTGAGCCCGGAGCAGCGGGACGCCGCGCTGGCGCTGGTC
Source organism: Kitasatospora sp. NPDC098652 (assembly GCF_044760155.1). Lineage (NCBI taxonomy): Bacteria > Bacillati > Actinomycetota > Actinomycetes > Kitasatosporales > Streptomycetaceae > Kitasatospora > Kitasatospora sp. NPDC098652. The sequence goes on from NZ_JBIWAQ010000031.1 coordinate 61,724, forward strand.
ACCCCGGTCGGCCAGTACACCGAACTGGCCGAGGTGGACCTGGTGGTCGAGGCGGTCGCCGAGGACCTGGCGGTCAAGCGGGAGCTGTTCGCCACCCTGGACAAGATCGTCCGTCCGGGCGCGGTGCTCGCCACCACCACCTCCTCGCTGCCGGTGATCAGCTGCGCGACCGCCACCTCGCGGCCGCAGGACGTGATCGGCATGCACTTCTTCAACCCGGCGCCGGCCATGAAGCTGGTCGAGGTGGTCTCCACCGTGCTGACCGCCCCGGACGTCACGGCGACGGTGCTGGAGCTGACCGCGAAGGTGCGCAAGCACCCGGTGGAGTGCGGCGACCGGGCCGGTTTCATCGTCAACGCCCTGCTGTTCCCGTACCTGAACGACGCGGTGCGGATGCTCCAGGAGCACTACGCGACGGTGGACGACATCGACACCGCGATGAAGCTGGGCTGCGGCTACCCGATGGGCCCGTTCGAGCTGCTGGACGTGGTCGGCCTGGACGTCTCGCTGACCATCGAGCAGGTGCTGCACCAGGAGTTCCGCGAGCCGGGCCTGGCCGCGGCGCCGCTGCTGGAGCACCTGGTCGCGGCCGGCTGCCTGGGCCGCAAGACCGGCCGCGGCTTCCGCGACCACGCACGCCGGTGACCGCGTCACGGGCCGGCGGCGACCGGCTGCCCGACGCGGGGGCGACCCCGTACGGCCCCGGCGCCGCCCCGCCGGGCAACGGCGCGGCCTACGGCAACGGCACCGCGCCGTACGGCTCCGGGGCGGCCGCCCGCCCCGCCTGGACCCCGGGGGCGGTGTCCGCGCGCTGGCCCAGACCGGCCGTGACCGGCCCGGTCACGCCGGTGCGCCGGGGAAGGGCCGCGGCCCCGCCACCCGGGCCGTGTAGCGTTCCGGACATGGATCGGGTTCAGTCAGCCACCCCGCAGCACACCGCCGGACCGCGCGGCGCCGACCGGACGGCCGGCCCGTCCGGGGGCACCGGGACGGAGGCCGGGCCGGGCAGCCGCCGGGCGGCGGCGCAGCGCCAGCAGATGCGCCAGGACCTGGCCGCGGCCGCGATGGAGCTGTTCGCCTCGCAGGGCTACGAGGAGACCACGGTCGACCAGATCGCCGCGGCCGCCGGGGTCGCCCGGCGCACCTTCTTCCGGTACTTCCGGTCGAAGGAGGAGGCGATCTTCCCCGACCACGACGACACCCTGGTCCGGGTGGCCGACCTGCTGGCCAGCGCCGAGCCGGAGGAGCACCCGCTGGACGTGGTGTGCCGCGGCATCAAGGAGGTGCTGCGGATGTACGCCTCCACCCCGGGGGTGTCGGTCGCGCGGTACCAGCTGATCCGTCAGGTCCCGGCGCTGCGCGAGCGCGAGATCGCCGTGGTGGCCCGGTACGAGCGGCTGTTCACCCGCTACCTGCTGGGCCGTTTCGACACCGGGGAGTCCATTCCGTCGGGCTGGCAGCGCGGCGGCGAGGACGACTCGATGCTGGCCGAGGTGTCGGCGGCGGCGGTGGTCGCGGCGCACAACCACGTGCTGCGGCGCTGGCTGCGGGCCGGCGGCCGGGGCGACGTCGAGGCGCAGCTGGACCACTCCTTCGAGGTGATCCGGCGGACCTTCTGGGCGGCCAGCGCCCCGGGTGCCAGACGCCGGGGCTCGCTGGTGGCACCCGGTGCCAGTGGGATGCCCGAGGACGGGGTGGCGGAGAGCGCACTGAGTGCCAGCCCCGGAGGTGAGGTGCTCATCACAGTCGCCCGCACGGACGCTCCGCTGGACGTCGTGGTGGACAGCATCCGGGCCGCGCTGAGTGGCGCCCGGGACCACTGAGGCGGCTGTTACTGCAGGTCAGAGGCGTAGCGAGGGCCCGTACCGATGGATCGGTGCGGGCCCTCGGCGTACCCGCACCACGCGCGTCCCGCACCCTTCCAGAGCGTCGGAATTCCTGACACCCGGTGTCTTTACGAGTGGCACAGGGTGCCACTACCTTGTTACTCACCAGTCGCGGCGCCGCGGCTCCCCACCTCGGCGCGCCGTCGTCCGGCGTTCCCCCACCCCGGGAACAGAGCCAGACCAGCAGTGCGGACCCGCCCGGACCAGCACCGGGCGACCGCCTGACCGCCAACCACCCACCTCAACGAAGCCGGTGTCCGCTCCCGGCTCCCCCAGACGCCCTGTGACCCTCACACAGGTACGCCTTCGGAGGCAGCCATGCAGGAAATCCTCGACGCGATCCTCAGCTCCGACGCCACGTCGGCCGACTTCGCGGCGATCAAGCTCCCCGAGTCCTACCGGGCGGTCACGCTCCACAAGGACGAGGAGCAGATGTTCGCGGGCCTCGACAGCCGCGACAAGGACCCCCGAAAGTCCCTCCACCTCGACGAGGTCGCCCTCCCGGAGCTCGGCCCCGGCGAGGCCCTGGTCGCGGTCATGGCCAGCTCGGTGAACTACAACACCGTGTGGAGCTCGATCTTCGAGCCGGTCTCCACCTTCGGCTTCCTGGAGCGCTACGGCCGGCTGTCGCCGCTCACCAAGCGCCACGACCTGCCGTACCACGTGCTCGGCTCCGACCTCGCGGGCGTGGTGCTGCGCACCGGCGCCGGGGTCAACGCCTGGAAGCCCGGCGACGAGGTCGTCGCCCACTGCCTCTCGGTCGAGCTGGAGTCCCCGGACGGCCACAACGACACGATGATGGACCCGGAGCAGCGCATCTGGGGCTTCGAGACCAACTTCGGCGGCCTGGCCCAGCTCGCCCTGGTGAAGACCAACCAGCTGCTGCCCAAGCCGAAGCACCTCTCCTGGGAGGAGGCCGCCTCCCCCGGCCTGGTCAACTCCACCGCCTACCGCCAGCTGGTGTCGCAGAACGGCGCCGGCATGAAGCAGGGCGACAACGTGCTGATCTGGGGCGCCAGCGGCGGCCTCGGCTCGTACGCTACCCAGTACGCGCTGGCCGGCGGCGCCACCCCGATCTGCGTGGTCTCCAGCGAGTCCAAGGCCGACATCTGCCGCGCCATGGGCGCCGAGGCGATCATCGACCGCTCGGCCGAGGGCTACCGGTTCTGGAAGGACGAGCACAACCAGGACCCGCGCGAGTGGAAGCGCCTGGGCTCCAAGATCCGCGAGTTCACCGGCGGCGAGGACGTCGACATCGTCTTCGAGCACCCGGGCCGGGAGACCTTCGGCGCCTCGGTGTACGTCACCCGCAAGGGCGGCACCATCGTCACCTGCGCCTCCACCTCCGGCTACATGCACCAGTACGACAACCGCTACCTGTGGATGTCGCTCAAGCGGATCGTCGGCTCGCACTTCGCCAACTACCGCGAGGCCTACGAGGCCAACCGCCTGGTCGCCAAGGGCAAGATCCACCCGACCCTCTCCAAGGTGTACTCGCTGGAGGAGACCGGCCAGGCCGCCCTCGACGTCCACCACAACAAGCACCAGGGCAAGGTCGGCGTGCTCTGCCTGGCCCCCGAGGAGGGCCTGGGCGTGCGCGACGCCGAGCTGCGCGAGAAGCACCTGCCCGCGATCAACCGCTTCCGGAACGTCTGAGGAACCTCCGATGACCGAGCCCCAGAAGCGCGACCGCCCCTGGCTGATGCGCACCTACGCCGGCCACTCCACCGCGAGCGACTCCAACGCGCTCTACCGGCGGAACCTGGCGAAGGGCCAGACCGGCCTGTCCGTCGCCTTCGACCTGCCGACCCAGACCGGCTACGACTCCGACCACATCCTCGCCCGCGGCGAGGTGGGCCGGGTCGGCGTCCCGGTCGGCCACGTCGGCGACATGCGCACCCTGTTCGACGGCATCCCGCTCGAACAGACCAACACCTCCATGACGATCAACGCCACCGCGATGTGGCTGCTGGCGCTCTACCAGGTGGTCGCCGAGGAGCAGGGCGCCGACATCGCCAAGCTCACCGGCACCACCCAGAACGACATCGTCAAGGAGTACCTGTCGCGCGGGACGCACGTCTTCCCGCCCGGCCCGTCGGTGCGCCTGATCACCGACATGATCGCCTACACGGTCGGCAACATCCCCAAGTGGAACCCGATCAACATCTGCAGCTACCACCTCCAGGAGGCGGGGGCCACGCCCGTCCAGGAGATCGCGTACGCGATGTGCACCGCCATCTCGGTGCTCGACGCCGTCCGCGACTCCGGGCAGGTGCCCGCCGAGCGGATGGGCGACGTGGTCGCCCGGATCTCCTTCTTCGTCAACGCCGGCGTGCGCTTCATCGAGGAGATGTGCAAGATGCGCGCCTTCGCCCAGCTCTGGGAGAAGGTCACGCTGGAGCGCTACGGGGTCACCGACCCCAAGCAGCGCCGGTTCCGCTACGGCGTCCAGGTCAACTCGCTCGGGCTGACCGAGGCCCAGCCGGAGAACAACGTCCAGCGGATCGTGCTGGAGATGCTGGCCGTCACCCTGTCCAAGGACGCCCGCGCCCGCGCCGTCCAACTCCCGGCCTGGAACGAGGCGTTGGGGCTGCCCAGGCCCTGGGACCAGCAGTGGTCGCTGCGGATCCAGCAGGTGCTGGCCTACGAGTCGGACCTGCTGGAGTACGGGGACATCTTCAACGGCTCCGAGGTGATCGAGACCAAGACCGCGGCGCTGCTGGCCGGCGCCGAGGCGGAGATCGCCAAGGTGCTGGAGATGGGCGGGGTGATCCCGGCCGTCGAGTCCGGCTACCTCAAGTCCAACCTGGTCGCCTCGCACGCCGCCCGCCGGGCCCGGATCGAGTCCGGCGAGGACAAGATCATCGGGGTCAACTGCTTCGACACCACCGAGCCCAGCCCGCTCACCGCCGACCTCGACACCGCGATCATGGTCGTCGACCCGGCCTCCGAGCAGTCCGTGCTCGCCGCCCTGGAGGCCTGGCGCGGCGCCCGCGACGAGGCCGCCGCCCAGGAGGCGCTGGCCGAGCTCAAGACCGTCGCCGCCACCGAGGCCAACCTGATGCCGGCCACCCTCGCCTGCGCCCGGGCCGGGGTCACCACCGGCGAGTGGTCCTTCGCCCTGCGCGAGGTGTTCGGCGAGTACCGCGCCCCCACCGGCGTGGGCGGCGCGCCCGTCGCGGTCGCCGCCGAGCCGGGCGGGGAGCTGGAGCAGGTCCGCGCCGCCGTCGCCGCCACCGCCGAGGAGCTGGGCGCCGGAAAGCTGCGCCTGCTGGTCGGCAAGCCCGGCCTGGACGGCCACTCCAACGGCGCCGAACAGATCGCCGTCCGGGCCCGCGACGCCGGGTTCGAGGTGGTCTACCAGGGCATCCGGCTCACCCCGGAGCAGATCGTCTCCGCCGCCGTGGCGGAGGACGTGCACTGCGTGGGCCTGTCCATCCTCTCCGGCGCGCACACCGAGCTGGTGCCCGACGTCCTCAAGCGGCTGCGCCGCGCCGGGGTGGAGGATGTCCCGGTGATCGTGGGTGGCATCATCCCGGCAGCGGACGGCGAGGCCCTCAAGGCCGCCGGCGTCGCCGCCGTGTTCACCCCGAAGGACTTCGGCATCACCACCATCATCGGCCGGATCGTGGACGAGATCCGGCTGGCCAACCGGCTCCAGCCGTGGACGTCCGCACCGACCGCGGCCACGAACTGACCAGCTGACCAGCTGACCACTGGGAAGGAACCGAACCACCCTCATGACCACTGTCAACCGCCTGCGCCCGCGCCGCTCCTGCCTCGCCGTACCGGGCAGCAACCCGCGCTTCCTGGAGAAGGCCCAGGGCCTCCCGGCCGACCAGGTCTTCCTCGACCTCGAGGACGCCTGTGCCCCGCTGGTCAAAGAGAGCGCCCGCCACAACATCGTCGACGCGCTGAACAACGGCGACTGGGGCAACAAGACCCGCGTCGTGCGCGTCAACGACTGGACCACCCACTGGACCTACCGCGACGTGATCACCGTCGTCGAGGGCGCCGGCCCCAACCTCGACTGCATCATGCTGCCCAAGGTCCAGGACGCCGAGCAGGTCAGGGCGCTCGACCTGCTGCTCACCCAGATCGAGAAGACCATGGGCTTCGAGGTCGGCAAGATCGGCATCGAGGCGCAGATCGAGAACGCCAAGGGCCTGATCAACGTCGACGCCATCGCCGAGGCCTCGCCCCGGCTGGAGACCATCATCTTCGGCCCCGCCGACTTCATGGCCTCCATCAACATGAAGTCCCTGGTGGTCGGCGAGCAGCCGCCCGGCTACCACGCCGACGCCTACCACTACATCCTGATGCGCATCCTGATGGCCGCCCGCGCCAACGACCTCCAGGCGATCGACGGCCCGTACCTCCAGATCCGCAACGCCGACGGCTACCGCGAGGTCGCCGGCCGCTCCGCCGCCCTCGGCTTCGACGGCAAGTGGGTGCTGCACCCGGACCAGGTCGCCATCGCCAACGAGGTCTACTCCCCCTCCCAGGAGGACTACGACCACGCCGAGCTGATCCTCGACGCGTACGACTACTGCACCTCCGAGGCCGGCGGCGCCAAGGGCTCCGCGATGCTCGGCGACGAGATGATCGACGAGGCCAGCCGCAAGATGGCCCTGGTCATCGCCGGCAAGGGCCGGGCCGCCGGCATGCAGCGCACCACCAAGTTCGAACTGCCCGAATCCGACAACAAGAAGGCGCAGGCGTGATCCAGATGCAGTTCGGACGCACCTACGAGGAGTTCGAGGTCGGCGCGGTCTACAAGCACTGGCCCGGCAAGACGGTCACCGAGTACGACGACCACCTCTTCTGCCTGCTCACCATGAACCACCACCCCCTCCACATGGACACCAACTATGCGGAGAAGACGACGGACTTCGGGAAGAACGTCGTGGTGGGCAACTACATCTACTCGCTGCTGCTGGGCATGTCCGTCCCGGACGTCTCCGGCAAGGCGATCGCCAACCTGGAGATCGAGTCGCTGCGCCACATCGCGCCGACCTTCCACGGCGACACCATCTACGGCGAGACGACCGTGCTCGACAAGTGGCCGTCCAAGTCCAAGGACGACCGGGGCATCGTGTACGTCGAGACCAAGGGGTACAAGCAGGACGGCACGGTCGTCTGCATCTTCCGCCGCAAGGTGATGGTGCCGACCGAGACGTACACCAAGGCGCGCGGCGGCGAGCAGCCCGGCCGCCCCGAGCCCCTTTCCTAGCCTCTCCCCTCCCTAAAGACCCCGGACGGGTAGGCCGCCGTCATCGGCCGACCCCCACCCGGTCGGGGGCCCTGCTGCCGCAGCCACGCCGGCAGGGCCCCCGGAAAATCCCCCCCCCGCCCTTTTTCAGACATTCCGGAGCCGCACGATGGGACGCCTCGCACAGACCGACGGCCTCACCGAGATCCAGCGGGACATCCTCGCCACCGTGCGGGATTTCGTCGACAAGGAGATCATTCCGGTCGCGACCGAGCTGGAGCACAAGGACGAGTACCCGACCGCGATCGTCGAGGGCATGAAGCAGCTCGGGCTGTTCGGCCTCACGATCCCCGAGGAGTACGGCGGCCTCGGCGAGTCCCTGCTCACCTACGCCCTGGTGGTCGAGGAGATCGCCCGCGGCTGGATGTCGGTCTCCGGCATCGTCAACACCCACTTCATCGTGGCGCACATGATCAACGCCCACGGCACCCAGGAGCAGAAGGACTACTTCCTGCCGAAGATGGCCGCCGGCGAAATCCGCGGCGCCTTCTCGATGTCCGAGCCCGGACTCGGCTCCGACGTTTCGGCCATCTCCACCAAGGGCGTCAAGGACGGCGAGTTCTACGTCCTCAACGGCCAGAAGATGTGGCTCACCAACGGCGGCACCTCCACCCTGGTCGCGGTCCTCTGCAAGACCGACGAGGGCGGCAGCTCCCCGTACAAGAACATGACCACCTTCCTGATCGAGAAGACGGCCGGTTTCGGCCCGAACCCGACCGTCCCCGGCCTCACCGTGCCCGGGAAGATCGAGAAGATGGGCTACAAGGGCGTCGACACCACCGAGCTGGTGCTCCAGGACGTGCGGATCCCGGCCGACCGGATCCTCGGCGGCGTCCCGGGCCGCGGCTTCTACCAGATGATGGACGGCGTCGAGGTCGGCCGCGTCAACGTCGCCGCCCGCGGCTGCGGCGTCGCCCGCCGCGCCTTCGAGCTCGGCATCTCCTACGCCCAGCAGCGCTCCACCTTCGGCAAGAAGATCGCCGAGCACCAGGCGATCCAGTTCAAGCTCGCCGAGATGGCCACCAAGGTCGAGGCCGCCCACCAGATGATGGTCATGGCCGCCCGCAAGAAGGACAGCGGCGAGCGCAACGACCTGGAAGCCGGCATGGCCAAGTACCTGGCCTCCGAGTACTGCAAGGAGGTCGTCGAGGACGCCTTCCGGATCCACGGCGGCTACGGCTTCTCCAAGGAGTACGAGATCGAGCGCCTCTACCGCGAGGCCCCGATGCTGCTCATCGGTGAAGGAACTGCGGAGATCCAGAAGATGATCGTCGGGCGCCGGCTCCTGGAGGAGTACAAGATCGCCGAGTGACGGCCGGTCCCCGCCCGAGCGCGGGGACCGCCGAGTGATTGCGGGACCGCCCGGATTGACGGGCGGCCCGCTCCGAAACCGCCGGTCGACGGGCGTGCGGGCCCGTCCCGGCAGAGCGCCGTGCCCGTCACGGCCCGGCCTGGTCCGCCTGGGTCCGGCACGGCCTCCGGAAAGCGGCCGCAGGGCGTACAGCTGCAGCGACACGCCCTGCGGTCGCTTCCGTACACCTTCTTCCACCCGGTGCGGCCCGTGTCCCCCACCGGGTTCCGAGCGCACCCCTGCTGAGACAAGAGTCACCAGCCGTGTCCGGTCCCTTGGGAACCGGACCGGGGCGAGCTACGGTCGTAGAGGTGGGACGCGCGCACGCGCTCCCACCGGACACATGAACGAGCAGGCGGGTTGCCCACCCACCGTGTGCTCCCGATAGCATCCACCGGGACAGCAAGCCGTCCCTCTATTACCGATCCCGCGGTGGCCCCCGTCCAGCGGCCATGATCCCCCGCGACAAAGGTCTTCGATGCCCATCAGCCCGTCCCCTCACACCTCCGTCACGGACCGCGATGCCCTCGCAGCCCCGACGGCCGGTCGGCGACCCCGCGTGACCATCGCGCGCGGAGCCACCCCCTGGTTCGTCCCCACCCTCGCCACGGCCGCCGTGACCACCGCCCTCACCCGGCGCAACGGCAAGTGGGCCCTGGCCGCGGTACCGGCCTGCGCGCTCGGCGCGGGCATGCTGTGGTTCTTCCGCGACCCCGAGCGTGAGATCGGCACCGGCAGAGTCATCTCCCCCGCCGACGGCGTGGTCCAGAGCATCGACGCCTGGCCGGACGGCCGCACCCGGGTCGCGATCTTCATGAGCCCGCTCAACGTCCACGTCAACCGGGCGCCCCTGCCGGGCACGGTGACGTCGGTCGAGCACGTCGCGGGCGGCTTCGTGCCGGCCTTCAACAAGGACAGCGACCAGAACGAGCGGGTCGTCTGGCACTTCGAGACCGAGCTCGGCGACATCGAGATGGTGCAGATCGCGGGGGCCGTGGCCCGTCGCATCGTGCCGTACGTGACCGCCGGAACCAAGGTCGAGCAGGGCGACCGGATCGGCCTGATCCGGTTCGGCTCCCGGGTCGACACCTACCTGCCGGCCGGCGTCGAGGTCGGCGTCGAGGTCGGCCAGAAGACCACAGCCGGGGTGACGCGCCTTGACCGTGACTGATCCTGAAACAATCGTCGGCCTGGACGACGAGGAGACAGCCCTGCGCCGTCGCCGCTGGGCGCGCGACCGTGAGCTGCGCGCCCCGCGTTCCCCGCAGCACCTGTCCACCGCCGACTTCCTGACCCTGGGGAACGCCGTCTGCGGCTTCCTGGCGATCTACTCGATCACCACCGGGGTCCTCGTCCCGCACATCACCAACCCGGACGCCGCTCCGGACCGGCACAGCGCCGCCACCGCGGTGACGCTGCTGCTGATCGGCTCGATGTGCGACCTCTTCGACGGCCTGGTGGCGCGGAAGCTCCGCTCCTCCGCCCTCGGAGCGGAACTCGACAACCTGGCCGACCTGATCAGCTTCGGCATCGCGCCGGCCTACTTCGTCGCCGTCTGGGGCATGGTCTCCCAGGGCTCCAACACCAAGCTCTCGGCGCTGATCGCGCTGACCGTGCTGCTCGCGGTGGTCCTGCGGCTGGCCCGCTTCTCGGCCGTCAAGATGCGGCCCGGGGTGTTCCAGGGCATGCCCTGCCCGATGGGCGCGATGACGGTCATCGCCATCGTGCTGCTCGACCCGCCGTTCCTGCCCGGTCTGCTCGCCATCTTCGGCGCCGCGTACCTCATGGTCAGCCGGATCGAGTACCCCAAGCCGCAGGGGCTGCTGGCCACCGCCACGCTCTGCTGGGTCGTCGTGGCGATCGGCTGCCTGGCCGCCTGGGCGACCGGGCTGCCCGGTGGCGACACCCTGATGCACATCGGCGCCTTCGCCCAGATCACGCTCGCCGCGATGGCGCCGCTGCTGGTCATCCGGCGCAAGGTCGGGCAGAAGGTCGGTGACGTCCGCGCCCGGCGGGCGGAGTCGCGGCTCGGCTGAACCGCCGCGTGACGTAGCGACGTACGGAGGGCCCGGAACCTGATGGTTCCGGGCCCTTCGCGTTGCTTCTGGGGGGTCTTCGGTCCTTGCTGGGAGGGTCACGCCCCGCCGGTGTGGACGCTGAACGCCGAGCGGCGGGCCGCCCGGGCCACGCCCGGGTCCGGGTGCACGCCGGAGACCGCCGTCAGCACCGAGGCCGCCCGCGGGTGCCCGGACTGCCGGGCCCGGGCGAACAGCCGCACCGGGTCACCCGCCGAGGCGCCCTCGACGTGCCCCACCAGCAGCTCCGTCTCACCGTGGTCCAGCACCGCCGCCGCCGTGTCCACCCACAGCCAGGCCGCGTCCTCGGCGCCCAGCACGTCCGCCGGGGCGACCCCCTCGTCGGACCGCTCGGCCAGCCAGAGCAGCGCGTACGGGCGCAGCACCGGCTCGTCCACCGCCGCCCGCACCGCCTGCTCGGCCGGACCGCCCGCCACCCGCAGCGCCTCGAAGGCCAGGCCGCGCACCAGCGCGTCGTCGCCCTGGGCCGCGTCCAGCAGCTCGGCCACCGCGCGATCCGCCGGGCGGGCCGCCACCCAGGCGCGGAACTCCGCCCGGGCCGGGCCCGGCGAGTAGTCCGCGCAGGCGTTCAGCAGCTCGAAGGCGCTCTGCTCGATGTGCCCGGCCGCGGTCTGGGCGACGGTGCAGATCTCCTCCAGCTTCGCCCGCACCGCCCAGTGGCCCAGCGGGGACAGCTCGGCGGCGTCGTCGCGGCGCACCACGGCGCCGACCGCCGTCAGGCCGTCCAGCATCCAGTCCAGCACCGCGGCCACGTCGGAGGGCGCGGCCGGGGTGTCGATCTGCGGCGCCCGGCAGGTGCCGCGGACCGCGGACACCGCCGAGGCGGCGTGCGGCACCGGCGACAGGCCCGGGTTGCCCAGCCCGGCCCCGACCCGGCGCTCGTCCAGGCCGCGGCGCAGCAGCTCCAGCAGCTCGCTCTCGGCCACCGGGCCGTCCACCAGGTGCAGGAAGGACAGCAACTGCGGGGCCTGGTCCACGGCCTGGCCGGCCAGGACGGCGAACACCCCGCGCAGCGCGGCGGGCGGCACCGGGGCGAGCAGCGTCCAGGCGTCGAACAGCCCGGACCAGCCGCGCACCACGGCCTCGTCGTCGTGCTCCCAGGCGTGCAGGCGCCAGCCGGGGCCCGCTCCGCCGTCCCGGGCCTCCACCAGGCCCACCAGCAGGGCCTGGCCCCAGGCCTTGGCCGCCGCGCCGACCGTCATGGCCAGCGCCCGGCCGGCCTCACGGGCGTCGTCCGGGAGCAGCTCGCCGCGCTTGTCGACCTCCGCCAGCTCCCCGGCCCAGCGGGCGATCCGGACGGCGTCCACCAGCATCCGACGGGCCAGCGGGGCCAGCTCGGCCGGCGCGGGGAAGCCCTCCGGCACCGGAACCCGGCCCCGGCCGGGGGCCGGGGCGGGACCACGGCGTCGGGGTACGGCGGCCCCGCCCGGCCTGCCGCCGGAGGGCCGTTGGGCCGTACCGGGGAGACGGGTCACCGTCGCACCGGTACCGATCGTCGGCGGGAGCGGGGCATCACGGTCGCGCGGGTTCCGAGACGTCACGTCGAGCAGTCTTCCCCTTGTACCGGCCTTCTGTCACATCCGGTTGCCCGTACGACCGCTCGACCGGGGGCGGCACCTCCGCAAGATCGGGCAACAGAGGCAAACCGCCTGGCCGGAAACGTGTGGCGGGGTCATGCCAGGGGGGTGGTGGGGCGTCACCCTGGCCGGTAGGGCGGTCACGCTGCGTGTGGGGGTGGGGGCGGTGGGTGGTTCTGCGGGCGCGCGGGCGGGGTGGTTCCGGGGTGGCTCCGGGGTGGTTCTGTGCGGGAGGAGGGGGCGGGGTGCGGCGGAAGCGGAGGGGGGTGATCCGGCCAGGTGGCATGTGCCGGTGGGGGGCAGTGCTGCACCGGAAGTCGGCGGGGTCGACTTCCGGTGCGGTGGGGGTGAGGGGAGGGGAGGGGGAGGGGGAGGGATCTGCTGGGGGGTTCGGGAGCAAGGTTTGCCCCCTGAGGGCGGGGCGGAGCTGGGGTCAGAGCAGTGGGGTCAGCCAGCGGCGGAGGAGCTCGGTGTAGTGGTCCGGCGCCGAGTTCCAGAGGGCCGCGTGCTCGGCGCCCGGGAAGCGCTGGAGGTTGACCACGTCGTGGCGGGCCGCGGCCAGGCGCTCCACCGTGCCGATCGGTGCGATCGTGTCGTCCGGGCTGTGCAGCACCAGGGTCGGGACCCGCAGGTCCGCGCCCTCCGCCAAGCGGGAGAAGTCCGCCAGGTCGACGCCCGTACGGCCCTGCGCGGCCAGCGCGCCGAGCTCGGCGGAGACCCCGGTGAAACCCGCCCGGGCGGCGTCCCGGCGGGCGGCCGCAGGCAGGTCCAGGACCGGCGAGTCCAGCACGATCCCGCTGATCGCGTGCGCCCAGGCCGACCTCGCCGCCGTCTGCAGCACCGTCGTCGCGCCCACCGACCAGCCGTACAGGACCACCCGGCCCGCACCGTGGTCCAGGGCCAACCGCATCGCCGACTCGACGTCCCGCCACTCCGTCTCGCCGAAGTGGCTGTAGCCGTCCGGGGAGGCCGGGGCGCCCTCGTCGCCGCGGTAGGTGACCACCAGCGCCGGCAGCCCCAGACGGTGCAGGGCCGGCAGCACCGGGAGGGTCTGCCCGCGGTCCGCCTCCGGGCCGTGGACCAGGATCACCCAGGTGCCGCGCTTGCCGCCGAGCAGCCAGACCGGCAGCGGGCCGAGCTCACCCTCGGCCACCGTGTCGGTGAAGGCCAGACCGAGCGCCGAGGTCGGATCGCCCAGGTACACGCGCGGAGTGAAACGGACCTCGGTACCGGGCGTCAGCGTGCCCCGGTCCGCCCGGACCAGGCGCCGGGTGACGCCCTGCGCGTCACTGTGCAGGACCTCCTCCACCACCGCGTGGCCGCCGTCCGCCCACTCCACCGCCCAGCGGCCGGGCCGCAGGCTCTCCGGGCGCCGGCTGAACGTCACCCGCCCCGCCGCCAGGCTCTGCACCAGCACCGGCCCCGAACCCTGGCCGCCGGCGGTTGGGCCCGCACCCGGACGGACCATCCGCTCGGAAGCCCGACGGCCGACGACCAGGACGGCGGCCCCGGCAGCGGCTCCGGTGGCGGCCGCCACGACGGCTGCGGTTCTCCAACGCATATCGATCCCCGCTCTGTTCACGGACCTGGACGGTGTTCGAGGACCAGTCCACAAGGGGCCTGGCGGGGCGGCCACTGGGCTGGGCCGTCTGGGGGCCGGGGGCCGCTGCGCGGGGCTTTGGTTGGGGGGTGGGCTCTCGGGAGGGTGGGTTGGTCCGGGGGCGGTTCCGGGGGTGGGCGCTCCGGGGGCTGGGTGATTTTCGGACCGCCGACTCTGTGGGCACATGGCCAGGCGCCGTTGGCGGTCTGAAAATCACCCGTCACGCCCCTCTCCGCACCCACCCCCTCCACCGCCCCC
>NZ_JBIWAQ010000032.1:0-75356 GCF_044760155.1 Kitasatospora sp. NPDC098652
GTGCCGCCTACGGCGTCACCGTGCGTGGCGTGGCCTCGGCTGCGCCTCGGCGGGCGGTGGGTGGGCGGCTGACGCCGCGTCAGCGGCGCCCCGGCCGCCAGTTGGGGGAATTCGCCGATGGCGAATTCGTGGGCGCGGCACGCGCCGTTGGGGCGGGCGTCGGGCGTCGCTGCGCTCCGCCAATCCGGGGCATTGTGTCCCGGGCCTACGGCCCGTCAATCAGTCGGCTTTCCCGGTCAATTGGCCAGTGTTTTTCACGGCCCTACGGGCCGGTTTGCTGGCCGGGTTTCCCGGGCTGCGCCCGGGGGTGAGCGTTGACGATGTGACGCGGAATTCGGGTAGCGGCCCATCCCTCCGAACGGGCGGGGTGCCGGCCGGGGCCTGCGGCCCTCGGCGTTGACGATGTGTCGCGGACTTCGGGTATCAGCCACAACCCCACCCCAGGAGCCCCTCCCCGGTCCCGGCCGGTGGCCGGTCCAGCCTTGCGGTTCCTGGGCTGTCAGCCCATCCGCCGCCCTCGGGGCGGGGCCTGCGGCCCTCGGGTGCCAACCCCGGGCCACCCTCCTCCCCGGCCCCTGTGGCGGGCCCTCACGAGCGGCCCGGACGGCGGTCCCTGACGGGCCCTCAACCGAGAATCCCCGGCGGGCATCCGAAGCGTTTTCGGCGGTGCTTCCCGGAGCGTCGTACAGCTCTATCCTACCGGTCCGCGATCGGGCGTGGGACGCGAAAACACAACCTCGCGGCAACCGCCCGTCCCGGCCCTTTCCAGCGACACTCAGAGCCGGAATACGAATTCCCTTCCGACCTCTTCCAGACGGGCAATCCGAAAGCCCCGCATGGCGCAGCGGGCAGAAATCACATTCAGGGACGTTGGAAAGGGGCCTACGGCCCTCCACGCCGACACGGCGACCGCCCTTCCAGACCGGCCCAGAAAATCCCGCCAAGCGTCAACCCAGCAATTCCCGGAGCAGCGACACCGAACCGAACACCGGACCAGGACGGCCGGGCCTGGACGGCGGCCCTGGGCAGCAGCGCGGCGGAGGGCACGCCCGGAGGCGGCCGGGACGGCCAGGACCGGGCCACCAGGGCCCCCTCCAGGGGCACGGGCCTGGACGGCGGGGCCAAGCCGGGCGCAGCGGGACGGCCTGGCGGCCGACCAGGACGACGACCAGGAGGGCGCAGCGGCGGGCCGGGGCGCGGCACCGGGCCGGGCCGCGCGGGCGAGCAGCGGGAACCGCCGAGGCCGGCGGAACAGGCAGCGGAATGCAACACGGCACCGCAACACGCCCACCCGCCCCGCTCCCAGCCACATAACACCTGGTCAGACCCGCAACACAGCCCCGTGTTGCACCCCAGCGCAACACCGCGTTGCACCCCCGCGTTGCACCCACCACCAGCCCGCCGGGCCCACCTGTCGCGCCCCACCACACAGGGGAAACCGGGTATCCGCCCACGTCACACCACACGACACCACCCCATCGCGACAGGCAACGCGACAGCAGGCGCGACAGCCCCCACCCACCACCAGAACGGCGCCGTGGATGGTTTCCCAGACCACCACCAGAGCGACCTCCAGGGCGGCCTGACGGCCACCCAGCCGTCCGGCCGGAACGGCGGTGCCCAGCAGCCCGGGACAGCGGCACAGCGAGGGCCCGCACACGGCCCCGGACGGCGGCGCAGCACCAGCCAGGCACAGCAGGCCCGGGACGGCGGCACGGCGAGGCGGGCACGGCCACCGGCGGGGACGGCAGACCCGGGACGGCGGCGCGGCGAGGCGGGCACGGCCACCGGCGGGGACGGCAGACCCGGGACGGCGGCGGCCGAGCAGGGCGCAGCAGGCCCGGACGACGCGGAGCCCGACCCACACAAAACCGAACACCAACCCCCAGCCACCGCAATTCCGACCCGAATTCACCCCATCATCGGCAACCAATCCACCAAAACAACCAGGCGGAATACCCGGCGGAATTCACCCCCGAAAACAGCCCACAACACCGGGCCCACCCCCGAGCGAGCCGACCCGACCCCCCGACCCCACCCACCACCACACACAGTCACCAAACCAGCCGCCCGACACCACCCACCCGACACCCCCGACAGGCACAACCAAAGGTCCAGACAACACGGCGAAAGAAGCCAAACACCCCCACCACAGCAACCAACAGGTCACACTCGACGGCCCTTCGCCGGGTAGAGCTTCGCGTGCAGCACGCGGTCCTCCGTCTGGAGTGGAGGCCAGCGCGGCCACCAGCTCTCGCTTGGTCGGGGCGGGCAGCACCAGCGGGCCCAGCCCTCTGCCGTGCGGGAACGCGTGGGCCGACGGTTCGGGGCCACGCCGGCGCGTGAGAGGATGCGCGCGATCTTGGGGCTACGGAGGGGGTTGTCCGGTGCGTGTGCGTGCTGTCGCGCTGGTTGCGGGGGTCGCAGTGGGGCTGGGGCTGGCTGGGTGTTCCGGCGTGCAGTCGGGGGGTGGGGCCCCGGCCTCTGCAGGGCCTGTGCCGCCGCGACTGGCCGCCGCTCTGCTGACGTCCGCTCAGCTTCCGGCCGGCTTCAAGCTGCTGCCCGACGTTCCCCGCTCCCCCGCTCCTCGCGCCCCGATCATGTCAATGCCGTGCTCGGACTTGGTGACGGACAGCTTCCTGGCCACCCACACACAGGTCCTGGACGAGGCGTGGGTCAGCCTGGAGCGGCCGCCCACCGACCCCCACAGCCTCGCCGACGGCTGGTACGGCGAGGAGACGCTCGACCGCTACGGGCCCGGCCAGGCGGCCGCCGTCATGACCGCCGTCCGCGGCGCGGCGCAGCGCTGTGCCTCCTACTCCGACGCGCTTCCTCTCGGCGGCCCCGCGACGCACAACACCGTCTCGACGAAGGATCCGGGCGTGCCGGCGGACGACGGCCTGGTGCTGCGGATCACCGTCACCTCCGCGGACGACACGCAGCCGTGGGTGATCGAGCGGGCGTTCGTCCGGGAAGGCGATGTGCTGCTGACAGTGGACAAGTTGATCGAGCAGGCGCCCGTGGTCGGGGTGGAAGCCGTCCTGCCGGCCGCCGTGGCGGCCTACCGCGCGGGCAGTGGTCGGTGACCGAGCGCGGCGTGGCCGCCACGACTTGCGCCGAGCGGCGGTGCTGCCGTCGGAGGCTGCCAGGCCGTGCAGCGTGAGGCCGCCCGGTGCCTGCCGGACTGCCTTGTTCGACGCCGCCTTGGGCCGCAGCAGGCGCCGGCGGCCTTCAGCACGCCGAGCGCGCCGAGGACATCCGCGCGCAACCTCGGGGTCGAGCCGTCGGGGTTGTCCAGGGCCTCGGTGAGGGCGTGCCGTCCAGGGCGGCCGTCGCGCCACCACGCCGGCCCGAACAGCCCGTGCTCGGCGAGCAGGCCAGGAAACCGGTGGAGGTCGGTTGGCTTGCACGCCGGGGCCTGATGGTCAGAATGGCGGGTTGTCGGGGTCCCCGTCGCCGCGGGGCCAAGAAGAGCTGGTGACGTAGGGGTTGCGGTCGTCGTCGCCGGGCCGGGCGAGGCCGGTGGTGTCGTGGCCCCACGCGGTCAGGGCGTCGAGGGCCTGCCAGCGGCGCCACCGTGTGTCGCAGAGGAGCAGGAGGCGGCGGGCGCGGTCGGCCAGGCCATCACGGTGCGCGGCCAGGTCGGGGTGTTCCGCGAATGCCAGGGCGGCGCGCAGCGCGTTCTCGGCGACCGCGGTGTCGGGGTCGTCGAGGAACGGCGCGACGGCCTGGAACAGCAGCGGCCTCAGGGCACGTACGGCCGCCATGGGCGGGTAGCCCTCCAGGAAGTCCTCCTCGAAGTACCGCTGATGGGCCGCCACGCAGGCATCGTCGCTGTCGTAGGCGATACCGGCCAGCAGGCCCAGCAGCGGAGCACTCACCCTGTCCGCCGCCCCGCGACGGTGCTCGGCACGGCGGCCCAGGACCGCCGCGACGTACAACGCGACCGGCGCGGTCGCCTCGTGGATCGTGTTCTGGTGCTGCACCGGCTCCAGGGCATTGAGAGCCCGCCGGGTTTCCTCCACGGTCGGGTCCGGGCCCAGGAGGGGTGCCAGTACCCGGGGCAGCCCTTCCGCGGTCCCGTACGCGGTGCCCAGCGACGGCCAGTCCGTACCCCGCAGCACCGCCCGCGGATCCGGCAGAACGTCGGGCAACGGCACGGGAAGACCCGGGTGCGGGCTGGAAGTCGTCGTCACCCATCGACCCTAGAACCCTCCACCGACACACGGACCCGGTAGGTTCTGCGCGCGTGACAGCCGCCGATGACCGACGCTTCCCCTGCCCACTGGCCGCCGCGCTGGCGGTGCCGTTCGACTACGGCGGCGGCGAGGGCATCGACTTCGAGCCCTTCGACGCCTTCCTCTCCGCCGAGGACACCACCGACTGGCTCCGCCTCTGGAGCGGCAACGACGAGCTGACCGGCGACGGCTTCCGGGTCTTCGGGCAGGACGGCACCGGAGGGTGCGCGGCGTTCTGGCTCGCCCGCCCCGACCGCCCTCTCACCGACCAGCCCGTGGTCGTCCTCGGGTCCGAGGGCGGGACCGGCGTCGTCGCGGCCGACCTCGCCGACTTCCTGTGGGTACTCGCCGCCGGCACCGGCCCCTTCGAGGCCACCGTCGACAACGACCCCGACCGGACCCCCCGCCCCAGCCCGGAACGGACCGCCGTCGCCGAACGCTTCGCCCCACAACGGCGCCGCCCGGCCCGGGCCATCACCGAGCAGGCCGGCCAGGAGTACCCCCACTTCGACGACATCGTCCTCGAACTCTGCCGCTGCTGATCCTGCTCCTTGTGTTTGGTGAGGTCGTAGCCGAGGGCGGGCCGGCCGTTGCCGAGGCCCGTCGGAACAGAGGCTGGAGCCGCCAAAGGCCCGCGAAGGCCTGTGCTCGGCAGCACCACGGACCCGCGACCCGTGCTACCGGCCCGGCGGGGTGCAGCTGGCGTGCCGCCCGGTCACGAAGCTCCCGAGTCCTGCCGAACACCGTTTCTCCCCGAGGCAACTCGACTACGCTTGCGAACCAAAAATCGAACGAGGGGGGCGCCCATGCCGTACGAGGCCGGCACGAGGGTCAGGCTGACCGGGGATGCGCAGGTCACCACGGGTGACACCGCGACCGGGGGTGGCGTTCCCGGGCCGCTGTTCCTCGCCGAGGGGCTGGCGGGAACGGTCATGGGTTCAACCACGGAGGTCGGCCGTGCCGGCCAGGACCACCTCGCGAGCTTCGATCAGCAAGTCCGCGGCCACCGGTTCGACGCGTTCGCGGCGAGCCTGATCGATGACCTCCGCCAGAACGTCGCCCGGCCGGGAGCGTTCGAGGCCGGAGCCGGCGCTCGGACGACCTACCGGGTGCGCTTCGACAACGGGTTCGTCCTCGACGGTCTTGAAGAAAGCCGGCTGACCCAGGCCTGAGTACCTCGCCCTCTCACGCCCATCGAGGAGATCCATGGCCGACAGCGTCACCTCACTGACCGCCCACGTGCACGATCTTCTGGCGGCGGTCATGACCAATGGCCTTACCCCACGGGGCGTCGATGCCGCCGCCGGCCTCCACGACGTCGTCGCGCGCGCCACGGCGCTCGGCCCCGACGGCAGGTGGCTCGTCGCATCGGGGCACTCGGGCCTCGGGGGCCTGGCCGTCGCACAGGGACAGGTGGACCGGGGCCTCCTCCACTTCGACGCCGCCGTGGCGAACGGGTTCAACGACTGCGTGGCGTTCCACATGCCCCTCGTGCGCCCGCTGCACCGCGATCCCCGCTTCCGGGCCCTGTACGAGCGGATGCGCGTCACCCCGGCCGACCTCGACGAGTTCCTCTGGCTGCACCGGGAGATGCAGATCATGGCGCGGGACGCCCAGCAGGCGACCGTCGACAACATAGGCCGCCTCGACACCGGGGTCACACTGTTCCCGCACGCCCCCATGCCGACCCGCGAGCCGAACACGCCAGGCGTGCTGATCACCCGCCTCGACCTCGCCGCCACGCAGACCGCACTGCGACAGGCCGCCGTGAAGGCGGATCTCCAGCGCAGCGCCGGCAACGTCAGTCTCAGCCTCATCGACGACTCGTGGGACCACACCCGTGCCAGGCACGACGCCTGGCACGCCGACGATCTGGACACCCGACGCGAACAGGCCGCCGCAGCCCGGGCCTTCGTCGAACGTCCGGGCATCGGCACCATGCTGATCCCCTGCCCGCCGCTGGGCTCGATCGTCTACCCGGCCTGAGGAGGGCCGGACTTGTGCGCGGGAAGTCGGCCGGGCCGACTTCCCGCGCACCACCACGAAGGGGTCAGCCCCCCTGGGCCGGGTGGGTGGTCAGGCAGGGGGACCGGACGTCCGTGCAGGTGGTCGCGGACGGGGAGCCGCCGCTGACGGCCGCGCCACTGGAGATCAGGTTGCGGGCGACGACGAGCCAGCACCCGGACAGCGACCCGGCACGGCCAGGGCGGCGGCACCCCACCTGTGCCCACCGTGCCGAACTCGGCTGGGCTGACGACGGCCCGGCCAGGCCTGGTGACCTTCCGGGGCCGCAGCGCCCCACCCCCACCGCGAGCGGCCGGCATCAGCCGGACGCGAGAAGGAGAAGCACAGCGCAGCGACCCGCCACACCGGCCAACGCCCCCACCAGCACAACCACCAGCAGACAGGGGCCCAGGGAGGTGAGTCGAAGCGGTGAGTTCAGCCTGTCACCCCCGATGAGCAGCGCAAACAGGTGGTAAGCGGCACCGAGAGCCGACCACTGAACCGAACCGCGGACCGAACCCGGAACCGGCTCCCGTGCCGAACTGCGAGCCGAGCCCCCGGCCGAGCAGCCACACCCGCACCCACGTCAGCGCGGCGTGGTGGCGGCCGGGTTGCCGGTGGCACCGTGGCCGCTTCCCGCGGCTGTCGCGTGGGACGAGGCGCCATTGGCCGCGACCAGCTTGCCCAGCCGCTCCGACCAGCGAAAACACGGGAACCGGGCCGCCGCCCAGGGACCGCTGCCTCCGGTGCATCCCCCGGTCACACCGTCCAGCACACGGTCCAGGCACCCCTCCGGCGCTCCGTCCAGGCAACCACCTGTTGGGGCAGGCGACCGTCAAGGTCGGCGGGCCGATCGCCTCCGCCTGCGCGGAGGTGGCCCGCGGATCGACCTGGGCATCAACGTCGACGTGGCCGGCTTCAATCTGGGGATGCAGCACGAGGCCAGCGGTGACGCGAACCGCGCGCAGGTGATCTGGGAGAAGGCCGCGGCGCTCGGCGATCCGGACGCCATGCTGGGCCTGGTCAAGCAGGCGCTCGCCCGCGGCGATGCGGCCGGTGTTGAACGCTGGGCGCCGGTGATCCTCGCGCAGGACGAGGCGTTCCCGATCACCGCCCTGGGTGTGGCCTTCCGGGACCGCGGCGACCTGGCACGGGCCGTGCAGGCGTTCCTACGCGCCGAGGAACTGGGCGACGGGTACGCGATGGAGTACCGAGTCCGGATTCTGGCGGCCCAGGGGCAGCCCGAGGAGGCCGCGGCACTACGCGCACGGGCGGCGACAGCTGAGCGGATGCTCTGAGATGTTGCAGCGCGGCGAGCCGGCCGGCTGGACGCTCAACTCGCCGACTGCAGCGCTCGGTCAGATCAGCTCATGAGGAGAATACGGCGTCCGAGAAGGCTGAAGCCGGCCCGGCCGCAGCCCGGCGGTGGGAGGACGGTGTCCGGGAGACGGCCATGGACGGGTGCTTTCCGGTACGGAGGACGCGGGCGAGGTGACGCGGGGGCCGTGGGGGGCGGCGCCCCACGTTCCTCCACCTGCTATCGGGCGGTGCTGCGATCAGCCGCCCCGCGCCGGGGACCGTCGACCACGCCAGGGCCATGATCGCCTTGCCGGGGCGGCCGTGCCGGTACCGACACCGCCGAGCCCTGTGGACACGGACCGGGGCGGCTCCTGGTCCCCCTGAACGGACGACGCCGTGTGCCTGCACCGTTCGCAGCCGCTCCCGCCTTGCACCGACTTCGTCGGCCTGAGCAGCGGCACCGCCCGCGCCGCCCCCGGGGCCGTAGCCGCTCCCCCGCTCGCCGAGGCCGGCCCGGACAACGCGGCAGCACCAACTTCCTTGTGGTGCGGCGGGCTCGGCCGCGAGCAGCCAGGCTCCCCGGCCCGCCCGGGCCGGACTGGGCACGGCGGGCCGGGGGTCTCGGCGGCGGGCTCGCAGAAGGGCGTGCCGACACCTCACACGGGAGCGAGGCCACGAAACGCCCTTGCCACAGAGGGTGTGCTCCGGCGGCCAGTGCACCACTATGACGCGATGAACGACGCCCGGGCGGTGATCGACTTCCTGCGCGACAAGTACCGCCACACCATCAAGACCAGCGAGACCATCCACAGAGGACCGAGCGCCGAGCTTGGCGGTGAATCCTCAGGCCACCTCGGTCGAGCGCTCGATGGCCTTGAGACCGAACTGATGGACGGCGAAGTCTCGGTGCCCCCCGGGAAGGCATGGAGGGCCGCAGAGGGGCCGCTCGGATTTCCAGCTGACCACAGGGCCACTGGGCTGGCGCGGAGAGCGGCTCGGCCCAGTGGCGATCCCCGGGCGCTGACCGCGGTGGCCGGCGCACCGCTCGAAGCGCCGCCGTGGTTGTCGCCCGGCGGCGGCGCGTGGAAGCCCGCCTGGCATGCTGGCCGCATGGATGCTGACGCTCTGACCCCGGTTCACCTCGACGAGGTGATGGACGGGTTGGCGATGAATTCCGCCCTGCCGGCTTCTATGGTTCGGCGACTGTTCGCATGGCGGCGGGGCATGGGGAAGGTGGCGAAGCGTCCGGACCTTACCGAGGACATGATCGCCGAGATCCTCGCGATCGACGACCACTGGCTCCTGCACAGCCTGGCGCTCAACGACCGGCTGCCGGACCGGTTCCGTATCCGACTGGCCGCGCATCGGGACGGGGCGGTGCGGGCAGCGCTCGTTGTCCACGCCGCGACCGCACCGAGGAAGATGCTGGAACAGCTCATCGACGATCCCGATCCACGGGTCCGTGAGTACCTGGCTCAGGGCCCCCACACACCGCCCGACCTCCGGGTCCGCCTCGCCGCCGACTCCGACCCCGCGATCCGTGCCGCGCTGGCGAAGCACTGGCCACAAGCACCGGAGGCGGTCCGCCGGATTCTGCTGACCGATCCCGAGGCCAAGGTCCGCGCTGCGGCCTGTTCGACCTACTACGCGCATCAGCCGCATCCGACACCGCCGTCGGACCTGCTGCCGGCGCTGTTGGCGGACCCGGTGACTCGGGCGGGCGCGGTCATTCACGCTGTTCTCGACGCGGACACCCTCCAGCGCCTCGCCGCAGATCCGGACAGCGAGGTTCGCGCTGAACTCGCCCGGCATCCCGACCTGCCGCCGCCGGCCCGCGAGGCCCTTGCGGTCGATCCGGCCTTGAGCGTCCGCGTGAAGGTCTTCGCCCGGCCGGACACGCCCGAGCACGTGCGGGCACAGATCCACGCCTCGGTCCACGAGCTGTCGCGCTCGACGGCTGATCCGGACCCTGACGCAGACGACGAAACGGTCCTGCAGTGGTTCCAGAACGAGTTCGCGCCCACGGAACTGCGGATCCTGCGGCTGCCCTGGGTGACGGCCGATCCGCTGCCGCACATCGACTCCCCCTACGTCAGCTTCCGAGCCTCCGCGGCCGCCGGCAAGGCCCTCCCCGCCAATGCGGTGGCCCGACTGCTCGACGACGAGGAGGAGATTGTCCGCCTCACCATGGCGCACACCGCCCCGCACCTGGTCGATCTCGCGACCGCCGAGAGCATCGAGCGCCGCTACCGGCCCCGGCGGGACAAGTTCACGTTCTGGTGGGACAAGAAGGAGGTTCTGACGTTCCCGCCGGCAGCCTTGCGCCGCTTCGCCACCGACCCTGAGCCCCGACTCCGCTCCTTCGCACCCCGCGATCCGGATCTGCCCTCGGAACTCGCCGAGAAGCTGGCCGCCGACCCCGAAGACCGCGTCCGCCGCGCGGTCGCGCCCCACCGCAACCTCCCGCTCCAATCCCTGCTCCGCCTCCTCGCTGACTCCTCGGAGCAGGTCGCGGAAGCCGCCGGCGCATCACCGTTCCTTCCGGGCGAGCACATGGAGTGGCTGCTGAACCGGGCGGGTCTGTAGCCGCTCACTCAGGAAGGGCTGGCCCCCACGGCCCAGCCCTCTTGGCACATCCAGGGTGAGGCCCCGGCCGCGAGCACACGAACGGCCCCTCCTTCCCGGAGGCCCGAGGAGGGCCGACTGCTGCCGTCGGCGCTGCGGCTGCCCGCCTGCGCGTCCGTTGGCGGTCCGCGCGCCATCGCGGGAGGCTGGAACTGCGGCCCTGTGCCGCGACGATTCCAGCCGGACGGGCGGCCGTTGAACCGGCGGCCGTTCGGGCGTGCGCGGGCTCCACCGTACGGTCCGGGCCGGCACGGCCCCGAAGGGGCAGCTGCCGCGGGAGGCCCGGCGCCACGTGCGGACCCGCGCGAAGGCCGGCCCCGGACGATGCTGCGCGCGGACGCCACGGCCGCCGACACGCACTGCCGCGCGCGTAGAGGGGCTACCGTCATGCCCGACAGCGACCTGCTCAGCCTGCTGATCGCGGAAACCGGGGATCTGCGGCCCGGCCCGGACACCACGCCCGCCGAGCTGACGGACCTGCGGCGCGCCCTGCTCGCTGGCGCGCCCGGCGGCCCGTCTCCGTCCTCCCGCACCGCTCCGACCGTGGACGAGGCCCTGCGCGCCGAACTGGACTACCTGATCGCGCAGCACGCCTCGGCGCCACGGCCGCCCGGTCCCGCACCCCGCCTGATCCGCCGCGAAGGCCTCCCCGCGGGCGTGGACCCGTCCGCGCCGGACCGGGCGGTGGCCCAGCAGGTGGCGCGTACCTTCGGCCCGTTCCTCGACCGCGCCGACCGTCGGGTCTGGTTCGACCTGTTCCAGTCGCACTCCTGGCTGACCGTCCACCGGGGTCCGGCCGGCCCGCCGATCCTCGCGCTGCCGCCGGCGAGCCAGGGGACGCCCGGCCCGGGGCACTTCGAGTTGCCGGGCGGCACGGTCTGGATCGCCGTCACCCAGCTCGTCGGCTCGGCCCCGGGCGACGGCTGGGTGGGCCTGCGGGTCAGGAGCGGCACCCTCGACGTCGACGCCGCGCCGCAGCTCGTCGACGGGCAGCTGACGGTGCCGGCCGGCGCGGACCTGCGGCTGAACGTCATCCTCGATCCCCCGGCCGGGCCCGGACCGGGCACCGGACCGCTCACCGGACCGGGCGCCGAGGCCGCGGACACCACAGCGGGCTTCCCCGTGAACGCGCTCTTCCTGCTCGAGCCGTCCGCCGGGTCCGTCAGCATCCCCAATGCCTCGCTCACGGTCTACGGCAGCTCCTTCACCCTGCGGCCGGCCCCGGGCCCGCCCGCCTACGACCAGGACTCCAGCCGGTTACTGATCCCGTTCACCCCCACGCCCGACCGGCTCGCCATTGCCCGGACCAGGGCCGATCTGTTCACACCGTCCGGCACGGCGGCGCTCGCCCGCGCGGCCTGGGCACTGCCGGTGGTCGGTTCGACCCTCGACGGACTCGGCGAGGCGGACGGCACCGGCAAGCTGCTGCTCTCCGTGAAGGACGGTCTGACCGCGAGCTGGCCGGGCCTGGACGGGGGGCCGGCCGTCCTCGGCCCCGTCGACGTGCTGACCGACGGGCGGACGCTGTCCCTCGGCTGCCCACGGGCCACCGCCCGCCGGGCCCGCCAGGAGTTCCGGCTCTGGCGGGAGTCCGAGCCCGACGTCCGCTCCTCGGTCGCGATCGGCTTCCCCCAGCAGTTCCCCCTGCGCTACGGGAGTGTGCCCGCCACGGACGTGCTGATGACGGCCGGCACCGCCCGTGCCCATCTGGACCGACCGCGCAGTGCCGCCGGGGAAGGCATCGACGCTCCGATGAAGGCGCTGTGCGTCCTGGTCCAACGGCCCGGCGGCAGCGAGCTCCAGCTCAACGCGGCGCCCGCAGGACCTCAGGCCGCAGGCCGGATGGCGCTGTCACTGGCGAACGTACTGCTGTCCACCACCGCGCCGTCCCGCCTGACCGTCGCCGGACCGCTCGCCGCACCCGACCGGCTGGACTCCGGCACACTCACGCTGGACCTCGGGCTGCTCCACGCCCTGCCCATGCTCCCCGACCCCTACACCGCGAACTTCACCGTCCTCACCGATCGCGAACCGCCTGCCGAAGCGGTGACGGTGCAGGCCAAGGTCGCCTGGCCCGACCCGGCCACCCCCGACCTGACGATCGGCCTCAGCACCCAGGACGCGTTGCCGTCCGACCTGCTCCCACCACCGGGACCGGTGTTCGGCTTCCACCCCGCCGAGCATCCTGCCCAGCCCTCCGCGCCCGCACAGCAGGCACTGGACTGGCTCCTCGCCGTCTTCGACGAGCTCGGCCAGTCCACCGGCCTGACCCTGCTCGACCTCTCCTCGAACTCCGACCAACTGGGCGTCAGCATCCCGCTGAGCGCCGCCGCCCGGCTCCCGGTCACGGTCAAGGACCTGATGCTCAACACCTCCGCCGGCAACGCCCGGATCTTCCTGCTGCCCCAGTTCCACTGGGAGACGGTGCACAACCTGTACAGCCCCATGACCGGCGACGCCGACGGGCCGCTGCACTCCGGCGACGACGGCCTCCCCGCCCTGGTCCTGGCCGACTCCGTCACGCTCGTCCCGCTCGCACCGGTCCCGCTGGCCGAGGAGGTCGTCCGCGGCTACCGGCAGGACGCGGCCGGCGTGAGCGCGCTGTTCACCCTGCCCTTCGGCCTGATCGCCCTGGCCGAACTCGATCCGCACGACCGCCGGTACCGCAAGCCGCCCGAACTCGACCTGCAGAGCCCCGATTTCGCCGCACCGAGCGGCCATCCGGCCGACCGGATGACCGGGGCGCGCCAGCTGAGCCTGCGGGCCGGAGTGAGCGCCGGCACCGACGACCCTTCCGCACCCCCGGTCCCCCTGCTCGGCGGCGCCACCAAGCAACTGCAGAACCTCACCCCCGGGTCACCGCTCACCTCCGTCCTCGGCCTGCTCGCCAGCGACTTCAACCCGCTCTTCCGGACCGAGGTGCCACTGAACCGGATCGAACTCGGCGGCTACGGCGCCAACGTGTTCAGCCGCTGGGTGAACGACTCCACGTCCGCCGTGACGATCACCCAGGTCGCCTTCGACGCCTTCCACGGCCGAACAGCCTTCGAACGCGTCCAGTTCACCACCATCCTCTGGCCCTGCCAGGCGACGCTGGTGCGCACCATCACCCTCGAACGCCATGGCAACGCGGCCGTGGTCCGCTTCGACAGCGGCTGGCTGGCCAGCACACCCGGGCTCTTCCACCACCCGAAGGCCCCCGGCATCACCTTCCACCCGGGCGTCGTACGAGGCCTGTTCGACATCCGCGAGATCCGGGACACCTCCCTGTACGTGGACCTCGACGGTGCCGCCGGGTCGCCCGGTCCCACGCTCCAGGCGGTCTACTTCGACGCCGACGTCGAGATCGACGGTCTCACGGCCGGGGGCGCGAACGGCCGGGTCCCGGCCCACCGCCACCTGGGCTTCGTCCAGCGGATCCCGCTCGCCGAGCAGGTCACCAGCGGGGGCGTCGGCGCGCTGACGCCCGGCCAGCTCCAGCAGTTGTTCGCCCTGCAGGGACCGCTCGGCGGGCCGGTGGACTGCACCATCCGGATCGGTGACTCCCCGCACCTGATGCGCGTCACCGGAGTCCACGCCGACAGCGCCGACCAGGCCTTCGGGCAGTTCGCCGTCGCCGTCCACGGCGCGCCCGCGCTCCCCGCGCCCGGCCAGTGGAGCGTGGTGCGGGTCGAACCGGACCAGACCGTCACCCCGGTGGACGCCCAGCGGGGCGTGCCACTGATCCGCCGGGGCGAGGCGACGGCCACCGGAGCCAACCCGAACGGCTTCCGGTTCGCCGACCCCGCGCACCTCTTCGACGACCACCCGGACGACTACTACGCCCTGTTGTTCGCGAGCGAGACCCAGCGGATCCTCTACCCACGGCCGAAGATCGACGCCGGAAAGGCGGAGATCACCAGCGTCGACACGCCCCGGCTGGCCAATCCGTACGCCCTGCTGCGCGCCGGTGGGCTCTTCCCCCCGCCGACGACGGACGCCATCCCCTTCGACGCGAGCGACCCGCCGCAGGCGTTCCCGCTCACCCTGGACGCCGGACAGCTGCGATTCGCCGGGGGCACGGTCTCCTTCCCCGCGGCGGTGGACCAGTTGCTGGTGAACGCCGGCTCCTGGACGGCGCGCACGCAGTACGCCTCGTCCAAGGTGCTGGTCGAGTCCGACAAGGACTGGCGGATCGTGCAGCAGCAGGTCGAACAGCACCTGCGGTTCGAGCCGCTCGGCGAGATCCTCACCATCGTCCACGACATCGACTCGCCGACCGCCGGCCCGACGGACTTCCCCACGCCCGCGGTCGAGCTGGCCGGCCCGCTGCAGCCGGTGGCCGAGGTGATGAACCTGCTCAACAGCCTGGTGCCCAGCGGCGGAACACCGGGACTGCCCGGCCCGCTGCAGGTCTCGCTCACCCGCGACGGCACCGCCGTACGCCTCAGCGCCGTCGCCGACTTCGCGGTGGCCCAGCCGGACGGACAGCCGGTCGAGTGCGGGTTCGGCAAGCTGCTCGGCCATCTCAAGGTCGGCGCCGACATCGCCGCCGACCTTTTGGCCGCGAAGAGCGGAGGATCGGTCTTCCTGGAGATCACCGGCAGCTACCAGCAGCTGATCTTCCCCGAAATCTACGGCGGCGGGCTGCTGCGCTTCAAGATCGGCGCGGACCAGAGCGGCGCCACCACCGTCGAGTTGGACGCCTGCGCGGCCGGCTCGGTCGGCGGCACGCTCATCCCCGGCCTGATCGACCTCGAAGCCGGCGTCAAGTACGGCTACTTCATCGGGCGGGCCGGCGACCGCTTCCAGCCGGGCATCGTGCTCGGCATGGACGGCCGCGCCACGCT
Source organism: Kitasatospora sp. NPDC098652 (assembly GCF_044760155.1). Taxonomy (NCBI): domain Bacteria; kingdom Bacillati; phylum Actinomycetota; class Actinomycetes; order Kitasatosporales; family Streptomycetaceae; genus Kitasatospora; species Kitasatospora sp. NPDC098652. The sequence goes on from NZ_JBIWAQ010000032.1 coordinate 14,996, forward strand.
GCTGTCCGGGCTGCTCGGGTTCAGCTTCTCCGTGGACGGCCACCTCGACGTCGACCGCGTCGACGTCCAGAGGATCTCGGTCAGGCTGCACGGCGACATCCTGGTCGCCGGCACCGTCACCGCGGCGTGGTTGGTGAAGGCCCGCAAGTCCTTCCACACCGCCTTCGACGTCACCGTCGACTGGCAACTCGTCGCGGGCGCCGCCAAGGCCGGGCTGATCCCCGTGCCCTGAGACCAGCTCCTTTTCGTGCGCCGGGACCGCCCGCCCCGTGCCGCCCCATCGTGGAGGTGCCCCGATGCCCATCAACAGCGCACCGCTCAACATCCTGCTGCTGCCCGGGCGTTGGCAGCCGCCCACCCTGACCCTGACCCTGCTCGTCCTGCCCCAGGGCGACCCGCGAACGGCCCTGCCCGGCACCGGCACCGCGTTCGCCGACGCCGACCTCGCCTTCGACGCGATGTTCGTGCCCACCCTCACCGACCTGCCGACCCCCGTGAGCGCCCACCGCACCGCGCTCACCACCACCCGGCCCGCACGCCGTCGCGCCTTCTTCGACGAACTGGCCGCGCTCTTCCGGATCCGCCCCTCGGGCCTGGCGCCCGAGGGCCCGCCCTCCGCCGTCCGCAAGTTCCTCCCGCCCAGCTTCCGCGCCGCGAACGGCTGCACCACGCCGCGTTCGCGCTTCCTGGTCACCGACCGCTCCTACGACTGCGTGCTCAAGGAGACCAAGCCCCACGTCCCACCGCCCGACCAGCCCGACGCACGCCTCGAATGGGAGGAGGTGCTCACCTTCGTCCTGCGCCAGCCCCAACTCGCCCGCGAGCTCGGTCTGCTGTACGACACGACACTCACCTCGGGCACGGTCGCCCCGGTCGACCAGGGCGGCTACCTCTTCGCCGACCTGGCCGCGGGCAGCGCCTTCCGGGCCGAGGCGAACACGAGTCCGGCCCTGCTCGCACGCTACGCCGCCCGGATCCCGCCGCTGACCACCGCGCGTGCGGTCTTCGCGGCCGTGCTCTTCCCGGTCACCGGCACCGGCGACTTCGACCAGGTCTTCGTCGAGGCCGACGCCTACGACCACGGCTTCGCGCGCGTGGTGCACGGAGCGCAGTCGCGCAGCGCCGCACAGGTCGAGCACGACCTCGAACCGCCCGCAGGAGCACTGCCCCCGGTCAAGGACACCGGCATCCGGCTCGGCTGGGACGACGACCAGGTGACCGTCTGGCTCAACCGCCAGCTCGGCATCAACGCCCACGACGCCCAGCCCTCGCCCGACTCACCGCTGGGCGTCGCCGGGTACCGCGTGGACGTCCGCGAGGACGGCGCCCCGGGCGCGCCCTGGCACTCACTGACCCACGTCGCCGGCGACCTCGCGCTCGGCCCGCTCGGGTTCGGCCACTTCGACGGCGAACTGGCCGTCGAGACGACGCCCGTCAACCACGACCTGCGGGCGGAAGGCGACTTCTGGCTGCCGGCCTACTTCACCGCCTGGCGGGGCGGGTCGCTGGTGCTGGCCGATCCGAGTGCCGTCGAGGTCTCGGGGCGCAAGCACCCCAGCGCCGACACGGTCTACCGAGCGGTGGACGCCGACGCCGTACCGCTGCGCTACGGACACACCTACCAGTTCCGCGTCCGGCTGACCGACCTGGCCGGCGGCGGTCCGCTCGTCACCGACCAGCACGACCCGAGCGCGCCCGCGCCGGTCGCCACCGTCCCGTTCCGCCGGTTCGTCCCGCCGCGAGCCGTCCGGGTCGACCACGGCGGCGGCGTCGGGACGGACGGCCGCAGCGCCGCCTACACCGTCCACCGGCCGCTGCTCGGCTACCCCGACCTGGTGTACACCGGCTTCCCGAACGCCATGGACGCGCTGCTCGCCGACCTGCCCGCGGCCCGGAGCGAGAACCGCGAGGCCGCCCGGCCCGACCCGGACGTCACCCAACTGCGCATCGACGTGTCGGTGCGCACGCTCCAGGGGGACCCGGCAACCGACTCCGACACCGCCCAGCCGTTCCGGCCGCTGTACACCGCGGTCAAGGCCTTCCCTCCCGCGCCCGACCAGCCGCTGACGCTGCGCGCCGTCTTCGAGGACCTCCCCACCACCGACCGGCTCGCGGACCTCACCCTGACCGGCCCCACCCCCCTGCCCGACCCCGACCCGCTGCGCCTGCCGACGGCCCGCGACGTCCGCCTCGTCCTCACCGCCCTCGGCCGCGAGGACCAGGCGCTCGGCTACTGGGGCAGCGACCGCGCGCGCACCGGCGCGGCGCCCGTGAGCGTGTACCTGCGGGCACCGTCCGCCGACGAGCGGCAACTGCTGCAGTCCCCGCCCGCAGGGTCCCAGATCCAGGCCGTCTTCCTGCAGCCCGACCCGGAGGACAACCCCGCCGCCGCGGCGCAGCAGGCGGTCTCGGGGCAACGGGTCGACGCGCCGTCGGACCTGGTGGACCGGCTGGCCCACCAGCTCGGGCTCACCCGCTGCGCGCTCACGCTCTCGGCGCCCGCCGGGCGCCGGCTGGTCCTCGGCGCGGCGGCCGGGCTGCGGCACACGCTCAGCCCGGAACGGGACGCGATCACCTTCGCGACCAGGACCGACCTCACCCGGCGCTGGCTGGTCTGCCTGCGCCTGAGCCTGGAGCGGGACTGGAGCTGGGACGCGTTGCAGCCCGCCGCCTTCGAGGTACGGCGTGACGGCGTCCCCGTCGGCACCATCACGCTGCCGCGCACCGTGGCCCGCAGCGCGACGGGCCGGGCGGACGGGACAGGACCGGCGGACGGGACAGGCCCGGCGGACGGATCAGGCCCGGCGAACGGGACAGGCCCGGCGGACGGGGACGGCGACCCGCAGGCGCGGGACCGCACCGAGCTTCTCTTCCTCGACGCCTACGACGACAAACCGTCCGTCGACAAGCCCCCGAGCGAGACCCGGCTGACCTACAGCCTGGTCCCCGCCTTCCGCCAGCCACCGCCGGCCCAGCAGGACCCGGTCCAGCAATGGCCGCTACGGCTGCCGATCACCACACCGCCCGGCCAGGTCCCCCGGCTGCGGTCCGCCGGCATCGCCGCCACCCCCTACCAGCGTGACCAGGACCGCTACACCGCGACCGGGGAGCGGCGGCGCCTGCTCTACCTCGAACTCGCCGAACCGCCGAAGGACCCGGCCGACCGCTACTTCGCCCGCATCCTGGCCGGCGCCCCCGACCCGATGCTGCTGCGCGGGGCCCCGGAGCGGCCCGACCCCGCCGAACCGCCGCTCGACGTCGCCGAGCCCATCCGGGTGGTCACCCAGAGCAGCTCCGCCGACTGCGCCGGCCACTCGCTGATGCAGGAGCTGATCCCCGCCGCAGACGGCCTGCACTACCTGCTCCCACTGCCCGAAGGCCTCGGCCCCGACGCGCCGGAGCTCTTCGGCTTCTACGTCTACGAGCTGAGGGTCGGTCACGACTGCTCGCGCTGGAGCACGGCAGCCGGGCGCTTCGGGCTTCCCCTGCGGGTGGCCGGGGTGCAGCACCCGGCACCGCAGCTGCGCTGCACGGTCACCCGCACCGACGAGAAGGTCACCGTCACCGCCCTGCACGCGCCCTCGGTGGCCGACGGCACCGGAGTGCGCCCGTACCCGCCGGCCACCACGATCAGCGCGCTGCTCTACGCCCAGGTGCAGCAGGCCGACGGCCGGGACTGGCGCAACGTGCTGCTGGAATCCCGCCCGCGCCGCGGCGACCCTCCGGCCTGGAAGCACGAACCGTTCGATCCCCACGTCCCGTCGAGCGTGCTGTCCTTCCCGAACGTCGAGATCCTCACCAAGCTCGGCTACCTCGGCCTGCCCCTGGACGCCTCGCTCAGCGTGCTGGCCGTGGAGGCCCTCCCGGAACCGGACGCGCCGGGCGGGCGGGGCGAACTGCCGCCGGTGTCGGAGGGGTTGGGCAGCGTCCGGGTCCTGCGCACCTCGCCGCTCACCCCGGTACCGGCGATCTGCCCGCCGCCGGTCGTGCCCGTACCCGGGATCGAGGAGGAATCATGGCCACACTGACAAGCGAGACGTTCCTGGGAAAGGACTGCCTCGGCGGCGTCCACCGCGATGGCGACAAATCACGGCCGCCGACACAGCCCTGACAGCCCTCTACACCGCTTCCGGATCCGCGGGCACGGTGACCGAATGGGCCGGGCTCCGTGAGGACTCCCGCGCGGCACACCCCGGCGGTTCCCACACGACCGGCGATTCGATCGACGTCGACTGCAACTCCAACCCATCGAACTCGTGGTACTCCAGCGCAACGCGGTCGTCACCGTCCAGTACCAGGCGGCCACCCGCTCCGGCTACTCCTTGAAGGACGTCCCGCCCTCCGACGCCGGAGCCGGACCGTCGTAGCTCCGGCGACCCGGCCTGCAGGGCCCGGCCTCGGAGCACCTCCCCTCCCGTTCCCGGCCTGCGTGCCTGCCCTGGCGGCCGGTCGGATCGCCCGGTCGTGATTGACGATCAGCCGAAGATGTCGTCCCGGTCGGTGGCCATGCGGACCTGGTTCGGGTGCCAGGTGATCCAGTCGGCGTAGTGCGCCAGCACGCCCCGGGTCGTGGAATCGTCCCGGTAGTCGTCCACGTCGTGCCCGAGGATGATGCCGTCGATGCCGGTCTGCGACAGCAGGGACGCCATGCAGTTGGTGGAGTTGCCGCTGTCGTTGAGGGTGAACGCCATGACGGCGCCGAGTTGCCGGCCGCCGTGGCTGGCGTCGCCGCGGTCGCGGTAGGAGGTGTCGGTGCTGAACGGCCCGGTCGCGCAGCCGAGCGCGAGGTTCGCCGCGCCCCGGTCGGTGAAGCGGCGCAGCCGGGGGATGTTCGTCGCGTCGAACAGGCTCTGGGTCCTGCTCAGGGAGTCGTTGGCGGCGAACAGGCCTTCCATGCCGTTGCCCGCGACGTCGTTGGCGACCTGGGTCCACTGGGCGTTGCCCTCGTCGCTGCTCATCTCGAAGACGACGGCGATGTCGTTGGTGGTGAGCTGGTGCGCCAGGTCGAGCAGTTGGTTGACCGCGAAGCTGCCGCCGCTCCAGGCGTTCTTGACGTCGATCCAGACGAAGGTGATGTTCTCGTGGTTCTTCTTCGCTTCGATGATCTTGTTGACGACGTCCTGGAACCGGGGCGCGGAGCCGGAGGCCGGGACGTCGCCGTCGTGGGCCCACCAGGCGACGCCGTTGTTCGAGGGCATGCCCCACCAGGCGTCGGCCTCGATCGCGTTGTAGCCCGCGTCCAGTGCCGGGTGGACCTGGCCCGGGTCGTTGAGGTTGTGGGCGATGGCGTAGATGGGGCGGGATGAGACGGAGGTCTGTTGGAGGGCGACCGTCTGGGCGGGGCTGCTGTTGCAGTGGTAGTACTGGACCGCCTGCCCGTTGGCGAGGTTTCCGTTCGGTACGTCCACGCAGCCGTAGCCGTAGCTGGACAGCTCCAGGGGGCCGCCCACGGTCTCGTTCGTGAAGATCCAGCGTTGGCCGTCGTTGCCGTTGCACGGCCACAGCCGGATCCTGGCGCCGTCGGTGTGGTTGTCGTCCTTGAGGTCCAGGCACTTGCCGGAGACGGCGTTGTAGAACGCGACGCCGGGGCGCCCGTCGGGGTATTCGCGTGAGATCCACTTCTGGGCGCCGGAGCCGTTGCAGTCGTAGATCTGGACCTGTGCATCGTTCGCCGTGGAACTCCCAGCCACCTCAAGGCACTTGTTGTTGCCGAAGGTGATCGTGGATTCCTGGTCGGTGACCGTGGTGACGGCCTGCGCGGGGGTCGACGGCGCTGCGAGCGTGGCGCACACGGCCAGGGCCAGCAGGCCCGGCCAGGTGCCGACGCGTGATCGTCTGTTCATGGGCCCGAATGCTGTCGGCGCCCGGTAAACGTGGGATCAATGAATCAATGAGGGCCTGCTGATGTCGCACGGGCACCGGCCACGGGGTTTGTGATGGTCCGCAGGCCCTAAAGGCCGTCCGGTGATCCGACAGCGGCTGCCCGCCCCGGGCGGTTCCCGTGGCGGGCGGTCGGCCGGCTCGCCGGGCCGGGCCGTGCTGGGGAGGCCGCCGCTGTTGGCGGCTTCCCTGGCCGTCTTGCACACGGCGTGGTGCTGCTTCGGAATCCTCCGGTGACGTCGCGAGGCCTGCGGTGGAACGGCCGGTGGTCAGATCTGGTGGTCCGGATCGGAGAAGGTCAGGCCGCCGGCCGCGAGCGGACGCCGGGCCGGGGCGGGCACGGCGGCGGTCTCGCCGGGTGGCTGTCGGAAGTCGGCGCCCTGCTCGACCGGCGGCCGGCGCGCGCCGGACTGGGCGGGCAGCGGCGCGTCGGTGGCGGTCGCGGAGAAGGTGGGCATCGCGAGAGGGCGGTGGTCTGTCATGATCGACAGTCTCGCAGCACGGACGGGGCCGCGCCGCCGCCCCTCCCCGAACCGGCGGGGATCGAGCCGGTAGGCACCGCTTCGCGGGCCTGCCTTCACCCGCACCGTGGCCGCCCGGCGCCGCCTCATGGAGGCGATCGCCCAGGACCGGTGGGGCCGGCGCGAGGGGCGCGGGGCCCTCGCGGGTGTCCCCGGGTGGTCCTGGCGACCCGGCCGAGGTGGAGTCCTGGGTAGTCCGGGCGGCGCGGAAATGGCGTTGCTCGGACCCCTGGTCCCCGTGGCACCCTGACCGGGTGTCCAATGCGCTCTACCCCGCAGGCCTGACCTGGGACGAGGTCGACCCCGCCGGCCACCCCTTCGACCCCGCTTCGGCGGCACAGGTGGTCCACTCCCTCGGTCCGGCGCGGCGGGTGCCCTCCCGGCCGGACCCCACCCTCGATCCGACCGTAGGCAACTGGGCGTGGGAGGTGGCCAGGCCCTGGTCCGATGCCATGACGCACGTGCTGATCGAACACTACGGCCGGTGGGCGGCGGGGTGGCGCTGGTCGGTCGGCGAGGGGGACGTCGACGGCGGGCCGGTCGGGAACTGGTGCTGCGGGTCGCACTCGATCACCACTACGGAGCAGACCCTCGACCGGGTCGTGGCGTCACTGTGCGAGTGGCGCGACTGGCTGGAGCACCTCGCGCGGTGGTTCGAGGCCTACCCCCTGGACCCGGAGACCCTGGCGGCGGACCGGATCCTGTGGGAGCGCACCGCCCGCAACCTGATCCTGCACGTGGCCGACCGGACAGGCGCCGAGAGCGGCTGGTACGGGCACTGCCGGCAGGTCCTGGGCTGGTTCCTCAGCCACTGGGGTGTCGACCCCGAGGTGGCCGAGCGGCTGGTGGAACAGGCGGTCGGCGGCCGGTTCAAGAGCTGGACCGCGCCGGACAGCGTCCTGGCGGAGGAGGTCGCCGAGCGGCTCGTCGGTCCCCTGCGCCCGCAGGACACCCGCTGGTCGCCGGACCCGGATGAGCTCCCGGACCACCTGGAGCGCTGGCTCGCGATACGCGGGAGCGTGCCGTGGCCGGACGGCGGGGCCGACGCGGACCATGGACGGGCGGCCTCCGCCCGCGACGGCGCGGCGGAGGACTTCCGCTCCTTCGACGCCGCGGTGGACCCCGCCCGCGCCGCCGGCCTGCTCACCGCCCTGGAGCTGGTGCGGGCCAACGCGGCGCGTGGTGCCGTGCTCGACTTCGAGCTGCTGCGCGGCTGGCAGCAGCACGTCCTGGGCACACCCGAGCCGCCGCCGCTGCGCACCCACCCCGCCTTCGCCAAGGGCGGCGAGGAGCGCTACGGGATCGGCCCCGACACCCGCAGCCGCCTCGACGCCTGTCTGGCGCAGGCCGCCGACGACCGGCCCTCGTTGGCCGCCAGGGCGGCCCGGGCCCACCTGGACGTCTGCTTCTTCCACCCCTTCGACGACGGCAACGCCCGCGCCGCCCTGCTCGCCCTGCTGTTCGTGCTGGCCCGCGAAGGCGTCACCCTCGACTCGGTGGTGCTCATCCGCCGGTTCGGCCACCGGGCCGACGACCCGCAGGACGCACTGCGCCTGTGCCGTTCCGTCGAGCTCGGTCTCAGGCACTCCGCCGCCGCTCGGTACGACGGGTCAGCTCCCCGCCTGTGAACGGCCGGCCGTGGCGCACGCAGAGGCGCCGGCGGCGGGGCCGAACGGGCTCGCCGGGAGTCGTGTCGGCGTCCGGCGGTGTCAGCGGACGAAGATCCGGTGCGGGGTGTTCTTGGTGGCGGGCTGGTTGGGCTGCAGGTGGACGCCCGGGTAGGTCTTTCCCGCGTTGCGTACGGCGAAGCTGATGAGTACGGCCATCACGCCGGTCACGCCTGACAGGCCGGGGACGGCTCCGCCGCCGCCGATGAGGCAGGCGACGGCGACGAGGGCGATGCCCGCCGCGAGCAGGAGCCAGCCGGACGTGGTGCGGGTGCGCTGCTTCTGCGCGGCGGTCGACTCGGATTCCAGCACGACCTTGACGGGGAGGCGGCAGTCGCCGCAGAACGCGTCGAGGACGACGGACCCCGTCTCCGGGCGCCGGCTCGCGCCGAGCGGGAACAGGTGCCACTGCGAGTGATAGGTCGTGCTGCGCAGCCCCTCGGTGCGGGTCATGCTCGTCCGGTGGCCCAGGCGGAACCGTGCGACGTCGGTGGGCACGCTCATGGATCTCGCTCCGTCTCCCCGTGCGCGGCCCCCCAAGTGTCCGCGCGGGCCGTGATGGTAACAAACGTTTGTGTACGCGGAGGGGACACCGGGCGACGCCCGGGCGGCGGGGCGGCCGGGCCCGCGTGGGGGTCCACGGCTCGCGGCGTGGCGCGGTGGGCTGGGAGTGGAGCCAGGTCGTGTCGATCACGATCCCCGGCACCCCGAGGATCCACGGCCTCGCCCGCCGGCTGGGCAACGACTACCGCTGCCGCCTCGCCCTCGACGGCGGCGCCCGCCTGCACATCGACGGGCACGCCGCCGGGGCCGCCGGCCTGGGCCGCGCGGTGCTGGAGCACTGCCCCCGCGCGCGGCGGCTGCAACGTCCGCTACCTGCGCTACCGCCCGCGCTGACCGGCCGCGCTGACCGGCAGGTTCCACCGCGGCCAACGGCACGCGGCCGGGGGCGAGTTCGCGGGCCGGACGGCGGAGCGGACAGGTCCGCAGGTGCGGCACTACCCTGGCCTTCCCCGGCCCCGGAGGACGCCGTGACCACCACGCGAAGCGCCCGCGGCGACTCCCCCGCGCCGAAGTCCCGGCCCAGCGGCCGGCGCCTGCTGCTCGGTGTCGCCTGGGACGTCCTGGTCCCGATCGCGGTGTACTACGGGCTGCGCGCCGCCGGTGTCGGCGTCTTCGTCGCACTGCTGGCCGGCGCCGCCCTGCCGGCGCTCACCACGGCGGTGCGGTGGCTGCGCACCCGCAGCCTGGAGGGCATGGCGGGGTTCGTCGCCGGGACCATGCTGCTCGGCGTCGCGGCCGCGCTGGTCAGCGGCAGCCCCCGGTTCCTGCTGGCCAAGGACGGGTGGCTGACCGGCGTGGCCGGGCTCTGGCTCCTGGTCTCGATCAGGGCCAGGCGCCCGCTGCTCTTCCACGCCGGCCGGCCGCTGCTGGAAGGCCGGTTCCGCTCCGACGGCACCTCCTGGGACGTACTGTGGGACCGCGAGCCGGCCTTCCGGCGGATCTGGCGGGTCTCGACCGCGATCTGGGGCGTGGCGATGCTGCTCGACGCCGCCGCGCGGATCGTGATGGCGTACACCCTGCCGGTGGACGTGGTGCCCGGCCTCGGCGCGCTGCTGTGGCCGGTCACGCTGCTGCTCCTGCAGGTGGTCAACGGCGTCTACTACGAGCTGGCCGGGCTCTGGCGGCTGACCTCCGGCACGACCGCGCGCCCGCCGGGCGGCTGAGCGCCCCGGCCCCCAGGGTGTGCGCCAGGGCTTCGCGGGGAGGGCGCCCGCGGTGGGGACCGGTGCCGGGCAGTGGGTCGCGATGCCGGGCACGGTCGTCACTGCTGGAAGGCGCTGGGTTCCCAGGCCTTCCCGCCGACCGGGTAGCTGTACAGCGGCCGGCCCTTGACCGCGCTGGTACGGAACGGCGCGCCGCCGCCGGGGCCGACGGTCAGCGTGCCCTTCCGGTTGCCGCTGGACCACTCCAGTTCCAGGTACCAGCTGACGTCGTGGGAGGTGGTCTCGGCGCTGACCTCGATGACCTGCGGGTCCCGCTCGCTCACCGTGACCGGCAGGCCGGTCCCGCCCTCGGTCACGACCGGGCGGGGCCGGGCGGCGTCCAGGTCGAGGTCGTACGAGTGGACGTCGAGCCCGCCGCCGCAGCCCTCGCCCATGGCGTAGGCGTTCCAGGCCAACGGGGCCGCGCTCCGGGCGACACGGACGTCGAGGGCGGTCAGCACCACGGTGTCGTCGCCGGTGCCCTGCACGACGAGCTCGATCGACTGGTAGTGGCCGGGGACTGCGCCGACCTCGGAGACCCAGGCGGGCACGTCCGCCGGTGCGGGCGGGCGGGGGACTTCTGCGGGCGGGCGGTCGACCACGTACTGGTCGCACTCGGCGTCCCAGCCGGACGGGCGGACCACGACGGTGATCGGGGCACCCGCACCCCGGTCCGCGGCGCCGGCCGGCCCCGACGTGGTCGCGCCCGTGGTCGCGCCGGCCTCGGCCGCCGGGGCGGGACCGGAGGCGGGGTCACCTGCCGTACGGGTCCGGAGACCGGCGGCCACGGCCCCGACGGTGGCGAGCACCGCGGCGGCCGTCACGGCGGCGAGCACACTGCGCCGCACCCGCCGCCGCGGCTCGGCGGGGGTGTGCGCCAAAGCGGCCGTCCAGTCCGGTGCGATGCCTTCCGCGGCCGTCGCGGTCACCGGAACCGTTGCCGGAACCACTGACGGAACCGTTGCCGGAGCCGTCGCCGGAACCACTGACGGAGCGTTCGCCGCGGGGGCGGGGGCGGGAACGGACGACTGCCGGCTACCCCGCGCCGCGTGGGCGGCGACCCACAGCCGGTAGAGCTCGGTGCGCTCCTCCGGCGTCGCCCGGCACAGCCGGGCGAGGCGTTCCAGCGGGGTGAACTCCCCCGGCATCACATCGCCGTTGCAGTAGCGGTGCAGGGCCGACGTGCTCACGTGCAGCCGCTTCGCCAGCGCACCGTAACTCAGCCCCGACCTGCTCTTCAGCTCCTGGAGCAGCCGCGCGACCTCGTCCGCCTCCCGCACTTCCCCGGCCCCCTCTGGCACTGCTCCTCCACCCCACTCGGCGACCCCCGCCGGGGAGAGCTGCTGCACCGGCCCCGGCATCCTGGAACGCCCCGCAGGGCGTTCCAGGAAGGTTACGTCCTCGCAGCTCAAAGAGGGTAAACGCGTCCCCGCGTCCCTGGTCGCCGGCCCACCGTTGCCGCTGGGACGAACCGGCGCACAAGCTGACGGCGAACACCGAGAGGGAGCAACTGTGAGCACTGTTCGAGCGGCACGGGCCGCGATACGCACCGACGAGCGTCTCCACCGCGGGGCGGTGGCGCTGGCGATGGGCGGGGTCCTGCTGATGTCCGCGGGCTGCGGCGACGGCCAGGACAGGAGCGCTGATGCCGCGTCCGCTGCCTCCGCCCCCTCCACTGCTTCCGCTCCCTCCACCGCCTCCGGTGCCTCCGGTACTCCCGGCGGGGCGGCCGCCGCGGCGACGCCGAGGACGTCGAGCGCCGTGCTGGACGTGCAGCCGAAGGACGGGGCCCGGGACGCCGCACCGACCGCGCTCCAGGTGTCCGTCTCCCACGGCACGCTCACCACCGTCGAGGTGGCCGACAAGGACGGCAAGCCCGTCCAGGGCTCGATCACCCCGGACGGCACCGGCTGGAAGCCCGCCGCCTCGCTCGCCCCCGGCACGGCGTACACGGTCAACGCCCGGGCCAAGGACGCCGACGGCCTGGTCTCCGCGGCCACCAGCGCCTTCACCACCGCCTCGCCCGGTAAGCAGATGTCCGCCAACGACAACATCTCCGACGGCCAGACCTACGGCGTGGGCATGATCGTCAAGGTGGACTTCGGCGGCAAGGTCGTGAACAAGAACGCCGTCGCCAAGGCCATCACCTTCGAGACGGACAACGGCACCGAGGTGAAGGGCCACTGGTTCGGCGACAACCGGATCGACTTCCGGCCGGCGGACTACTGGAAGCCGAACACCAAGGTCACCATCCACTACCGGTTGAAGAACGTCGAGATCGCCCCCGGGGTCTGGGGCGACATCGACAAGGACGAACCGTTCACCATCGGCCGCTCCCAGGTCTCCACCGCGGACGCGGCCACGCACCAGCTGACGATCGTGCGGGACGGCAGGACCACCACCGTGCCCGCCACCCTCGGCGACGAGCAGCACCCCTCCTGGGGCGGAACCATGGTCGTCATGTCCAAGGAGATCGTCACCCACATGAACTCCCAGACCGTCGGCATGGGAAACGAGTACGACATCCCCGCCGCCCCGCACGCGATGCGGCTGACCAGGAGCGGCACCTACCTCCACGGGAACTACTGGTACAAGGGCGACCCGTTCGGCAAGGCCAACACCAGCCACGGCTGCGTCTCGCTCAAGGACGTGGAGGGCGGCAGCGACACCTCCCCCGCGGGATCGTTCTACAACAGCTCGATGATCGGCGACGTCGTCAAGGTCGTGAACACCAAGGAGAAGACCGTCGCCCCCGACAACGGCCTCGGCGGCTGGAACCTCCCCTGGGCCAACTGGTAGCACCCGCCCGGCCCTCGGGTGTCCACGCCTCGGTCGGAGCGGACCGGGGGCTTGATCATGACGGGTGATCGGGGCCAAGATCTCCCCCGGTTGGATCACAACGGGGGGAGCCGTGATGTCCGAGGACCGGTCGGTCGGACGTGGACTGAGACAGCGCCACATCGCCATGATCGCGCTGGGCGGTGCGATCGGAGCCGGGCTGTTCGTCGGCTCCGGCGTCGGGATCGCCGCGGCGGGGCCCGGGATCGTGGTGTCGTACGTGGTGGCCGGGGTGCTCACGGTGCTGGTCATGCGGATGCTCGGCGAGATGTCCGCCGCCCGCCCCGGCTCCGGGTCGTTCGCCGCGCACGCCACCCGCGCCTGGGGGCCGTGGGCCGGGCTGCTGGCCGGCTGGATGTACTGGGCGCTGCTGGTGGTGAGCGTGGCCGCGGAGGCGATCGGGGCCTCCCGGATCGTCGCGGGGTGGCTGCCGCAGGTGCCGGCCTGGGTGTGGGTGGCGGCGTTCATGGCGCTGTTCACCGGGACGAACCTGGCGGGTGTGCGGCACTTCGGCGAGCTGGAGTTCTGGTTCGCCGGGGTGAAGGTGGCCTCGATCTGCGCGTTCATCCTGCTCGGCGCCGCCGCCGTGCTCACCGGCCGCACGCCGGCCGCGGAGAACCTGACCGCGCACGGCGGCCTGCTGCCGCACGGCTGGCACGGGGTCGCGGTGGGCACGATCGCGGCGGTGTTCGCGTACGGCGGGCTGGAGACGGTGACCATCGCCGCCGCCGAGTGCGCGGACCCGGTGGCCGCGGTGCGCCGGGCGGTGCGCACGGTGCTGTGGCGGGTGGCGCTGTTCTACATCGGCTCGATGGCGGTGATCGTCGCCGTGGTGCCGTGGGACGACCCGGCGGTCGCCGGCGGCCCGTACGCGGCGGCGATCGGCCGGATCGGGGTGCCGGGCGCGGCGCAGCTGATGAACGCCGTCGTGCTGGTGGCGCTGCTGTCGGCGATGAACGCCAACATCTACGGCTCCTCGCGGATGCTGCACGCCCTGGCGGCCCGCGGTGACGCGCCGCGCCTGCTGACCGGCCGTGGCCGGTCGGCCGGGCGCGGTGGGGTGGGCCGGGGCAGCGAGGCCGGTGCGCGCGGCGGGGCCGGTGCGGGCGGCGGGGTCGGTGGCCCGGTCGGGGCCGGGCGGGCCGTGCTCGCCTCGGCCGCGTTCGGTTTCGGCTCGGTGGTGCTCAGCCTGCTGTGGCCGCGGACCGTCTTCCCGTTCCTGCTGAACTCGATCGGGACGGCGATCCTGGTGGTCTGGATCCTGATCGCCGCCTCCTACCTGCGGTTGCACGGCCGGCGGCGGCGCACGGACGGGCCGGGGCAGGCGGCCTCGATGCGGGGCTTCCCGTCCCTGGGCTACGTGGCGCTGGCGGCGATGGCCGGGGTGCTGGTGTTCATGCTGGTGGACCCGGGCAGCCGCAGCCAGGTGCTCTGCACCGGCGCGTGGACGGCGGTGCTGCTGGTGGTGGCCGGGCTACGGCGGTACCGGCGCGGGCCGGCCGCCGGTCCGGCCATGGCACCGGTGGCGGCAGCGGCGGCCACGGCACCGGCCGCCGCCGTGGTCACTGCTCCCGTGCGTACCGGGCCAGGAACAGGTCGACCCCGGAGCTGATCATCCGGTGCAGCTCGGCCTCGTCCAGGTCGGCCTCCGGGCGGAACGTGCGCACCAGCTGGGGCACGCCCACCGTGCAGGCGACCAGTTGCTGCACGGCCAGCGCCGGGTCCTCCACGGTGAGCACGCCGCGGCGGTCCAGTTCGGCGAAGGCCTCGATCAGCGGGCCGTTGTTCATGTCGTAGCTGACCCGGTACCAGAGCTGGCCCAGCTGCGGGAAGCGGTCGATCTCGCCGATCACCAGCCGGCGCAGCGACATGATGTCGGGGCGCAGCAGGATGCGGGTCCAGTCGAGGGTGAGCGTGATCAGCGCGGAGCGCAGGTCGTCGGCCTCGGCGATGGTGGAGTTCCACGGCTTGAGGTCCTCGTAGGTGGTGGGCAGTATGCCGCCGATCACCGCGAGGAAGAGCCGTTCCTTGTTCCCGAAGTGCTTGTAGATGGTCGCCTTGGAGACACCGGAGCGCGCGGTGATGGCGTCCATCGAGGCGGCGGAGTAGCCCTCCTTGAGGAACTCGACCAGGGCCGCGTCGATGATGGCCTGCCGGCGGCGCTGGGCGGCGTCGACCGGGCTCGGGATGATCGGGATGCCGAACTCGTCGATCGGCTGGGGGGCGTCGGCGGCCATCGGGTTCTCCTCGGGGCGCTCAGGGGGAGACGGTACGGGCCAGTATATGAAACTGAACGGTTCGGTCGGGCCCGGTCGGGCCCGGTCGGGTCTGCGCGCGGCGGGCGGGTCACGGGCCGAGCCCGGCGATCCGCTCGGCGAGTACGGCCAGTTGCGGGCCGAGCGCGGCGCCGAGCAGGAACACCAGGTTGAACAGCCCGATCGCCTCCGGTCGGCGCTGCGGTGGCACGGCCTCGGCGGCGGCGCCGGTCAGGACGCCCTGGCCGCCCGCATTGACGCAGGCGCTGGCTCCGGCGCCCAGCAGCACCAGCGGCGTCCAGGGGCCGAAGGCGGCGAGCGCGAGTGCGGTGAAGGAGACGCCGAGCAGCAGGCCGGTGGTGCGCCGCGGGCCCAGCCGGGGTGCGGCGCGTACCAGCGACCAGGAGAGCAGCGCGCCGGTCAGGGTGGCGAGGGAGCCGACGGCGCCGGTCTGGACGGTGCTCCAGCCGGTGAGTGCGGCGGCCCGCCGGGGTGCGCCGTAGACCAGGCCGAAGTTGACGGTCGCCAGGACCAGCATCACGGCGGCGACGGCCCGGAAGCGCGGCACCGTCAGGGCGTCCAGGCCGAGGAACGAGCGGCGTGCCGTCTGTGCGCCCGGGTCCCGCGCGGGCTCCCGTACCTGATCCCGTGTCGGCTCCGGCTTCGGTCCGGCGCAGCCGCGCAGTACGGCCGGCAGTACGGCCAGGGTCAGCACCGGCAGCACCAGGCAGGCCCGCCAGCCCAGCCCGGTCGCCACCGCGGCTCCGATGAACAGTCCGGCGGTGCCGCCCGCCGCGCTGCCGATCGCGACGACCCCGGAGGCGCGTCCGTCGGGCTGACGCGCGGCCAGTTGGAAGGCGGCGACGTTGAACCCGGCCGCGCCGACCGCCTGTAGGGCGCGCCCGGCGACCAGCGGGCCGAGGGCTGCCCCGGCGGCGAGGGTGAGCAGTACGCCGAGCAGCAGTGCTCCCGCGGAGGCGAGCAGCAGTGTCCGGGGGTTGCGCCGTCCGGCGGTGGCGGTGAGCAGCGGGGTGCCGAGCATCATGCCGAGCCCGTAGCCGCTCATCAGCCAGGCGGCGGGGCCGGGGCCGGTGTGCAGTTCCCGCGCGATGGCGGGCAGGACGAGGCTGGGGCTGGAGAGTCCGGCGGCTCCCGGGGCGGCGAGCGCCGCGAGCGGCAGGCCGGTCCGGAGCGACCCCCGTACGCCCCGGCCGGTGCTGCCCGTCGGTGGCTGGGCAGGGGGCGCGTCGGCCCCTGCCGCCGTGTTCGGTGCTCCCGGGCTCATTCCGGGATCCGCCCGAACTTGCCGTTGGAGAAGTCGAGTTGGGCCTGCCGGAGCTCGGCGGCGGTGTTCATCACGAACGGGCCGCCGCGGGCGACCGGTTCGCCGATCGGCTCGCCGGCCAGGACCAGTACCTCGGCCGGTCCGTGCGGTGCGGCGACGGTGATCCGCTCGCCGTCGTGGGCCAGTACCGCGAGTTGGCCGTCGGCCAGCGGCGCGTCGGGCAGTTCGGCGGTGCCGGAGAGTACGTAGACGGCGGCGTTGTGGCCGGTCGGCACGGTGAAGTCGGCCCGTCCGCCGGTGGGCAGCACGGCGTGCGCGAGCAGGACCGGCAGGTGTGTCTCGAAGGGTCCGGCCACGCCGTGGCTGCGGCCCGCGATCACCTTGATCCGGCTGCCGTCCTCGGTGTGCACCACGGGGATGGTGTCGGGCCCCTGGTTCTGGCTGCGGGCCGGGAGGTCCTTGAGCCGGGCGGGCAGGTTCACCCAGATCTGGAGCATGTGCTGGCGGCCGCCGTGGGCGAGCAGTTCGGCGGTCGGCTCGTTGGAGTGGACGATGCCGGCGCCGGCGGTGAGCCATTCGACCTCGCCGGCGACGCTGGTGCCGCGCCGGCCGGTCGAGTCGGCCCAGTCCATCGAGCCCTCGATGAGGTAGGAGACCGCCTCGAAGCCGCGGTGCGGGTGGGCGGGGGCGCCCTTGGCCTCGCCGGGGGCGAGCAGCAGCGGACCGGTCTGGTCGACCATCAGGAACGGGTCGAGCATCGGGAGTTCGGCCACCGGGAACGGGCGGCGGACGGGGAAGCCGGCGCCCTCGAAGGTGTGCACGGGGTCGATGACGGTGGTGGTCGAGCGGACGGGGGCGGTCTGGGCCGCGGCGAGCTGGGTCGTCGTCATGCCGAAGACTGAACTACACGATTCAGTTCAGAGTCAAGACTGAACTGTCTGGTTGACGCATTGAACTGAACGGTTTAGGTTTCTCGGCGTCGGAGCGACCACCGCCGGGCCTGGCCTGGCTCGGCCGCCACCCCCACCACGCCCACAGCCACACGCACACCGCAAGGAGCACCGTCATGAGCGCGTCCAAGGTCTTCGCCATCTCCGGCTCGCTTCGCGCCGACTCGCACAACACCGCGCTGCTGCGCGCCGCCCGGAAGATCAACCCGGCCGGCATGGAGATCGAGATCTACGACGGCCTGCGCGAGATCCCGCCGTACGACTACGACCTCGACCACCCCGGCAAGCGCCCGGCCGTCGTCGAGGAGCTGCGCCGCAAGGTCACCGAGGCCGACGGACTGCTCATCGCCACCCCGGAGTTCAACTACTCCGTCCCCGGCGTCCTCAAGAACGCCCTGGACTGGCTGAGCACCGACTGGACCAAGAGCGAGGGCGTGCCGCTGCACCGCAAGCCCACCGCGATCATGGGCGCCGCCCCCACCAACTTCGGCTCCGTCCGCGCCCAGCTGGCGCTGCGCCAGGTCTTCGTCTGGACCGACAGCGACGTCGTGGTCAAGCCCGAGCTGGTCGCCTTCCGCTCGCACGAGCGCTTCGACGAGCAGGGCGAGCTGACCGACGAGGGCACCATCGGCATCCTCAAGGACCTGCTCGCCGCCCTCCAGGGCAAGATCGACGCCCGCGCCTGAGGCCCCTCCCCCGGACCCCACCGCCCCCACGCGGCAAGCAGCCCCGCCGAGCACTGAGCGTGCCCGGCGGGGCTTCGCCGTGGCCCGGCGCGACGCCGCTCGGCGCTCGGCGCTCGTGGCGCGACGCCGCTCGGCCAGCGGCCCGGCGCTCGACCGCGAGAGCGGAATGCCACCCACTGACGCCACCCGCTGACGCCACCCACTGGCCGCTCCCCCCCCCGGCGACGCCGGGGCGCCGGGGGCGCCGACAACGGCGGCGCCGGGGACGCGCTCCTCAGACGGCCGGGTCGGCGACGGCGAGCAGGCCGAGGACGGCCGCCGGGAGCGGTCCGTCGGCGGAACGGATCAGGTTCGCAAGATCACCGCGCTGCGCCGCAAGGGCAGCCGGGGGGCGAGCCGGACGTCGTCCCGGCGGGGCGGCCGATGGGCCGAACGTCCGCCGGCCGGAGCGCGGCGGCGGGGCGGCACGTACGGGACGGGAAGCGGTGGCGGCGGATCGGCGGCACCCTTGGTAGAGAAGTCCGACCAGGGAGGTAGCCATGGGCAGCCCGATCGAAGGAAGCGACCCCACGAGCGAGACGAACACGGACGCCAAGGCGTCCCCGCGACGGCTGTTCACCGGAGCCGAGCGGCCTTTCGACCCCGAGGACCTCGTCATGGCCTCCGGGCACGACCTCACCCCCGCACGGGTCGAGTGGGCCAGGCAGCAGATCGAGCAGAAGGGCGCCGCCGCGCTCGAACGCTACCTGCCCTGACGAAACCGGGCCCGGGACCGTTCACGCGGCCACAGGCTCCGGGCATCGGCCCAGCGGCCGGCGACCGGCGACACCGCGGGCGGCGCCGCCGTGCGCCTGAGTACGCGTACTCAGGCGCACGGCCTGCCGGTCGGATGAGTATGGGTGGATGAGCGAGGGACGCCGCGGGCGGGCGAGAGCGAAGCAGTTCCTGGGCGGCATCGGCGTCATCATGATCGTCGCCCTGCAGGCGTCGGGTTCCGGTGTGCCGGCCACATGGCGGCTGCGGCGGCTCGCCCGCTCCAAGGACGTCCGGCAGGCCTGCGCGGACACCGGGGAGCAGCTGAGGGCACGGCTGGCGGCGATCGGGCGGACGTACGGGCTGCGGCCCGTCCTCAGCCAGACGATCGACCACTGCACGCGGGCCTCACGGGTGAACCTCCTCCCCAACCACGCCACCAGGAGCGGGGCCTCGATGACGGGGCACCTGCGGATCACCGCCTACTTCGCGCCCGAGGCGTCCGTGGAGCGGGCGGTCCCCGAGCTGATCGAGCGCCTGCCGCCGAGGCTGCTGTACCGGGACACCTACGCCCCCAAGCCCGAGCCCGACAGCCCCGGCCCGCACACCGCCCTCGACGGGGACGACCACGTCACCGTGGACTGGGACATCCCGGGCGAGCGTCTGATGACCCTGTGGGCACCGTCCCGCAACGACCGGCACACGGTGTGGCAGCAGTCCTCGACGGAACCGCCCGGCCTGCCCCTGGAACAGGTCCGGCAGGTCCACGGCCCTCTCATCGCCTGGACCCTCAGCGCCACGTACTACGCGCACTAGGAGACATCCGTCCCGGGTGTGACGGCCGTCGAGCGGCCCCGGCGGCGCGTACCGGGCCGGGCTCGCGAGCAAGCGCCCTGGCCCTGCGGCGGCGGCCGCCACTGGGTGGGCGGCGTCGGTCGGTGGGCGGACTGCGGTGTGTCCGGACGGGCGGGCATACCGGCGGTCCGCGCCGATGCCCAGGGAGCGCGAGACCCCGATCACGGACAGCGGGATGATCCCGCTCCACGCCAGCGTGCGACACCGCCGTGCGGCGGCCGGCCCGGGGTACGGCCGGCCGCCGCGGTGACGGGCTGCGGGGTTACAGGCTGTGGGTGAGGTGGTCGGTCAGGAGCCGGGTGAAGCGGGCCGGGTCGGGCAGGTCGCCGCCCTCGGCGAGCAGGGCGCTGCCGTGGACGAGTTCGGCGATGTCGGCCAGGGCCGGGTCGTCGGACTTCGCCCGGTGGGCCCGGTGCAGGGCGGTGACCAGGGGGTGGGTGGGGTTGAGCTCCAGGATCCGCTTCACGGGGGGCAGTTCCTGGCCCATGGCCCGGTACATCTTCTCCAGGGTGGGGGTCAGGTCGTGGGCGTCGCCGACCAGGCACGCGGCGGAGGTGGTGAGCCGGGTGGAGAGGCGGACCTGCTTGACGTGCTCGGCCAGGGTGCCCTGCAGCCAGGTGAGGAGGTCGGCGAAGTCCTCCTCGCGCCGGGCCTTCTGCGCCTTCGCCTCGTCGTCGCCGTCGGTGTCGGCGTCGTCGCCGAGGTCGACCTGGCCCTTGGCGATGGACTGGAAGCGGTGGCCCTCGAAGGCGGGGACCTGGTCGGTCCAGACCTCGTCGACGGGGTCGGTGAGGATCAGGACCTCGTAGCCCTTGGCGGTGAAGGCCTCCATGTGCGGGGAGTTCTCCACCATCTGACGGTTCTCGCCGGTCAGGTAGTAGATGGTGTCCTGGCCGTCCTTCATCCGCTCCACGTACTCGCGCAGCGTGGTGGCCTTCTCCGGGTCGGCGGTCGAGGCGGCCGAGACCAGCGGCAGCAGCGCGTCGGTGTTGTCGCGGTCCTCGATCAGACCTTCCTTGATCACCCGGCCGAACTGCTCCCACGTCGTGGCGTAGGCCTCGGGGTTGGTGGCCTGCATGTCCTTGAGGGCGGCGAGGACCTTCTTGACGAGTCGCCGGCGGACCGCGGTGATCTGGCGGTCGTGCTGCAGGATCTCGCGGGAGACGTTCAGCGACAGGTCGTGGGCGTCGACGACGCCCTTGACGAAGCGCAGGTAGTTCGGCATGAGCGCGTCGCAGTCGTCCATGATGAACACCCGCTTGACGTACAGCTGCACGCCCCGCTTGGTGTCCCGGGAGAACAGGTCGAACGGCGCGTGGGCGGGGATGAACAGCAGCGCCTCGTACTCGAAGGTGCCCTCGGCGCGCATGTGGACGGTCTCGGCCGGGGGCTGCCAGTCGTGGCTGATCTGCTGGTAGAACTCGTGGTACTCGGCCTCGGTCACCTCGCTGCGCGGGCGGGCCCACAGGGCCTTCATCGAGTTCAGCGTCTCGAGCGCGCCGGCGGGTTCGGCGCCGTCCACGGCCTCGTCCGCGGCCTCGTCCGCAGCACCGTCCGAGGCGGCGGGTTCGGCGGCCATGCGGATGGGCCAGCGGATGAAGTCCGAGTACTGCTTGACGATCTGGCGGATCTTCCACGCCGCGAGGTAGTCGCCGAGACCGTCCTCGCCGTCGGCCGGCTTGAGGTGCAGCGTGACCGAGGTGCCCACCGGCAGGCCGTCGACCGGCGCGATCGTGTAGGTGCCCTCGCCGTCGGACTCCCACGCGGTGCCCTGCTCGGTGCCGGCGCGGCGGGTGTGCAGGGTGACCTTGTCGGCGACCATGAACGCCGAGTAGAAGCCGACCCCGAACTGGCCGATCAGGTTCTGCGCCGCTTCCGCGTCCTTGGCCTCCTTGATCCTGGCCAGCAGGCCGGCGGTGCCGGACTTCGCGATGGTGCCGATCAGGTCGACGACGTCCTCACGGGTCATGCCGATGCCGTTGTCCCGCACCGTCAGGGTGCGGGCCTGCCGGTCGACCTCCAGGGTGATGTGCAGGTCGGAGGTGTCGGCCGCGAGGTCGGTGTCGGTGAGGGATTCCAGGCGGAGCTTGTCGAGGGCGTCGGAGGCGTTGGAGATCAGCTCGCGCAGGAAGATGTCCTTGTTCGAGTAGATCGAGTGGATCACCAACTGCAACAGCTGGCGGGTCTCCGCCTGGAACTCCAGCGTCTCGGTCGGGCTGGCCACGAGGGGTCTCTCCTTTTCGTGTTCGTGCGCACCACGTGGTGACCAGGCAAGGATACGGAGGCCGGCGGTGCTCGGCGAAGGCCGGCCGGTGACGGCTGCGGCCCGGGTCAGCCGCGTTGCACGGGAAGGCCTGTCGCGCGATCGCCGGGATCACCGCGCCCCTGGGGTGCGGAAGACGCGGGCCAGGTGGGCGGTCAGGCCCTCGGCCGTGGGCGGGTGGAGGCGGGCGCCCAGGTAGCCGTCCGGGCGGATGACGAAGGCCGTCGGGCCGCCCTGGGTCGCGTAGGCGCGGGCGAACTCGCCGCGGGTGTCGCGGTACACCGGGAGCTGCGTCCCGCCGGCCGGGTGCCGTGCGCCGTCGGCGAGGATCACGCAGGAAGATGCCTGATGATCGGTCAGTTCGCTTGCGAGGGAGGCGAGTTCGTCGAATCGGGCGGTCGGCTCCCGGCCGGTGCCGTACAGCAGCAGCACGTGTTCGCCGACCCGCAGCACGTCGTACAGGCGCTGCGGGTAGGTGGCGATCTCCCCGGTGAGGCCGGCGCAGTCGGGGGCCCGGTCGCCGGGGCGGGGGGCCGGCCCGGCATCGGCATCTGCGTCGGCGGCGGCATCTGCGTCGGCGGCATCGGCATCGGCATCGGCGTCCGGGGGGCCGACGATCGGGCTGTCCCGGTAGCCGACGAGCAGTTGGGCTTCGCGCAGCAGCAGGGTCGCCGGGTCCTCCGGGTCGGCCTGGACGCCTTCGGCGGCGTGTCGGACGGTGCGGCCGACCACCTCCTCGCCGACCGGGCGGCGTTCGGCGTCGTAGCTCGCGAGGAGGTCCTGCCGGGCGCCGCCGCCGATCGTGAGGGCGAGCTTCCAGGCGAGGTTGTAGGCGTCCTGGATGCCGGTGTTCATGCCCTGCGCGCCGGTGGGCGGGTGGATGTGCGCGGCGTCCCCGGCGACGAGGACCCGGCCCTCCCCGTACCGGTCCACCAGCCGGTGGCTGATCCGGAAGACCGAGGACCAGCGCATGGCGGAGGCGGTGGTCGGCTGCGGGGAGAGCCGGTCCAGGACAGCCTGGACGTCGGACAGCGCCGGGCCCCGGCCGGCCCCCAGGCCGTGCGCGACGCCGGAGGCGGCCGGTGCTGCCGACAGCCCGGGCGGCACCGGCATCGACATCCGGTAGCGGCCCCGGCCGGGCAGCGGGATGCAGACCAGCAGGTCGTCGACGCGGCCGTCCTCGGCCCGGTGCACGGCGCGCACGCCGTAGCCGGAAGGCAGGTCCCAGTCGACCTCGACGTCGGCCAGCATGTACTCCTCGGGAAACGCCCCGCCCCGGAAGCCGAGCCCGAGCCCCTTGCGGACGGTGCTGTGCGCACCGTCGCAGCCGATCAGGTACCGGGAGCGGACCTCCTCCTCCCCCTCGGGGGTGGCCAGGCGGCTGGTCACGCCGTCGTCGTCCTGGGTGAACGACACCAGTTCGCTGCGGCGCTCGATCCGGCCCCCGAGGCGGATCAGGTGCTCCTCCAGGATCCGCTCGGTCTCGTACTGGGGCAGCGCCGCGAAGCCGTACGGCACTTCGGGCGGCAGCGCCAGGTCGGTCCGGAGCTGCTCGGTGCCGTTCTCGTAGAGCAGTTGCCCGCGCATCGGGACGGCGGCGTCGAGCGCGGCCCGCACCAGCCCCATCCGGTCCCAGATCTCCAGCGTGCGCGGCTGGACTCCGACCGCCTTCGCGAACGGCAGCCGCTGCGGCAGCCGTTCGACGAGCCTGCATCCGATCCCCCGCCTGCGCAGTTCCACGGCTGCGGTCAGGCCGACCGGTCCGGCGCCCACGACGAGTACGTCCACTGGAAACCTCCCGGGTGCGTCCCGGTACGTCCCCCCTGGTCCACTTCCCATGGTGGCGGGCCGGGCGGGTGACGGCGACCGCGCCCCGGCCCCGGCCCCGGTACTGGCCGGCCCGTGGGCGCGGGGCCCGTCAGCCCTGGGCGCTCAGCCAGCGGCGGAAGGCGAAGCGCAGGCGGCCGGGGGCGGGGCGGCCGGCGACCACCGCTTCGAAGCGGCGGTGGTCACGGGCCGCCCGGAGCACCGCGAGGTCGTGGGTGCCAGGGGCGGGGCCGGTTCGGCGTGCTGGGCGGCGCGGTAGCTGTCCAGGAGGTGCTGCTGCAGTGCGTTCATGCGCCCACCGTGCACCACGGCCGCCCCACCGGTCCCGCCGATTGACGACCCCCGTCAAATGACGTGATCAGCGGGCCCGGCACCATGGAGGGGTGAGCGTGACCATTGACATCACCGGACTGCCGCACGAGCGGATCGCCTTCCACCCCTCGCCGCTGGCCGAGCTCGGCAACGCGCTGCACGTGCTCGCCGAGCCCGCCCACCACCCCCGCCTGCACGCGTGGACGACGGCGACCGCCGGCACGCTCGAACCGGAACTGGCCGGCCGGATGCTGGAGGCCGACTTCATGTGGCGCTCGACGCGCTCCGACCTCCTGATGCCCGCAAGCCCCCGGCAGACCCTCGCCGAGGAGCTGGACGACCTCGACCGGATGCCGGACGAGAAGTTCGTCGGCGCCGCCCTGGAGATCTCCTGCAGCACCAGCCACTACCCCAAGGGCCTGCCCTCGCCCCTGGTCGACGCGTGGTCGCGGCGCCGCGCGCTCGACCTGGCGGCGGCCCGCGGCCCGCACCAGGCGGCGTTCGTCGAACGGATGCTCAACGACCCCACCGGCACCCGGGCGTGGATCCGGCGCCTCCTGGAGGACTGCGACCGGGCGTTCTTCGCCGACACCTGGCGCCGGGTCCGCGTCCAACTCGCCGCCGACGCCCGGCAGAAGACCGAACTGCTGCGCCGCAAGGGCCTGGCGGAGGCCCTCACCGCGGCGTCACCGGCGCTGAGCCTGGAGGAGGACGAGTACGGCAGCCGCATCGTCGTCGACAAACTCCTGCACGGGCGCACCGACGCTCGCGACACCGCCGTCACCCTGCTGCCCAGCGTCTTCGGCTGGCCGCACCTGTTCACCCTGTACGGGCCGGGCTGGCAGCCCGTGATCCAGTACCCGGCCGCGGCCCACGAGATCGGCGGCGCCGAGCCGGTGGAGACGGTCAGGCTGCGCCTGGACGCGCTGACCCACCCGATGCGGATGAACCTGTGCCGCAACCTGGCGCGCGCCGCGTACTCGACGAACGAGCTGGCCGACGCGTACGGCCTCACCGCCCCCGAGATCTCCCGCCACCTCGCCGTCCTGCGCAAGGCCGGGCTGCTCGTCACCCGGCGCCGGGGGCGCTACGTCCTCCACAAGCTCGACATCTCCGTCGTGGCCCGGATCGGGAGCGACTTCCTGGAGTCGGTGCTGCGCTGAGGCCCGCCCGGCGCCGGGGTCGGCGGGCGGTGGTGCATGGTGCGTGGTGCGTGGTGGTCGGTGCACGGTGGTCGGGTGGGCGAGGGCGGATTCGAACCGCCACAGCCGAAGCGGGGGTGTTACAGACCCTTGGGCTCTCCAGTGCCCAGCTCGCCCGTCGAACTGCTCGGTGGTGCGCGGAGAGTGCGCGGATCGAACGCGCGCGGGCTGTCACCCGACGACGGCTCAGCAAGCCGCTGCCTTACCACTCGGCCAACTCTCCAGGTACTGCGCTGCCGGACGAGGATTCGAACCCCGATCGCCTGATCCAGAGTCAGGTGTGCTGCCAGTTGCACCATCCGGCACGGTGGGCGGCACACGAAAGGGCCGCCCGGGCGGGGACACGGCCCCGGGGCGGCCCGGCGAAAAGCCGGTCAGCGCGCTACGAGGACGTCCCGGTGAACCGGTGACTGGAGGAGCGCTGATACGACTGGACACGGGTGGTGGTGTTCACGGCGGCGCTCCTTCCTGGGCCTGTGCGGCGCGATGTGCCCACTGTGCCGGACCCCCGGCGGCGCGGACAACCGGTTTTACGCCGACAACCGGTCTATCCGGCCCGACCGGCGGTGGCCGCGCGGGCCCGGAGGGCGTCGACGGCGAGGCGGGCGGTGGTGCCGATGGCCGCGTCGGCGGCGGGCAGGGTGATGGTGGTGGCCGCGGCGCGGGTGAAGACGGCCAGGGCGTAGCGGCCGCCGTCGGGGTACTCGACGACGCCGACCTCGTGGCGCAGCGTGGGGAGGGTGCCGGTCTTGCCGTGGACGCGGACGTCGTCGAAGGGGAAGCCGGAGGCCAGCCGGTGCGGCCAGACCTGGAGGCCGAGGAGGCGGCGCAGGGCGGCGCCGTGGTCGCCGGGGCAGGCGTCGCCGTGCCAGA
Source organism: Kitasatospora sp. NPDC098652 (assembly GCF_044760155.1). Taxonomy (NCBI): domain Bacteria; kingdom Bacillati; phylum Actinomycetota; class Actinomycetes; order Kitasatosporales; family Streptomycetaceae; genus Kitasatospora; species Kitasatospora sp. NPDC098652. The sequence goes on from NZ_JBIWAQ010000032.1 coordinate 40,929, forward strand.
GGGCGGCGAGCAGGGTGGTCATGTCGCGGGGGGTGGTGTGGTTGGTGAAGGCGGGGTCGAGGACTCTGAGGCGGGCGACGACGGCGGGGTCGACCGGGGAGTCCGGGCCGGTGTCCTCGGTGAGGGCGGCGCTGAGGTCGCGGAGTTTGTGGACGGCGACGGTGCGGGTGAGGCCGAGGTCGGCCATGGTGCGGTTGACGGCGTCGAGGCCGATCTCGTCCCACAGGGTGTCGGCGGCGGTGTTGTCGCTGACGGCGGCGGTGAGGTAGGCGAGGTCGCGCAGGGAGAGGCGGGCGGGGTCGAGCATGGCGGAGAGGCCGGTGCCGCCGGGGGTGCGGCCGGTGGCGGGGACCTCGACCTGCCGGGTGAGGTCGATCCGTCCGGCGGCGGCCTCGCGGTAGAGCGTCACGAGCAGGCAGACCTTGTGGACGCTGGCGGTGCTGACGGCGGTGTCGGCGCCGAGGCCGATCTCGGCGCCGGTGTCGAGGTCGCGCGCGTGCAGCCAGCCGGTGACGCCCGCGTCGGCGAAGGCCGCAGTGATGCGGGTGCGCGCGGCACGGCCGTGCGGGGTCCGGTCGGCGGCCGGGCGGGCGGCGGGCGGGCGGTCGGCTCCGGTGCGGACGGCGGCCGGGCGGTCGGCTCCGGTGCGGACGGCGGCCGGGCGGTCGGCTCCGGTGCGGTCGCTGGTCACAGCGGGAACTCCATTGCGGGCCGGGGGTAGAGCGGGCGGTGGGGCGGTTGGGGCAGCAGGCCGCCCGGTCCGGTCAGCGCCTCGTGGGCGGTGTGGGCGAACAGCCGGACGGCGGGCCCGCCCCGCCCGGCCGGCCAGGCCGTGGAGGTCCGCCAGGCCAGCGGGGTTCCGGTGAGCGGACGCCAGACTGTACCCGGTGGCGGCGCGGTGCGCGGCACCAGGGCGATGGCGCTGCCGGTGAGCACGAGCGCGCCCGCGACGTCGGGCCCCGGCGGGTCGACCACGGCCTCGGGGGTGCAGCCGTGCCTGGTCAGCGTGGTGAGCACCTCGTCGTACAGGGCCGGCGCGGTGGCGCGCGGGAAGAGGACCAGGCGCAGGCCGGTGAGTTCGGCCACCGCGAGCTCCGGGCGGTCGGCGTACGGGCTGCGCTCGGCGAGCAGGACCCCGAGCGGCTGGTGCAGGACGGGGCCGAAGGCCAGTCCGTCGGCCGGGCAGGGGTGGCGGACGACGGCGACGTCGACGGTGTGCTGGGTGAGTTCGCGCACCACGGCCGCCACCGGCACCTCCCGCAGTTCGAGCCGGGTGCCCGGGGAGGCGGCCTCGAAGCCGGTGAGCAGCGCGGCGAGGGTGGCCGGCCCGAGGTCGGGCGGGACGGCCGCGCGCAGGGTGCCGGCCCGTCCGCTGCGCAGGTCGGCGGCGGTGGCGAGGAGGCGGGCGGCGCTGTCCAGCGTCGCCTCGGCCTCGGCGAGCAGCAGCCGGCCCGCCGGGGTGAGGTCGACGCCGCGCGGGCCGCGGTCGAAGAGGGTGACGCCGAGTTCGCGTTCGAGGCGCTGGATCCGCTGGGAGAGCGAGGGCTGGGCGATCCGCAGGCGCTCGGCGGCGCGGCCGAAGTGCCGTTCCTCGGCGACGGCGCGGAAGTGGCGCAGGTGCCCCAGCAGGTCCATGGCCAGCCATCATAGGTGTTTTCTTATCGTCCACTTCACGATTGCGGTCTTGGACTGGGGAGTCGGCGGCCTGGTTGGCTGAGCGCGACGGCGCGACCGCACCGGCGCGGCCGTGACGGTACGAACCACCTGGGAGAGCACTGATGACGTCCGACCTCCACCGCCCCCGCATCGCGCTGCCCGCCGTGGCCCTGTTGGCGGCCGCCCTGATCGGCGGGTGCGGCGGGGCGGGCAGCACCTCGACGGCCTCCGGCGCGGCGGCGGCTGCGACGGCCTCGGGTGCGACGGCCTCCGGCGGGTCGGCGGCACCGGTGGCGGGGACGGCCCCGGCCGATGCGGCGGAGACCTCCTTCGCGGCGCTGGAGCAGCGCTTCGGCGCCCGGCTCGGCGTGTTCGCGGTGGACACCGGCAGCGGCCGGGAGATCACCCACCGGGCCGACGAGCGGTTCGCGTTCGCCTCCACGATCAAGTCGCTGGCCGCCGGGGCGCTGCTGCGGAAGGCGTCCGACGCGGACCTGGACAAGGTCGTGTCCTACCGCCAGGAGGACGTGCTGGAGTGGGCGCCGGTCACCTCGCAGCACGTGGCCACCGGCATGAAGCTGCGGGACCTGGCCTCCGCCTCCATCCAGTACAGCGACAACACGGCGGCCAACCTGGTCACCGCCGAGCTCGGCGGCCCGGCGGCCGTCCAGAAGTCCCTGCGGGACCTGGGCGACTCGACCACCAGCGTCGACCGCACCGAACCCACCCTCAACGAGGCCACCCCGGGCGACACCCGCGACACCAGCACACCGCGGGTGCTCGCCACCGACCTGCGCCGCTACGTGCTCGGCGACGTCCTCCCGCCGGACCGGCGCGGGCTGCTGACGGACTGGCTGGTCGGCAACACGACCGGCGGCCCGTACGTCCGCGCGGGGGTGCCCGCCGACTGGAGGATCGGCGACAAGACCGGCAACGCGGGCTACGGCACCCGCAACGACGCCGCCGTGGCGTGGCCGCCGGGCGGGCGCGCGCCGATCGTGATCGTCGTCCTGTCCGACCGCGGCAAGGCGGGGGCCAAGTCCGACGACGCCCTGATCGCCGAGGCGACGAAGACCGTCGTCAGCACCCTCGGCTGACGTCCGCAGCCCGATGATCCCGCCCCACCCGCCGGGGCGGGAGTTGGGGCGCGTGGGGCCCGGGCCGCGGCGGGTCTGCGCGACTGCTGCCTGGGCCCCGCGCCACCGTCGGCGCTGACGTCCGGGCAACCGAAGCCCTAGTACTGCAACGGTGCTTAACCTGACGTGGCTTCAGCTCTCGGGCTGTGGCCTCGTCTCTTGTAGTGGCTGGTCCGGGCCTGGTGTTGGCGTCTGCGGCGCCAGCGGGACCAGTGCAGAACGTGGTCAGCACTGCGGTGGACGGGCCGGGTGAGATGCATGATCAACCGGCGGATCTCGGGGAGGGTGAGGGGTATCAGGCCTGGCGTTCGAGCGGGTCCGGCCCCTTTTCGAGGTGCTGGGCCCGCATGACCGTGAGGTAGGCGTGGGCAGCCATGGCGAGGGTGATGTGCCGGTACCAGCCCGGGTGGCGGCGGACCTGGTAGTCGTCCAGGCCGCACTGGCCCTTTGCGGTCTGGAAGCACTCCTCGATCGCCCAGCGGGCGCCCGCAACGCAGATCAGCTCGTTGAGTGTGGCCTCGGCGGGCGCGTAGGCGATGTAGTAGGCGATCTTCGTCGGGTCGGTGATGCTGCGGCGGGCCAGGACCCAGTGCTTGCGGTCGGGGCGGTGCCAGGGCCGGACCTCCACGCGGGCCCAGTCGTAGATCCGCAGGCCGTGGGCACCCTCGCCGCACGAGCGGCGCTTCCACTTCTGCCGGGGCAGGTCGGCCATCAGGTCGTGCAGCCGATGGTCCATGGCCCGCCGGGTGACGACGGTGTCGTGGCTGGTGGTGGCCACGACATGGAAGATGTCCGCCTGCTCCAATTCGTAGCGCCAGCCCTTGCTGTAGCCGTAGCCCGCGTCCGCGGTCACCCAGCGGAACGGAATCCGGTCGTCGATCGCGCGGCGGACCATCGCCCTGGCGAGCTGGACCTTGGTGGCGAACTCGACCTCGTCGCCGATCCCCGCGGCCCTGCAGCGGTCGCGGTCGTCCGTCCAGGACTTCGGCAGGTAGAGCGCCCGGTCGATCAAGGTCCGGCCGAGCTTGCCTGAGTAAGCGAGGAAGACCCCGACCTGGCAGTTCTCGGTACGGCCGGCGGTGCCGGAGTACTGACGCTGGACCCCGGCCGACCGCGTGCCCTTCTTCAGGAAGCCGGTGTCGTCCACGATCAGCACGCCGCCCGGGTCCGCCAAGTGCTCGACGACGTACTCACGCAGGTCGTCGAGCACCCCGTCGGCGTCCCAGTCGATCCGGTTCAGCAGCCGCTGGATCCGGTCCGGGCCCCCGTGACCGGCCTCCTCGGCCACCGTCCACCCGTTCTTGCGCTCCAACGGCGCGAGCAGGCCCCGCATGTAAGCCAGAGCCGACTCCCGCGACTCACTTCGCGCGAACCGGTCGGCAAACCGCTCATGCAGGCCGGTCAACCCGTTTGACCAGCGACGAGCATCAACCTCGGATATGTCCCCACCCATGAACAGCCCAACGAGCAAACCCGATAGCCGTCACGGTAAGCACCGTTGCAGTACTAGGTTCCGGCGCGGGCCGCGCGGTCGGGGAGGGCGTCCAGGAGGGCGGTCTGCTGGTCGGTCAGTTGGCCGGCGGTGCGGGCCTTGTCCTGCTTGCGCAGCCAGCTGCCGGGGCGGAAGGCGGGGTCGTCGCCGAGGCCGGTGCGGTTGGCGGGGCCGGTGAGGGGGCCGCCGGCGGCGAGGTAGGCGAGCAGGCGGCGGTAGGAGCGGTTCCAGTCCGGTTCCAGGCGCCACAGTTCGTCGAGCGCGTCGAGTGCGGCGGCCTGGTCGGGGGTGAGGCCTTCGGCCTTGCGCTGGCGGCGCATCCAGGCGCCCACCGCGTAGTCGTCCAGCTTGGCGGTGGCGGGGATCGCGAGGTGGCCGTGGACGCGGTGGAAGGCGGCGGCGTGGGCGTGGCCGCGTTCCCAGGCGTTGGCGTGCTTGGACCAGATCATGCCGAGCGCGTCCAGCTCGCCGGCCCGGGCCGCGTCGAGCAGCCCCTGGCCGGCCAGGTGGCGCTGGCGGGCGAGCCAGGAGATCAGCTCCGGGTGCTTCGCACGGTCGGTGGGGTCGAGGTGGCCGTGCGAGCGGTGGAAGGCGGCGGCGACGGCGTGCATGCGCTGCCACTCGGTGGCGCGTGGGTTGAACGCCCGCAGTTTGACGGTCCGCAGGATCCGCTCCGCGTGGCGCCGGGCGTCGATCCGCAGCCAGCCCGCCGTCGGCTCCACCGGCGCCGGCCGCTCGGCCTCCTCGGCCCCGGCAGTGCCGGCACCGTCCCCGCCGGCCGGTGTCGTGGTGGTGTGCCAGGGCTGGGCGCGGTGGGCGCGCAGCTCGGTGATCCGGCCCACCACCCGGGCGTCGTGCGCGGCCAGGGCGCGCAGGACCCGCCAGATGGTGCGGAAGGAGGAGGCCTCGATCTCGGCGTCGGCCTCGGCCAGTACCGCCTCGCCGGCGTCGCGGACCTGCGCCGGGTCGGCGGCCGCCGGGTCGTCGCCGATCTCCGGCGTCGGCAGGTAGACCGGGATGACGACCCAGGAGACCTTGCCCTGCCGGTAGGACTGGCGCAGGGCCCGGCCGACGGCCTGGACGATGTCGATGACCGAGCTCTTGGGGTCGGCGAAGCAGACGGCGTCGACGGCGGCCACGTCGATGCCCTCGGTCAGCAGGCGGGAGTTGCAGAGGATGGCGCACTCCTCGCCGTCCTCGCCGGTGGAGGCCCTGAACTCGGCGAACGCGGCGCGGCGCTCGCGCAGGCGGTCGGTACCGGCCACGGCCCTCGCCCGGATCCGTTCCGGACGGTCCGCGTCGGGCAGCAACCGGGCGGCCGCGGGCAGGGTGTTCGCGAACTCCCGTGCCCCGGACACCCGGGAGTGGAAGGTGATGACGCGGCGCAGCTCCAGGTCGGCGACCGCGCGCAGCACCGCGATCTGCAGGGCCAGGCGCAGGAGTTCCTCGTTGGTGCGCTGGGAGCGCAGGTCGGCGACGGCGGGCAGGTTGAGCAGGTCGCGCAGGTCCTCGTCGGTGACGACGGGGACGAGGACGCGGTAGTCGGCGAGGTAGCCGTGCTCGATGCCCTGGGCGAGGGTCCAGGTGTGGACGGTGGGGCCGAAGATGCGCTCGTCGTCCATGGAGCACAAGGCCGGCAGCACCGAGGCGCTCCCGCCGTCGGCGTCGGTGTCGGCGGTGAGGTCGGCGGTGAGGTCGGCGGTGAGGTCGGCCAGGCCGTCCTCGGCCCGGCGGTCGTCGGCGATCCTGGGGGTGGCGGTGAAGTAGAGTCGGCGGGCGGCGGGGACGCGGTCGTCGTCGTGGACGGCGGCCCACGCCTTGCCCTCGGAGCCGGCGGTGCGGTGGGCCTCGTCCACCACGACCAGGTCCCAGGCCGGGAGCCGGTGCAGCTGGTGGGTCTGGACGATCCGCTCCAGTGAGGCGTACGTCGCGTAGACGGTGACCGGCTCGCCGGGCCGGGCGGCGGTGACCAGGTCGGTGATCCGGGCCGCCTGGGTGGTCACCTCGGCGTGGACGCGGCCGCCGGCCTCCGCGCTCTCCAGTGCCTCCTCCCGCGAGCACGCCGCCACCGCCAGGCCCCGGCGCCCGCCCCGCAGCGACCACGACTGCGCCGTCTGCTCCAGCAGTTCGATCGTCGGCACCAGCACCAGGACCGAACCGCGTGCGGCCAGGCGCCGGGCGCAGGCGGCGGCGATCAGGGTCTTGCCGGAGCCGGTCGCCGCGACCAGCGTGGCCCGTCCGCCGGTCCGCACGGTCTTCACGGCGGCGGCGACCGCGTCCTTCTGGAACCGGTGCAGCGGCAGCGGGTTCAGCACGGCGCCGCTTCCTCGGCGCGTCCGGTGCTCATCGGCGCTCTTCGGGGACCCAGGCGCGGACCTCGAGGTAGGCGATGTCGGCGTCGGGGACGGCGCGGCCGGTCTCCACCAGCCAGGCCCGCATCGCCTCAGTGACGTCGCCGTGGTGGTCGGCGACCCGCCGGGACCACTCGGCGGCGTCGAACCCGCCGGTGGAGGCGGAGCCGTAGGTGCGCTCCTCGGTGCCGTCCGAGCGCGGGACGAAGCCGCGCCGGATGCCGCCGGAGTCCTGTTCCGATCCGGCGGAGTAGACGTACTGGTCGGCCTTCATCCGGACGGTGAAGGCGAGGCGGCCGCCGACCCGGCCGGTCTCGTGGACCACGGGCGCCAGGTGGGAGGCGCCGGACCTGATGGCCTGTTTCCCGGCGCGGCCGGCCATCGACCCGCCGGCCTCGCCGACGGTGTCCTTGCCGCGCACCCGGGCCTTGTGACCGGCCCTGGTGCGGCGGCGGGTGGTGTTCGCCCCGGCGATGGCGGTCAGTGCCTCGGGGTCGCGTTCGCCGCCGCGCACCGCCTGCACCAGCTGGCGCAGTGCGCCGACCATGCTCGCGCCCTTGCCCTTGGTGAAGAACTGGGAGACGAGCGAGGCGTCGCGGCCGAGCAGGCCGGCGACCTGGCGTTTGGTGAAGCCCTGGTCGAGCAGCTGCTGGGTCAGCCAGGCGGCTTCGTTCGGCCGGGACGGGTCAGCGGGACTCATCGGTCACCTCCGGCTGTGCCGCCGGGCGGGGCCAGGTGAGCGACTGGGTGGCGTGGGTCGGGCCGGCGAGCAGGTCCAGCGGCCCCATGCCCCAGTGCCCGGCCAGGGCGTCGACCTCGTCCAGGGTCCACGGCTGGGCGCCGGACTGACGGCGCGAGACCTTGTCCTGGGTCAGCCCGACGGCGTCGGCGAGCTCGCGCTGACTCTCCCCCGTGCGCTGCCTGATCGCGGCCACGGTGAGCCGCAGGGTTTCCAAGGTACTGAACACCACGTCACGCATCCTATCCATGAGGAATGGGTATTTTCCATTCCTCATGGATAGGACCCCTCGATTGAGGGGCGGAGCATGCCGGGGTTGACGAACGGCGCCGCCCTGGGCTCACGTCTCGCGCACTGGCGCCCGCGAGCAGGGGCGAGCTAATATTGAACGCGTTCAATATTCCTGCGACGATATCGCCCGCAGGAGGGAACAAGGGGGGCAGGTACCGATGGGGATGGTGCTGAGAGCCGAGAGCGTCCTGGTGTGGTTCCTTCGCGCGGCAGCCGGATACCTGATCGCCCTCGCGTGCGGCTGGGCAGCGGTGGTCGGCGGGTTCGCTCTCCTCGGAGGGGTGGACGGGGAATTCGCCGCTCTAGGACTGGCCCTGCTGTTCTTTGTCGGCTTCCCGTCGCTGGTCCTCCTCCTGCTGTCCGCCCCGATACGGGAGGGCGAGTATCACAGGCCCGTGCTCGCCGTCGCGCTGTCGGGACCGGCGATACTCTTCGGGCTCTTCGGCGGCTGGTGGTGGCTGATCGGCCTGATCCTGTTCCAAGCCGGCTTCGTCGGCTTCCTTCTGCCGTCCCCACGCCTTCGGCTCACCCGTCGGCGCGGTCGCCTCCACCGCTGGCCAGGACGTCCTTGCGCGGCCGCGCAGGGGTGCCGCCGTCGGGACGGGAACGGGCCTGCTCGGCCGCCTCGTCGACGCGGTCGCCGGCGGCCGTCAGGAGTGAAACCCTCCCACCTGCACCGATGCGGTTCCGTGGAGGACGTGGCCGGCCCGGCGCTCCTGTTCGAGTCGCTGAGCGAAGACGTCCAGGCCGACGGGGCCCAGTTCGATCAGGCCCGGCGGCCAGGTGTCCGGTGGCACGAGGATCACCACGGCGGCGCCCCGACCCTCGGCGGCGCCCCGGTCCTCGGCGGCGGACAGCCAGGCCGGTGACGTCTCGACGCGGGTGTCCGGCTCCCAGTTCTGGCGCCCGCCGACCAGCGCGAGGCGCTTTACCCGGCCGTCGTCGACCTCGACGACGGCGCTGGTGTCCGGGGGCTCCCCCGCCGCGAGCGTGAAGCCGCTGTCGAGCGCGGCCTCCACCAGCTCCGGGTACAGGTCCGGCCCGACCTCGACGATCAGCTCCGCGAACGGCGGCCCCTGCGCCACCTCGCGTACCGCCAGCGCCCACACCATCGGCGCCCGGGCCCGCTCGCCGTTCTCGCCGTCCTTGTCGTCCTCCACGCCGCTTCAACGAGCCACCGGCACCGAGGACCCGGCCTTCGCGCCCCCTGGCAGACGGCCCGGGCCGGTCGGCCGTACCTGCTGGTCCCCCGTTCCCTCAGCCGTGACGTGGGTGCGGGCGGCTGGGCTCACTGCTGCTCGTTCCCCTTCGCGGCGAGTTCGGCGCGGCCCCGGGCGCGCAGTTCCAGGTACTGCTCCTGGCTGGTGGGGTGCGGGACGGGGCCGGTGAGGTGGCCCTTGAGGAGGTAGTCGCCCGGCTCGCCGCGGTAGGGCCATGGCTGGCGCTCGGTCAGCGCGATGCCGTCGGTGCCGAAGTAGACGACGGTGCCGGGCCTCGCGTGCAGGGCTCCGGCGTGGCCGATGACCTCCTTGCCCTGGCGGTACTTCATGTCCAGCAGCGCTGCCCGCGCCCCCGACCACACGTACGCGGCCCACTCGGGGTGGGCGTACGGGTCCCGGGAGAAACCGGCCTGGCGCTGCCAGGTCACCACCGTCCCGTCCTGGCCGAGGATCTCCACCCCGGCCGGGAGCGCCTCCCCGACGGGCGTGGTGCCGGAGACCAGGCGCGGGCGCTGGGCGAAGCCGCCCAGACCGAACAGCAGCACGCTGCGGACGGCGCGCGAGGCGAGGTAGGCGGCCTGGCGCTGGCGCTCGTCGCCGTGGACGCGGGAGAGGTTGGTCAGCTCCGCCCAGGCCGCCTTCAACCGCTTGCCCCACTCGTCCAGCGGCTTGCCGTCCTCGAAGAGCAGGCCGCCCAGGACCTCGATCCGCCACGGGGCCAGGTGGTTGGCGAGCGCGAGGTGGACCTCGGCGCCGCCCGCCCAGGTGGTGAAGGTCGCGCCGGGCTCGGCGGGGTAGACCCAGGCGCGGTCCCCGGTGACGGGGGCGGGCAGCAGGCCGACGTGGTTCCAGCCGGCCGGGACGGTGACCCGGATGTTCCAGTGCGAGCAGGACATCAGGGCCTTGGCCTGCTCCTGCTCGGTCATCGCGGCGAACGCGGCGGCGGTGATCCGGCGCGGGGTGCCGACCGGCGACTTCCACAGATGCTTGGCGTAGGCGAAGGTGCGGTCGTACTCAACGAGGGCGGGCAGCTGCTCCGGGACGCGCGGGGGCAGGATCAGCTCGGTGCGCCCCTGGCCGCCGGTGGCGTGCAGCAGGCCGCGCAGTTCCTCGGACAGGACCGGGTAGCCGCCGGCCCACCTGCCGCTGGTCGGGACGGTGCGCGACCACAGGTCCCGGCCGGTCTGGCTCGGGGAGCCCATCAGGACCGCGTCGTCCCAGTGGCGGCGCAGCGCCTGCCACAGCAGCGTGAACGCCTGACGGCAGGTGACGACGTCGGCGCCGTCCGGGTCGAACCACTCCCCCATGCTGCGGATCTCCGTGACCGGGCCGTCCGGGGCGGCGGCCGGGGCGTAACGGCCGACGGGCTGGCGCTGGTGGACGAAGTGCCCGGCGAGTTTGTCGCGGCCGGAGCCGACGGCGGTGGTCCACCGCTCGGACGGGGTGTTGAGCCAGGCCGCGACCGCGTCCTTGAGGGTGGAGTAGCGCTCGGCGCCGTCGTGCCAGGGGGCGCCGGCGGTGATGTAGACGCGCTCGGTGCCGGGCGCGGCGGCCAGGACGGCGTCCAGGACCTCGCCCGGGGTGCGGGCGCCGAGGTCGAGCCGCACGGTCCGGTCGCGGACGGCCAGCTGGCCGGTCGCCGCGTCCAGGAACACCGTGGAGCGGGCCTGCTGGGTGAAGTTGGGGCGCTTGGAGGCCAGGCCGGTGGTGACCGCCTCGAACCGGGCGCCCGCCGGGCCCTCGGGGAGGGTGGGCAGCTCACGTGGCCCGGCCTCGGCCACCGGGCGCGGGGCGACGGCGACCGGCGCGACCGGATGCTGCCCAATGGCGCCGGGGATCGATGTAGTGGTGCGGTCGGAGGCGGCCTGTACGCCGGGTTCTGTCTCCCCGGGGGCCGATGTGGCCGACCCTGTCTGCAGCACGGCGAGTTGCTCGGCGCCGACCTGGTCCTCGACCTCGGTCGGCGCCTCGGTCACCGGGACGGCCGGGGCCGGGCGGGTCAGCGCCGGGGCGACCGCAACGGCAGGCTCGTCGACCGGCTCGGCCTCCGGCACCTCGGGCGCCGAAGTCGGGCCGGCGGCCTGGTCGTCGGTCCTGGCGGTGCGGACGGCGGCCGGGGTCGGGTCCAGCAGCGGGGCGATCCGTACGACGTCGCCGACCGACAGGCCCGAGGCCTTCGCGATCGGCGCGGCCTGGGCGCCCTCGTAGCCCGCGAGCCCGGCCACCTGTCGCGCACGCTGGGCGGTGAGCTTGTCCAGCTCCTTCCGCGCGGCCGCGACCTGCTTCTCGGCGGCCGCGATCCGGGCGCGCAGCTCGCGCAGGCCGGCCAGCTCGGTGGTGTACGTCTTGCGGTCCATCAGGCCTGCTCCCCCTCGCGGCCCGTCCCGCGCACGCCGGTGGCCACCGGCTTCCCGACCGTCGTCACGAACACACCCACAACCCCGCCATGCCTCTTCACGTAGTCCAGAACGCCAGAAGGACTCTATGGGGTGCCGCCGACGGCTTCCACGCAGGTCGGACCGGTCGGGCCGGTCGGGCCGGTCGGGCCGGTCGGGCCGGTCGGACGGGCATCAGCCGCGGTGACGGCTCGGGGGGGTGTCTCACTCCGGCGGGGCGGGTGTGCGGTGGTGCGGCAGGTTCACCACCACCAGGGCCAGCCCGGCCAGGGTGACGTTGCGGATCGCCGCGTCCAGGCCGTTCCAGGCCTTCGACTGCCACATGGCGAACCACTCGCCGCCGATCCCGATGAACCCGGCCCCGAAGAGGAGCAGCATCAGCAGCAGGCCGAGGGTGCTGATGCTGCGTGCCAGCTGCGGCCGCAGCCACCAGGCGACCGTTCCCGCCGCCAGCACCAGGGCGCTCAGCGCCTCCCAGACGATGATCGCCACGTAGGCGGCGTTCTGCAGGCCCGGGGAGGTGATGGAGCGCCACATCAGGTCCCGGTCCTGGAAGGTGGTGTCCATCGCCAGCACGTGCTGGACGAAGTGCTGGTTGGTGGCGAAGTCGGTGACGTTCCCGAGGACCACGAGCAGCAGGTACAGGGCGTTCACGCCGGTGAGCACGGCCGCCGCCGCGGGCAGCGAGCCGAACGCGAGCAGGCGGTCGCGGGTGGTGGGGTCCGGGTGCGCGGGGCGGCTGGTCGGCATGGGGAACAGGCTATCCCCCGGCCGGAGTTGGCCGGTCTCTCCGCCTGCGGGGGGCGAAGGCGGCGGCAGGGCGGCGGCAGGGGCGGCGGGTGGCGGAAACCGGGTTGCCCGGGGGGTGGTCGGTCGAGGATCATCCTGGGGTTCTGTATGCCCTCTGACCTCGGGAGACACATGACCAGCGAACTGTCCGAAGCCTGGGAGCTCTGCAAGTCCGGCGACTCGCAGGGATCGATGCGGGTGCTGCGTTCCGCCGCGGACCGGGTCCCGCCCGCCGAGGTCGCGCCGCTGGTGGCCCGGCTGGCCCAAGGCGCCGGTTTCGAGGACCTGGCGCAGGCTTCGACGGCGCTGGCGGCCCGGCCCGGGGAGGTCGAGCGGCTCTACGACTACGGCTATGCCTGCGTCGAGCGCGGCATCGACGCGGTGGCCGTGCCCGCGCTGCGGGAGGCGCTGCGGCTGGTCCAGGCGCCGCCGGCGGCCGCGGCGCGCGGCGGCCTGTTCCGCCGCAAGGCCAAGCCGCAGGCCGGCCCGCCGCTCGGGCTGCGCAAGGTGCTGCTGGAGCTGGTCTCGGCCCTGGAGGGCTGCGAGCGGCACGGCGAGGCCCTGGCCGTGCTGCGCGAGCACGACGAGCGGCTCGACGACTGGCCGGACCGCTACCTGACGGTCTACAACGCCCTGATGGACGGTCAAACAGCGCTGGCACGTGAGGTGTTCGGGGCGATGTCAGCCCCCGAGGGGATCTGGGTGGGGCCGGGCCAGCGGGTCGGACGGATGCTGGAGCGGGCCGCGCAGCTGCCGCCGGTCGACGAGCGGGACCTGCGGGGTTGGCACTACGTGCTCACCGGCGGCCTGCTCACCACCCTCTCGCCGCACGGCTTCGAGCAGGGCATGACCGGCCGCTGGGCCTACCTCCAGGACGACTTCGGGCACTGCCGTTACGGTCTGGAGCGGCTGCGCGCCGTCCTGGCCGCCACCGGCCACAAGCCCGACTCGGTCGCGCTGCTGGCCGACCGGGGCAGCCGGGCGCTCGGACTGGCCGCGGCGCGGCTGCTCGGGGTCCCGGCGGCGCCGTTCCGGCCGGGCACGCCGGGTGCGCTGGTGGTCGCGTACGACCTGAACGAGTGCGATCCCGCCGTGGTGGCGCAGCTGAACGAGCGGGTGGCGGGCCAGCTGCTCTTCGAGCACGCCACCTGCTGGACGGACCCGCCGGCCGTGACGGCCGATGTCTCCACCCTGCTGGGGCAGATCGTGAACGCCCCGTGGGAGCCGGGCCTGCAGTTCGGCGAGGACGGCGAACCGGCGGAGGCCGGGCCCGACCCGCGCTCGGCCGAGGAGCTCGCCGAGGCGATCCTGGCCGCCGCCCCCGAGGCGCCGGAGGGCGACGGCGGGACCCCGGCCGACCCGGACGACGTCCTCACGGCCTTCGCCGCCCGCGCGGCCGGCTGGCCCGGCGCCGGTCCGCGCGACCGGGTGCGTTCCGCCGGGCCGGTGCGCAGCTCCCGCTTCGCGTGACGGCCCGCCCCCACCCGCCGGAACGAACAACCCCCCTGGTCACAGGCCTGCCGGTGCCACCTGGGAGGATCTGCGCCATGACGACCGACATCCGCCGCGCGGCGGGCACCAGAACCTTCTCCGACGTCCTGCTGTCGATGGTCGGCCTGCGCCGGCCGAGCACGGAGAAGGACCTGGCCGACCTGCGGGCGGGCACCACCTTGCAGGTGGCCTGTTCGAGCCCGACGCTGGGCACGGTCAGGATGCTGCCGGTCGGCAAGGGGCGCACCGTCGCGCACACGGCCTCCGGCTACCTGCACCTGACGGCCGGCTCGGTGGCCTGGCGCAACCGGCGCACCGGCGAGGACGTCGCCCTCCGGGGGCCGTTCGGCCTGTCGGCGTCGGAGCAGCGCACCCCGCACCCGAAGATGGCGCGCTTCGACCTGGTGGCGGACGGCGCGCAGCACGTGATCCTGATCCCCAAGGCCGATGTCCCCCTGGTGACGCAGGTGCTGGAGGCGGTCGGCGCGGCCGGCCGGTAGCGCGGCCGGCTGGTAGCCGGTCACCCGGTCGCTGATGTCCGGGTGGCCGGTGATGCGGCAGGGGCAGGACCAGTCCGGGCCCTGCGGATCCCGGCGGGGCGCGCCGAGTTCGAGCAGCACCGGGGACCGCGTCCCGTCCGGGGCGGTGTACAGCAGTTCGCGGTGGGCGATGACCTGGCCGATGTCGTGTGCGGTGCTCATCGCAGCCGTACGGCACCGTGGCACGACAGTGCAGGCCCTAGGCTCGCCCGCATGGGTCGTGACGGGCAGGGAAGTGACGGTGGGGTGCGGGTACCGGTGCAGGTGCCGGTGCCGCCGTTGGGCGGTTACGAGGCCGGGCGGCTGTTCCACCGGCTGTTGCAGCTGTTCCTGCGGGACTCGAAGGAGGCGGGGCAGCCGGTCGGCCGGCACCAGTACCTGCTGGGTGGCGTCGTGCAGTTGCACGAGCCCGCCCGGGCGCAGGGCGGTGGCGCCGGGTCGGAGCAGCCGCGCTGTGCGTGCTGCGGTACGCCGTACCCGTGCCGCACGGTGCTCGGCGTGGCGGTGAGCGCGGGGTTGCCGATCCCCTGGGACTCCCCCGCCGCCGTGGTCCCCGCGCTGCGGGACGCGGGGCTGGAGCCCCGGCCGGGCGGTGAGGTCACGGCGGAGCAGGTGCGGTGGACGCGGGGCTGGGACGCGCGGCGGACGGCGCACGGGGCTTGGGAGATCGGCATCGCGCTCGACCGGGGCGAGGTGGAGACCCTGGCGGTGGCGGACGACGCGGCGATGGCCCGCTACCTGGCCGTGGCGGCGGTGGCCCTGGGCAGCCCGTACCCGTACGGCTGGGCCGAGGACGCGGCCGAGGCGGCGGCGGTGCGCCCGGCGGCGCACGCGCAGGTGGCCGAGTGGCGGGAGCGGGTGCGGCTGCCCTTCCTGGACGTGCACCGGCAGTACGGGGCGGACGAGGCGGACGAGGGCGGGGCGGACGAGGGCGAGGGCGAGGCGAACTGACGCCTCGGCGGCGGTGGCCCGCCCGTCCCGCGCGAACGGCGCGGCAGAACGGCGGCGTCCGTGCAGGACGGGCGGGACCGGCGCGAGACGGGGGCGGGACGGGGGCGGGACGGAGGCGGGGCCCGCTACCTGCGGTTCTCCCTGTCCTCCTCGCCCTCCGGCGGCAGGCCGACCTCCTCGCGGTCCTCCTCGGTGCGCTCCTCCAGCTCGGCCTCGTCGGGGCGCCGGGGCAGGCCGCGGCCGTGGCCGGTGTCGGGATCGCCCTCGACGTCCTTGTTCGACTTGTGGTGCGACATGGGGATCCTCCTCGGCCGGACGGCGCCTGGTCGGGTACGGGTTCGGTACTCGCCCCCTCCCATCACCTCTCCGGGCCCGGCGGCCCGCAAGTCGGCCGGTGCTCCGGCGGGTCGGGCGGGCGGGTTCAGGGGGCGGTGAACAGGGTGGGGAAGGCCGGGGCCAGCCAGGGGCGGCGGCCCCAGGCGAGGACCTTGCCGCGCAGCAGGGCGTCGGTGGCGCCCAGGCGGCCCAGGGCGATGAGGAAGAACGCCACCGGCTCGGTGAGGATCGTGCAGTCGGGGCGGCGCGGCGGCCGCGGGCTCACCGTGGCGGCGCCGTCCGTGAAGGTCACCGCGAAGCCTTCCAGGCCGCGGATCCGCAGGCGGTAGCAGGCGTTGTGGCCGGCCGCGGCGCGGGGGTCGACCACCCGGGGCATGGCGGCGCGCAGGAAGGGCAGGGTCAGCGCCACGCGCCGGCGGTCCAGCGGGTGCGGGCGGCCGAGGGCGCGGGCGATGTCGTGGAGGTGGGCGAGCATGTGGGTCAGCAGGTAGGCGGTGAGGGTGTCCAGGTCCATCGCGCCGAGCGGGGTCGTCACCGGTGCGGTGCCGGGGCGCGGGGTGGCCGCCGCGGTGAACTCCCGTGCCTGCTCGGCGATCTGTGCGGCGAGGACGGCCGGGTCGCGCTCGGGCCGGGCGGCCAGGGCGGCCGCGTTCGCGGCGGCCAGCGAGCCGGGGGTGCCGTCGCCGTAGGGCCGTTGAGCGCCGGCGGCCAGGGCGGCCATCAGCTCGTTGGCCATCGCGAGGTGGGCGGCGGCTTCGGCGACCGTCCAGGCGGATCCGGGGACGGGGGTGTCGCCGTCGCAGCCGGCCAGCAGGGCGGGGGCCTCGTCGCCGACCTCGGTCACCGCCCGCAGGAGCGCGGTACGGGCGGCGCCGGGGCGGGCGGCGCCGGGGCGGGCGGCGCCGGGGCGGTGCGGGGGCTGCGGGGCGTTCATGGGGGTGAAGCGTGGCCCACTCCCCCGCCGCTGTCCAGGGGTGCGGCGCGGTCAGCGCGGGGACGGGGCCGGGCCCCCGCCCGGCGGGCGGGCGGGGGCCGTCGGACGGCCGGGGCGGTCCGGCGCTCGGTCACGCTCGGTCAGTGGGCGACGATCTGGAGGTTGGCGCCCTGGCCGGCGGTGCCACCCACGTAGAAGGTGTGGCCGTCGGGGCCCAGCGCCAGGCCGGTGAGGTTGTCCTCGTCGAGGTCGCCGGCACTGTCGGCGGGGACGGGGGCGCCGGTGGCGGTGTCGAGGGCGAGGACGGAGGTGCTGCTCGCGCCGTAGTTGCTGTCGGCGAGGTAGAGCCGGGTGCCGTCGGCGCTGACCTGCGGGTTCTCCAGGACGTCGCCGCCGGTGGCGGGGTGGAAGGTGGTGGTGACGGTGTCGGTGGCCGGGTCGATGACGGTGCTGGCGCCGCTGCCGAGTTCGGCGAGGCCGAACAGGCGCTTGCCGTCGGGGGTGAACGCCAGGTTGTAGTCCAGGTTCGTGGCGGTGCCCTGGACGGTGCCGGCCACGGTCGGCGCGGTGGCGGCCGCGGCCACGTGGACCACGCCCTGGCTGGTGCCGACGTAGACGTCGCCGGTGCCCGGGCGGGCCGCGGGGGCGCCGACGTAGGGGGCCGGGACCTGGACGGAGGCGGTGAAGGCCCGCTGCGCGGTGGCGAAGGCCAGGATCCGGCTCTGGCCGTTCTGCCGGTAGGCGGTCGCGCCGTTCTGGGAGACGTACAGGGTGGATCCGTCCGGGCTGAGGGCCAGGCCGGAGGTGGAGCCCGTGCTCCAGCCGGCGGGGCGGGGCTGGTCGGGCAGGGCCAGGGTGGCGAGCAGGGTCAGGGTGGCGGTGTCCACCACGCTGAGGCGCTGGCCGTCGAGGACGTACAGGCGCGAGCCGTCCGCGCTGAGCGCCGGGTGGGCGCTCCACTGGAGGGCGCCCAGGGCCAGGCGGGCGGTGACGGCGCCGGTCTGGGTGTCCACCGTCTTCACGGTGGAGGTGTTGTCGGCCTCGGTCACCACGACGTAGGCCTTGGCGCCGTCGGGGCTGACCACCGGCACGGCGCCCCGGGCGCCGACGGCGACGGTCGCCTCGGTGCCGGACAGCGGCGCGGCGGCCGCGGTGGCGGTGGTGCCGGTGAGGGCGAGCAGGGCCGTGGTGGCGGCCGCGGTGAACGTGGCGGCGGTGCGGCGGTGGGTCGTGCGGGACATCGGCTTCCCCCTGGTGGAACGTACGGTGCGGTGCAGTGTGGTGGCAGGCCTGGCGGGCCTGGCGGGCCTGGCGGGCCGTCAGTGCTGGACGACCTGCGGACCTGCGGTGCCGGGGGCAGGCTAGCCGACGCGGGCGAAGATCCGATCGACGTACGGGCGAGCGTACGGTGACCGTTCGTCGGCTACGGCTCGGCGGGGACGCTGCCGGGGGCGGTGCCCAGGTGCCAGGCCTCGATGTCGCGGTAGTGGATCGGGCCGGGGCCGCGGCCGGTGTTGCTGCCGACCAGGTGGAGGCGTTCGGCCCGCCAGGGGCGGCCGTGGAAGCCGGTGAGGCCGGCCGCGGCCCGCGGGACGCTGGTGGGGTCGTCGCGGCGGGCGCGGGCCAGGGTCAGGTGGGGGCGCAGCGGGCGCTCGTTGAAGTCGATACCGCAGGTCCTGGCCAGGGTGCGGACGTCGGTGGCGAGTCGGTGCAGGGCTTCGAGGTCGCCGCCGATGTCGGCCCACAGGAGGCGGTCGTCGAAGTGGCCGCCGCCGTGCAGGCGCAGGCGCGGGGCGGGGTGCGAGGGGGCCAGGGCGGCCAGGGCGGTGCGCAGCGGCGGTACGGCGGTGGTGGGCAGTTCGCCGAGGAAGGCGAGGGTGATGTGCCAGTCCTCGATCCGGTTCCACCGCAGTCGCGGGTAGGCGGTGTAGGCGGGGGCGAGGGCGTGGGCCAGCTCGTCCTTGGCGTCGTCGGGTGGGGCCAGGGCCACGAAGACGCGCCGGGTCGGGGGCTGGGGGTGATCGTCCACGGGGGATTTCTAGCACCCCGGCCGTCGGGTGGGTCGGGGCGGGGATCACTGGTGAGGGCCAGGGGCGGGGCAGGGGTGGGGGTCAGGGGCGGGGATCAGGGGGCGGCCGGAGCGAGGTCGAGGACGACCATCTTGTCCGTCCGGTAGCTGTCGAGGTCGGGGTGGTGCCACGACTGGCCCGCGCGGATCCGGTGGAACCTGAACGTCGCGTTCGTCCCGTTGGCCGCGACGATGCAGCGCACCGGGCCCGGGTGGTCCGCTCCGGTGAGGAGGCGGCGGAACTCCAGGGCGAGGGCGGTCCCGTGCAGGAGGAGGAGGCGTTGGTCGTCCTCGGAGATCTGCGGGGCGTCGTCGACGATCCGGACCTCGACGGGGACGTGGTCCTCCAGGTGGAAGGAGCTGTCGGCGCACTCCCAGGCGGTGAGGTCGGTGAAGGCGGCGGGCGCGGCGTCGGCGTCGCCCGTCGAGTCGGCCCAGGTGAGGACGGCTCCGCGGCGGGTGATCCCGTGGGCGAGGCGGTCGCGCAGGCCGGGGGCGAGGCCGCCGGGCGGGGTCAGGGCGGCCGGGTGGTCGAGCACTCCGAGCGCCTGGGCGGCGGCGTCGTTCATCCTCAGCGACAGCATGCGGCCCATGGTCGCAGCCGCAGCGGGCGGCACCGGGGGCTGGGGTCCCGGGCGGTCCCGTCCCGGGCGGGGGTCCTGGGCGCGGGCCCTGGGCGGGGGTCAGTCTCCTTGGGACCAGGCGGCGACGGGCAGTGAGAGGTAGACGCCGAAGTCGGTGAGCCCGGTCGCGGCGCGGATGTTCGCGTGCAGGGTGTCCACGCGTTCCTGGCGGTCGGCCGCCCGGCTGGCGAACCACTTCGACTTGACCTCGATCACCACCGCCAGGCCGCTGCGGTCCAGCGGGCCCAGCGGCCGGAACCGCAGTTCGACGTCGCCGGGTCGCAGGTCCCCGTCGTACGGCTCCTCGGGGCACTGCACGGCCAGGGACACCAGGTGCGGCAGCACCGAGCCCAGATCGCGCAGGGTGGACTCGGGCACGGTGGGCACGTGGGTCACGTCGACGAGCGGCATGTCCGACACCCTAAGGCGAGTCTGACAATTCCCGCCGGGCGCGCGACGCTCCCCCAGCCTTCGGCCGGGAGGTACCCCCAGGGCACAAGCGCACCTCGCCGCGTTGTCGTCAGTCGCCGATGCTCCGCATGGACTCCCTCCTCCGCCTTGCGATGCACGCACCCCAACGCCGCACGCTGATCCGACGCGAATTGTCAGACTCGCCCTAGAACGCCCGGCCCGGGCCGGTGGCGCCTCCCGCGGACCGGCCGCAGGAGACACCGCCGCGGGGCTACAGGCTCTTGCTCGCCAGCAGCTTTCCCTGGGCGTCGTACGCGGCGAGCCTGATGCCGGTGAGGGGCTGGGGCCGGCCCTTCCCGGAGCCGGTGGGCTTGAGGGCGGGCGCCCAGGCGTAGCCGCTGGCGTAGCCCGGGGTGCCGGGGAGCGAGGCGACGGTGGCCCAGTGGGCCCGGCCGTCGAGTTCGACGGTCATCCGGGCGACCTGTCCGGGCCCGTGGTAGACGAGGTTGTACAGGCCCTGCTGGTCGGGGCCCGCGTAGTACTGCACGGTGAGCTCGGTGGTGGCGCCCGCATCCCAGGAGTAGCCGCTGCAGCCCGGGCCGCTGCCGTAGGAGGGGGCGTCGTGGATGCAGATCTCCCGGTCCTTCAACTGCATCCACCAGTCGGGGCGGTCCAGCGGCAGTTGCCGGCCGGGCTCGGCGAGGACGGCCTCGGGGGCCGCTCCCGCCGGGAGCAGCGGGGCCTGGGTGGCCAGGGCCGCGGCCGGGGCGAGGGCCCCGTCGCCGTGCCGGGCGGACAGCACGGTGCCCGTGCCGACCGCCACCGCGAGCGCGGCCGCCACGGCCGACGCGCCCACCGCCATCCGCCTCCGCTGGCGGCGGGCGTGGATCCGTACGGGCTCGGCGGACCAGTGCGCCACGGTGAGCCGGGACGCCTCGTCGCGCAGGGCGCCGCGCACCATGTCCTCGGTGTCCATCAGCTGTCGTCTCCGTTCGTGCCGTCGGTCGTCGAACCGCTGCCGCCCGCGTAGGGGGCCAGCGCCGGATGGGTGCGCAGTTTCGCCAGGCCCCTGCTGGCCTGGCTCTTCACGTTGCCCGGCGAGCAGCCGAGGATCTCGGCGACCTGCTGCTCGCTCATGTCCTCCCAGTAGCGCAGGACGACCACGGCCCGCTGGCGCTGCGGCAGTTGGGCCAGCGCCTGGAGCAGTACCGAACGCTCCTCGACGTCGCGGTGGTCGGCGCCCGCGGTGTGCGCCCGGTCGGGCAGGACGGGCACGAGCAGTTGCCTGACCCTGCGGCGCCGGTGCCGGCTCAGGTTGTTGTTCACCAGGGCCCGGTGGACGTAGGCGTCCGGCTCCTGGAGGCGGCTGATCCGGGGCCAGTTCCGGAAGGCCTTCGCGAACGTCGCCTGGACGACGTCCTCGGCCTCGTGGTGGTCGCCGGTGAGCAGGTAGGCGGTGCGCACCAGCCGTGGCCAGCGCGAGGCGGCGTACCCCTCGAAGTCGAGCTCCCGCAGGCCGGGGCCGCCCGCGGCAGCGGGGGCGGGCCGGGGCCGGTCCTCCACCGGGGCGGGCAGTATCCTCGCGGTCATCCAGTTCCTCTTCACGTTCCGCGCGACGGCCCGATTGGGCCATCGCTCTGCCCTACTCACCGCCGCGACGGCGCAAGGGTTGCACGACGGAACCGAATCTCCGCCCGGCCGGAGGACGGGGACGCACAGGCGGGGGACGGGGTGGGGTGCGGCAGAGGCGGTGCACGGGTGGGGGTCCGGGCTGCGGCGGGTAACCGAGGGCCCGCGGCCGCAGGCCCGGCGGGCGCGGGGTGCCACCGACCGCCCGCCGGGGCCCGGGTCAGCCGGCCTGTTCCTGCTCGGCCTCGACCTGGGCGTTCCACTCGCGCTTGACGGCCCGCCAGGCCTCGTCGCTCTGGCCGAGCCGCCAGTAGCCCGAGACCGACAGCCGCTCGCGCGGGACGCCGCGCTCCACCCGCAGCAGGTACCGCAGGTCCTTCACGAAGCCGGCCTCGCCGTGCACGAACGCGGACACCGTGCCGGCGGGGAACTCCAGGGCGCCGACCGCCTCGACCAGCGCCTGGCCCACCGGGCGGGCGCCGCGGTGCAGCCAGTGGACCGCGGCCCGGGCGGGCGAGCGGAGCTTCTGCTCCTCGGCGGCGTCGGCGACCTCGACGAAGGCGTGCACCACGGCGTCGGCCGGCATCCGCTCCAGCGCCGCGGCGATCGCGGGCAGCGCGCTCTCGTCGCCCGCCAGCAGGTGCCAGTCGGCGTCCGCGTCGGGGGCGTAGCCGCCGCCGGGGCCCAGGAAGCGCACCGTCTCGCCGGGCTGCACGCGGGCCGCCCAGGGCCCGGCGAGGCCCTCGTCGCCGTGCACCACGAAGTCGACGGTCAGCTCGTGCAGCGCCTGGTCCCAGGCCCGCACGGTGTACGTCCGGGTGACCGGCCGCTGCTCGGGCGGGAACTCCTCGCGGATCCGCGCGAGGTCGAAGGGCTCGGGGTAGTCCACGCCCTCGGGGGTGAAGAGCAGCTTGACGTAGTGGTCGGTGAACTCGGTGGCGTCGAAGTCCGCCAGCCCCGCGCCGCCGAGGACCAGGCGCACCATGTGCGGGGTGATCCGCTCGGTGCGCAGCACCCGTGCCTCACGGGCGCGCGGTGTCCGGCGGGTCGGTTGCTCTGCCATGGTGCCCCCTGGGCCGTGTGGTCGTCGCACTGCCTGGTTAGGCTTGCCTAAGTTAGCACTTCTGAGGCGGCGTCCGGCCCGGGGGCGGGGGCGGGGGTGTGGCGGCGCTCAGCGCGGCGGGTCGATCCGCTCGACCGGGCCGAAGTCGCGGAAGGTGCCGCGGGTGCGGATCTGGACGCCGCCCAGGTCGGTCTTCCGGTCGAAGCGGACGGTGCGGCCCTGGGCGTCGATCCACTGGTCGAGCCGGAAGCTCTCCACCCCCTTGCTCTTGAGGATCTTGTACTGCTCGGCCTCCAGCGGCTTCATCTGCTCCACGCCGACCGTGCCGGAGAGGTGGAAGCAGGGCGTGCCGTCGCAGTCCTCCATCCCCGTGCGGGCGGACGGGCCGAGGGCCAGCAGCGCCTTGGCGTAGCCGTGGTAGTCGGCGACCCGGTCGCCGAGCGGCGAGGTGCGCCAGCTGCTGCCGCTGCGGATGTAGGTGGTGCCGTCGCCGGTGACGACGACGTTCGGGGTGTCGCTGCCGCCGCCGACCATGTCGCCGCCGGCGGCGGTCATGGACTCGGTGAGGCGGCCGGAGCGGACCGGGCCGTTGAGGTTCACCCGGGCCTTGGTGCGCGAGTTGAGCGGGCCGGCCTCGATGGTGAAGTCCTGGGTGGCCGCGTACGGGGTCGCCTCCGCGAGCGCGAGCGCCTTCTCCGGGTCGATCGCCCCGCCCGCCGTCGTGGCCACGGCGGTGGCGGTGGCGGTGGGGGTGGGCGTCGGGCTGGGGGTGGGCGTCGGGGTGGCCGTCGGCGCGGCCCCGGCCGCAGCGGCCGGTGCTCAGCGGTCAGCGGTCAGCGCAGGACGAGGAGCTTGGTGCCGGGGACGAGCTTGCGGTTGACGGAGGTGGACTGGACGAAGACGGTGTAGGAGGGGTTCTCGCCGGGCTTGACGACGGCCTCGGCGGCGGGCAGGCCGAGGAGTCGGCGGGCGGCCGGGCCGGAGAAGACGCGGCCGGTCATCCGGCCGGTGGCCGGGTCCTTCTCGGCGACGGCGAGCTGCTTGTTGCCCTGGATCTTCTCGCGCTTGGACAGCTCGTAGAAGGCGCAGCCGGTCCTGTACGGGTGGCCGGCGCTGGTGACGAAGTCGCGGATGGGGGTCGCCTCGTCGACGGGTATGAGGATGTACTTGCCGGTGTCCAGGGCGTCGAGGTTGGCCTTGACCTGGGCGGTGTCGAGGTCCTGGCCCATGGCGAAGAGGTTCTTGGTGCCGCGTACGCCCTGTTCGCGCCCGCGCAGGAAGCTGGTGGCGGCGGACTTGACGGTGCCGATGGCCTCCTCGACGCCCTTGCTGGAGTCGGCGTCCCAGATGGCGATGTTGCCGGCCGGGAAGCCGTACTCCTGGGCGGTGCGCTTGGCGAGGGAGTTGGGGACGAGGATGGCGGAGGTCCAGTGGTCGGGGAGGTCGTCCATGGCGCCCTGGATGCGGTCGAGCCAGGAGCGCAGGACGGCGGCGCCCTGGCCGGCGTTCATCCGGGTGTGCATCTGGCCGCTCTGGGAGCAGCCGGAGGCGTTCTCCTCGCCGTCGGTGACGACGACCTGGAGGAAGGAGTGCTCGCCGTAGCCCTCCCAGATGTTCTTGAGGTCGTCGACGGATTTCACGGCGGCCTCGATCAGGGCGGTGGCGCCGTTGTCGACCTGGTAGAGGCCGCGCAGGGAGGGCAGGTGCTTGACGTCCATGTCCCAGACCAGGTTCTGCACTTCGTGGTCGAAGGCGTAGAGGCTGATCCGGGTCTCGTGGCCGAGGCGGTCGGACTCCTCCTGGAGGCCCTTGACGAACTCGTCGACGACGCGCACGAGTTGGGCCTGGTGCTGGTGCATCGAGCCGGACTTGTCGACCACGAGGGAGACGTGGTTGACCTTGTGCTTGATCCTGTTCGCGGACATGGCTATCCCCTTTTCCGGCGCGCTTGCGATGCATTTCCGGAGTCCTCTCGCGGGGTTTCCCGCGGCGCCTTTCGGCGTTCCCTCCAGCGTTGTCTCCACCTTAGGGGTGGGCACTGACACTCCGTCGGGCGGCCGGAGGGGCGGCCGGAGGGGCGGCCGGAGGGCGGGGGTCAGTCCTCGTCGGCCTCGTCGGCCTCGTCCGCCTCCTCGTCGTCGGCGCGGGAGAGGGCGTCGGTGATCAGGCGGGTGGCGAAGTCCTGGTCGTCGCCGCAGATGCGGTTGACGTACTCGGCGAGCAGGGTGGCGGTGGCTTCCAGGGGGTTCATCTCGGCGTCGGTCCAGGGGCCGTACTGGGCGCGCCACAGGTTGGGGCTCAGGCCGCTGCCGGCGGCGACGAGCAGGCCGGCCATGGTGGGGACGACCTCGGGGCGGAAGGTGCGGGGCATCATGCGCATGGTGGCCAGGAGGTTGGGCAGCACGTACTCGATGACGTCCTTGCCCTGGTCCTCGCAGGCCTTCCGCAGCCAGTTCATGTACAGGTAGATGAGGGTGCAGGCGCCCTCCAGCAGGGCGGCGAAGCCGTCCGGGCCCAGGGAGGCGGCGAGGTGGTCGACCATCTCGCGGTGTTGGGGGTCGGTGCCGGTGCGGCCGTCGTAGAGGGCCTTGAGCCGGGAGTCGATGACCATGAGCGCCGCGCTCACGTCGCCGGCGGGGGCGTACTGGGGGTCGCAGGGCGAGGTCACGGGGCTCCTCCGGGGCGGGCTCGGGCGGTGCGGGCGCTCCCAGCAGAGCGGACCGGGGCCCGGGCGCGGGCCGGAACCGCCCCGGCGTCACCCGGACGGGATGCGGTGGCGGCCGGGGTGTTGACGGGGTGTCGGGGGCCGGGCCCCGCGCCGGGGCACGCACGGCGAGGCCCGCGGTGGAAGCCGCGGGCCCTCGCCGTGTGCGGTGGCGGTGTGCTGTCGCCGGGTCAGGGCTTGAGGGCGACGCCGGCGTAGAAGGAGACCTGGGCGTCGGTGACGCCGGCCGGCAGCAGGTCGGCCTCGTCGGCGCCGTCGGGGTGCCAGCGGTGGGCGGGCACGATGCCCGGGTCGAGCAGGTCCAGGCCCGCGAAGAAGGTGGCGAACTCGGCGCGGGGGCGCAGCCGCAGGGAGGTGCCGGCCTGGTTGTAGATCTCCTCGACCTTGGAGGCGCCGGGCGGGTCGAGTTCGGCGGTGGCGTGGGAGAGGACCAGGGCGGAGCCGGCGGGCAGCGGGTCCAGGAGGTGTTGGACGATGGCGCGGGCGTCGTCGAGGTCCGGGACGAAGTGGAGCAGGGCGATCATCGACAGGACGACCGGCCGGTCCAGGTCGAGGGTCCGGGCGACCTGGGGGGTGGCCAGGATGGCGGCGGGGTCGTGGACGTCGCCGTGGACGTAGGCGGTGCGGCCCTGGGGGGTGCTGGTCATCAGGGCGCGGGAGTGGGCCAGGACGACGGGGTCGTTGTCGGCGTAGACGACCCGGGCGCCGGGTTCGACGGCCTGGGCGACCTCGTGGAGGTTGGGCGAGGTGGGGATGCCGGTGCCGATGTCCAGCCACTGGCGCAGTCCGCGCCGGGCCAGGGCGCGGGTGGCGCGGTGCATGAAGGTGCGGTTGGCCCGCACGGCGGTGCGCATGGTGGGGAAGACGGCCAGGACGCGTTCGGCGGCTTCGCGGTCGACGGCGAAGTTGTCCTTGCCGCCGAGGAAGTAGTCGTACATCCGGGCGCTGTGCGGGATGTCCTGGCGTATCTGCGGCACCGCCGGCTGCTCGGGATCGGGCTCGGTCGCGGTCATCCAGGATCCTCCCATGCTCGTTCATGTCCCTTCTTGATCACACCGGGCCGGGGCAGTCTAGCCAACTCGCCGGTGCCGCGCGGGAAGTCGGCGGGGGTGGGTGCGGCTCGGCCGTCCCGGGCATTTTCCGCCGCGTCCGGCGGCCGGTCGCGTCCGGGCGGCTCGGGATGTGGCAGGTAGGAGGGCGGCGGTCCCGCCGAGTGGCCCCGTCGCGGGCGGGGCCGCTCCCTTCCCCTCCTGTCACCTCCTGCGATCGAACGGAGTCCCCCATGCGCCGACACCGCGGTGTCCTGCTGACCGCCGCCCTCCTGGCCCAGCTCGCCGCCGGGCCCGCGCACGCCGCGCCGGCCGCCGGGTGGGCGGAGGCCGGGCAGTGCGGGGTGGTGCGCAGCGGTGACGCGCCGCTGGGCGGGGCGCGGGTGACGCTGTACCAGGCCGGGGAGGGCGGGGGCGGGCGGCCGCGGGTGCTGGCCCGGGGGCGCAGTGACGGGGACGGGCGGTTCAGCCTGGACTACCGGCGGCCGCGGGACGCGCGGGCGGTGCTGTACGTGCTGGCCGACCTGCCGGCCCGTGGGGGCGGGCGCGGCGGGGGCGGGGCCGGGCAGGCGCAGGGAGCGGGCCACGGGCCGGTGAGGCTGGCCGCGGTGCTCAGCGGCGCCCAGGCGCCGCCCGAACTGGTCGTCAACGAGCGGACCACCGTGGCCACGGCCTACGCGCTGGCCCGGTTCACCGGCCCGGACGGTGTCGCGGGCTCCTCCCCCGGGCTGCCGAACGCCGCCGCCCTCGCGCACAACCTGGCCGACACCGGCACCGGCGACATCGCCCCGCTGCTCGCCGGGCCGCCCAACGGCGCGTTGACCTCGACCATGGCCGAGGTCAACTCCCTGGCCAACCTGCTGGCCTCGTGCGTCACCGGCGACTCCTGCGAGCGGCTGCTGGAGCTGGCCCGGCCGCCGGGCGGCGAGCGGCCGCGCGACACGCTGCTGGCCGCCGTGAACATCGCCCACGATCCGGGCCGCAACGCCGCCGAGCTGTTCGCGCTGGCCGCCACCACCGAGCGCTACCGGCCCGCGCTGGGCGCCGCGCCGGACGCCTGGACGGTGGCGCTGCGCTACGCGGGCAACGGGCACGAGCTCGACGGCCCCGGCAACATCGCCTTCGACGCGGACGGCAACGCCTGGGTCAGCAACAACTACCGTTTCGGGCCGGATCCGGCGGTGCCGGTCTGTGGCAGCGACGCGGTGCTCAAGTTCACCCCCACCGGGCAGGACGCCCTCGGCGCCCCCTACCGCGGCGGCGGCCTGTACGGGGCCGGCTTCGGCATCACCGTCGATGCCAGGGGCAGCGCCTGGGTCGCCAACTTCGGTTTCCAGGGCCGTGGTTGTCCGATCGATCCGACGCCGCTGGAGCGCAGCCTCTCCCAGTTCGCCCCGGACGGCACCCCGCTGTCGCCGCCCGCGGGCTGGCGTGGGGCGGGCATCGTCCAGCCGCAGGGCATGGCCGCCGACCGGGCCGGCACGGTGTGGGTCGCCAACTGCGGTTCGGACAGCGTGGCGCGGATCCCGGACGGCGACGCGGCCGCCGCCCGGCAGATCGTCACGCCCGGCCTGCACAAGCCCTTCGGCGCGGCGGTGGACCCGGCCGGGCGGCTGTGGGTGAGCGGCAACGGCAGCGACAGCGTCCAGGTGGTGGGCCCCGACGGCGCGCTGGAGCGGACCGTCACCGGGGCGGGCCTGCGCCGGCCGCTGGCGCTGGCCACCGACAGCCGGGGCAACGCCTGGGTGAGCAACAGCGGCATCCTGCCGGTGCCCTGCGGGGACAGCGCCCCCGGCGACCTGGCGGACGCGCTCGGCGGCGAGGACGGCCCGCGTCCGGGCGCCTCGGTGACCATGATCGGGGCGGACGGGACGCCGGCGCCCGCGCCCTTCGCCAACGGCGGGCTGTTCCTGCCCTGGGGGGTGGCCGTGGACGGGGACGACACCGTGTGGGTGGCCAACTTCGGCGGTCACCGCGTCGCCCGGCTGTGCGGGGTCAACCTGGCGGCCTGCCCGCCCGGGGTGCGCACCGGTGAGCCGATCTCGCCGCCCGGCACCGGGTACACGAGCGACGGGCTGGAGCGCAACACCGGAGTGCAGATCGACCCCTCGGGCAACGTCTGGCTGGCCAACAACTGGCGCACCGTCCCGGTGCAGGCCAACCCGGGCGGGCACGAGCTGGTGGTGCTGGTCGGGGCGGCGGCGCCGGTGAGCACGCCCCTGCTCGGCGGGGGCGGGCGGCCCTGACCCGACCGTAGGCGGGTGTGGAGGCGGGGGCGGGGTGGCGGCCTTCGGGGCGACTACCCGCCGGTACCGGAGGGCGGCGGCGGCCCGCGGGGAACACTGCGCCGGTTCGGCGCACCAGCGCGCAGGAGACCCCGGGAGCCCGTCCATGCCGCCGTCCACCCGCCGTGTCCCCCCTGCCGCCGCGGCGCCGCCGCCCGCCGGGCGCGGGGCGCTGCGGCGCCTGGGCGAGTGGTGCGCGCGCCACGCGCTGGTCGTCGTCGTGCTGTGGATCGTCGCCCTGGCCGGCGTCCAGGCCGCCAACCGGGCGGTCGGCGGCAGCTACTCGGACGACTTCTCCCTGCCCGGCACCCAGGCCCAGCAGGGCCGGGACGTGCTGCAGGCGCACGAGCCGGGCGCCGCGGGCACCAGCTCCCCGGTGGTGCTGCACGATGCCCGGCCGCTGACCGGCTTCCAGCCGCAGATCGCCCAGGCCGTCACGGCGCTCCAGCAGCTGCCGCACGTGGTCGGCGCGCAGAGCCCGCTGCCGCCGGCCGGGCAGAGCGCCCCGCCGGGCGGGCCGCTGGCCCCCGACGGGCTGACCGGCTACATCACCGTCCGTTTCGACACCACCCCCGCGCTGCTGGGCCGCGACTACCTGGGCGGGGTGGACGCGGCGGTGGCGCCGCTGCGCCAGGCCGGGGTGCAGGTGGAGTACGGCGGGCCGCTGGGCGAGCTGGCCCGGCCGGCGGCGGACGACCGCTCCAGCGAGGTGATCGGCTTCGCGGTGGCGGTGGTGGTGCTGCTGGTGGGCTTCGGCAGCGCGATCGCGGCCGGACTGCCGCTGCTGACGGCGCTGATCGCGGCCGTGGTCGGGCTGGGGGCGCTGGGGCTGGTCGCGGCGCTGGCCACCTTCGCCACCGTGGCGCCGACCCTGGCCACGATGATCGGCATCGGGGTGGGCATCGACTACGCGCTGTTCCTGCTGACCCGGCACCGGCAGAACCTGATGGACGGGGTGGACCCGGTCGCCTCCGCCGGGCAGGCGGTGGCCACCAGCGGGCGGGCGGTGCTGGTCTCCGGCTGCACGGTGATCATCGCGCTGTCCGGGCTGTCGGTGTCGGGCATCTCCTTCATCGCCAAGCTCGGGGCGGCGGCGGCCGTCACGGTGGTGTCGGCGGTGCTCGGCGCGCTGACCCTGCTGCCGGCGCTGATGGGGCTGATCGGGCGCCGGATGGACCGCTTCGCCGTGCGCCGTCCGATCGCCGAGGCCGGGGGCGGCGGCGGGGGCGGGGGCAGCGGCGAGGCCGGGGGCAGCGGCGGGGGCGGCGGGAGCTGGCACCGTTACGCCCGGCGGGTGGAGGCGAACCCGTGGCGCTACCTGGTCGCCGGGGTGGTCACGCTCGGGGTGCTGTCCATCCCGCTGTTCTCCATCCAGCTGGGCCACATCGGCGACGGCGCCGACCCGACCTCCTTCACCGACCGGCGCGCCTACGACCTGGTCTCCCAGGCCTTCGGCCCGGGGGCGAACGCGCCGCTGACCGTAGTGGTCGACCAGAGCGCCGTGGCGCCCGGATCCCGGGCGGGCGTGCAGGGCGCCGTGCAGCAGGCCCTCACCGGCCTGCCCGGTGCGGCGAGCACCACCCCGCTGCAGACCAGCCCGGACGGCGCGGTGCTGTTCGCCACCGTCGTCCCGGCCGGTGCCCCGCAGGACCGGGCCACCACCGACCTGGTCGACCGCCTGTCGGGCACCGTGCTGCCCGACGCGGTGGCGGGCAGCGGCGCGCGGACGTACGTGACCGGCAACACCGCGGCCCAGGTCGACTTCCTGGACCTCGTCTCCAGCCGGCTGGTCCCGATCATCGCGGTGGTGGTCGCGCTGGCCTTCCTGATCATCCTGGCGGTCTTCCGCGGCCTGCTGGTCGCCGTCAAGGCCGCGGTGCTCAACCTGCTGTCGATCGCGGCCTCGTACGGGGTGGTGGTGGCGGTGTTCCAGTGGGGCTGGGGCGGGCCGGCGCTCGGGGTCGCGGGGAAGGTCCCGATCGAGAGCTACGTGCCGATGATGATGTTCGCGATCGTCTTCGGGCTGAGCATGGACTACGAGATCTTCCTGCTCTCGCGGGTCCACGAGTCCTGGCTGCGCACCGGGCGCAGCCAGGACTCGGTGGCGCACGCGCTGGAGATCACCGCCCGGGTGATCACCTGTGCCGCGCTGATCATGGTGAGCGTGTTCGCCGCGTTCATCGTCAGCGCCAACGTGGTGATCAAGATGATGGGGCTGGGCCTGGCGGTCAGCGTGCTGGTGGACGCCACGGTGGTGCGGCTGCTGCTGGTGCCGGCGGTGATGACGCTGCTGGGGCCGGCGGCCTGGTGGACGCCACGCCTGCTGGACCGGGTGCTGCCGCACATCGACACCGAGGGCGCGGGCGAGCGGCCGTAGGGCTGGGGCCAACAGCCGTGGGGCGGGGGCGAACAGCCGTGGGGCGGGGGCGGGGGCGGCCCCGTCCCACGGCCCCCGCCCTACGGCCGGTGCCGGGTGTTCAGCGGGCGCTGCCGAGGTCGCGGTCGTGGTCGGCGCCCTCCAGCAGGAGGGTGGTCTCCTCGATGCGGCGGAAGCGGCCGTCGGGGGCGAACTCGGCGAAGAGGTAGACCTCCATGCGGACGGTGGAGCCGTCGGTCTTGGTGATGGTCATGGTGTGGCGGTCGGCGTAGCGGTGACCGTTGACCAGTTCCTCGTGGACCTCGACGGAGCCGTCGGCCACGACCGTGCGCAGGTGGGCGATGTGGGCCAGGAACTCCTCGCGGTCGTCCCAGCGGCCGTCGGTGCGCTGGCGGTAGTCGGGGGCGAAGTGCCGGTCGACGGCCTCGTTCAGGTCCAGGCCCGGGGTGAGGAGCAGGTCGGTCAGGGCGGTGGTGATGTCGGTGTGCTGCACGGGGTCCTCCGATGGTCGTCACGAGAAAGTGCGTGCCTCAGGCACGCATCTGACGGTACAGGAAAAGCGTGCGCAGCGCACGCTAATCTGAGGGGGTGACGAATCCGACCGGACATGAGATCGCCGAGGCCCTGGGACTGCTGCTGCGGCGCAGCACCCGCGCCGGCCTGCACGCCCAGCTCACCGACGGCCTGGGGGAGGCCGTCGACGAGCTCACCTACCCGGTCCTCAGCGGCCTGGCCCGCACCGGCCCGTGCAGCGCCGCCGACCTGGGCCGCGAGATCGGGCTGGACCGCACCACCGTGACCCGCCGCGCCGACCGGCTGGAGGAGGCCGGGCTGCTGCGCCGCGAGGCCGACCCCGGCGACCGGCGCGCGACCCTGCTCGTCCTCACCGACCGCGGGCAGGACGCGGTACGGGCCACCAGGCAGCGCCTGGCGGCCCGCATCGAGGACTCCCTCGCCTCCTGGCCGGCGCAGGACGCCCGGACCTTCGCCCGGCTGCTGCGCACCTTCGTGGACGAGGGGCCGTTCCAGGCCTGAGGGCCCGGGCCCGGGGCTCCGGGTCCGGATCCGGGTCCGGGCTCGGGCTCGGACCCTCTGGGCCGGCACGGGCGTCCGGGCGGGCGGACGGGCGGGATCGGTTACGGTCGACGGTCCGGCAGCGGCCGGGCCGGGAGACGGAGCGGGAAGGGGGCGGCGAGGTGGCCGCGGTGACGGGGAGCGTGTTCCGGGGCGAGGGCCTGCCCGCGCGGGAGCGGTTCGACTGCTGGCGGGAGCTGATCGGGCGCACCCGGGCCAGCGAGATGACCAGCGAGCACGCCGACGACTTCCGGGCGGAGATGCGCCGCCTGGAGCTGGGGCCGGTGACCCTGCTGCGGTCCTCGTTCCCGCCGACGCGCTTCCGGCGCTCCGCCGCCATGGTGCGGCGCACCGACCCCGGGGTGTACCACCTGACGATGCCGCTCGCCGGCGGGCTGTCGCTGACCCGCGGCACCAGGGAGCGCACCCGCACCTTCGGCCGGGGCGACCTCTACCTGGTGGACAGCTCGCACCCGTACGAGGTGCGGGCCCTCGGGGCCTGCGGCGGCGGCCGCCGGGAGCAGCGGACCGAGGCCGTGGGGATCGACTTCCCGGTGTCGCTGCTGCCGCTGCCGCCGCACCGGCTGCGCGACCTGCTGGGGCGGGGGTTCTCGGTGCGCGAGGGCACCTGCGCGCTGCTGTCGGACTTCCTGGTCGGGCTGGACCGGCAGGCGGCGGTGCTGGGGCCGGCCGGGGCGGCCCGGCTGGGGACGATCGCGGTCGACCTGGTCGCCGCCTGGGTCGCGGGGGAACTGGAGGCCGAGGCGGCCGTGCCGGAGGAGACCCGGCAGCGGGCCCTGGCGGAGGCGGTGCGCGCCTTCGTGCGGCGCAACCTCGCCGACCCCGACCTGTCGCCGGCGGTGATCGCCGCCGCCCACCACGTCTCCGTCAGCCACCTGCACCGGGTCTTCACCCGGCAGTCCGGGGAGTCCGGGGACGGCCGGACGCTGGCGGCCTGGATCCGCGGGCAGCGGCTGGAGCGGGCCCGGTGCGACCTGGCCGACCCGGCGCTGCGCACCCTGCCGGTCCAGGCCGTCGCGGCCCGCTGGGGCTTCCCCCGGGCCGACGATTTCAGCCGCGCCTTCCGGGCCGCGTACGGGCTCTCGCCCCGTGAGCACCGCCACCGGGCCCTGGCCGGGCGGGAGCAGGACGGCGACGGCGCCGCGGGCGGTACGGGCAAGGAGTAGACGCATTGCCAAGGAAGTGGAGACGCAGGGACAACACGGGCCCGGCGCGTCCTGGCATCCTCCACGAGGAACACCGCGACGCGCCGGGCCCGTCAGCCCCGCGCGGCAGAACCACCGGTGGCCCGGCACGCCACGGGGGAGCGTGCCGGGCCACCGGTCCTCCCGCTGCTAGTTGCGGTAGCGGTAGCGGATCCGGCCGCGGGTGAGGTCGTAGGGGCTGAGCTCCACGAGCACCCGGTCGTGCGGGAGGATCTTGATGTGGTTCTTGCGGACCTTCCCGCTGATGTGGGCCAGGACGACGTGCCCGTTCTGCAGTTCCACCTTGAAGTTGGCGTTGCGCAGGCACTCGATGACGGTGCCTTCGACTTCGATGCCGTTCGTTGTCTTGGTCATGGTGTTCACCTCTTCATTCGTTCGTTCGTTTGCTTGCTTGCTTGGCGTCGGTGCCGGGGTCGTTCGTTCGATGCCGGGGCGGCGGCCGGTGCGCGGGTCAGCGGTGGACCAGCTCCAGGGTGGCGCCCGCGCGCCGGGCGCCGACGCCCTCCAGGAGCGCGGTGGCGGCCGGGTCGGACTCCGTCGCCTCGGCCCAGGCGGTGGCGGTGCCGCCGCGGTGCAGCGAGTCCAGCGCGTGGGCCAGCAGCGCCCGGGCGATGCCCCGGCGGCGCAGCTCGGCGCGCACGGCGATCAGCCCGATCCGCGGCCGGCGGGGCGGGGTGACCCGGATCAGCCCCACGTAGCGGTCGCCCTGGCGCGCCACCGCGTACGTGGTGGGGTCGACCACGATGGTCCCCGCCGGGCGGGGCAGCACCTGGGCCGGCATCGCCGGCCAGCCGGCGCCGGCCTCGACCTCGGCGTGGACGACGCGCTCCAGGGCGCGCAGCGGGCCCTCCTCGGCCAGGCCGGCGGGCAGGATCGTCACGCCCTCCGGGGGCCGTACCGCGCCGAGGCCGGTGGCCTGCGGGTCGGTGGGCACCAGGTAGGCCCGTTCGCGGCGCGCGGTGGTGAAGCCGGCCCGCTGCCAGGCGGACCGGGTGTCGTGGTCGGCCTCGTCGACGACGGTGTGCAGCGGGGCGGGCAGGTCGGTGAGCAGCGCGGCGGCGAGGCGGTCGAAGACCGTGTCGTGCCAGGTGTCGATGCTGACGAACAGCCGCCCGTCGGGCCGCCGGGAGGCGTCGGCGCGGCCGATTGCCCTGCCGTCCTCGACGGCCTGCCACTCGGTGTCCGAGAGCCGCGTCACGGCAGGGGTGTTGGGGGCGGGATGCGGAGAGTCCATGGTGTTGCCTTTCGGAAGTGCCTTGCCTGAGGCGCTCCCGGGCGACACCAACGTCAATCGCCCACCGTGACGACAAGGGGGAGCACCCACCCGGTTACTGCCTTCATGGGTCTCACCTCCTCGCGTTTCTCTCACGGCTGCGCTGACGGTAGCAGCCGACGGCGCACCGGCCCAAACGGTTTACCGATGCCGGGTCATTGACTTCCGCTCCCCGGCCTAAAGGCAGGGGATTCCTACCACGGTCGTCTGACCGTCTCGGTGGGTTCCTGCTTCGCTGCGCTGTGCGGGCACGGATGCCCGGCTTATCTGCGCTCCACAGGCTGACACCGCCAGTCCGGCGGCC
>NZ_JBIWAQ010000033.1:0-65512 GCF_044760155.1 Kitasatospora sp. NPDC098652
GGAAGCTAAGCCTCACAGCGCCGATGGTACTGCAGGGGGGACCCTGTGGGAGAGTAGGACGCCGCCGAACAATCATTCAGAAAAGCCCCTGATCCCTACGGATCAGGGGCTTTTCGCATTTCCGTTGACGTATTGTCAGGGCATGGACGATCAGACAGCGGTCATTGCGAGCAACGTGCTCCGCCCCGAGCAGCGCGACGGCGCCCTGCGTGTTCTGGCGGAGGCCCAGGCGGTCGACGGCCGGGCCGCGGTCTCCGAGCAGGGCCGGCTGCGGTTGCGGAACGCCGAGACGCCCCGGCCGGGCGTCACCCACCTGATCCTCGACGAGACCGAGACCGAGACCGAGACCGAGACCGAGACCGGCACCAGCACCGGGAGCGCGACCGTGGTCGGCTACGGCCAGGTCGAGGTGCCGGAGGCCGCGACCGCGAACCCGTCCGCCGAGCTGGTGGTCGACCCGGCCGCCCGCGGCCGCGGCCTGGCCCGCCCGCTGGTGGACGCCGTCCTGGAGCAGGCCCACCTGGCCGGCCGGGACGCGGTGGACTTCTGGGTGCACGGCGGTCACCCGGCGGCCCGGCACCTGGCCGAGGCCTACGGCGCTGAGCTGGTCCGGGAGCTGCGGCAGATGCGCCGCAGCGGTCCGCAGACCGAGGCCGTGGCCGTGCCCGAGGGCATCGAGTTCCGCACCTTCCGCCCGGGCGAGGACGACGCCGAGTGGCTGCGGCTGAACGCCCTGGCCTTCGCCCACCACCCCGAGCAGGGCTCCTGGACGGAGCAGGACCTGGCGGAGCGGATCGCCGAGCCCTGGTTCGACCCGGCGGGCTTCTTCCTCGCGACCCGGGACGGCCAGGTCGTCGGCTTCCACTGGACCAAGGTGCACCCGGCCACCGCCACCGAGCCGGAGCTCGGCGAGGTGTACGTCGTCGGGGTGGACCCGGCCGAGCAGGGCAGCGGCCTCGGCCGCGCGCTGACCGCAGCCGGTCTGCGTCACCTGACCGGGTCAGGAGCCGGCGAGCGTGGACTGGAGACGGTCCTCCTCTACGTCGACGCCGACAACCCGGCCGCCGTCCGGGTCTACGAGCGACTGGGATTCACTGTCCACGAGGTGGACCTCATGTACCGCGCCCGGTACCAGGCGGTCCGGGCAGCCGACCGGTAGGCCGAGACGGAGCGGTCGAGGGCGGTCGTGGGCGGGGGCGGCGAGGCCCGCCGCCCCTTGCTCCGACCGACTCAGCTTTCCTCCTGGCCATGCGGTGTTTACCGTGGATTCAATTGCTGCCGCGAAGATCACAGGATGAAGTCCGTAGTGTCTCGCTCGTGCAGAGTCGACCGCCAATCCCCGGCCGGTCCTGTACGGACCGCGCCCGGTGGGTGGGCGCTGTCCCCGGGGGCGACCCGGGGCGAGGACGACGGCCCGCAGAGCCATTCGCGTCCGGACGCCGTCCTGCTGGAGGAGCTGGAACCCATGAGCATCCCCCGCCCCGTCCCTGCCCCGCTGGCGCCCACGGCGCGGATGTCCAGTGCGCTGGGCGTCCCGCCGGAGCTGCCGGCCACGGACGAGCAGGAGTTCGAAGCACTGCCGCAGGGCCGCTTCCTGGACCGTGAGCGGAGCTGGCTCGCGTTCAACGAACGCGTCCTGGAGCTGGCCGAGGACCCGGGGATCCCGCTGCTGGAGCGGGCGAAGTTCCTGGCGATCTTCGCGAGCAACCTGGACGAGTTCTTCATGGTCCGGGTCGCCGGCCTCAAGCGCCGGATCGCCACCGGCGTGGCCCAGCGCAGCGCGTCCGGCCTCCAGCCGCGCGAGGTGCTGGACCTGATCTGGACCCGCTCGCGCGAGCTGATGGCCCGTCACGCCGCCGCCTTCCAGCAGGAGGTGCTGCCGGACCTCGCCGCCGAGGGCATCGAGGTGGTCCGCTGGCCGGAGCTGGCCGAGAAGGAGCAGGCCCGGCTGCACACCCTGTTCCGGCAGCGGATCTTCCCGGTGCT
The DNA here is from genome assembly GCF_044760155.1 of Kitasatospora sp. NPDC098652. Classification (NCBI taxonomy): domain Bacteria; kingdom Bacillati; phylum Actinomycetota; class Actinomycetes; order Kitasatosporales; family Streptomycetaceae; genus Kitasatospora; species Kitasatospora sp. NPDC098652. The sequence continues at coordinate 1,987 of NZ_JBIWAQ010000033.1, forward strand.
GACCCCGCTGGCGGTCGACCCGGCGCACCCCTTCCCCTACATATCGGGGCTGTCGCTCAACCTCGCCGTGGTGGTCCGCAACCCGGTGTCCGGCCACAAGCACTTCGCCCGGGTGAAGGTGCCGCAGTCGCTGGCCCGGTTCCTGGAGGCCTCGCCCCAGCGGTACGTCCCGCTGGAGGACGTCATGGGCGCGCACCTGGAGGAGCTCTTCCCGGGGATGGAGGTGCTGGCCCACCACGCCTTCCGGGTCACTCGCAACGAGGACCTGGAGGTGGAGGAGGACGACACCGAGAACATCCTCAAGGCCCTGGAGAAGGAGCTGATGCGGCGGCGCTTCGGCCCGCCGGTCCGGCTGGAGGTCGAGGAGTCGATCGACCCCTACATCCTGGACCTGCTGGTGCGGGAGCTGAACATCACCGAGGCGGAGGTCTTCCCGCTGCCCGGTCCGCTGGACCTGACCGGCCTGTTCGGCATCGCCGAGCTGGACCGGCCGGAGCTCAAGTACCCGAAGTTCGTGGCCGGTACGGCCCGCGGGCTGACCGACGTCGAGTCCGCCTCGCAGCCGGACATCTTCGCCGCGATGCGCGAGCGCGACGTGCTGCTGCACCACCCGTACGACAGCTTCTCCACCTCGGTGCAGGCCTTCCTGGAGCAGGCCGCCGCCGACCCGGACGTGCTGGCGATCAAGCAGACCCTGTACCGCACCTCCGGCGACTCGCCGATCGTGGACGCGCTGATCGACGCCGCCGAGTCCGGCAAGCAGGTGCTGGTGCTGGTCGAGATCAAGGCGCGCTTCGACGAGCAGGCCAACATCAAGTGGGCGCGCAAGCTGGAGGAGGCCGGCTGTCACGTGGTCTACGGCCTGGTCGGGCTCAAGACCCACTGCAAGCTGTCGCTGGTGGTCCGCGAGGAGGGCGACACCCTGCGCCGCTACTCGCACGTCGGCACCGGCAACTACCACCCGAAGACCGCCCGGCTGTACGAGGACCTCGGCCTGCTCACCTCCGACCCGCAGGTCGGCGCGGACCTCTCGGACCTCTTCAACCGGCTGTCCGGCTACTCGCGCCGGGAGTCCTACCGCCGGCTGCTGACCGCCCCGCGCGGCCTGCGCGACGGGCTGGTCTCCCGGATCCACAACGAGATCGCCCACCACCGGGCCGGCCGGCCCGCGTACGTGAAGATCAAGGTCAACTCGATCGTCGACGAGGCCCTGATCGACGCGCTCTACCGGGCCTCGCAGGCCGGGGTGCCGGTGGACGTCTGGGTCCGCGGCATCTGCGCGGTCCGTCCGGGAGTGCCCGGGCTGAGCGAGAACATCCGGGTGCGCAGCATCCTGGGGCGCTTCCTGGAGCACTCCCGGATCTTCGTGTTCGGCAACAACGGCGATCCCGAAGTGTGGATCGGCAGCGCCGACATGATGCACCGCAACCTGGACCGCCGGATCGAGGCGCTGCTCAGGATCACCGATCCGGCGCACCGGGCCGAGCTGTCCGGGCTGATCGACCTCGGGGTGTCGGACGAGACCGAGTCCTGGCACCTGGGCCCGGACGGTGCCTGGGAACGCCGTTCGCAGGACGCCGAGGGCAAGCCGCTGCGGCACGTCCAGGACCTGCTCATCGACTCGCGCCAGCGCCGCCGGGCCGCCACCTCGCGCTGACGCGTCCACTGATGCGAGCCGCCGGAGCAGTCGGGGCCCCCGGGGCCCCGGGGGGAGCTGCTCCGGCGGTCGGCCACCAGCCCCGGGGAAGGGCCCCGGGGGAACGGGGATCTACCACGCCATGACCGAAGCGCCGATGACGGCCCAGGCGGCCTCCACAGCGACCGCCGGGGACATCCTTTCCCGCCAACTCACCGCCCAGGCCGGCGCGTTCCTGCGCGCCCTGCCGCTCGCGGTGGGCGAGGTCGGCGCCAGACCGGGGTCGGCCGCGGCCGTTCCGGCGAGCGGCACCGCCGACCTGCTGCGGGCCGTGCGGCGGATCGGCGGGCTGCTGCACACCTTCGGGGCCGTGTTCGAGCAGTCCTGGGCGCAGGAGTCGCGCACCGAACTGCGCTGGCTGCTCAACCTGTTGGCGCTGGAGCCCGGTTACGTCCGCCGCTCGGCCCGGCTGCTGGACGCGGTGGACTCGCTGAGCGGCACCGACCCGGAGGGGACGGGCATGCTGGCCGGGCACGCGGGCGCCCCCAAGGCGCGGGCGCTGCTGGACCGGCAGCTGACCCTGGCCCGGACCAGGGCGCACTCCACGGTGCTCCAGGAGCTCCGCTCGGCCCGGCTGCACGCGCTGGCGGACCGGATGACCCTGCTGGTCGGCGAGGCGCCGCTGCTGGAGGCGGCCGGGGGCCGGGCGTCGGCGGTGCTGCGGCCGCAGGCGGCGGCCGCGTTCACCGCGCTGGCGGTGAGCGCCCAGCAGCTGCCGCTCCAGCGGGCCGCGACCCCGTACGGCGGGGACGGACTGCGCCGACTGGGCGCGGTGCCGGCGGCGCGCGGGGTGGCGGACGCGGACGCCGCGCTGGCGGCCGACGACGCGCCCTGGTCGCGGCTGCGGATCCTGGTGAAGCGGGCCCGGTACGCGCTGGAGGTGTGCGGTCGGCCGTCCCCCGAGCTGGACGAGCTGGACGCGGTGCTGGCCCGGCACCAGGAGGCCGCGGACGCCGCGATGACCGCCGCGACCGCGGCGCGCACCCCGCGGATCACCCCCGCGACCGCCTATGTGCTGGGCGTGGTGCATGCTGATCAACGACTGGAGGTCGAGGCGGCGCGGTACGCCTTCGGCCGCCGGTGGCCCGAGCTCCCGCCGTCCCCGGACGGCTGGCTGGAGCTCCCCCCTGCCGAGGGCTGGGGGCATTCCCCCGCACCACGGACGGCTTGAATTGCACGATCGCCTGAGCACCGGCCGGGCAGCGGACCCGGCGGTGAACCCGCCGGCGTCTCCCGCAGTGCGCCCTGCGGTGAACCCCGCGGTGGGCCCGGCGGCGGCCGCACCGGTCCGCGGCCCGGTGATCATGGCGGCGGGCGCGGTGCTCTGGCTGCCCGGCCGGCCGAAGCCCAGCGGCCGACTGGGGCGGCCGCGGATCGCGGTGATCCACCGTCCGAAGTACGACGACTGGAGCCTGCCGAAGGGCAAGCTCGACCCGGGCGAGGGCGTGATCGAGGCGGCGCTGCGCGAGGTGCGGGAGGAGACCGGCTTCGACTGCCTGCTCGGCCCGGAGCTGCCGACCCAGCACTACCCGGCGCAGGGCCGCCCCAAGGAGGTCCGGTACTGGGCCGCGGTGCCGACCGCCGGGGCCTTCCGGCCGAACCGCGAGGTCGACCGCCTGGACTGGCTGCCGGCGGGCAAGGCCCGGGCACGGCTGACCCATGACCGCGACCGGTTGCTGATCGACGCGCTGCTGGTGATCCTGGGGGCGAAGCCCGTCCGGACGGGCGGGTCGGCGCCGGTGGAGGAGCGGCGGAGGTGATCTCCCCGCGCCCGCGCCGTGACGCAACCGTTACTACGTGACGTAGTTTCCTGTCATCCGTTCGAGGTTCACTTCCCGTTCACTTGTGACCGGCTGTCGTGTCACCTACCCGGCCTAACTTCGGGACTACCGGCGGGCCGAACGGGCCCCGGACCACAGCAAAACCCATGCTCAGCCGTACTCCTACGGCCTGCGCAGCGGGCAATGCCACAGAAAGGGACACCCCTGTGAAGCTCCAGCGGAACGGCCGCTCCAAGGCCCTCGCCATCGGTGCCATGGCGCTCGTCAGCTCGCTGTCGCTCGCCGCATGCGGGTCGGACAACAACAACACGGCGTCCAGCGGTTCCAGCGGCTCCTCCGCGGCCGGTGCCGCGATCAACTGTGGCAAGGCCGGCACGCTCCTGGGCGCCGGTTCGACCGCGCAGGCCCCGGCGATCGACGTGTGGAAGACCAACTTCGGCGCCGCCTGCTCCGGCACCACGATCAACTACAGCGGCGGCGGCTCCGGTGCCGGCGTCCAGCAGTTCACCCAGGGCAAGGTCGCCTTCGCCGGCACCGACTTCGCCCTCAAGCCGGCCGACGTCGACGCCTCCAAGGCCGTCTGCACCGGCGGCAAGGCGATCGACCTGCCGATGGTGGCCGGTCTGGTCTCGCTGGTCTACAACATCGAGGGCGTCGACAACCTGGTCCTGGACGGCCCGACCGCCGCCAAGATCTTCGACTCGCAGATCACCAAGTGGAACGACCCGGCCATCGTCGCCCTGAACCCGAGCGCCAAGCTGCCGGACGCCGAGATCCAGAGCTTCCACCGCTCGGACGACTCCGGCACCACCTTCAACCTGACCTCCTACTTCGCCAAGACCGGTGGCGGCGCCTGGACCGCCGAGCCGAGCAAGGCGTGGAAGGGCAAGCTCGGCCAGTCCGCGAACGGCAGCGCCGGCGTCGCGGCCCAGATCAAGCAGGTCAAGAACTCGATCGGCTACGCCGAGCTGTCCTACGCCCAGACCAACAACCTCAAGAGCGCCCAGATCGCCACCGGTGCCGCCAAGCCGGTCGAGGCGACCGCCGCCAACGCCGCGCTCACCATCGCCTCCTCCACGGTCACGGGCACCGACGGCGACCTCGCCCTCGCCCTGGACTACGGCACCAAGGCCGACAACGCCTACCCGATCGTCCTGGTGACCTACGAGATCGCCTGCGACAAGGGCAACAAGGCCGAGACGCTGGACACCCTCAAGTCCTTCCTGAACTACACCATCAGCGACGCCGCCCAGAAGTCGATCGGCGACAAGGGCTACGTCCCGATGCCGGCCGCGATCGGCGACAAGGTGAAGGCCGCGGTCGGCACCCTCGCCTGACCCGACAGAACCCCCGGTGGGACGGCCCCGTGAGCGAGGGGGGCCGGGGCCGTCCCGCCGGAACGCACCAACCCAGCACCAACGTCCGGGGCACCGCCGCCATGGTGCCGACCCCCTACCGGGGCGGCACCACCAGACCGGAGTAGACCAATGACTTCATCCTCCCCTGCCGCCCCGCGAGGCAGGGAAAGCCGACGGCGCGACAGCCGCGTCGGCGACAAGATCTTCATGAACCTCGCCCGCGGTGCGGGCGTCCTGCTGCTGGTCATCATGGCCGCGATCGCCGGCTTCCTGGCCTGGCGCTCGGTCTTGGCCCTCGGCAACAACCACGGCAACTTCCTCACCACCTTCGAGTGGACGCCGGACGCCCCGAAGCCGGTCTTCGGCATCGCCGTGCTGGCCTTCGGCACCATCGTCAGCGCCGTCATCGCGATGGCGATCGCCGTCCCGGTGGCCATCGGGATCGCGCTGTTCATCTCGCACTACGCGCCGCGCCGGATCGCCCAGCCGTTCGCCTACCTGGTCGACCTGCTCGCCGCCGTCCCCAGCATCGTCTACGGCCTCTGGGGCGCGCTGTTCCTCGTCCCGCACATGGACGGGCTGACCAGCTGGCTCAACCAGTACCTGGGCTGGACGTACATCTTCGACCAGACCAGGACCGGCACCCCGCGCAACCTGTTCACCGTCGGCATCCTGCTGGCGATCATGATCCTGCCGATCATCACCGCGGTCTCCCGCGAGGTGTTCCGCCAGGTGCCGCGGATGCACGAGGAGGCGGCGCTCGCCCTCGGCGCGACCCGCTGGGAGATGATCCGCACCGCGGTGCTGCCGTTCGGCCGCCCCGGCATCATCTCGGCCTCGATGCTCGGCCTCGGCCGGGCGCTCGGCGAGACCATCGCGGTCGCGGTGGTGCTCTCCGCCAACAGCATCCTGTCGCTGCACATCCTGGACGCCGGCGGCGGCACCTTCGCGCAGAACATCGCGCTGAAGTTCGCCGAGGCCGGCAACAACGGCCGCGACGCCCTGATGGCCTCCGGCCTCGTCCTGTTCGTGATCACCCTGCTGGTGAACGGTGCCGCGCGACTGATCATCGCCCGCCGCAAGGAGTACTCGGGGGCCAACGCATGACCACCGTCACCGTCCCCGAGGACGCCCGGCCGCAGGTCGGCCCGAAGCTCACCGCCAACCGGCTGCCCAAGTGGATGCCGCCCGTCGTCGCCGTCGGCGCGATCGCGGTCGGCTGCGGGATCGGCGCCGCCGCCGGCCTGGAGAGCCACCTCCAGTGGGGCCTGCTCTCCGCCCTGCTGTTCCTGGCCGGCAGCTACCTGATCTCGGCCCAGGTCGAGGGCCGCCGGCAGGCCAAGGACCGCTTCGCCACCTCGGTGGTCTGGGTCGCCTTCATCCTGGCCGTCGTCCCGCTGGCCTCGCTGACCATCTACACGATCCAGCAGGGCATCGGCGTGGTGAACGGGAACTTCCTGAGCCACTCGATGAAGGGCGTGATCCAGAGCGGCCCCGGCGGCGGCATCTACCACGCGCTGCTCGGCACCCTCCAGCAGGTCGGCCTGGCCACCCTGATGGCCGCCCCGCTCGGTCTGCTGACCGCCGTCTACCTGGTGGAGTACGGCCGCGGCCGGCTCGCCAAGGCGGTCACCTTCTTCGTCGACGTCATGACGGGCGTCCCGTCGATCGTCGCCGGTCTGTTCATCCTCTCGCTCTGGAACCTCGCCCTGGGGTTCAGCTACTCCGGCTTCTCGGGCAGCCTCGCGCTGGCGATCCTGATGATCCCGGTCGTGGTCCGGTCGACCGAGGAGATGCTCAAGCTCGTCCCGAACGAGCTGCGCGAGGCCTCGTACGCCCTGGGCGTGCCGAAGTGGAAGACCATCCTGCGGATCGTCATCCCCACCGCGATCGGCGGTATCACCACCGGTGTGATGCTCGCGGTCGCCCGCATCACGGGCGAGACCGCCCCGGTGATGATGCTGGTGTTCGGCGCCGACTACATCAACAGCAACCCGTTCGACGGACCGCAGCAGTCCCTGCCGATGTACATCTGGCAGCAGTACTCGGTGGTCAACAACGACTTCGGCTACGCCCGCGCCTGGGGCGCCGCGCTGGTGCTGATCGCCTTCGTGATGGGGCTCAACCTCATCGCCAGGGGCATCGCACGCTGGCGCTCGCCCAAGGCCGGACACTGAGCGACCGACTGACGTACGAAGACAGACGAGAGAAGCAAACGATCATGGCCAAGCGCATCGACGTCAGCGGACTGTCGGCCTACTACGGCACCACCAAGGCCATCGAGGACATCTCGATGAGCATCGAGCCCCGCTCGGTGACCGCCTTCATCGGCCCCTCCGGCTGCGGCAAGTCCACCTTCCTGCGCACCCTCAACCGGATGCACGAGGTGATCCCCGGCGCCCGGGTCGAGGGCAAGGTCCTCCTGGACGACGAGAACCTGTACGCCTCCAACGTCGACCCGGTCGCCGTGCGCCGCTCGATCGGCATGGTCTTCCAGCGCCCGAACCCGTTCCCGACCATGTCGATCTACGACAACGTGGTCGCCGGGCTCAAGCTCGCCGGCGTGAAGAAGAAGGCCGTCCTGGACGAGGTGGTGGAGCGCTCGTTGAAGGGCGCCAACCTCTGGAACGAGGTCCACACCCGGCTGAACAAGCCGGGCGCCGGCCTCTCCGGCGGTCAGCAGCAGCGCCTGTGCATCGCCCGCGCGATCGCGGTCGAGCCGCAGGTCCTGCTGATGGACGAGCCCTGCTCCGCGCTCGACCCGATCTCCACCCTCGCCATCGAGGACCTGATCGGCGAGCTGAAGTCGCAGTTCACCATCGTCATCGTGACCCACAACATGCAGCAGGCGGCCCGCGTCAGCGACCGCACCGCCTTCTTCAACCTGGCCGGCGTCGGCCAGCCGGGCAAGCTGATCGAGCTGGACGACACCCAGCGGATCTTCTCCAACCCGTCGGTGCAGGCGACCGAGGACTACATCTCCGGCCGCTTCGGCTAGACCGACCCCAGCTGTCCCGTGGTGCTGCATGGCGGTGCCGCCGCGGGACATGAAGAAGGGCCCGCCCCCGAGATGTGGGGGCGGGCCCTGCTTGTTGTTACTCGCCCGCTCGCTGGTACTCGCCCGCTCGCCTCCGGGGCGCTCGGACCCGGCGCCGACGGTGGGCGCTCCGGCGCTCAGGCCGTGGCCGTTCGGGGATCAGCCCCAGAAGAGGTGGACGAACCAGTACATCAGCGCTGCGACGACGGCGGCCGCCGGCATCGTGATGAACCAGCCGAGCACGATGTTCTTGGCGACGCCCCAGCGCACCGCGCGGATCCGCTTGGTGGCCCCCGCGCCCATGATCGCCGCGGTGATCACGTGGGTGGTGGAGATCGGCGCCTTGAAGACGAACGACGTGATGTACATGATCACCGAGGAGGTGGCCTCGGCCGCGAAGCCCTGCGGCGGGTCCAGCTCGATGATCTTGCGGCCGAGGGTCCGCATGATCCGCCAGCCGCCCGCGTAGGTGCCCAGCGAGAGCATGGTCGCGCAGGAGATCTTCACCCAGACCGGGATGTCACCGGTGGTCTGGTGGCCGGAGATGGTGAGCGCCATGACCACGATGCCCATGGTCTTCTGGGCGTCCTGCAGGCCGTGGGCCAGCGCCATCGCGGCGGCCGAGGCGGTCTGGGCGACCCGGAAGTTGCGCTTGGCCTTGTGCGGGTTGGCCCGGCGGAAGATCCACAGGATCGCCAGCATCACGATGAAGCCGCCGACCAGGCCGACCACCGGCGAGACGATCATCGGGACGACGATCTTGTCGATCACGCCGCTCCAGATCACCTCGGTGCCGCCGGCCAGGGCCGCACCCACCAGGCCGCCGAACAGCGCGTGCGAGGAGGAGGACGGCAGACCGAAGTACCAGGTGACCAGGTTCCAGGCGATCGCCCCGACCAGGGCCGCGAACAGGATCGCCATCCCCTGGTTGCCGTGGGGGGTCTCGATGATCCCCTTCGAGACGGTGTGCGCCACCCCGCTGCCCAGGAAGGCACCGGCCAGGTTCATCACGGCGGCCATCGCGAGCGCGGCCTTCGGGGTCAGCGCCCGGGTGGAGACCGACGTGGCGATCGCGTTCGCCGAGTCGTGGAAGCCGTTGGTGTACGTGAAGAAGAACGCAACGCCGATGACGGCGATGAGTGCAGCCATGTCCACGAGGGTCAGGACTCCTTGACGGCGATGGTCTCCACCGTGTTGGCGACGTGCTCGAACGCGTCCGCCGCCTCCTCAAGGACGTCCACGACCTGCTTGAGCTTGAGGACCTCGATGGCGTCGTACTGACCGGAGAACAGGTGGGCGAGCAGCTTGCGGTGGATCTGGTCGGCCTGGTTCTCCAGCCGGTTGACCTCGATCCAGTACTCGGTCAGGTTCGACATGCTGCGCAGGTTCGGCATCGCCTCGGCGGTGAGCTCCGCGGCGCGCGCCAGCACCTCGATCTGCTGCTCGATGCCCTTCGGCAGGGTCTGGATGTCGTAGAGGACGACCAGGTCGACGGCCTCCTCCATGAAGTCCATGATGTCGTCCAGCGACGAGGCGAGGCTGTAGATGTCCTCGCGGTCGAAGGGCGTGATGAAGGAGGAGTTCAGCTGGTGGAAGACGGCATGGGTGGTGTCGTCCCCGGCGTGCTCGGCGGCGCGCATGCGCTCGACGATCTCCGCGCGGGCCGACACGTCTGATCCCAGCAGTTCCAGCAGGAGCTTCGATCCGACGACCAGGTTCTCCGCGGCGGCGGCGAACATGTCGTAGAAACTCGTCTCCTTCGGGGTCAGGCTAAAACGCACGGAATTCTCCGATGTGCGGGGTACGGACTGAACGATGCTAGGTGCAACCGAGCGCGATCGCGCAAACGGGGTGGTGACCGGGGAGGCGGAACCTCCCCTTCCGTTCGGCTGCCGCACCGGCTGTCCCGGACCGCACCGCCAGGTGCGGACGCAAGGACTCAGTCTGACGGAACCTCGACGCGTTTGCCCCGTCCCGCGTGCGGAAGACCGGGGCGCCGCTCAGACGGGTTAACCCCGCCGCGACCCCCACCAGGCCGTTCGGCACATGCCGGGTGGGCCGTCGGAACACCACGCGGGGCCCCGGTGTTGGACACTGGAGGCCGACGCAGCCACCAGGCACTCAGACGAAGGCGGGCCGATGACCACGACGCAAGCGCGCACCGAGCCGGACCACGCGCCCGGGACCGGGCCCGGGGCCGCCACCCCCGCCGCCGCGGGCCACGGCGGACACGGCCCGCACGGCTACAGCGCGCAGAAGGACGCCCACCTCAAGCGGCTGCGCCGGATCGAGGGCCAGATCCGCGGCCTCCAGCGGATGGTGGACGAGGACGTCTACTGCATCGACGTGCTCACCCAGGTCTCGGCCAGCACCAAGGCCCTGCAGTCCTTCGCGCTCTCCCTGCTGGAGGAGCACCTGCGGCACTGCGTCGCCGCGGCCGCCGAGCAGGGCGGCGTCGAGCTGGACGCCAAGGTGGCGGAGGCCACGGCCGCGATCGGCCGACTGCTGCGCAGCTGACCCCCGGGGCCGTCAGTCGGCGCCGTCGGCCGGGGCCGTCAGCCCTCGCCCTCCCGCTCGGCCCGGGCCGGGTCCACCCGGTCCAGCAGCACCTCGTCGATCCGCTCGGTCGGCAGCCGGTCACCGGCGCTGGCCGTCGCGGCGATCATCAGCTCGCCGGCCAGCTCGATCTCGTCGAGGGCCGCGTCGTCGTGGCCGCCGCTGCGGCCGCCCGTGGACGACACCACCTGCACCACCCCTTCAGTGCCTCGCCAGCCCGGGCGGCAGCCACCCGACGTCCAGCCTAGGCACTCCGGGGCCCGTCCACATGGCACGGACGGGCCATCTCGGCGCCGCCGAAACGGGTGGCCGTCGCTCCCCGGACGGCCACCCGCCGCGGCGGCGCCCCGTTCCGCCCCGGCGCCGGGGCGCTACTTCGGGCTCTCCGTCGGCTTCATCTGGTAGATGTCCGAGGCCGGCGGCTCGGCCGCCTCGACCGGCTTGCCGAAGTCCGAGAGGGCGGTGGTCGAGGTGACCTTCACCTGGTCCTTGGCCTCCTTCGAACCGGCCACCCCGGCGAAGGTGAACACCTCCACCACCTTGTGCAGCCGCCCCTGGTCGTCCAGCCAGGCGTCGTACGGGACCTCCTTGACGGTGAAGGTCTGCCCGCCCATCCGCAGGCCGTCCCCGCCCCGGCCGCCGGTGGCGTCGGCCGCCTTGGCCAGGTCCAGGGTGCCGCGGTAGTGGTGCAGCGGGGTGCCGTCCACCGTCTCGGTGCCGACCAGGTCGGCCTTCTGCACCCCGCGCAGCGCCCCCGCCGCCGTGGCCGGGTCGGTGGCGCCGCTGCTGACCAGGTTGCCGTCCGGCAGCTGGCGCACGTCCAGCTTCACCCACTTGCCCTCGGGCACCTTGGCACCGCTGTTCTGCAGGTAGACGGTGCCCGGCAGGACCACCTCGACGATCTTCCCCGTGGTCGCCGCCCCCGGCGGCACCTGGACCTCCAGCCGGCCGATCCGCTTCACGTAGTCGTAGCCACCGGTGCCGGAGAAGGACGCCTTCTTGTCCGCGGACTCCGTGACCAGCTCGGTGGCCGCGTGCGTGGAACCGGTGCGCCCGGTGATGTCCGCCGCGTTGCGCACCGCCGTCACCGGGTCAGTGGCCAGCTGGTCGGGCGCGTTCGACTGCTGGTCGGAGGAGCCGCCACCGGAGTGGGCCGAGCACCCGGCCGCCCCCGCGGCCAGCGCGGCGGCGAGCACGGCGGCGCCGGCCGCCGAGCGCAGGCGCGGCCCCGGACGGCGCGCCGGCCGCCCGGTTCGCTGCTGGTCGGTCATCTTCATCCTCGCGACAACCCCCTCGGGACCGACTGCCCCGCCGACTGCGGCACCGGCTGGGGTGCCGGGAGGGCAGAGCTCTTTCCGGGCAAACGAGTTGGATCGCGAAGGGTTACGGGTCCGGCGGGAACCGGCGGGTGTCGCGTGCCGGTCGCCCGGCGCGTTACGGTGAATCCCGTGCACAGTGAGCTGCCGGTCGCCCCCGGCACCACCCCGATGCCCGAGCACCGCGTCGCGCTCAGGGAACGCGGTTCCTTCGCCTTCGCGACCTGCAGCTGCGGCTGGTACTCCGCCGCCCGCCGCTCCCGGGACCTCGCCCGCCGCGAGGGGGCCGACCACCTCGCCGAGTACGGAGCCGACGCGTCGGCCTAGGGCGTGTCTGACAATTCCCGCCGGGCGCGCGACGCCGGGGCACGCACCTCGCCGCGTTGTCGTCAGTCGCCGATGCTCCGCATGGACTCCCTCCTCCGCCTTGCGATGCACGCACCCCAACGCCGCGCGCTGATCCGACGCGAATTGTCAGACACGCCCTACTGGCGCCCGGACCGACCCTTCGGTGCGTTCGGTGCGTGTTCGGTGCGGTGGGCCGCCCCCGGGCCTCAGGCCGCGAGGTCGGACTCCGGCGGCCGCTCCTCCCGGCGCGCCGCTCCCCGTCCGCTTCGGCGGCCGCGCCGCTCGGCGCCCCGGCCGGCGGCGGCGCCGCGCTCCGGTGCCCGGACCAGCGGGGCCACCGCCGTCCGGGTCAGCGCGTGGCAGAACGGGACCAGCACCGCCATCGCGATCGGCGCCAGCAGCAGCACCACGGCGACCGCCAGCGCGAAGCCGCCGATCACGTCCGTCGGGTAGTGGACGCCCATGAACATCCGGCAGAAGCCCTGGAGCAGGGCCAGGCCCCCGGCGATCCAGCCCAGCCTCCGGTTCACCAGGAACAGCGCCACCGCCACGGCCATCGTCATGGTCGAGTGGTCGCTGACGAAGGAGTGGGTGCCGGCCTTGCCGTCCACCAGCACCAGCAGCCCCGGGTGGTCGACGAAGGGCCGGGGCCGGTCCACGATCGCGGCGATCGGCAGGTTGGCCAGCTCGGCGACGGCCACCGAGAGCGGCACCCAGAGCAGCCCGGCGATCGCCACCGGCGCGTCCGGCCGGCGTCTGGCCTGCAGCCAGCCCACCAGCCCGAGCAGCGCGAGGCCGATCAGGATGCCGTACTCGCCGATCCACGACACCGCGTGGTCGAGCCACTGCGGGGAGCGCTTGGCCAGGCCGTTGACGGCGTAGAGCAGACCGAGGTCGGGGTTGGTCGTGTCGGCAAGCGGCGTCGACACGCCGCACCTCCTTCTGGTCCGCTGCACCTGTTCGATCCCGCCGGGGCCCGCCCGGCGCGCGAAGCTGACGAGGGGCCACCGGACCCAACGTCACCGCCGGGACCCAGCGTTCCACGGAAACGCGCGGTTATGGAAACTTGACTCAGCGTCCACAGGCCGCACACAGATCGGTGGACGACTCAGCCGGTCCCACCGGTTCCGGCGGCCCCGTTGACCCGCCCCGCGGCCGTCGGGGCGGGCGGGGCGGCGGCCGCGGGCCGGCTTCCGGGGGCGGTCGGGGTCGGCGCCGTCGTGCCCGGGCGGCTCGGGGCGTTGACCGCGCCGTTGCCGCCGCCACCGCGCGTCGGCAGCGCCTGGGCGCCGTCCGAGGTGACCCGGGTCGCCCCGATGTACTCCCTGGTGTCGATCTTGTCGTAGCGGATCACCGCCCCGGTGTGCGGCGCGTTGAGCATGTAGCCGCCGCCGACGTAGATCCCCACGTGGTGGATGGTGCGCGGGTCGCCCAGGTCCGTCGCGAAGAACACCAGGTCCCCCGGCCGCAACTGATCGCGCGACGGGTGCGGACCGGCGTACCACTGGTCGTTGGCCACCCGGGGGAGCTCGATCCCCACGGTCTCGAACGCGGCCTTGGTCAGCCCGGAACAGTCGAACTGCCCGTTCTGCGAGGCCAGCCCCTCGCCGCCCCACAGGTACGGCGTGCCGAGCTTGGTCTGCGCGAAGTAGATCGCGGCGGCCGACTGCGCGGACACCTCCACCGGCGCGGTCGGTGCCGCGAAGCTCCGGGCCATCGCCTGAATGTTCCGCACGTACCCCTGGGTCTCCCGGTACGGCGGGATGCCCCGGTTCGTCGTCACCGCGTACGGGCCGGCGTTGTAGGCGGCCAGCATGTTGGCCTGCGGATCGCCCGGCACACCGGCCACGTCCTTGGCGAGCGCGCAGTCGTAGACCGCCGCGGTGGCGATCGCGTCGTACGGGTTCCAGACGTCCTTCCTGCCGTCCCCGTCGCCGTCCGTGGCGTACATCGGCCAGGTGCCCGGCATGAACTGCGCCATTCCCTGTGCCCCGACGCCGGATTGGGCCTTGGGGTCGAAACCGCTTTCCTGGTACAGCTGCGCCGCGAGCATCGGCGGGGAGATCTCCGAGCAGAGCGAGCCCCACTTCTGGATCGCGTCCTGGTAGGCCGCCGGAACGGTGCCGGGGGAGAGGGCGGAACGATTCGCCGCCAGCTGTGGTGTCCCACCCGCCGCATACGTCCCCATCGTCACCAGACCGAGGAACCCGAACGCGACAACTCCCGCCGCAGCGGCGGCCGTACCGGCCTTCCGGAGTACCATCAGCACCATCCCGACGAATCGTCAGTCGAAGTGTCCCGGAAGGCGTTGCTCACCGCAATCATCAGAGATACAAAGAGTGAGCGCTATCCTTCGTACGGTGGACATCCTCGCGTACGTGTCCGATGCCTCACGACCAATCCGCGAGAAGTAGCCAAGTCGACATCAGATCTGGCCAAGAATAGGCACCGACCCTTCGCGCGGGCGGGGTCCGGGCCCTTGAATTTGCCTGATCGGGCGGTGAGATGGAAATGAACGTGAGCAGCGTGCACACCTATGCGGTCGGCCACCTGGCCGAGGACCCTCCCAAGAAGCCGAACATCGACACCATCATCGGCGGGATCGCCCCCGACTGGGGCCCCTTCGCCAGCCTCGGGTCGGAGGCCCGGGTGATGGTCGAGGTCATCATGGCCGTCGCCATCCTCGTCTGCCTCGGCATCGCGGTGTGGGGTGCGGCCAAACAGCGGATCGGCGCGACCGCGATGCGGGACAGCTTCGGCGCCGAACAGGGCAAGGGGCTGATCATCGCCGGGCTGACCGGCGTGTTCATCATTGGATCACTCGGCACTCTGTTCACCATTGTCTACGGCATGGCTATCTGACGATCGGACAGCAGTGACCCGGCCCGCCTGAGGACAGGTTCCCGCCCGGACCTCCCCAGCGGGCCGACCCGCCAGGAGTCCACCCCCGTTCCCACCCCCCGTCCGCGCCCGCCCTCGGACGGAGGGCCCCCGGAGCCGCCCGGCTCCCCGCACCAGGAGGGCCGCCGTGCCGTTGTCCGACGACCAGCCGCACACCCGTACGCGGCTGCCGGTCGACGAACAGCCCTCCGCACCGCCGACCTCCCGTCAGTCCAGGCCGCTGCGCACCCTGCTGACCGTGCTCGTCGTCGTCACCCTGCTCGTCGTCGCCATCTCCATCGCCAACCGCGGCAAACCGGGCTCCGGCAGCGGCGGCAGCTCCGCCGACCGGGCGGCCCCCAGCGCCGGCTCCGGCGCCGGCCCCGCGCCCAGCGGCGACCAGCCCGTCGGCACCACCGTCAACGGCATCGCCTCCGGCTACCCGCACAGCGACCAGGGCGCCCAGTCCGCTGCCGCCAACTACGCGGTGGCGATCGGCTCCGCGGACATGTTCCGCGCCGACAGCCGCCACACCATCGTCGCCACTATCGCCGACCCGGGCTCCGCCGCGGCCCTGCAGAGCCGGCTGGACCAGGGCTTCGGCGGCGACACCGTCGCCCGCTACGGCCTCGATGCCCAGGGCCGCGCGCCCAAGGGCCTCACCTTCGTCAGCCGCACCGTCCCCGTCGGTACCAAGTCGACGGCCTATGCCGACCAGGACGCCAAGGTCGAGGTGTGGTGCACCGGCCTCACCGGCCTCGCCGGCGAACGCTCCGTCCAACCGGTGACCGCCAACTGGTTCACCCTCGCGCTCTCGCTCCACTGGACGGGGAGCGACTGGAAGCTGACCGACTTCACCAGCAGGCAGGGCCCCGCGCCGATGCCC
This sequence comes from Kitasatospora sp. NPDC098652, assembly GCF_044760155.1. NCBI lineage: Bacteria > Bacillati > Actinomycetota > Actinomycetes > Kitasatosporales > Streptomycetaceae > Kitasatospora > Kitasatospora sp. NPDC098652. Next base: position 17,845 of record NZ_JBIWAQ010000033.1, read on the forward strand.
GGAGACCAGCAGGCCGCCACCGCCGAGGAGATCTCCGGCGCCGTCCAGCAGTTCGGGGGGTTCCGCTATGCCCGTTGACCAGAGCACGCGCCGAACGACCGCACGTCGTACGACCGCACGCAGAGCGGGGACGCTGGCCGGCGTCCTCGCTGCCGTGCAGTTGACGGCGATGCTGGCGGCCCAGCGGGTGTTCGCCGAGCCGTCGCCGTCGCCGACACCAACCGGGACGCAGAACCCCAACTGCCCCGATCTGCCGATCTCCGGGAGCGGCATCCTCTGCGTGGACAAGCCCGGCGCCCTCCCCGGCGGCGGCGCCGTCAACAACGTGACCGATCCGCTCGGGTCGCTCGCCAAGGGGTGTGCCCAGGCGGCGGCGTGGGTGGTGCGGAACCTGTCGGGGGCGATCGACGGGACGACGTCGGTGGACTTCACCAACCAGTCGTTCCTGCAGCAGTACGCCGTGGTGTTCGCCGTGTCGACGGTGATCACGCTGGTGCTGTGGCTGCTGGCGGTGACCAAGCGGGCGGTGCGCGGGGCGCCGTTGACGACGGCGATCTCGGAGGCGGTCGGCTTCCTGTGGCTGACGGTGGTGGCCTCCGCGTTCACGCCGTTGATCCTGTTCACCGTGGTGAGCGTGACGGACGGGCTGACGAAGGCGATCGCGGTCGGGACGAAGTCGGACACCGGGACGTACCTGGGCGGGTTCGCCGACACCCTGGAGAAGGGGAACGTCGGCGGCGGCCCGCTGATCCTGGTGCTGGTGTCGCTGGTCGCGGTGCTGGCGGCGGCGGTGCTCTGGATCGAGCTGGTGATCCGGGCGGCGATGCTCTACGTGGGGGCGCTGCTGGGGACGGCGGTGTACGCGGGGCTGGTGGACCGGCAGTTGTGGAAGCACGTCCGCCGGTGGGCCGGGATGATGCTGGCGGTGGACCTGGCGAAGCCGATCATCGTGATCATCCTGGGTCTGGCGGGCGCGGTGGCGACCGGCGCCGGGGCCAACGACGACTTCGCCCGGGTGCTGTCCGGGCTGGCGATCCTGTTCCTGTCGATCTTCGCGAGCGCCGCGGTGTACCGCTTCGTCCCGACCTTCGGTGACGAGATGCTGAACATGCGCCGGGCCCGGGCCAGCGCGGTGCAGGCCGGTTCGGCGATGATCAACGGGACGGCGAACCTGATGAAGCAGGGCATCTCCACCCACGGCGACCGCGGTCCGCAGGCGGCCGGGGGCGGCGGGGGCGCGGGCGGCGGCTCGGTCGCGCCCGGCATCGCCGCGCACGCCGGCCGGACGCCGGCCCCGCCGCCGCAGGCCGGGCCGCCGCCGCAGGCCTCGGTTCCGAACCGCGACAGCAATCCAGCGAAGGGAGGGTGACGGGAAGTGAGCAGCGAACCGCTCGGCCAGTACGGGGCCCAGTACGCCCAGCCGTACGTGCACCAGCGCCGCACCTACCTGATCGGCAAGGCCCGCCCGAACGCGGTGATCGGCCGCAACCGGGAGTCCGGGGAGATCCTGCTGATCATCTTCGGGGCGTTCCTCGGGATGCTCTGGGGTCTGCTGATGCCCGTCCTGGCGCTGCGGATCGCCGGTCTGATCGGCCTGCCGCTGCTGGCCATCGCGGCGGTCTACGTGCCGTACCGCAAGCGGACGTTCTACCGGTGGGTGGAGATCAACCGCACCTACCGGCGGACGGTCCGCAGCGGGCGCGGGCTGTGGCGTTCGGACGCGATGGACGCGGGCACCCGGATGGACGGCCGGGAGGTGGAGATCGGTCCGCCGCCCGGGGTGGGGCGGCTGCGCTGGCTGACCGCGCCGTTCGGGCCGGACGAGGTCGGGGTGCTGATGCACCTGGAGCGGCGGACGGTGACGGCCGCGATCGAGATCGAGGGCCCGGGCGTCGGGCTGCGCGACTCGGAGGACCAGGAGGCGCTGGTCGACCGCTTCGGCACACTGTTGAAGCACGTCGCCAACGGGGACGGCTTCGTGACCCGGCTGCAGATCCTGGCCCGTACTCTGCCCGCCGACCCGGACGCCCATGCCAAGGACGTCGAGCGCCGCGGTGACCACGACGCGCCGCGCTGGCTGCAGGACTCGTACGACCAGTTGCAGTCGATGGTGTCGACCTCCTCGGAGCAGCACCGGGCGTACCTGGTGGCGTGCATGCACTACACCCGGGACCTGGCCGCCGAGGCGCACGCGATGGGCCGCACCGCGACCGGCGGGCGGGCCCGGGACGACGACGGGCTGGCGGCCGTGATGGCCCGCGAGCTGACCGACATCTGCGCCCGGCTGGCCGAGGCGGACATCCGGGTGCGCCAGCCGCTGGGCCAGGCCCGGCTGTCCTCGCTGCTGCACTCGATGTACGACCCGGACCACCCGATCGACCACATCCAGGCGATGTCCCGGCGCAACGCCTGGCCGGCCGAGCTGGACGCGACCCACCCGCAGTACCTGACGGCGAAGACCAGGGAGTCGGCGACCCGGGAGCCGTGGTGCCACGCCACCGCCTGGATCAAGGAGTGGCCGCTCACCCCGGTGGGCGTCAACTTCCTGGCGCCGCTGCTGGTGCACACCCCGGACGTGATCCGGACGGTGGCGGTGACGATGGACCTGGAACCCACCGACGTCGCGATCGAGCGGATGCTGACCGAGAAGACCAACGACGAGGCGGAGGCCAGTCGTGCGGCCAAGATGAACCGCACGGTCGACCCGCGCGACCTGGCCCACACCGGCCGGGTGGACCAGCGCGGTGACGACCTGGCCTCCGGCGCGGCCGGGGTGAACCTGGTCGGCTACATCACGGTCTCCTCGCGCAACCCCGAGGCGCTGGCCCGCGACAAGCGGACCATCCGGGCCTCGGCCGGCAAGAGCTACCTCAAGCTGGAGTGGTGCGACCGCGAGCACCACCGGGCCTTCGTCAACACCCTGCCGTTCGCCACCGGCATCCGCCGCTGACCCCCGCGCCGGTCCTCCGGGACCGGGCCCGTCCCCCCACCGCGCCCGACCACCTACCCCGCCCGACCACCCACCGCACCCGACCACCCCTAGCCGGCACCAGGAGGCCACCCATGGCGATCGGCAACCTCACCGACGCGTTCACCAGCCTGATGTTCGGCAAGGTGGAGACCACCCGGCTGCCGGTGCGCACCTCCACCGGCCAGGCGCAGGCGGTCTACCTGCCCACCGCCGCACCGGGCCTGGGCGACTCGGGCGTGATCATCGGGCGCGAGGTGTACAGCGGCAAGGGGTACGTCTACGACCCCTTCCAGCTGTACGGGCAGCAGCTGCCCGCGCCGCACTGGCTGGTGCTGGGGGAGTCCGGCAACGGCAAGTCGGCGCTGGAGAAGACGTACGTGCTGCGGCAGTTGAGGTTCCGGGACCGGCAGGTCGTGGTGCTGGACGCGCAGGGCGAGGACGGCGTCGGCGAGTGGAACCTGATCGCCAACGCGCTGGGCATAAAGTCGATCCGGCTGGACCCGATGGCGGCCCGGGACGGCGGGGTGAAGCTCAACCCGCTGGATCCGGCGATCACCCAGACCGGCCAGCTGTCGCTGCTGCGCACCATCATCGAGGTGGCGATGGGGCGCGGCCTGGAGGAGCGGGCGGGCTTCGCGTTGAAGGCGGCGCACGCCCATGTGGTCGCCTCGGTGACGGACCGCCAGCCCGTCCTGGACGACATCATCGACACCCTGCGCAGCCCCGAGCTGTCCTCGGTGGAGTCGCTGGGCGTGGCGGTGGACGAGGTGCAGTCCTGGGGCCTGGACGTGGCGCTGGTGCTGGACCGGCTGGTCGACGGCGACCTGCGCGGCATGTTCGACGGACCGACCACCGACGGCATCGACCTGGACGCGCCGCTGATCGTCTTCGACCTCTCGCACATCGACCGCAACTCGATCGCGATGCCGATCCTGATGGCGATCGTCGGCGTGTGGCTGGAGCACACCTGGATCCGGCCGGACCGGAAGAAGCGCATCTTCCTGGTCGAGGAGGCCTGGCACATCATCAACAGCCCGTTCGTGGCCCAGCTGTTCCAGCGGCTGTTGAAGTTCGGCCGCCGGCTCGGGCTCTCCTTCGTGGCGGTGGTGCACCACCTGTCGGACGTGGTGGACGGTGCGGCGGCCAAGGAGGCGTCGGCGATCCTCAAGATGGCCTCCACCCGGACGATCTACATGCAGAAGGCCGAGGAGGCGCGGGCCACCGGCCGGGTGCTGGGCCTGCCGCGCTGGGCGGTGGAGATCATCCCGACCCTGTCGCCGGGCATCGCGGTCTGGGACGTCAACGGCAATGTGCAGGTGGTGAAGCACATCATCACCGACACCGAGCGGCCGCTGGTGTACACCGACCGCGCGATGACCGAGGACGCGGTGGCCGAACGGGTGCGGGCCGAGCGGCAGTTGGCGTCCGAGCCGGGGGTCTGAACGCCGGCCCCTGCCTGAGGCCGGGGGATCGTCCGCAGGCGGTCCGTCCCGGCCTGACGGTGGTGGTTCGTCAGCAGGTAATCCTCTCGTTACGTTCGACATCCTGACAGCTACGCGCGTTGACCCTAGGCTGCACTCGCGCAACACATTGCGCACGCGCCGGCGCGCTCCGCCGCCCGCGTGCTCCTCCGAGGTGCAGGGGATCCCTCATGCTCACCGTCAGATCCCGACGGGCGGCGTTCGCCGTCGTCGCCGCCGCAGGTCTGTTCGGCACGGTGGTCGTGCCGACGGCCGCTCAGGCCGCCGACGCCAACGCCAAGCGTCACAAGACCGTCAACCTCCAGCTGCTGGCGATCAACGACTTCCACGGCAACCTGGAGCCCCCGGCGGGCTCCTCCGGTACGGTCAAGGAGATCGACCCGGCCACCGGCAAGGAGGTCTCGACCCCGGCCGGCGGCATCGAGTACCTGGCCACCGAGCTGCGCAAGGCGCGGATCCCGGCCGACGACTCGATCACCGTCGCGGCCGGCGACATCGTCGGCGCCAGCCCCCTCACCTCGGCGCTGTTCCACGACGAGCCGACCATCGAGGCGATGGACAAGCTCGGACTGGACGTCACCTCGGTCGGCAACCACGAGTTCGACCAGGGCGCGGCGGAGCTGCTGCGCAAGCAGGAGGGCGGCTGCCACCCGACCGACGGCTGCTACGAGCCCGGCCGGACCTTCAAGGGCGCCAACTTCAACTACCTGTCGGCCAACGTCACCGACGAGAAGTCCGGCAAGCCGCTGCTGCCGCCGTACTGGGTGACCAAGTCGCAGGGCGTCAAGATCGGCTTCATCGGCGTCACCCTGGAGGGCACGCCGAACATCGTCACCGCCGAGGGCGTCAAGGGCCTCAAGTTCGCCAACGAGGTCACCACGATCAACAAGTACGCCGCGGAGCTCAAGGCCAAGGGCGTCAACTCGATCGTCGCGCTGGTCCACGAGGGCGGCTACCCGGCCAGCAGCGTCTACAACTACGACTGCGGCGCGGCCGGCCAGGGCATCTCCGGCCCGATCGTCGACATCGCGAAGAAGATCGACCCGGCGGTCGGCGCCATCGTCACCGGCCACACCCACAACGCGTACGCCTGCAGCATCCCCGACCCCAACGGTGTGCCGCGCTCGGTGACCAGTGCCGCCTCCTTCGGCCGGCTGTTCACCGAGATCGACATGAAGCTGGACAAGACCACCGGCGAGATCGTCCGCCCGTCGGTCAAGGCCGAGAACCACGTGGTGCGGCGCACGGTCGAGAAGGCCCCGGACATGACGGCGCTGATCGACCACTACGCCAAGCTGGCCGCCCCGAAGGCCAACCGGCCGATCGGCTACATCTCCGCGGACATCAACGGCCGCGGCAGCAGCGACCTGGAGAAGCCGCTCGGCGACGTGATCGCCGACGGGCAGCTGGAGGGCCTCGCCCCGGCCGACAAGGGCGGCGCCCAGGTGGCCTTCATGAACCCGGGCGGGCTGCGCTCCGACCTGGTCTACAAGGCCTCTGGCAGTGAGGGCGACGGCGTGGTGACCTACGGCGAGGCGTTCACCGTCCAGCCGTTCACCAACATGATGCAGGTCAAGACGCTGACCGGCGCCCAGCTGGTCCAGCTGCTGCAGCAGCAGGTGAGCGGCCCCAACGACGCGGCGCCGAAGATCCTCCAGGTGTCCTCGAACCTCCACTACACCCTGGACATGCGCAGGACCGGCGCGGACCGGGTGGTCCTGGACTCGATCCGGCTGAACGGCGCACCGGTCGACCCGGCCGCCAAGTACCGGGTCGCCGCCAACGAGTTCCTGGCCGGTGGCGGCGACGGCTTCCCGGCCTTCGCGGCCGGTACCGACAAGCTCGTCGGCGCCTCCGACCTGGACGTCTTCACGGCCTACCTGGCGGCCCACAGCTCGGCGGCCTCGCCGTTGAAGCCGCCGGCGCAGGACCGGATCAAGGTCCTCGGCCCGGGCAGCGACATCGACTGACCGAGAGCCGGACACCGGCCCCGGTGACGGGGCCGTCGGACGGGCGGGGCGCTGTCGGGGCGCCCCGCCCGTCCTGCTGTTCCGGGCGGCTACTCGGGGGCGGGGCCGCCGGGAAGTCGTACGGTGGCCAGCGCGCCGGGGCCGCCGTCCTGGGCCGGGCCGAGGGTGACCTCCCCGCCCGCCTCCCGGACGCTCTGCGCGACGATCGACAACCCCAGCCCCGAGCCGGGCAGTTGGCGCGAGGACGGGGAGCGCCAGAACCGGTCGAAGACGTACTGGAGCTCGTCCGGCGGGATGCCGGGGCCGTGGTCGCGGACGGTCAACACGCCGTGCTGGAGCCGGACCTCGATGGTGCCGCCGGGCGGGCTGTACTTCACCGCGTTGTCCAGCAGGTTGATCACGGCCCGTTCCAGGCCCGCCGCGTCGCCGTGCGCGTACCAGGGCTCGACGGTCGTCTCGAAGACCAGCCCGGGACCACGGAGCTTCGCCCGCTCGACCGCCCGTCCGGCGATCTCGTGCAGGGCGACCACCGTCAGGTTCGGGCCGGTCTTGGGGGTGTCGGGGCGGGAGAGCTGGAGCAGGTCGCCGATCAGCACGGTGAGTTCCTGCATCTGGGCCTTCATGTTGCCCAGCAGCTTGGTCTTGGTCGCCGGGGGCAGCGGGCGGCCGGTGTCGTTGCTGCGGATCAGCAGGTCGACGTTGGTGCGCAGCGAGGTGAGCGGCGTGCGCAGCTCGTGGCCCGCGTCGGCGATCAGCCGGGTCTGGCGCTCGCGGGAGTTGGCGAGGGCGGTGCTCATCGAGTTGAAGGACGTGGACAGCCGGGCGATCTCGTCGTCCCCGTGCACCGGGATGGTGGTGCCGACCTCCTCGGTGCGGGCGATGTGCTCGACGGCGTCGGTGAGTTGGTCGACGGGCTTGAGGGAGGAGTGGGCGACGAGGCGGCCGGCGACGGCGGCCAGCAGGATGCCGCCGAGGGAGACGGCGCCGAGGAGGATGGCGAGGCCCTGGAGGGATTCCTCGATGGACTTGGTGGGGGTTGCCACCATCGCCAGGACCGGGCCGAGGTTGTGGCTCTGGAGGGCGGAGATGCGGATGACCGCCGGATCGCCGTTGGCGTAGGTGCCGTCACGGATGATCGACTGGCCGGGCTTGAGGTGGTAGGCCTGGGTGTCCTTCGGTTCGGCCAGGACCGCTCGGCCGGTGCGTTCGAGGAAGCAGACCTGTCCGGTGTCGGCGATGACGAACTGGACGTCCCGGAGCGGATTGCTGCCCTCGGACGGCGGGTTTCCCTGTGATGTCGGCGTCTCCTGCGGGGAGGAGGCGCAGTACAGGACGGACGGGACACCGCGGGGCTGCGGCGCGTTGAGCAGTTCCGTCCGGACCTGGCCGTACAGCTGCTTCTCCACGATGAACCAGCACGCCAGTGCCGACAGGGCGATGGCCACCGCCACCGCGGCCGCGCTCAGGAAGGTGAGACGGCCGCGCAGCGAGCGGGAGCGGTACCACTGGACGACGCGCCGGCGCCTGCTGGGCACCACGCGCGGTGGGGCCAGCGGCGGGGGCGGAACAGCGCTCACGCGTTGGTGCCGGCGGCCGGGCGCAGGGCGTAGCCGACGCCTCGGACGGTCTGGATGAGGCGCGGCATGCCGCCCTGCTCGGTCTTGCGGCGCAGGTACATCACGTACACGTCCAGGGAGTTGGAGGAGGGCTCGAAGTCGAAGCCCCAGACCGCCTTGAGGATCTGCTCGCGGGTGAGGACCTGGCGGGGGTGGGAGAGGAACATCTCCAGCAGCATGAACTCGGTGCGGGTGAGTTCGACCGGCTTGCCGGCCCGGGTGACCTCGCGGGTGGCGGTGTTCATCCGCAGGTCGGCGAAGGCGAGGACCTCGCTGTCGTCCTCGGCGGCGGCGCGGGCGGCGGCCTCGGTGGCGAGGGCGTTGCGGCGCAGCAGGGCGCGGACGCGGGCGAGGAGTTCGTCGAGTTCGAAGGGCTTGGCGAGGTAGTCGTCGGCGCCGACGTCGAGCCCGGTGACGCGGTCGCCGACGGCGTCGCGGGCGGTGAGCATCAGGACGGGGACGGTGTCGCCGCGGGAGCGCATCCGGCGGACGGCGGTGAGGCCGTCCATCCGGGGCATCATGATGTCCAGCAGGACGAGATCGGGCTTGTCGCGCTCGACGGACTCCAGGGCCTCGTAGCCGTCGGTGGCGGTGGCGACCTCGTAGCCCTCGAAGGCGAGGCTGCTCTCCAGGGCGTCCCGGAGGGCGGGTTCGTCGTCGACCACGAGGAGCCGGGCGGAGGGGTGGCCGGCCTCGGCGGGGGTGCGGTCGTCGGCGGACGGGGTCATGGGCTGCTGCCCTTTCTCGTCGGGTGGAGGGCTCGCTGTCGGGTCTGCTGGGTCTGCTGCTGGTGGCAATTGTCCGCCTCGCGGACGTTCACCGGTTGCTACGGATTGTGGCTCACAGGCTCTGGCCGGATTCCAGCTTCGGCAGGACCTGCTTGATGTCGTTGATCGGGATGGCGAAGCCGAGGCCGACGCTGCCGGCGCTGCTGCTGCCCGAGGAGCCGGAGCCGCTGGGCGCGTACATCGCGGAGTTGATGGCGATGACCTGGCCGTTGGCGTTGATCAGCGGGCCGCCGGAGTTGCCGGGGTTGAGGGCGGCGTCGGTCTGGAAGGCCTTGTAGGTGGTGCTGCTGCCGCTGTTCTGCTGCTGGGCCGCGCCGCCGCGCAGGCCGGGCACGCCGGGCAGGAACGGGAGGCCGAAGCCGCCGTTGCCGCTGGTGGAGCCCTCGTCGAGCTGGACGGTGACGTCGCGGTTCTCGGCGCTGATGATGCCGGAGGTGACGGTGCCGGTGAGGCCGTCGGGGTTGCCGATGGCGACGACCGGGTCGCCGATGGCGACGGTGGAGGAGTCGCCGAGGACGGCGGGGGTGAGGTTCTTGGCGCCGCTCGCGGTGATCACGGCGACGTCGAGGTTCTTGTCGGTGCCGGTCACGGTGGCGGGGGCGGTGGAGCCGTCCTTGAAGGTGACGGTGATCCGGCCGCCGTTCGACGCGCCGTCGATCACGTGGTAGTTGGTGAGGATCCGACCGTCGGCGTCCAGGACGACGCCGGTGCCGGTGGCGGTGCCGTTGCTCTCCTTGACGGTGATCTGGACGACGCTGGGCGAGACGGCGGCGGCGATGGCGGGCACGTTGGCGGTGCCGTCGGTGCGGGCGGAGACGGGGCTGGCGATCGTTCCGACCCGGGTGTCGGAGGACTGCCGGTCGGCGGCGATGACCCCGCCGGTGACCCCGCCGATGACGGCGGCGATCGCGGCGACGGCGGTCACCAGGGCGAGCCGTCCGCGCAGCAGTCCGCGCCGGGCCCGGCCGCCGTGGTGGCCGGGGCCCTCGGGGCCGGAGGGGTGGCCGAGCAGCGTGGGCGGCTCGGGCGGCATCGGCGGGGGAGGCGGCGTCGCGCCGAAGGCGGCACCGTGGTGGTCCTCGTGGTGGCCGTACCCGGGGTACGGGTCGGTGCCGTCCTGGTGGTGGCCGTACCCGGTGCGCGGGTCGGTGCGCGGGTCGGTGCGCGGGTCGGTGCCGCCGGTGTCGGAGCCCAGCACGGTGCCCTCGATGACGCGGGGCTCGTACGGACCGTACTGCTCGCTGGGGTTGTGCCGCTGTTCGCTCATGCCGACCAAGCTCCGCCCGGTGGATGAGGACCGGATGAGAAGCGGCTCAGAACGGGGCGAGAAGCCCGTTGACTTCTCATAAAGCCTGGTCAGGCAGCTCTTGGGGCGGAACGGGAAGTTCCGCTCCGGCTAGTCCAGCGGGGCCCGGTCGGGCGCGGCCCCGTCGCAGCCGCAGGAACGGCGGATGACCAGGCGGGACGGGAACTTGCGGACCCGCTCGGTGTCCGAGCCGGGCACCATCAGCGAGTCGTCCAGCACCAGGTCCACGGCGGCCCGGGCCATCGCGTCGCGGTCGGAGGCGACGGTGGTCAGCGGCGGGTCGGCGAGCGCGGCCTCGGGCACGTCGTCGAAGCCGGCCACCGCGAGGTCCTCGGGGACCCGCAGGCCGACCTCGCGGGCGGCCCGCAGCACGCCGATCGCCTGGTCGTCGGTGGAGCAGAAGACGGCCCGCGGCCGGTCGGGCGAGCGCAGCAGCCGGAGCGCGACGTCGTACGCGCCGTAGCGGTGGAAGGGGGCGTCGATCAGGTGCGGCTCGGTGGGGATGCCGTGGGCGTCCATGGCGCGCTGCCAGCCCTCGACGTGGTCGATGACCGGGTCGCCGGGGGCGGGGGACTCCACCGGGCCGCCGAAGCAGGCCACGTACGGGTGCCCGTGCACCTCCAGCAGGTGGCGGACGACGGCCTCGGCGCCGCCCACGTCGTCGGTGACCACGGCGACGTCGTCGATCGCCTCGGGGCGGCGGTGCAGCAGCACCACCTTCGCGCCCTCCATCGCGGCGAACTCCTCGGCGGCGCGCTGCGAGGGGCCCTGGCTGACCAGGATCAGGCCGGAGACCCGCATGCCGAGGAAGGCGCGGACGTAGTGGACCTCGCGGTCGTCGACGTAGTCGGAGTTGCCGATCAGGACGAGCTTGCCGCGCTCGGAGGCGGCCCGTTCGACGGCGTGGGCCATCTCGGCGAAGAAGGGCTGGCGGGCGTCCGGGACGACCATGCCGATCAGGTTGGTCCGGCGGGAGGCCATCGCCTGGGCGACGCTGTTCGGCCGGTAGCCGAGCTGTTCGATCGCCGCGAGGACCTTCTCCCGGGTCGCGGGCGCGACCGGGCGCGGACCGTTGTTGATCACGTAGCTGACGACCGCGGTCGAGGTCCCAGCCAGTCGGGCTACATCGTCGCGCGTCACCTTGGCCACGGATGGAGTCTACGCGTGTGGTCCCCGGGACGGCAGTGGGAGCCGGGGCCGCTCCCGGGCGGGACCGGGAGCAATCCGGACGAGCCGGACGGGCCGACGGCCCGCCCGACCCGCCCGGCTCCTCCGGGCGGGCCCGTCAGGCCTCCAGCGGGGCCGAGGGGCGCTGGGCGAGGTCCGGGCGCTCGCTCTTGTCGGTCTTCTCCGGGACGACGAAGCGGTAGCCGACGTTGCGCACGGTGCCGATCAGCTGCTCGTTCTCCACGCCGAGCTTGGCGCGCAGCCGCCGGACGTGCACGTCCACCGTGCGGGTGCCGCCGAAGTAGTCGTAGCCCCAGACCTCCTGGAGCAGCTGGGCCCGGGTGAAGACCCGGCCGGGGTGCTGGGCGAGGTACTTGAGCAGCTCGAACTCCTTGAAGGTGAGGTCGAGCGCCCGGCCCTTGAGCTTGGCGGAGTAGGTGGCCTCGTCGACCGAGAGGTCGCCGTTGCGGATCTCCATCGGGCTGTCGTCGGTGGCGACCTGGAGGCGGCCGAGCGCGAGCCGCAGCCGGGCCTCGACCTCGGCCGGGCCGGCGGTGTCCAGCAGGACGTCGTCGATGCCCCACTCGGCGGTCACGGCGGCCAGGCCGCCCTCGGTGACCACCAGGATCAGCGGGGAGCCGATGCCGGTGGAGCGCAGCAGCTGGCACAGGCTGCGGACCTGCGGCAGGTCGCGGCGCCCGTCGACCAGGATGACGTCCGCGCTGGGGGTGTCGACCAGGGCCGACCCCTCGGCGGGGGCCACCCGGACGTTGTGCAGCAGCAGGCCGAGGGCCGGTAGCACTTCGGCGGACGGTTGCAGTGCGTTGGTGAGGAGGAGGAGTGAACTCATACCCGGGGGTCCCCTTTCCGGGTCGTCGCGGTCGCGCCCCGGCTGCCGCCGCAGTCGGTGGGCGCAGGTGCTGAGGGCAGGGGGGAGGACGCCCGGGGGGTACCGCGGGAGCACTCGACGCACCGGGGGTCCCGCAACCCGCGGCGCACCGTTTCTGCCCTGTTCATCCCGCGAACCCTCCGGTCTGGTCCGGTCCCGGGTGGCGGCCCGGCGCCGGGGTGGCGACACCCCGTCGGCCCGGCACGTCCTTGTGCCGAGAGAGCGGGGCGGTTCCCACGAAGCGTCGGGGGTGGGCCGACGAATCGCACGAACGTCCGTACTGGCGTCCTGAAAGCACAAAAGGACCCGGGGGCGACTCTGCCCGGATCCCTCTTGGAGGTCGAGGATAGCCGACCGCTCTGCGCGCCGGGAGTGCGTGAATCCGACGGTTCGCCCAATCCGGGCGTGCGCCGGGTGAGCCTGGCCACAGCTTCGAGCCCCGCTCCGGGCCGGTCGGGCCAGGGCGATTGCCGCTCGCACCGGCGGACACGCCATCATGGGACGCACATCGGCGGCGCTGCCCGGGTCCATCGTTCGGGTGGTCGGGGCACGCTCCGGTGGCGAGCCGGACCGGGTCACCGGGGCCGGGCGAGGACGAACGGAATGGGGTGGCCCGATGGGCGCGACCACCGAGCCCGCGAGCGGCGCCCGGGCGCGCGGGACGATCCGCTACTGGGCGGCGGCGAAGTCCGAGGCCGGGCTGGCCGAGGAGCCGTACGAGGCGGCGACCCTGGCGGAGGCGCTGGCGGCGGCCAGGGCGCGGCACGCCGACCGGCCGAAGCTCGTCCAGTTGCTCGGGCACTGCTCGTACCTGGTCGACGGCGCGCAGGTCGGCGGCCGGGACCACGCGACGGTGGCCCTGACCGAGGGCGGGACGGTCGAGGTCCTCCCGCCGTTCGCGGGAGGCTGAGCGGCGTGACGGACATGAACGACCCGAACAACCCGAACCACGGCGGCTACGGCAACTGGCCGCCGCCGCAGCAGCCGCAGCAGCCCTATCCGCAGCCGCAGCAGTACCGGCCGCAGCACGCGCCGCAGCCGCCGCAGCACCCGTACGGCTATCCGGTGGACGACGCCGACGCCACCGCCGTGCTGCCGCCGGTGCCCGCGCTGGACGACGCGGCCGCCACCACCCTGCTGCCGCCGGTGCCCCCGCTGGACGACGCGGCGACCACGCTGCTCCCGCCCGTCCCGCCGCTGGACGACGCGGCGGCCACCACGCTGCTGCCGCCGGTGACGGTCTCCGGCGCGATGCCGGTCGCCCCGCCGCCGCGGAACGGCCGACCGCCGCAGCACGGCCGGCCGCCGGTGCACCAGCCCCCGGCGGCGCAGCCGTACCCGCCGCAGGGGCCGGCCCAGTCGTACCCGCAGCAGCCTCCGGCGGCGCAGCCGTACCCGCCGCAGGGGCCGGCCCAGTCGTACCCGCAGCAGCCTCCGGCGGCGCAGCCCTACCCGCCGCAGGCGCCGTCGGCTCAGTCGTACGGGCAGCAGGCTCCGCAGCAGGCCCCGCCGCCGCCCTCCCGGGCGCGGCACGCGGCCCCGGCCGGGGCGCCCGCTCCGGCGCCGCGGACCGCCCCGCAGCAGGGCGCCCCGCAGGGCGCGCCGCTCGGGCACCCCGCGGCCGCGGCGCCGCCCGTGGGCGCGCCGCCCGTGGGGGCGCCCGGTGCCGGGCCCGGCCTCGACCAGCCGACCATGACGCTCAAGCGCCCGGACGCGCCCGCGGCCCCGCCGTACGGCGCCGTCCCGGTGCAGCCGGTGCCGGGCGGCCCGTTCCCGGGGGCCCCGTCCCCGGCTGCGGCCCCGGCCCCGTCCCCGGGCGGCCGGACCGGTTCGCCGATCATCGACCCGGGCCTCCAGCCCGCCCTGATCACCGCCGCCGTGGCCGCGCTGCTGGCCGGCGGTGCCGCGCTGGGGCAGGTGGCGCTGGCCCTGGTGGTGGCGGCGCTGCAGCTGCTCACGGCGGCCGGCTGGTTCCGGCTGAACGGCATGTGGCCGGCCCGGCAGGGCATCCTGCTGGCCGCGCTGGCCGGGCTCACCGCCGACGTGGCGGTGCTGCTGGCGGACGCCGGCAGCGGCGTGGCGGCCGTGGTGGGCGCCCTGGGCGGGTTCTTCCTGCTGGTGCTGGTGCTCCAGACGTTCCGTCCGTCGGACCCGAAGGAGCGGTTCTACGCGCTGACCGTGCTGGGTTCGGCCACCGTGGTGACGGCGCTGTGCACCACGCTGCTGCTGGCCGACTGGGTGCCGGCGGGGGTGGGCGCGGTCGCGCTGGCGACCCTGCTGGCGGCGGCTCCGCTGCCCGGGCCGAAGCAGCTGGGCCCGGTACTGGGCCTGGTCGCTGCGGTGCTGCTGGGCCTGCTGGTGGGCGCGCCGGTGGCGCTGGGTGCGCTGGCCGGGCTGGGTGCGCTGGTCGGCCGCCGGGTCGCGGCGTACGACTTCCCGTCCCGCTTCGTGCACATGACGGCGGGCGTGGCGCTGCCGCTGGCGGTGGCCGCGCCGCTGATCTGGATGGCCACCGGCCTGCTGGCCGGCTGAGTCGGGTACGTCACGACCGCGTCCCGCCCCGGAACCACCTTCCGGGGCGGGACGTCGTACGGTCGTGCGGGAGGGCCGCGCCCGGCGCGGCTCCGGGACGGACGACGGCGACCGGCGACGACGGGGGACACGATGCGCGGATGGCTGAAGGCGACGATCGGCCTGGTGGTGCTCTCCGGGCTGCTGGTGGGCGCGGACCGGATCGCGGTCGGCGTGGCCGAGGACGAGGCCGCCGACCAGCTGGTGAAGAACGGCCGGATGAGCCAGCGCCCGGACGTCACGATCGAGGGCTTCCCGTTCCTCACCCAGGTGGTCTCGAAGAAGCTGGACGACGTCCGGATCTCCTCGGACGGACTGACCGTCCAGAACAACGGGCAGCAGGTGGCGCTGCACTCCTTCAAGGCGAAGCTGTCCGGGGTCGAGGTGAGCGACAGCCTGAACAGCGCGACCGTGGACAGCGGCGCCGGCAGCGGCGTGATCAGCTACCAGGACCTCGCCCAGCTGCTGCCCCCGGCCTCCCAGCTGATGGGCGGCCCGCTGCCGGTCGGCGGCAACGCCCGGCTGAGCCTGTCGTACGGCGGCCCGGGCAAGGTCAAGGCCTCGCTGGGGCCGGTCTCGGTGGGTGAGGCCACCGTGCACAACACGGGCAACACCATTACCGTGGACGGCCTCAAGCTGAGCTCGCTGGCCGAGATGGTCGCCGGGCTGGGCAACCGGAAGATCGAGCCGGCCGCCTTCACCCTGGACTCGATGCCGGCCGGCCTCCAGCTGGCCGCCAAGGACGGCGTGGCGCCGCTGCCGGAGGGCCTCCAGCTGTCCTTCGAGGGCAAGGGCGTCAAGCTGCTGGGCTGACCGCCCTCCTCCTTCGCCCTCCTTCGCCCTCCTTCGCCCTCCTCCGCCCTCCTCCGGCCGGCCCGAAGAGGCACCCGCCGTTCCGCTCCGCGAGACGCGCTGTCCAGCGCGGCCCGCGGAGCGGTGTCGTTTCCGCCCGTTGTGCGCCGCCGGCGGGGGCCCGCCCGCCGCCCGGCGGGCCGCACCGAGGGCAAATCCCAGCATTCGGTCGTTCTGGTCTCGACATTCGATACGCTGATGACAGCGGGCCTCCGGTGTCCCTAGCATCGTCGGCATGAAGCG
Source organism: Kitasatospora sp. NPDC098652 (assembly GCF_044760155.1). Lineage (NCBI taxonomy): Bacteria > Bacillati > Actinomycetota > Actinomycetes > Kitasatosporales > Streptomycetaceae > Kitasatospora > Kitasatospora sp. NPDC098652. The sequence goes on from NZ_JBIWAQ010000033.1 coordinate 33,699, forward strand.
ACAGACGGATCTCACGAAGCGGCGGGCGGTCGACCTGTGCCGCGTGGCCGCCTGTCTGTGTCGAATGCGCTGAGTCGGCATTCCGGCAGGGCAGTTCGTGCCCGCCGCCGACCTTCCGGTGACCTCGTCCGGCCCTCGGGGCCGATGGTCCCCCGTACTCCGCAGTCCCCCGCCCGATCGCCCCGGCTTCCCTCCTCCGTCCCATCATTCGGACAGGATTTCGGACCGCCTCCGTTCGGGTACCCCCGGCACCACCCCGGCAGCACCCCCGCTGAGCAGCTGAGCAGCACCTTCCGCAAACCGCCCTCGGATGGAGAACACCACCATGAGCCGCAGCGACGTCCTGGTCGACGCCGACTGGGTCCAGGCCCACCTGGACGACCCGAAGGTCGTCATCGTCGAGGTCGACGAGGACACCTCCGCGTACGACAAGAACCACATCCGCAACGCCGTCCGGATCGACTGGAAGCAGGACCTCCAGGACCCGGTCCGCCGCGACTTCATCGACCGGGCCGGCTTCGAGGCGCTGCTCAGCGCCAAGGGCATCGCCAACGACGACACCGTCGTCCTGTACGGCGGCAACAACAACTGGTTCGCCTCGTACGCCTACTGGTACTTCAAGCTGTACGGCCACGGCGACGTCCGCCTGCTGGACGGCGGCCGCAAGAAGTGGGAGCTGGACTCCCGCGACCTGGTCGCCGAGGTCCCGGCCCGCCCGGCCACCGAGTACAAGGCGCAGGCCGCCGACTCCTCGATCCGCGCCTTCCGCGACGACGTGATCGCCGCCATCGGCACCCTCAACCTGGTCGACGTCCGCTCGCCCGACGAGTTCTCCGGCAAGCTGCTCGCCCCGGCCCACCTCCCGCAGGAGCAGTCGCAGCGTCCCGGCCACGTGCCGAGCGCCCGCAACATCCCGTGGGCGAAGAACGCCAACGACGACGGCACCTTCAAGAGCGACGACGAGCTCAAGGCCCTCTACGAGGCCGAGGGCATCGACCTGGCGAAGGACACCATCGCCTACTGCCGGATCGGCGAGCGCTCCGCGCTCACCTGGTTCGTGCTGCACGAGCTCCTCGGCCAGGAGAACGTGAAGAACTACGACGGCTCGTGGACCGAGTACGGCAGCCTGGTCGGCGTGCCGATCGAGCTCGGCAGCAACTGAGCCCCCGGCTCGACCCGTAAGTCAGAAGGAGACAGACATGTGCGGTGCGAAGGCCGGCGGGCCGGACCTGGCAGGAGTTGACGTGGCGAACGAGACGATCATCCAGGGTTCGGTGACCCGCGACGGTGAGCCGGTCAACGGCTACGTCCGGCTGCTGGACGAGAACAACGAGTTCACGGCCGAGGTGCCCACCTCGGCGACCGGCCAGTTCCGGTTCTTCGCCCGCCCGGGCAAGTGGACCCTGCGGGCGCTGGTCCCGGGCCAGACCGTGGACCGTCAGGTGGTGGCCTCCCAGGGCGCCGCCGTCGAGGTCGCGATCGCGGTCTGACCGGCACGGACGATCACGCCGAGGGCCCCTGCCGTGCGGGGGCCCTCGGTCGTACCGTGGAAGACGTGCAGACGAGGCGCCGGCGGCGCTACTACTACGCCATGATGGGCGTGTGCCTGGGCCTGTTCGTGCTGGCCTGGGCCGTGGTGCGGTTCTTCTCGGTGGGCGCGGCGATCGGCCTGTGCCTGGTGGCGATGGTCATCCCGCCGGCCGCCGCGGTGTTCGCCAACAAGCGGGACCCGGACGACGACTGGTGGAACGACCCGCGCTGGGAGGACCCGAAGTGGGACGAGCCCGGCCACGACCGGGACCGCCCCGACCACGAGGAACGCCCGTAGGGCGTCAGTAGACCAGCGCCTGGACGCCGTCCGCCATGATCTCGCTGACGAAGACCTGCGCGCCCGCGATCCGGACGCCCTCGACGGTGTCCTTCTGCTCGATCCCGCGCCGGGCCGCGCACTGGGTGCACAGCGTCACCGAGCCGGCCGCCAGGATCGACTCCAGCAGGTCCGGCAGCGGTGCGGCGTGCGGCAGCTCGAACTCCGCCGCCTTCCCCGGCAGGGCGAACCAGGAGGACTCCCCGGTCAGCCACAGCGAGACCTCGATCCCGCTGGCGACGGCCACGGCCGCCACCGTGAAGGCCTGCGAGCACCGCTCCGGCGCGTCCGCACCGGCGGTCACCTTGATGACGAGCTTCTTCGACATGGCGCCACCTTAGAGGTCCCGCCGCCCCCGTCCGCCGTCATCGTGGAATCCCATGGGCAAACCTTGAACGGCGCCCCGGGGAGGCGGTGCGGCGCCTGACGCTGCGGCGCGGAAGCCGACGTGGTGGGGCTCACCGCGACCGACCGTAGCCCTCCGGATAGAGTGAGCGCGAGCAAAATCCACCACACTGTCGCCGCCTGGGAGCCCCCCGTGTCCGGTCTGGAAATCTTCTTCGACGGTCTGCTGGCCCTGATGGCCGTGCTGATCACCTGGTTCGCCATCTTCTCGGTGATGAAGCTGTACCAGGGCCAGCGCTGACCCTGCCGTACGGTTGAGGCAGACCGCACCGACCACGACAGCGACCAGGAACATGATCGAGATCCCTTCTGACCTCCACAGGGACGTCGTCCCGCTCGCCTTCCTCCTCGGTACCTGGGAGGGCGCGGGCGTGTACGACTTCCCCGGCACGGAGAAGTGCAACTTCGGCCAGGAGATCGTGATCCGCCACGACGGCCGTCCCTTCCTGGAGTTCCGCTCCCGCACCTGGGTGCTGAACGAGGAGGGTGAGAAGGTCCGCCCGCTGGAGAACGAGCACGCCTTCTGGCGCATCACCAGCAACCACGACGGCACCAGCGGTGTCCGCGGGATCGAGATCTCCTCCGTCCGCGACGACGGCACGGTCGAGATCTGGTACGGCGAACTGGCCGACGGCAAGCCGCAGGTCGACGTCTCCACCGACGCGGTGGCCCGGATCGAGGGCTCCCCGGAGTACACCGGCGGCAAGCGGCTGTTCGGCTTCGTCAACGGCGAGCTGCTCTGGGTCGGCGAGAAGGCCGCCCCGAACGTGCCGCTGCGCCCGTACATGTCCGCGCAGCTCAAGAAGGTGCTCAGCCCGGCCCAGCTGATCAAGGACATCAACGACCTGCCGGACGACGGCATCGCCTTCTTCAAGTAGGCACGGCCCGGGCCGGCACAGCCCGAGCGGCCGCGGCGAGCAGCCACGGTTCAAGACGTTCCGTGCACGAGTAGGGACCGGCCCGCGGCCGGTCCCTACACTTGCCACAGGACCCCCGACCTTGGCAGGGACAGAAACCGTGGCGGACACCGGCACCACCGACTGGCAGCTCTCCGGCGACTGGAAGGCCGACCTGCGCGAGCGCGGCTACCGCCTCACGCCGCAGCGGCAGCTCGTGCTGGAGGCCGTGGACGCCCTCGACCACGCCACCCCCGACGACATCCTCTGCCACGTCCGCAAGACCGCCAGCGGCGTCAACATCTCCACCGTCTACCGGACCCTGGAGCTGCTGGAGGAGCTGGGCCTGGTCTCGCACGCCCACCTCGGCCACGGCGCCCCGACCTACCACCTGGCCGGCCGCCACCACCACCTCCACCTGGTCTGCCGGGACTGCGAGAAGGTCACCGAGACCGACACCGAGATCGCCCAGCCGCTGATCGACCGGCTGCGCGAGCAGCACGGCTTCGACACCGACCTCAAGCATTTCGCCATCTTCGGCCGCTGCGCCGACTGCGCCGCCGGGCCGGCCGCCGAGCGGTCGTAAGCTGGCCGGTATGACCGGTGTGAAGAGCCCGCTGCTTGCCCTGCCCGGAGCCGTCCCCGCCGAGGGGGCCGACGAGGGCGTCGCCGCCCACTACGGCGACATCTTCCGCGAGCAACGGAACCTGTCCCGGGGCACCGGCTTCGTCGACCTCTCGCACCGCGGCGTGGTCACCGTCACCGGCGCGGACCGGCTCGCCTGGCTGCACCTGCTGCTCACCCAGCACGTCAGCGGGCTGGAGCCGCAGCACGCCACCGAGGCGCTGGTGCTCTCCCCGAACGGGCACGTCGAGCACGCCCTCTACCTGGTCGACGACGGCACCACCACCTGGGCGCACGTCGAGCCCGGCACCCAGGAGGCGCTGGTCGGCTACCTGGAGAGCATGAAGTTCTTCTACCGGGTGGAGGTCGCCGACGCGACCGCCGACTACGCAGTCGTCCACCTGCCGGCCGGCTCCACCGGCTCCGTCGAGGGCGCCGCCGCCGTCCGCGAACTCCCGTACGGCCGCGACCTGTTCGTGCCGCGCGCCGAGCTGGCGGAGCGCGCCGCCGGGTACGGCCCGGCGGCCGGCGTCTGGGCCTACGAGGCGCTGCGGATCGAGGGCCACCGGCCCCGGCTCGGCTTCGAGACCGACCACCGGACCATCCCGCACGAGGTGGACTGGCTGCGCACCGCCGTCCACCTGCAGAAGGGCTGCTACCGCGGCCAGGAGACCGTCGCCCGGGTGCACAACCTGGGCCGCCCGCCGCGCCGGCTGGTCTTCCTGCACCTGGACGGCACCGAGGAGACGCTGCCCCCGCACGGCACCGAGGTGCGGCTGGCCTCCGACCCGGACGGGCGGGCGCTGGGCGTCGTGACCTCCTCGGCCCGGCACCACGAGCTGGGGCCGATCGCGCTGGCGGTCGTCAAGCGGAACGTCCCGGTGGACGCGGTGCTGCTGGCCGGCACGGTGCCGGGCACCCAGGACGTGATCGTCCCGCAGTAGGCGCCGGGCAGAGGGCCGGGGCCTCAGGGGTCCGGCCCTCGGGTCCGCCGGGGCCTCAGACCTCGACGAGGACGGTGAACGGGCCGTCGTTCACCAGCGCCACCTGCATGTCGGCGCCGAACCGGCCGGTCTCCACCTTGGCGCCCAGCGCGCGCAGTTGGGCCACGACCTCGTCCACCAGCGGCTCGGCGACCGGCCCGGGGGCGGCGGCGGTCCAGGTGGGCCGGCGGCCCTTGCGGGCGTCGCCGTAGAGGGTGAACTGGCTGATCACCAGCAGCGGGCCGCCGATGTCCGAGCAACTCTGCTCCACGCCCTCGCCGTTGACCGGCAGGATTCGCAGCGTCCAGAGCTTGCGGGCCAGTTGGGCCGCCTTGGCCGGGGTGTCCTCGTGGGTCACGCCGACCAGGACGCAGAGCCCGGGCCCCTCGATCGCGCCGACGGTCTCTCCGGCCACGGTCACCCGGGCCTCGGTCACTCGCTGCACCACTGCTCGCATGCCGCCATTGTGCCGGAGCGCCGGAGCGCCCCGTGGGGTCTCGGGGGAATCCGGGGGGGCGTACACCCGGGGCGCGCGCAAGGGTGGCGCACGCCGTGCAGTGCGCGCCTGCGCAGGTTCGGGCGCTGCTCCTGCTGCGGAAAGGCCCGGTCATATCAGCCACCCCCGTTCGCCAGGGGGCCGTTCGGGTGCACGGGCGGTGCGCGCGCGCCGGGTGGGGTGGCACGCTGGGGGACCGCACGAAGGGCCCGGCGCGCCTGGAGGTCCGCCGCACCGGGCCGGGTTCGGCCGGGCGGTCGAGCCGGTAGGTCAGGCGTTCTGTCGGGGTCGCCCCGGCGGGTGGTCCCGGCCGGGGAGTGGAACCCTTCGGGGCCCCCGGGCGTGCCAACGGACGGGACGCACGAGCCCGTCGGGGGACGGGCCGGGCCGGCGGCAGGGACGGAGTGCCGCGAGCGGGCGGGATCGGACGACGGCAGGTGGGTTGGATGATGGACGCGAGCAGCGCGGCGTGGAGCCGTTCCGGACCGGTGGCGCAGGCCGCCGGGGACCGGCCCTGGACGGCCGTCCAGGACGGTGAGCCGGACCTGGAGGCGCTGGGCCTGGACCAGCTGCGGATCCTGCGCCGGGAGACCCTGGCCCAGGAGGCCGACCTGTCCTACCTGCGGCGGCTGCTGCACGGACGGATGGACATCCTGCGCGCCGAGCTCGACCGGCGCCCCGGCGGCGGCCCCGCCCACCCGGCCCCGGCGGCCGGCGAGGGGCCCGGCGGCGACCTGCTGGACCGGCTGCCGGCCATCCTGACCGACGCGCCCTCCACGGTGCGGCGCTCGGCCCGGCACGTCACCCTCGGCCCGCCGCGCACCCAGGAGTCCCAGCTGGAGGCGGACGCGCTGATGGGCGACGTCCAGCTCGCCGACCTGGCGGCCCACCCGGCGGAGGAACTGCTGGCCGCCCTGGAACGGCTGCGCGCCCACGAGCGCGAGGTGTCCGGCCGGCGCCAGCGGCTGCTGCGGACGGCGGACGGTTGCAATGCCGAGATCACCCGCAGGTACCGTGATGGGGAAGCACGGGTCGACGACCTGCTCTCGGAGAGGCCGCTCTAGACCGGGTGAGTCGTCGTGGGGCGGGTGGGTCCGGCTTCCTCCCGGCCCACCCTCGCCCCCGGAAGGCTCCGCGATGTCCCAGTCCGCCACCCCGCCCGTGCTCGCCGAGGTCATACGCTCGGGCTTCACCGAGGGCAGGCACCACGGCTCCCTGGTTCTGCTGGCCGCCGACGGTTCGGTGGAGTTCGCGCTCGGCGATCCCGAGGCGCCGGTCTTCCCGCGCTCGACGGCCAAGCCGTTCCAGGCGATGGCGACCCTGCGGGCCGGGCTGGCGATCGAGGGCGAGCTGCTGGCCCTGGCGGCCTCCAGCCACTCCGCAGAATCGTTCCACCTCGACGGCGTACGGGCCATCCTGGGCTCCGCCGGCCTCGACGAGTCGGCCCTGCGCACCCCGGCCGACCTGCCCCTGGACGAGACCGAGGCGGAGCTGCTGCTCGCCGCCGGCGGACGGCGCGCCCCGATCCTGATGGACTGCTCCGGCAAGCACGCCGGCTGGCTGGCCGCCTGCGTCGCCAACGGCTGGGACACCGAGGCGTACCTCGTCCCGGCGCACCCGATCCAGGAGCTCGCCCGCGAGGCCCTGGCCGAGAGCACCGGCGAGACCCCGGTGCACACCGGGGTGGACGGCTGCGGCGCCCCGCTGCTCGCCGTCACGCTGACCGGCCTGGCCCGCGGCTACCGCAGCCTGGTGCTCGCCGGGGAGGGCACCGCGCAGCGGCGGGTGGCCGACGCGATGCGCGCCCACCCCGAGTACGTGGCCGGCACCCGCCGGGCCGACACCCTGCTGATGCGGTCCGTTCCGGGCGCGCTGTCCAAGATGGGCGCCGAGGCCGTCCAGGTGGTCGCGCTGGCGGACGGCCGGGCGCTCGCCTTCAAGATCGACGACGGCTCCGAGCGGGCCCGCGGCCCGGTGCTGGCGGCGGCGCTGCGCCGGCTCGGGGTGGTCGGCGCGGACGACGTGGTCGAGCGGATCGGCGCGGCCCCGCTGTTCGGCGGCGGCGTCCCGGTCGGCGAGGTCCGCGCGGCGTTCTAGCCCTGGCGGCCCTGACCTTCGGTCGGCCTTCGGTCTGCCTTCGGTCGGCCGTCGTCGGGGTGCGGGCGGGGCGGGGGCGGTGCACGGTGGACGGGGGCCGTCGTACAGCTGAGGGAGTCCGCCATGACCGACCACGTGTACCGGGTGACCGAGATCGTCGGGTCCTCGACCGAGAGCGTCGCCTCGGCCATCCGCAACGGGGTGGAGCGGGCCTCCCGGACGCTGCGCAACCTCGACTGGTTCGAGGTCACGGAGATCCGCGGCCACATCGAGGACGGCCAGGTGAAGCACTACCAGGTCGGGTTGAAGGTCGGCTTCCGGCTGGAGGACTGAGTCCTTCGGAGCGCCTCCCGGAGCGCCTCCCGGAACGCCTCCCGGAACGGCAGGGGCCGGGGCCCGCGGATCGGTCCGCGGGCCCCGGCCCCCTGGCTGTCCCGACCTAGATCGGAACGACGGATCAGTGGCCGCCCTGCTCCGCGAGACGCTTGATCGAAGCGGTGACCTCGGCCTCGGCCTCGACCCGGCCGACCCAGTTGGCGCCCTCGACCGACTTGCCCGGCTCCAGGTCCTTGTAGACCTCGAAGAAGTGCTGGATCTCCAGGCGGTCGAACTCCGACACGTGGTGGATGTCCCGCAGGTGCTCCCAGCGCGGGTCGGTCGCCGGGACGCACAGCAGCTTGTCGTCGCCGCCGGCCTCGTCGGTCATGTGGAACATGCCGATGGCGCGGCACTTGATGAGGCAGCCGGGGAAGGTCGGCTCGTCCAGGATGACCAGGGCGTCCAGCGGGTCGCCGTCCTCGCCGAGCGTGCCCTCGACGTAGCCGTAGTCGGCCGGGTAACGGGTCGACGTGAAGAGCATCCGGTCGAGCCGCAGACGGCCGGTCTCGTGGTCGACCTCGTACTTGTTACGAGAGCCCTTCGGGATTTCGATAAGGACGTCGAATTCCAACGGTTCCTCCAAGGTAGGGACTGACAGAATCCAAGTGTCTCCTACGGGAGTGAGTGCTGGGGAAAGGGGCCGGTCGGTGGGAGCTGGGGCGGGGGCGGCGCGACGTCGCGGGGGTAGGGCCGCGGGGCTGTTCGGAGCGGCCCTCCTGGTCGCCGGGACGGTGCTGGGAGCGGGCGGTGCGTACGCGCAGCCGTCCCCGTCGCCGGGCGGGCACAGCGCGGGGCGGGGCGAGGACGACAACGGCCGTGGCGACCAGGGCGAGCAGGGTGACCAGGGCGGCCGCGACGGACGCGACGGACGCAAGGGCGAGCAGGGGAGGACCGGGCCGACGCCGGACCGGAGCCCCGCCCGCCGGGCCGAGCCGCCCGCCGCCACGCCCGGTGGCAGCGGTGCCGGCGGTGGCAGCGGATCGCCGGTCGCGCGCCCGGTGCCCGCGGCGGGCGCCGTCCTGGCCGTCGCCGGGGACGGCCAGGAGGCGGCCGTCCCCACCACCCAGGGCCTCCAGCAGGCGCTGGCCCCCGCCCTCGCCGACAAGAGCCTGGGCACCGTGGCCCTCGCCGTCGCGGACGCGGCCGGCGGTCAACTCCTGTACGGCTCCAACGAGAACACCCCGGCCACCCCGGCCTCCACCACCAAGCTGGCCACCTCGGTCGCGGCCCTGTCGCTGATCCCCGCCGACACCCGGCTCACCACCCGGGTGGTCCGCGGCGCGGACCCGGGCAGCGTCACCCTGGTCGGCGGCGGGGACCCGACCCTCACCGTGCTGCCCGCCGACCAGGTGCAGATCGGCGGTCAGCCCGCCGACGCCGACACCGCGCCGGCCTCGCTGGAGTCGCTGGCCCGGCAGACCGCCACCGCCCTCAAGGCGGCCGGCACCACGACCGTCCGGCTGGACTACGACCTGTCGCTGTACCCCGACAGCACGCAGCAGCGGAAGCCCGACAACGAGAACCTCGCCCTGGTCGTCCCGCTGATGGTGGACGAGGGCAGGGTCGACCCGAAGAGCAAGGACGATGCCCCGGCCCGGGTCACCGACCCGGCCGGCGCGGCCGCCACGGCCTTCGCCACGATGCTGGCCGCCCAGGGCGTCACCGTGGAGGGCAGGCCCAAGCCGGCCGCGGCCCCGGCCGCCGCCGACGCCCCCGTCCTCGGCAAGGTCGACTCGCCGACCCTCGCCCGGCTGGTCGAGCGCCTGCTCACCACCTCGGACAACCAGCTCGCCGAGGCGGTCGCCCGCCAGGTCGCCCTCGCCGGGCACCAGCCGGCCAGTTACGAGGGCGCGGCGACTGCCGTCAGCAAGGAACTCGGCAGGCTCGGCGTGCCGATGACCGGCGTGGTCCTCAACGACGGCAGCGGCCTGAACACGGACAACCGGATCCCGCCCGCCGTCCTGGTCCGGCTGCTCGCGCTGGCCGCCTCCGACCAGCACCCCGCGCTGCGCCCGGTCCTCACCGGCCTCCCGGTCGCCGGGTTCACCGGCACCCTCGCCAAGCGCTACGGCTCGGGCTCCGGCGCCGCCGACGCGGCCGGCCTGATCCGCGCCAAGACCGGCACCATCAGCGGGGTCAACACCCTCGCGGGCACCGTGGTGGACGCCGACGGCCGGCTGCTGGCCTTCGCCGTGATGACCCGCACCACCGCGTCGGCGGACACCGCCCGCGCCGCCGTGGACCGGATCGCCGCCCGCCTCGCCTCCTGCGGCTGCCACTGACCCCGCTCCCCGCCGCCCGCGGCCGCGTCGACCGCCGCGGCGTCCGTCGCGGTGTCCGGCCCCGGCGGGATCAGAGGGCGTCGGGATCCGGGGCGGCGGCCGGGTTCGAGCGGGCGGGCCCACGGGCAGGCTGCCCGGAGAGCGGGCGGCCCTCGCGTCGACCTCGCCCGAGCCGGTGCCGGCGGCCCACGCCGCGGCCCGGACGGGGCGCGGCGGGCGGGGGAACGGACCGTCCCCGGCCGCCGCCACGGCCGCCCCGGAGGGGGCGGAGGTGTTCGTGGCGGGTGGCTGCCGTTGACGGTGGGGAGCACGTACGGTGAGGGCATGACGAGCGCGAGCGGCGGGGCTGACATGGTCGACTGGAATCTCGCGGTCGCTACTGCGACCAGGTTGGTGCGGCCGGGGCCGGAGGTGAGCCGGGCCGAGGCGGCGGCGGTCGTCGCCGAGCTGCGCCGGCACGCGCTGGAGGCCGAGGAGCACGTGCGGGCGTTCACCGGGATGCGGTCGAGCAGTCTGGCCGCGGCCGCCGCGACGCCGGTGCTGGTGGTGGACCGCCCGGGCTGGGTCCGGGCGAACGTGGCGGGCTTCCGCACGGTGGTCCAGCCGTTGGTGGAGAAGCTCCAGGCGCGGCGGGCCAACAGTGCGGCGGCGGGCGTCTTCGGGGCGGTGGGGGAGAAGGCCACCGGGATCGAGGTCGGCGCGCTGCTGGCGTTCCTGGCCACCAAGGTGCTGGGCCAGTACGAGACCTTCGCCCCGGCCGAGCCCTCGCTGGAGGCGCCGGACAGCCCGGCGGCGCTGTTCGACAAGCCGCGGCTGGGCCCCGAGGGCGCGGGGCCGGGACGGCTGCTGCTGGTGGCGCCGAACATCGTGCACGTCGAGCGCGAGCTGGACGTCGACCCGTCCGACTTCCGGCTCTGGGTCTGCCTGCACGAGGAGACCCACCGCACCCAGTTCACCGCGGTGCCGTGGCTGCGCGACCACATCCAGTCCGAGGTGCAGTCCTTCCTGGCCGAGACGGACGTGGACCCGGGCGCGCTGCTGGAGCGGCTGCGCGACGCGGCGGGCTCGCTCGGCGCCGGCCTGCCGGGCACCGGCACCCGGGAGGGCCGGGACAGTGCCCCCGGCGGGAACCTGCTGGAGATCGTCCAGTCGCCCGCCCAGCGCGAGATCCTCGGTCGGCTGACGGCGGTGATGTCGCTGCTGGAGGGCCACGCGGACGTGGTGATGGACGGCGTCGGCCCGGCCGTGGTGCCGACGGTGGCGGAGATCCGGGAGAAGTTCCAGCAGCGCCGCGACCGCGGGGCGAACCGGCTGGACCTGATGCTGCGCCGGCTGCTGGGCATGGACGCCAAGCTGCGGCAGTACCAGGACGGCGCGGTGTTCGTCCGGGCCGTGGTGGAGCAGGTCGGCATGGAGGGCTTCAACCGGGTGTGGACGTCCCCGAACACCCTGCCGACCAAGGACGAGATCCACGACCCGGCGGCCTGGGTCGCCCGGGTCGGCCGCTGAGGCTCCCCGGAAGAGCCCGGAAGAGCCCGGAAGGGCCCCGGGAAGGCCCGGATCGGGCATTCCCGTGCCGGGGGACCGCCGGCGGTCGGCGGCGGTCAAACCCGCTCGTACGAGTGGTCCAATCGGGCAGGTGATGGGTGAAGATACGTTTCTCCATTCACCCGTACGTGGGACGGTGGTCGTACTGGTGGCGCGGGTGGCGTAGCGGCCCGCCACTTTCTGCCACCATCTGTGAGCGCCCGGTAACGCGGCGCTATGCAGCTGCGCGGCTCCGGCCGCCCGCCGCAGTCCTGTCCCCTCCGTCGAGGAGTCGTCCGCCGTGGGCCCTCACCCCGCCGTCGCCGCGATACGCCTGGCCGTTCGCCGTACGCTCACCGACCTCGCCGCCGAGGCCGGTACCACCTTCACCGCGCCCGTGCGCGAACCCCGTGAGCGCCCTGCCGGGGCGCCGCTGGTCGGTGCCGCCGTCGGCACCACCCTGATCGGCAACGCCGCCCGCCACCCCTCCGGGCTGCCGCGCACCCCGGCCGCCCCCGGCTCGCCGCTGGTCCTGGTCGCTGTCAGTGGCGGCGCGGACTCGATGGCGCTGGCCATCGCCGCCGCCTTCGAGGCCCCCAAGATCGGCCTGCGGGTCGGCGCCGTCACCGTCGACCACGGCCTCCAGGACGGCTCCGCCGACCGCGCCGCCCAGGTTGCCGAGCGCCTGCGCTCGTTGGGCCTGGACCCGGTCGAGGCCGTCCCGGTGCGGGTCGGCCGGGCCGGCGGCCCCGAGGCCGCCGCCCGGGACGCCCGCTACGCCGCCCTGGACGAGGCCGCCGAGCGCCACGGCGCGATCGCGGTGCTGCTCGGCCACACCCGGGACGACCAGGCCGAGACCGTGCTGCTGGGCCTGGCCCGCGGCTCCGGCTCCCGCTCGCTGGCCGGGATGCCGGCCCAGAAGGGCCGCTACCGCCGCCCGCTGCTGGAGCTGGACCGGGCGGCCACCCGACAGGCCTGCTCCGCCCAGGCGATCCCGGTCTGGGACGACCCGCACAACTGTGATCCCGCCTACACCCGCTCCCGGGTCCGCCACGAGGTGCTGCCGGTGCTGGAGAAGCACCTGGGCGGCGGCGTGGTCGAGGCGCTGGCCCGCACCGCCCGGCTGTTCCGGGACGACGCCGACGCCCTCGACCAGTGGGCCTCGCTGGCCGAGCGCGACCTCCGTACGGGCGAGGGCACCCTGGACGCCGTGAAACTGGCCGAACTGCCGTCAGCCGTCCGGCGCCGGGTGCTGCGGCGGGCGGCGCTGCGGGCGGGCTGCCCGGCCGGGGACCTCTTCGCCCGGCACCTGGAGACGGTGGACCTGCTGGTCACCGGATGGCGCGGCCAGGGGCCGCTGCACCTACCCGGGGGCGTCGAGGCCACCCGTAGGTGTGGCACGCTGGTCTTTCGGCGGCAGGGCGACTGAGGGCGAGGCACGTCCCGGGGGAGCCGGCCGCCGGCCACACAGACCCCGAACGTTTGAGGACGTATCCCCGGTGGACCAGAACGACATGGGCGCTGACCTCGCGAAGGTGCTCATCAGCAAGGACGAGATCGACGCCAAGCTCCAGGAGCTGGCCGAGCGGATCGACCGGGACTACGCAGGCAAGGACCTGCTGATCGTCGGTGTCCTCAAGGGGGCCGTCATGGTGATGGCCGACCTGGCCCGGGCCCTGCACTCGCAGGTCACGATGGACTGGATGGCCGTCTCCTCCTACGGCATGGGGACCAAGTCCTCCGGTGTGGTGCGCATCCTTAAGGACCTGGACACCGACATCGCCGGTCGGGACGTCCTGATCGTCGAGGACATCATCGACTCCGGTCTGACGCTGTCCTGGCTGCTGGGCAACCTGGGCTCGCGCGGCCCGGCCTCGCTGGAGGTCTGCACCCTGCTGCGCAAGCCGGACGCGGCCAAGGTCGAGATCGACGTGAAGTACGTCGGTTTCGACATCCCCAACGAGTTCGTGGTCGGCTACGGCCTGGACTACGCGGAGAAGCTGCGTAACCTCCCCTTCATCGGGACCCTCGCCCCGCACGTTTACGGCGGCTGAGGGCTCCGTTCGGGCTATGGGCGGGAACAGAGGGTTGTTCCCGCCCGTTGGACCGGGGGACAAAGAAGCTAAGCCGTGTCGCCGTGCTCCCGCCATGGGTGGGTCGGACTGCGGTACGGTCCAATAAACCGCTCTTCACATGAGCATCGATTCGGATTGCGCCGCGGCCCAAAGCCTCCCGGCGCCGCTGAGTGGCAGGAGGGACGGGGCGGCAACGCCCCGCATGGATGGACGTCAAGCGATACTTCCGTGCGCCGATCATGTGGATCGTGCTGGCCGTCCTCGCCGTCATCGTACTGATGCAGGTCGTTTCGGACTCGAACGGCTACAAGACGGTGGACACCGGGCAGGTCGTCGCAGCGATCGATGCGCACAACGTCAAGTCGGCGCAGATCACCACCGGTGACTCGAACACGATCAAGATCCAGTTGAAGGACGGCGCCACGCTGTCCAACGCCGGCACGGGCAAGGTCCCGTCCGGCAACAAGTTCCAGGCCTCGTACATCGGCGACCAGGGTGTCGCCCTGGCCGACAAGCTGCAGGCCCAGATCAACGACAAGGACCCGAGCACCCTCGCCGAGGGCTACACGGTCAGTCCCGAGAAGCAGAGCACCTTCGTCAGCCTGCTGCTGTCGATGCTGCCGATCGTGATCATCGTCCTGGTCTTCCTGTTCCTGATGAACCAGATGCAGGGCGGCGGCTCGCGCGTCATGCAGTTCGGCAAGTCCAAGGCCAAGCTGCTCACCAAGGACACCCCGAAGACCACCTTCGCGGACGTCGCCGGTGCCGACGAGGCGGTCGAGGAACTCCACGAGATCAAGGAGTTCCTCCAGGAGCCGGCCAAGTTCCAGGCCGTCGGCGCCAAGATCCCCAAGGGTGTGCTGCTCTACGGCCCGCCCGGGACCGGCAAGACCCTGCTGGCGCGTGCCGTCGCGGGCGAGGCCGGGGTGCCGTTCTACTCGATCTCCGGCTCCGACTTCGTCGAGATGTTCGTGGGTGTCGGCGCCAGCCGCGTCCGCGACCTCTTCGAGCAGGCCAAGGCGAACGCCCCGGCGATCATCTTCGTCGACGAGATCGACGCCGTCGGCCGGCACCGCGGTGCGGGCCTCGGCGGTGGCCACGACGAGCGCGAGCAGACCCTCAACCAGCTGCTGGTCGAGATGGACGGCTTCGACGTCAAGGGCGGCGTGATCCTGATCGCGGCGACCAACCGCCCCGACATCCTGGACCCGGCGCTGCTGCGCCCGGGCCGCTTCGACCGCCAGATCGCGGTCGAGCGCCCCGACCTCCAGGGCCGTCTGGACATCCTCAAGGTGCACCAGAAGGGCAAGCCGATCGCGCCCGACGTCGACATGTCGGCCGTCGCCAAGCGCACCCCCGGCTTCACCGGCGCCGACCTCTCGAACGTGCTCAACGAGGCTGCGCTGCTGACCGCCCGCTCGGACAAGAAGCTGATCGACAACGGCATCCTGGACGAGGCGATCGACCGCGTCGTGGCCGGTCCGCAGAAGCGCACGCGGATCATGTCCGACAAGGAGAAGAAGATCACCGCGTACCACGAGGGCGGTCACGCCCTGGTCGCGGCGGCCTGCCAGTACAGCGACCCGGTGCACAAGATCACCATCCTGTCCCGCGGTCGGGCCCTCGGCTACACCATGGTGCTGCCGGAGGAGGACAAGTACTCCACCACCCGCAACGAGATGCTCGACCAGCTGGCCTACATGCTGGGCGGGCGCGCGGCGGAGGAACTGGTCTTCCACGACCCGACCACCGGCGCCTCGAACGACATCGAGAAGGCCACCGCCACGGCGCGGGCCATGGTCACCCAGTACGGC
This sequence comes from Kitasatospora sp. NPDC098652, assembly GCF_044760155.1. NCBI lineage: Bacteria > Bacillati > Actinomycetota > Actinomycetes > Kitasatosporales > Streptomycetaceae > Kitasatospora > Kitasatospora sp. NPDC098652. Next base: position 49,143 of record NZ_JBIWAQ010000033.1, read on the forward strand.
ATGACCGAGCGCCTGGGCGCGATCAAGTTCGGCAACGACAACTCGGAGCCCTTCCTGGGCCGCGAGATGGGCCACCAGCGCGACTACTCGGAAGAGGTCGCCGGGCTGGTCGACGAAGAGGTCAAGAAGCTCATCGAGAGCGCGCACAACGAGGCCTGGGAGATCCTGGTCGAGAACCGTGACGTGCTCGACAACCTGGTCCTGGAACTCCTGGAGAAGGAGACCCTGAACAAGGAGCAGATCGCCGAGATCTTCGCCCCGATCGTCAAGCGCCCGGCCCGGCCGGCCTGGACGGGCTCCGCCCGCCGCACGCCGTCCACCCGGCCGCCGGTGCAGTCGCCGAAGGAGCTGGCGCTCACCAACGGCGCCGCCGCCTCCGACACCGCTCCGGTCGACGTCGTGAAGCTCCCGCCGCTGCCGGCGGCCGAGCCGCCGACCGAGGGCTGAGCCGGACTCCGGTCGGAATGGATGCCGCGTCACCAGGGTTTGTACCCTGGAGGCGCGGCATCCGTGCTGTTCAGCCACAGTCTTCCCACGAGTAAGCGAGGCCCGCATGATCGACCCGGTGACGCTCGACGGTCCGCCCGCCGTCGGTGTTTTCGACCAGAAGCGGGCCGAGAACGCGATCCGCGAGCTGCTGCTCGCCGTGGGGGAGGACCCCGACCGCGAGGGCCTGCTGGAGACTCCGGCCCGGGTCGCGCGGGCCTACAAGGAGATATTCGCGGGCCTGTGGCAGGAGCCCGAGGACGTCCTGACCACCACCTTCGACCTCGGCCACGACGAGATGGTGCTGGTCAAGGACATCGAGCTGACCTCGGTCTGCGAGCACCACCTGGTGCCGTTCCGCGGCGTCGCGCACGTCGGGTACATCCCGTCCGCCAGCGGCAAGATCACCGGGCTGTCCAAGCTGGCCCGGCTGGTCGACGTCTACGCCCGCCGGCCCCAGGTGCAGGAGCGGCTGACCAGCCAGGTGGCCGACGCGCTGATGCGGATCCTGGAGCCGCGCGGGGCGATCGTGGTGGTCGAGTGCGAGCACATGTGCATGTCGATGCGCGGGATCCGCAAGCCCGGCGCCAAGACCATCACCTCCTGCGTGCGCGGCCAGCTGCGCGACCCGGCCACCCGGGCCGAGGCGATGAGCCTCATCATCGGCCGCTAGTCGGCGAAGGGCTCCGGCTCAGGGCGCCGGCTCAGGGCTCAGACGCAGGGCTCAGACTCAGGGCACCTCGTGCTCCGCGTGCGGCGGAGCCGGGGTGCCCAGTGCGTTGCGGCGCTCCGGCATCCGCAGCGTGACCATCCGGCGCCAGCCGAAGGCCCGGTCGTACAGGTAGAGGGCGTGCACCCCGAGGGTGACCACGGCCAGCTGCCAGCGGGGCCAGCGCAGGATCCGCGCCATCCGGGCGGTGACGGCGAGGCCGACGTCCCGGTGGGTGCGGATCTCGCCGCGGGCGCAGGTCTCCAGGGTGTGCCGGACGTACGGCCCGTGGCCCTCGGCGACCAGCCGCAGCAGCTCCTCGTGGCAGTAGGCGAGGTGGTCGTCCTCGTCGGCGGAGATCATCCGCATCGCCCGGCCGAGCTCGGGGTTGTCCCCGTACACCTTGACCAGCTGGCGCATCTGCTCGGAGGCGCGCTGCTCGGTGACCCGGCTGTGCGCGAGGTAGGTGATGATCTCGCGCTCGGTCAGCGGGGTGTCGCCGCGCAGCCGCTCGTGGGACAGGCCGACGCCCTGGCGCTCCAGCAGCATGCAGTAGTCGGCCTCGTCCGGGACGGGCACCTTGGGCAGTCCGCGCTTGTTCAGCAGCTGGGTGAAGATCCGGCCGTGCTTGCGCTCGTCCGCGCCGTGCCGGGCGATCTTCGGGGCGAGCACCGGGTCCGGGGTGAGGGCGGTGATCCGCTCGTTCTCCCAGCCGCCCTGGTCCTCGCCGCCGGCCGCGATGCTGCAGAACAGCTGGTAGGCCTGGTCGTTCCGGTAGATCTCGTTGAAGAGCGATCTGGTGCTCAGCACGGCGCCTCCTGCGCGGATCCGGGGCGGCGCCCGCCGGTGGTCGGGCGGGCGGCCGCGATACGTCCCCCCGGACCGCCGGTCGGACGGCCCGACCGGCGGGTAATCACCCGCACGCCTCAGCCCAGGTGGGAGCCCAGCCACTCCAGCGAGGCGGGCAGCTCCCTCGTCCAGCTGTCGAAGTTGTGGCCGCCGTCGTCCAGGTACAGCGACTCCACCTTGAACTGCGGATTGGCCGCCGCGACCTGGGTGGCCTGGTCGACGAACTGGACGGTCTGCGGGTAGTCCGACTCCTTTCGGGTGGAGACCACCAGCAGGTTGAGCGGCGGGGCCGGGAGGTTCTGCAGCCGCCAGCCGAGGTCGTGCTGCTGGGTCAGGGCCTTGTCGCCGTTGAAGAGGTCGCCGCCGGTGTACTGGTCCTGGCGCACCGAGAAGTCGCCGTGCAGGCCCGCGGCGCTGCCGTAGACGTTCGGGAAGCGCATCGACAGCCGCATCGCGCAGCTGCCGCCGGTGGAGTAGCCGAACAGGCCCCAGGAGGCGGCGGAGCGGCCGAGCCGGTAGGCGCTCTGCAGGGCCCCGGGCACGTCCTTGACGAACCAGGTCTCGCTGCGCGGTCCGCCGGGGACGTCCACGCACTCGGTGTCCCGGGCCGGGACCACCGACGGGCGGGCCAGCACCAGCACGGTCGGCGGCATCTTGCCGGAGCGCTGCAGCTCCACCGCGGACTGCACCAGCGGCAGCTCCTTGAGCAGGTTCAGGGTGGTGCCCGGGAAGCCGGACAGGGCCAGCAGGACGGGGAAGCGGACCAGGGCGAACTTCGGGTCGAAGTACTCGGGCGGCAGGTAGACGAACATCTGGTCGGAGAAACCGGTCTCCTTGCCGTTGACCCGGACCGACTCGATCTTCCCGACCTCCTCCGGCGGGCCCTTGGGGAGGTTGGGGGCGCTCTCCATGCCGCCCTCGTTGGTCGGCTGGACCAGCTGGTCGGAGACCGGGGTGCCGCCCTTGTGGTTCTCGTTGCTGGTCAGCGCGAGCTTGGCGCCGCCGGGGTTGAGCAGGTCGTCCCAGGAGGTGTAGAAGCCGAAGGAGTTGTTCACCGACAGCGCCAGCACCGCCAGGATCGAGACCTGAACGACGGTCAGCAGCCCGATCCTGCCGAGCACCGGGAGCGGGCGCTGCCGGGCCAGCCGGGGCCAGATCCACAAGGTGGTGACCAGGGCCGCGGCCCCGAGTGCGAGCAGCGCGTTCACCAGCACGTCGCTGGTCAGTTCCATGCCGTCGGCCTTCCGGTGGGACACTGTCGATGCAGGCTTCATCGTCTGGCGGGCCGTCAGGCCGGGCCACCGCAGCTAGGCTGTCCGGACGTCCCGGCACGGTCGGGAGGGTGGGGGGAGGTCCGGGGCAACCGGCGCCCTAGAATGCGGCGTCCACCGTACGTACGAGGTACCGGGCGGTCGTGCCCCGCCACGCGGCGGCGGACCCACGGCTCCCACCCCCGGCTCAACCCGCAGCGCGCCCACGGCACCGGATTACCGTCCGTTTCCGGATCCTTGGTATGCGCATTGCCCGATGAAGGAATACGCATGAAGGTCCATCACACGTGCTCCCCCGGAGTGGACGGACACCGCACCGCAGCCTCTACGCTGAGCTTCCATGAGCGTTCCCGTGTCCGTTGAGCCGAGCCCCGAGCAGCCGCCGCGCCGTCCGCGCGGCCTGCAGACGCTGCGCAACCAGGCTGCTGCCGTCCCGAGGGCCTGGCTCCCCGGTGCCGTCGGCTACGCCTGTCTGCTGATCGGGCTGGTGGACATCGCCAGCGCGGTGTTCCCCAAGCTCCGGCACACCAAGATGCACACCTTCGCCGGGCAGCTGCCGGGCGGCACCACCAGCCTGGCCGCGGTCGGCACGCTGATGGTCGGCATCCTGCTGGTGCCGCTGGCGCACGCGCTGCGCCGGCGCAAGCGGCGGGCCTGGCGGGCGGTCTGCGTGCTGCTGCCGGTCAGCGCCGCGCTGCACATCGTGCGCTGGCACCAGATCGGCCCGGCGGTCGTCTCGCTGCTGGTCCTCGCCGTGATGCTGGTGCACCAGCGCGAGTTCTACGCCAAGGCCGACCCGCGCACCCGCTGGGGCGCGGTGGTCAACCTGGTGGTCATGGGCGTCCTCAGCGTGCTGCTCGGCCTGCTGATCGTGAGCACCCGCACCAAGTACGAGGTCGGGCACCCGGCCCTGGTGGAACGGCTGCAGCACGTCGGGTACGGGCTGTTCGGTTTCGAGGGCCCGGTCCGCTACAACAACGCGCGGATGTCCGACCTGGTCGCCTACCTGCTCGGCGGCCTCGGCCTGCTGACCGCCTTCACCACCGCCTACCTGGCGCTGCGCCCGGGCAAGCCCAAGCCGGAGCTCACCGCCGAGGACGAGGAGAAGGTCCGCGAGCTGCTCAAGCGGCACGGCGAGCGCGACTCGCTCGGCTACTTCGCGCTGCGCCGCGACAAGAGCGTGCTGTTCTCGCCCACCGGCAAGGCCGCGATCTCCTACCGGGTGGTCTCCGGCGTGATGCTCGCCTCCGGCGACCCGGTCGGTGACGTCGAGGCCTGGCCGGGCGCGATCAAGGTGTTCATGGCCGAGGCCCGCGAGCACGCCTGGGTGCCGGCCGTGATGGGCTGCAGCGAGGTCGGCGGCGAGGTCTGGACCCGCGAGGCGGGCCTGGACGCGCTGGAGCTGGGCGACGAGGCGATCGTCGACACCGCCACCTTCTCGCTCTCCGGCCGGGCCATGCGCAACGTCCGCCAGATGGTCAAGCGGATCGAGCGCAACGGCTACTCCTGCAAGGTGCGCAGGGTCTCCGACCTCACCGCCGAGGAGAAGTACCGGATCGCCGACGCCGCCGCCCGCTGGCGCGGCACCGACACCGAGCGCGGCTTCTCGATGGCCCTGGGCCGCTTCGGCGACCCGCTGGACGACGACTGCGTGGTGGTCACCGCCCACAAGGCCCCCGAGGAGGGCGAGAGCGGCGACGACCTCAAGGCCGTGCTGCACTTCGTGCCCTGGGGGCCGGACGGCATCTCGCTGGAGCTGATGCGCCGCGACCGCGCCGCCGACCCGGGCCTGAACGAACTGCTGATCGTCGCCGCCCTCCAGGAGGTGGGCGCCCTGGGCATCCGCCGGGTGTCGCTCAACTTCGCGATGTTCCGCTCCGCGCTCGCCCGCGGCGAGCGGATCGGCGCCGGCCCGGTGCTGCGCGCCTGGCGCGGACTGCTGGTGTTCCTGTCGCGCTGGTTCCAGATCGAGTCGCTGTACAAGTTCAACGCCAAGTTCCAGCCCGAGTGGGAGCCGCGCTTCCTGGTCTTCCCGAACACCCGGGACCTGCCGCGGATCGGCTTCGCCGCGATGCAGGCGGAGGCCTTCATCACCCTCGGGATGCCGCGCTTCGGCCGCAAGCGCCAGCGCGAGGGCCTGATGCCCGTCCCGTCGACCCGCGAGGTCGGCGAGGCGGCCTGAGGCAGCTCGCACCCTTCGGGGCCCCCGCCGGGAATCACCGGCGGGGGCCCCGTTCGATAATGGGGGCATGAGCGAGCGCAGCGAGCGGGTCATCGTCAGGCGCGCGTGGGCGAATGCCCTCGCCGAGCGGAGCGGGGCGGGCGCATGAGCGATTCGCCGTCCTTCTCGTTGCCGGCCGGACTGCCGCGGCTCGACCGCTGCGCCGTGATGGGCGTGGTCAACGTCACGCCCGACTCCTTCTCGGACGGCGGGCTCTGGTTCGACGCCGCCAAGGCGATCGCGCACGGGCTGGCCCTGCGGGCCCGCGGCGCGGACCTGGTGGACGTCGGCGGCGAGTCCACCCGGCCCGGCACCCAGCGGGTGCCCGAGGACGAGGAGCTGCGCCGGGTGCTGCCGGTGGTGCGCGAGCTGGCCGCCGCCGGGGTGGTGGTGTCGGTCGACACCATGCGGGCCTCGGTCGCCGAGCGGGCCGTGGAGGCCGGCGCCGCGATCGTCAACGACGTCTCCGGCGGGCTCGCCGACCCGGCGATGGCCCGGGTGGTCGCCGAGACCGGCGCGCCCTTCGTGGTCATGCACTGGCGCGGGCAGTCCGCCGACATGGACCGGCTGGCCGTCTACCAGGACGTCGTGCGGGACGTGGTCGGGGAACTGACCGGGCGGATGGACGCGCTGCTGGCCGCCGGGGTCAAGGAGGACCAGCTGATCCTCGACCCGGGGCTGGGCTTCGCCAAGACCACCGAGCACAACTGGGCGCTGCTCGGGAGGCTGGACGCCCTGACCGCGCTCGGCCGTCCCGTCCTCGTCGCGGCTTCACGCAAGCGGTTCCTGGGTACGCTGCTCGCCGACCCGGAAACCGGGGAACTGCGCCCGGCCCGCCGGCGGGACGACGCGACCGCCGCGGTGTCGGTGCTGTCGGCCCAGGCCGGGGCCTGGGCGGTCCGGGTGCACGACGTGTCCGGTACGGCGGACGCCGTCCGCGTGGTCGCGGCCTGGCAGCGCGCGGCGCGGCTGGGGTGAGGGAGGGTCTGTGACAGGTGACGGCAGGTTGAGCGGCGGGACGGCCGGGAAGGCCCGGGAGGTGGACCTGGAGGCGGTGCTCGCGGCGAACCGGGCGTTCTACGAGGCGCTGGAGCGGGGGGACGTCGAGGCGGTCGAGGAGGCCTGGCTGGGGCCCGAGCACGCCGACGACAAGGGCGGCGTGGTCTGCGTCCACCCCGGCTGGCCGGTGCTGCGCGGGCGGGCCCAGGTGACCCGCTCGTACATGCTGATCATGATGAACACGGAGTACATCCAGTTCTTCCTGACCGATGTCGAGGCCGAGGTGCACGGGGATGTGGCCCTTGTCACGTGCACCGAGAACATCCTCTCCGGCGGTGAGGCCGAGGAGGAGGGGGAACTCGGACCGCTGGTCGGCGGAAAGGTCGTGTCGAGCAATCTGTTCCGTCGTACCCCGGCCGGGTGGAAGCTCTGGTCGCACCACGGTTCACCCGTTCTGACCAGCGGTGACGAGGACGACGAGGACTGATTCCGGGAGCTGCGGGAATTCGGCGCCGGGTGGTCGCCGGGGAATTTCCGGGTGGTCACCGAACGTTCACGTCAATCGCCATTTCGGTGCGCGTGGCGACGGTTCGTGCCGGGTAGGACGGTCAGGCGTTGTCCGCGCTCGCGGGTAGATTCGAAACGGAGTGGCGGGCGTGATGCCCGTCTTCGCCCTGCCCTTCCATGCCTTCCTCCGGGCGGGGCCCGTCCGACTGGGAGCAGTGATTCGTTTGCTGGACCGCGTCACCCTGCGGGGGCTGCGAGCCCGGGGCCACCACGGCGTCTTCGAGCGCGAGCGCGTCGAGGGCCAGACCTTCGTGGTCGATCTCGTGCTGTACCTGGACACCCGCCCCGCCGCGTCCGGAGACGACCTCACCCGCACGGCGCACTACGGCATCGTGGCCGAGGAGGTCACCGCGATCATCGCCGGCGAACCCGTCGACCTGATCGAGACCCTGGCACAGCGGATCGCCGACCAGTGCCTCAAGCACGACGCGGTCGAGGAGGTCGAGGTCACCGTGCACAAGCCGGACGCCCCGATCACCGTGCCGTTCGACGACGTGACCGTGACCATCCACCGGGGCCGCGCATGACCCCCACCGCGCGCCTGGTTTCCGATGCAGAGGGATTTCTTCGATGAACAGCAGTGACCCGACCGCCGAGCCGAACGCGTTCGACCTGGAGAGCCGGGTGGACTCCGCCGACACCACGCTGCACAGCCAGCGGTGTGCGGTGATCGCGCTCGGCAGCAACCTGGGCAACCGGCTGGACACCCTCCAGGGTGCCGTCGACGCGCTCGCGGACACCCCCGGGCTGAGGATCAAGGCCGTTTCGGCGATCTACGAGACCGAGGCCGTCGGCGGCCCGGAGGAACAGCCCAACTACTACAACGCGGTCGTGGTGCTGCGCACCTCGCTGCCGCCGCGGGACCTGCTGGAGCGCGGCAACGCGATCGAGGACGCCTTCGGACGGGTCCGGGAGGTCCGCTGGGGGCCCCGCACCCTGGACGTCGACATCCTGGCCTACGAGGGCGTGGTGAGCGAGGACCCGCAGCTGCTGCTGCCGCACCCGCGTTCGCACGAGCGGGCCTTCGTGCTCGCCCCCTGGCTGGACGCCCAGCCCGAGGCCGAGGTGCCGGGGCACGGGCTGGTCGGTGCGCTGCTGGAGGCGCTCGGCGGCCCGGACGCGCAGGGCGTGAAGCGCCGCGACGACATCCGGCTGACGCTGCCGGAGTAGCACCGAGCAGGACCCGGCCCCTGCGGCCGGGTCGGCCGGGGCCGCCGGATCGGTCGGGGCCGCCGGGTCGGTCGGATCGGTCGGATCGGTCGGATCGGCCGGGAACTCGGCGGCCGGGCCCGGCCGTACGAGTAGATGTCCGTCCGTCCGGTCCCGGTACGGTGGCCTGACGCCGCCGCACCGGGCCACCGGGCGGGCGGTCGGCTCCGCCAACCCCGGGAAGGACCACCTCCGAGTGAAGCTGCTTCGCCTCCGTCTGCTGATCGGCATCACCGCCGCGACGACGGCGCTGTCCTGGGCCGGCTCCAAGCTGTGGGCGTCCCTGGACACGCTGCCGGCCGTGCCGGCGGCGGCCCCGGCGGTGCTGGCGGCGGTGGCGGTGATCCTGCTGGCGACCGCGCTCTCGCTGCGGTCCCGGTTGAAGGCGGTGCGCGAGCGGCAGCCCGGCGCGAAGGGGGTCGACCCGCTGCTGGCGGCCCGGGCGGTGGTGCTCGGCCAGGCCAGCGCGCTGGTCTCCGCGGTGGTCACCGGCATCTACGCCGGGGCCGGGATCTACCTGCTCGGTGAACTGGACGTGTCGGCGCGCAAGGACCAGGCGGTGACGGCCGGGCTCGCGGTGCTGGCGGGCGCCGCGGTGATCGCGGCGGCGCTCTGGCTGCAGCACGTGTGCAAGCTGCCGGAGGACCACGACGACCCGGCCGGTCCGGCGGCCTCGCACCGCTGACGGATCGGCCGGATCCGGTCGGACGGCGCTGAGCAGGCCTTTTTTCGTGATCTTGAGTGAAAAGCCGGGCACGTGCGGTAAAAAATGCCCACTGTCAAGGGCGGAAGGGGACCCTGGGCTGACACGGCCCCAATTCGCACGCTAGTTTCTTGGCATGTCTCGCGGACGCCACCGTCATTCCTCCGTCCTCGGCCGGGTCTTTCCCCCCACCGCCGCCGGCGTACTGCTGGTCGCCGCACTGGCCGCTCTGGTCTTCAGTCAGGACACCGTCCTGGTGCGCTCGGTGGGTGTCGCCGCACTGATCGCCACGCTCGGCTTCGCGGTGCTGCTGCGTCAGCGCGACAAGGCGGCCCGGGCGGCCGCCGAGATGTCCGCGGCGCAGCGGCTGCGGGCCGAGGAGCGCTTCGAGGAGCAGCTCGCCGAGGCCGAGTACGCGGCCGAGGTCGCCGAGGAGCGGGCCACCCGCTTCGGTCGGCGGCTGACGGCGGAGAAGTCGCGGCTGGCGAAGGCCGAGACCGAGATCGCCCGGTTGCTCCGGGAGCGGGCCGTGGCGGTCGCCGAGCAGGCGCTCAAGGAGGCCGAGGCGGCCCAGCGGGCGCTCGCCGCGAGCCGCCCCAAGTACCCGGCCAGCCCGGCCGCGTTCGTGCGCGCCGCGTCGGTGCTGCGGCTGCTGGAGCGGCGCGCCGCCGAGCAGGAGGCCAAGCGGGAGCGCACGGCGGGCGCGGAGGTCGCGCTGCGGGCGCGGACGGCCCCGGCCGCTCCGGCTGGTCCGTCCTCTCAGGCCGCTCGGACTTCTCAGGCCCAGCAGGCCGCTCCGGCCCAGCAGTCCGCTCTGGCCCGTCCGGCCGTGGCGGCCGCTCCGGTGCCGGGTGCGGTGTCGGTGCCCGCCCCGGTGGCGCCCTCGGTGCCGACCCCGGCGCAGGCGCCGGCCGGGCGGACCCCGGTGCGGCCCACGCCGCTGCGCCCGGCGTTGACCGCGACGGTCGGTCAGCTGGGCGGCGGGGCGCCGGGTGCCCCGGCCGTGGTGCCGGCGCCGGCGGAGCGGCAGCGGCCGCGTCCGGCGCAGTCCGGCCAGGCGCGCGGGCAGGGGTTCAGCTTCTTCGGGCGCGGCCAGGGCACGGCGGCCCGGGCGGCCGTTCCGGCGCCGGCGGTGGGCAGCGTCGCCGAGCTGGGGGAGCGGACGGACCTGGCGGACGTGGTGGGCGACGAGGCGGTCGCCGCGAAGGCGAAGGCCGAGGCCCAGGAGGCCCAGGAGGCCCGGGCTGCCGCGGCGGAGGTTGCGGCCGAGCACCCGGAGCACCCGGAGCAGCCGGTGCGCGCCGGGGACGCCGAGCCGGACGGGGCGACCGTGGTGGACCTGACGCCCGAGGACGAGACCGAGCTGATCGAGCTCCCGGAGCTGCGCGCCTCGCGCTGAGCGGCCCGCCGTCGCCCGAGGACACCGACGCCCGAGGGCACCGACGCCGAGGGGCGGGAAGTCGACCGACTTCCCGCCCCTCGGCGTTGCCGCTCCTGCTGCGTCAGATCTGGACGCCGAAGTCCTGGGCGATGCCGGCCAGGCCGGAGGCGTAGCCCTGGCCGACCGCGCGGAACTTCCACTCGCCGTTGTTGCGGTAGAGCTCGCCGAAGATCATCGCGGTCTCGGTGGCGGCGTCCTCGGAGAGGTCGTACCGGGCGATCTCGGCGCCGCCGGCCGCGTTCACCACGCGGATGTAGGCGTTCCGGACCTGGCCGAAGTTCTGGCCGCGGGCGGTGCCGTCGTAGATGGTGACCGGGAAGGTGATCTTGGCGGCCTCGGCGGGCAGCCCGGCCAGGTTGACGTTGATCGACTCGTCGTCGCCCGCGCCCTCGCCGGTCCGGTTGTCACCGGTGTGCACGACGGTGTTGTCCGGCGTGCTGGTGTTGTTGAAGAAGACGAAGTGCGCGTTGGACAGCACCTTGCCGTCCGCGTTCAGGACGATCGCGCTGGCGTCGAGGTCGAATTCGGCGCCGGTGGTGGTGCGGGTGTCCCAGCCCAGGCCGATGCTGACCGCGGACAGGCCGGGGGCCTCCTTGGTCAGCGAGACGTTGCCACCCTTGGAGAGGCTCACTGGCATGGCGATTGCAGTCCCTTCGTTCGCTTTTCCCGGGACAACGCGGTACTCGGGCACCTTGGTTCCGGGGAACCCGTGAATTCTTCGTGGGGTGTCAATGCCAGGCAAAGGGTGGGCAAAGCCTTGGCAGGGTCGGTCCGGTCCGGCGTCAGACCCGGGGGAACCGGCCCTGCAGCGTCCAGATGTTCGGGTTGTCGGCCAGGTCGGGGTGCATGTCGAAGAGGTCGGCGAGGGTGTCCTGAAGGAAGTCGCGGGCCTCGCGCCGCAGCTCGCTGTGCCGGACCACGGCCGCGGGCTCGTCCCGCAGCCAGGTCGCGGTGATCTCGACCCAGTTGAACCGGCGGGCGAAGCGCAGCAGCTCGGTGTTCTGGGTGAAGTCGAGGTCGGCGGTCTGCACCCGGGCGGCCCGGGAGCCGTCCGGGTCGCGGTCGAGCTCCTCGACGATGTCGCACAGCGCCCAGGCGAAGTCCAGCACCGGGACCCAGCCCCAGCGGGTGGAGAGCTCGGCGCCCTCGGCGTCCAGGTAGACGTCGCCGCAGAACAGGTCGTACCGCAGCGCGCGCACGGGGGCGGTGCGGTAGTCGGTCTGCGGGGGGTCGGGGAAGCGGTTGGAGAGGGAGTAGCCGAGCTCGATCACACAGGCCATTGTCGGGGGTGCGGGCGGGTGCGGGTGACCGCCCCGGGGGCGAGCGGGCGAGTCACTGATAACCGGGTGACCTCGCGGGGGTCGCGCGGGATGATGGGCGCATGTCCGAGCCCATCCGCGTACGGGGGTCGGTGGTCGTCCCCGACGCCGAGCTCGTCTGGCGCTTCTCGCGTTCCTCCGGCCCCGGCGGCCAGCACGTCAACACCTCCGACTCCAAGGCGGAGCTGCGCTTCGACCTGGTCGCCTCGAAGGCGCTGCCCGAGGTGTGGCGCACGCGTGCCCTGGAGCGGCTGGCGCACCGTCTGGTGGACGGCCGGGTGCTGGTGATCCAGGCTTCGGAGTTCCGCTCGCAGTGGCGCAACCGGGAGGCGGCCGCGGTGCGGCTGGGGGTGGTGCTGAGCGAGGCGTGCGCGCCGCCGCCGAAGGCCCGCCGGGCGACCAGGCCCAGCCGGGGGATGGTGGAGCGGCGGCTGGAGAACAAGCGGCACCGTTCCGAGCTCAAGCAGGGTCGGCGGTCGCCGCGCGGCGAGTAGTGGCGAGGGGTGCGGCCGGCCGGGTGGTGCCGCCCGCCGAACCGTTTCAGCCCAGCGTGCGGTAGCCGCCGCGGAAGTAGAGCAGCGGGCGGCCGCCGGGGTTGGGGACCACGGCTTCCAGTACGCGGCCGATCAGCAGGATGTGGTCGCCCGCGGGTATCCGCTGTTCGGTGCGGCACTCGACGGTGGCCAGCGCGCCCTCGATCAGCGGGGCCCCGGTGCGGGCGCCGCGGTGGTGCGGGGTCTCCGCGAACAGCAGCCGGTCGCTGAGCCGGCCCTTCATGGCGAAGCGGGAGCCGAGCGCCTTCTGTCCCTCGCTGAGCACCGAGACCGCCCAGGTGTCGTTCCGGGAGAGCACCTCGTCCATCCGGGAGTCCTCGCGGACCGAGACCAGCACCAGCGGCGGGTCCAGGGACACCGAGAGGAAGGACGTGGCGGTCATGCCGGCGTCCTCGCCGTCGTCCTCGTCGTGGACGGTCACCAGGCTCACACCGGCGGTGAGCTGGGAGAGGGCTGCCCGGAACTCGTCGGGCGTGGCGTGGGGGGCAGCTTCGGGCTGCGGGGACGGATACACGTACCGCACGGTAGTCGTCGCTCCCGGGTGACGGCATCGGGCCGTGGTCGTAGGACCACGGCCGGGGCGCGCGCTCCGCCGCGGGCCGGGGTCACTCCCAGGGGTGAAGCGCGGGTACCGCCGGGTGCAGTCCGCTTCAGCCCGGGGCCGATGCGGTCGACCACCAGAAATGTTCCGATAGCGGTTTATGTCCCGCTATGGGGCGGATGAACTGATTAACGGTGCATTAGTGTCGTGTGATTTAAGTCACAAGTGGTGGCCTATTGCTGACCGAGCGTGCCGAACGCTGTGCTCCCTGTGATTCAGTTCTTCTGGCAATCGGACGATAACCAATCAAGAACTATCCGAAGCAGCCGGGGAGCCCCCGCATGGAAGCCGAGTCGGAGCCGTACGTCCGTCTCGCGACCCTCCGCACCTTGCACCGGGTCGTGGCGGACCTCAACGCTGCCCGCAGCCTGGCGGGCACGCTGCAGGCCGTCGTCGAGGGCGCGGTGCACGGACTCGGCTTCGACGCCGCCGCGGTCAGCCTGGTCCGGCCGGACGGCGACCTGGTGGTGGCGGCCGTCTGGGAGCTGGAGGAGAGCCCGATGGGCGGGCCCTCGGTGCTGCTCGGCCAGGTCGGCTCGCGGGAGTCCTGGGACCGGCTGCTCGGGGTCAGCGACCACTGGGGCACCCTGCGCTTCCTGCCGTACGACCGCGGCTGGGCCGTCGCCAGCGACATCCCGCGCTGGATCGGGGACGGCCCGCTGCCCGTCTACGCCAACGACTGGCACCCCGCCGACGGACTGCTCGCCCCGATGTACAGCGCGGGCGGGGACCTGCTCGGCGTGCTCTCGGTGGACCGCCCGCGCAGCGGCAAGCGGCCCGGTGCGTGGACCCGCGAGGCCCTGGAGATGTTCTCGCTGCAGGCCTCCATCGCGATCGGCAACGCCCGGCTGCGGGCCGAGATGCAGCGCGCGCTGGCCCGGCTGGAGAAGGAGCAGCAGGCCCTGCGGGCCAGCGAGGAGAGCTTCCGGCAGGCCTTCGAGTACGCGCCCAGCGGGATGGCCATCACCGAACTCCACGGCGCCGGGCGCGGCCAGCTGACCAGGGTCAACGACGCGCTCTGTCGACTGCTCGGCCGCCCCCGCGCGGTGCTGCGCCAGCAGAGCTTCGCCGACCTCGTGCACCCCGAGGACCGGGCCCTGTTGGAACGCACCAGCGCCGAGAGCGGCCGGGCGGAACTGAGGCTGTCCCGGCGGGACGGCGGCTACCAGTGGGTCTGCCTGCGCAACTCGATCGTGGCGGACGCGGCCGAGGGCCCGAGTTTCCTGCTCACCCACGTCGAGGACATCGAGGACCGCAAGCGCCACGAACTCCAACTCGCCCACCGGGCCAGCCACGACGCGCTCACCGGCCTGCCCAACGGCGCCGAGCTCAAGGCCCGGCTGGCCCGCCGGCTCTGCGCCGAGCCGCAGCCGGTCGGCGCCGCCCCCGCGCTGACCGCCGAGGTCGGCTACCCGCAGCCGTACGCCTACCCGGCCGACAGCTACAGCGCGCACGCGGCGTACGAGGCACTGGAGGGCGTGGACCCGTACCCGGGACCGGTGCACGGGTACGGCGCGCTGGAGGGCGGGCCGCCGCCCGGGCTCGGCGCGGGGTACGGGGAGCACGTGCACGCCGTGGTGCCGGCCGAGTACGGGCCCGGCGGCGAGGCCTGGTCCGTGCCGTTCCGCTCCGGCTCGGCGGCGCCGGTCGAGAAGGGGCTCGCGGTGCTCTTCTGCGACCTGGACGGCTTCAAATCGATCAACGACCGGTTCGGCCACAACGCGGGCGACTCGGTGCTGGTCGAGGTCGCCCGGCGGCTGAGCGCGGCGGTCCGGGACGGCGACACGGTGGCCCGGCTGGGCGGCGACGAGTTCGTGGTGCTGGCCGACGGCATCGGCCGCGAGGAGGCCAAGGACCTGGCCCACCGGCTGCGCAACGCGATCATCCCGCCGATGCGGATCGACGGCCGGGCGATGCGGGTCGGGGTGAGCCTCGGGGTGGGCTGGGCCGGCTGCGGGATGAGCATCGAGGAGGTGCTGCACACCGCGGACGAGCGGATGTACGACGAGAAGCGGGCCCGGGGCGGGGCGGTGCGGGGCGCGCGCGGCGAGCGCTCGCACCGGCGCGCGGGCTGAGGACGGGGCTCGCGGCGGCCGTTCCGGGGCCGGCGGGAGGGGTCGGGCGCCGGGCGCCCGGGAACGCGCAGGTTACCCACGGGTTGTCAAGGGTTCTTTTCCTGCTGTCACGTACGGCAGGTAGGGTGCCCGGTACGACAGCGTCCATGATCTGCGCCGCCCGCGCGCGGCGCACACCGGATGGGGGAGCAGACCACCGTGACGACCGCCGGCGACAACGGATTGCCCGAGGGCCAGGGGGGCGGTGCCCCGCAGGACGACGACCCGTTCGGCTACCTCTACCGCCCGGCCGACGGCTCCACCGGACAGCCGGCCGAGCCGCAGCAGGGGGTTCCCCGGACGCCGTACAGCCGCCCGATGGAGGTCGGCCGGGCGCAGTACGGCGCGCCGCGCGCCCAGCAGCCGCCGTACGGCCAGCCCGGTCCGGCCCAGCCGCCGTACGGCCAGCCGGGCATGCCCCCGCAGGGCCAGTACGGCCAGCCCGGTGTGCCGCCGCAGGCCGAGTACGGCGCGCCCGCCCAGCAGGCCCGCTACGCCGAGCACTCCCGGCCGCAGCCGGGGGACGAGCGGCCGAGCAGCGGTCGGAGCAAGGGCGCCGTGATCGGCGCGGTCGCCGTGGTCGCGGCGATCGCGATCGGTGCCGGGATCGCGCTCTCCACCGGTGACCCGGACGCTGACAAGACCGCCAAGGGCGGCACCACCAGCGCCGCCCCGCCCGCGCCCAGCGGCGTCGCGACGCCGAGCGGGGGGACCGGCTCGGCCTCGCCCTCGGCGAGCGCCACGGTCTCGGCCGGCCCGGCGACCGTGGACGCCGGCCAGTTGCAGGGGCAGAACGCGCCGTCCGGAAACACCGTCAAGGGTGCCAAGTCCGCGGACGGCAGCTACCTGACGCTCCAGCAGGGCGGTTCGGTCACCTGGAACGGCCAGATCGCCGCGGCCGGCACGTACAAGCTCACCGTGCACTACAACAACGCCGGCGGGGACGTGAAGGGCGCGGCCTCGGTCAACGGCAAGGACTGGCCGAACGGGCTGACGTACCGGAACTACTCGCCCGGCAAGGACCCGGCGTCGTCCTGGTACACCACCTGGATACTGCCGCAGTTCCAGGCGGGGGCGAACTCGGTCAGCTTCACGGTGCCCTCCGGGCCGATCCTGATCGACCAGATCACCGTCGAGCCGAGCAGCTGAGGCCCGGCCGAGAACGCGGACGGCCGCCCTTCCCCACCGGGGGGAGGGCGGCCGTCGCCGTTGTTCAGGCCGACCTGACGGTGGGGAAGCGGTCGCCGCCGACGGCCCAGCGGCCGCGGCGCATCACGGCGACCAGGTCGTAGCTGTCGGAGTCGAGCACGACCAGGTCGGCGAGCTT
>NZ_JBIWAQ010000034.1:0-61228 GCF_044760155.1 Kitasatospora sp. NPDC098652
GATGGTACTGCAGGGGGGACCCTGTGGGAGAGTAGGACGCCGCCGAACAATCATTCAGAAAAGCCCCCGCCGGGTGAACCGGGCGGGGGCTTTTCTGTTGTAGGGTCAACGTGCATTGTCGTGACACAGGACAGGAGGCCTCGGGTGGAGGTCCAGGAGACGCGGGTCCAGACCGATCGCGTCCTCACCATCCCCAACCTGCTGAGCATGGGCCGGTTGGTCGGCGTCCCGGTTTTTCTCTGGCTCATTCTGTGGCCGGTCTTCGGCGGGCCGAAGAACGACGGGTGGGCGCTGCTGATCCTGATGCTCAGCGGAGTCAGCGACTACCTGGACGGAAAACTCGCCAGGCGGTGGGGGCAGATCAGCCGGGTGGGGCAGCTGCTGGATCCGCTGGCGGACCGGCTCTATGTGCTGTCCACGCTCGTCGGATTGACGTGGCGTGAGTTCCTGCCGTGGTGGGTGACGGCGATTCTGCTGGCCCGCGAGGTCTTCATCGCCTCGTTGCTGCCCATTCTGAACCGGCACGGTTACGGGCCGCTCCAGACGAGTTTCCTCGGCAAGGCCGCGACCTTCAATCTGATGTACGCGTTTCCGCTTCTCCTGCTCGGTGGCATCGACAGCTGGATCGCCCGGCCGGCCGAGGTGGTGAGCTGGGCCTTCATTTGGTGGGGGACCACGTTGTACTGGTGGTCGGCGATCCTTTACGCGGTGCAGGCTCGGCAGATCATCAAGGCCGGCCCCGCGGGCTCGGCGTCCACAGCCTGAGACGTGATCTGAGAGAAGTCCCACGCCGCGCCGGTGCGTCGGACGGGACCTTCCGGGTAGAGAACCCTCTGGAACGGTTTGATGGACCTGCAGGTCCACCACCGCGAAGGAGGACGCACCCGTAATGAAAGCCGTAGTAATGGCAGGGGGCGAGGGCACCCGACTCCGCCCGATGACCTCCAGCATGCCGAAGCCGCTGCTTCCGGTCGCGAATATGCCGATCATGGAGCACGTGCTTCGGCTGCTGAAGCGGCACGGCCTCTCCGACACCGTCGTCACCGTGCAGTTCCTGGCGTCACTCGTCAAGAACTACTTCGGTGACGGCGAGGAACTGGGCATGCACCTCACGTATGCCCATGAGGAGACGCCACTAGGCACTGCGGGGAGTGTCAAGAACGCCGAGGACGCGCTCAAGGACGACTCCTTTCTGGTGATCTCCGGTGACGCGCTGACCGACTTCAATCTCACCGAATTGATCGACTTTCACCGCAGTAAGAACGCACTGGTCACGGTCTGTCTCACCAGGGTGCCGAATCCCCTGGAGTTCGGGATCACGATCACCGACGAGGACGGCAGGGTCGAGCGCTTCCTGGAGAAGCCGACCTGGGGCCAGGTCTTTTCCGACACGGTCAACACCGGTATCTACGTGATGGAGCCGGAGGTCTTCGACTACGTCGCCGCGGGTGAGTCCGTGGACTGGTCGAGTGACGTCTTCCCGCAGCTGTTGAAGGAGGGCAAGCGGGTCTACGGCTACGTGGCCGAGGGCTACTGGGAGGACGTGGGCACCCACGAGAGCTACGGCAAGGCCCAGGCGGACGTCCTGGAGGGCAAGGTCGAGGTCGAGCTCGACGGCTTCGAGATCTCGCCGGGCGTCTGGGTGGCGGAAGGGGCGGAGGTCGACCCGGAGGCGGTGCTGCGCGGGCCGCTGTACATCGGGGATTACGCCAAGGTCGAGGCCGGCGTGGAGATCCGCGAGCACACCGTGCTGGGCAGCAACGTGGTGGTCAAGCGCGGTGCCTTCCTGCACAAGGCGGTGGTGCACGACAACGTCTACGTCGGGCCGCAGAGCAATCTGCGCGGCTGCGTGGTCGGCAAGAACACCGACGTGATGCGGGCCGCGCGGATCGAGGACGGCGCGGTGATCGGGGACGAGTGCCTGATCGGCGAGGAGTCGATCATCGGGGCCAACGTCCGGGTCTACCCGTTCAAGACCATCGAGGCCGGCGCCGTCGTCAACACCTCAGTGATCTGGGAGTCGCGCGGCCAGGAGCACCTCTTCGGGGTCCGTGGGGTCTCGGGCATCCTCAACGTCGAGATCACCCCGGAGCTGGCCGTGCGGCTGGCGGGAGCGTACGCCACGACCTTGAAGAAGGGGGCCACCGTCACCATTGCGCGTGACCACTCGCGTGGTGCGCGTGCGCTCAAACGGGCGATGATCTCGGGGCTGCAGACCTCCGCGATCGACGTCCGCGACCTGGAGAACGTGCCGATGCCGGTGGCCCGGCAGCACACCGCGCGAGGGAGCGCGGGCGGGATCTTCCTGCGGACCACTCCGGGGGTGCCGGACTCGTTGGACATCCTCTTCTTCGACGAGCGCGGGGCGGACCTCTCGCAGGCCGGGCAGCGCAAGCTCGACCGGGTCTACGCCCGTCAGGAGTACCGGAGGGCGTTCCCGGGCGAGATCGGGGACCTGACCTTCCCGTCCAGCGTGTTCGACTCCTACGCGGGCAACCTGCTGCGGGCGGTGGACACCACCGGGGTCCGGGAGGCCGGGCTGAAGGTGGTGGTGGACACCGCGCACGGCAGTGCGGGGCTGGTTCTGCCCAGCATCCTCGGCCGGCTCGGGGTGGAGACGCTGACCGTCTCCAGCGGGCTGGACGAGGCGCGGCCCACCGAGGACGCGGAGACCCGACGGGCCGGGCTGGCCAGGCTCGGCGAGCTGGTGGCCTCCTCGCGGGCGGCCTTCGGGGTGCGGTTCGACCCGGTCGGCGAGCGGGTCGCGTTCGTGGACGAGCTCGGCCGGGTGATCGACGACGACCGGGCGCTGCTGGTGCTGCTGGACCTGGTCGCGGCGGAGCGGCGCAGCGGGCAGGTGGCACTGCCGGTGACCACGACCCGGATCGCCGAGCAGGTCGCCGCGTACCACGGGACCCAGGTCATCTGGACCACTACCACGCCGGACGACCTCGCGAAGGCGGCCGCCGCCGAGGGCACGGTGTTCGGCGGGGACGGGCGCGGCGGCTTCGTGGTGCCCGAGTTCAGCGGGGTGCTGGACGGTGCCGCGGCCTTCGTCCGGCTGGTCGGCCTGGTGGCGCGGACCCAGCTAACCCTGAGCCAGATCGACGCGCGGATCCCGCAGGCGCACATCCGGCGGCGGGACATCGCGACGCCGTGGGCGGCGAAGGGCATGGTGATGCGTTCGGTGGTGGAGGCGGCCGGCAGCCGGCGGCTGGACACCACGGACGGGGTCCGGGTCGTCGAGGCGGACGGGCGCTGGACGCTGGTGCTGCCGGACCCGGCCGAGGCGGTCACCCACCTGTGGGCCGAGGGCCCGGACGACGAGGCCACCGACGCCCTGCTCGACGAGTGGGCTGCCGTGGTGGAGGGTGCGGGTCGGTGAGGTCCTGAGCGGACACCCCCTGGACGGCGGGGCGTGCGGTTCCATCCGTACGCCCCGCTGTCCGTTTTCACCTCATTCGGAAGGGTCCGTCACTTTCCGTTGATGTGTGTGGCGTGTGTGCAGCTCAGGGGCCGTGCGCAGGGCCCTCCGCCGTCGTGGGACGATGGTCCGCATGCCAGCGACGCCGACGCCGAGTGCTCCGAACGGACGGTACAACCGCCCGGACGCCTCGATGTCCCTGCTGACCAACGTGATGGACCACAGCCTGGACGAGGGCTACGCCGAGGCGGCCGCGGCCCGGGGCGGTGAGCACGACAGCCGGATACCCCGGACACTGCGCGGACTGCTGACGCTGGGCGCCGGACTGGCGCTGGTCGGGGCCGTGGTCACGGTGGGTGCGGTGAACGCGCACAAGGCGGAGCCGACGCTGGCCAAGGAACGGGACGCGTTGATCCACCGGATCAACGACAGCAACGGTTCGGCGGACCACCTGCAGAAGGAGGTCCAGGACCTGCGGCGCAAGGTCGACGACACCCAGCAGCAGGCACTGGCCTCCGGGGACGCCGGTGGCAGCGGCCTGACCGGTGAGGTCGGGCTGGGGGAGGTCACCGGGCCGGGGGTGAAGCTGGTTCTGGAGGACGCGGCCGGAACCGGTGGTGGGGGCAACGTCGACCCGCGGGCAGGGCAGGGCTTCTCCAACAGCGGGCGGCTGCGCGACCGGGACCTGCAACTGGTGGTGAACGGTCTGTGGGGATCCGGGGCGGAGGCCGTCTCGATCAACGGCCAGCGGCTGACCGCGCTGTCCGCGATCCGGGCCGCCGGCGAGGCGGTGCTGGTGGACAACCGGCCGCTGGTGCCGCCGTACAACATCCAGGCGATCGGGGACGGGCCGAAGCTGCTCAGCGCCTTCGAGAACGACATGGCCGGGCAGTACCTGCGCCTGCTGGAGGAGAAGTACGGCATCAAGTCGACGCTCTCCACCCAGAAGAGCCTGACCCTGCCGGCGGCGGTCGGCGTGTCGCTGCGGAGCGCCCAGCCCGTCACGCCCGAGGCCTCGCCCACGGCGTCCGCGTCGGCGTCCGGTTCGGCGACTCCGTCGGCCGGTCCGAGCGGGACGCCGTCGGGCGGCCCGGGAACCTCGGAGAGCCCCGTCGCGTCCGTTTCACCGTCCGCGCCCGGCGCCGGGCCGTCCGCGAAGCGGCGTCCGTCCGGCGGATCGACCAAGACCACCACAGGGACAGGAGCAGCTAGACCGTGATTGCCGTACTGGGTCTCGTGATCGGGGTGGTCGTCGGGCTCTTCGTCCAACCCGAGGTGCCCGACGCCGTCGTGCCCTACCTGCCGATCGCGGTGGTGGCGGCGCTGGACGCGGTGTTCGGCGGCGTCCGGGCGATGCTGGACGGGATCTTCAACGACAAGGTCTTCATCGTCTCGTTCCTGTCGAACGTGGTGGTTGCCGCGCTGATCGTCTTCCTGGGCGACCAGCTGGGCGTCGGCTCGCAGCTGTCCACGGGTGTGGTCGTCGTCCTCGGCATCCGCATCTTCTCCAACGCGGCGGCGATCCGGCGCCATGTCTTCCGTGCCTGAGCCGGGCCGCGAGGCGGCGGAGGAGCGGGCGAAGGCAACGGACCCGGCGGTGCAGGAGACCGCCGCGGAGCCGGGCGGGAACGCGGTCGGGAAGGCTCCGGAGGAGCCGCCGGGGAAGGTCGTCGAGGAGGCCGCGGCGGAGGCCGGGACCGACCTGGGGGAGCCCGGAGCCGCCGGGGAGCCGGCGGAGTCTGAGGCTGAGGCTGAGCTTGAGACCGGGGCGGCGGAGCCGGCTGCGCCGGTGCGGCTGACCAAGGCGGCCGCACCCGGGACGACGGCCGAGCCTCGGCCGGCGCTCGCCGAGGGGCGGGCCGACGTGCCGTCGGAAGCCGCGGAGCCGGAGGACGTCGAGCAGCCCGATTCCGTCGAGGAGTCGGAGGGAGCCGGGGAGCCGGAGGGAGCCGAGGAGCCGCCCGCCGTGGACCGGCACGCCGGTCGGCGGCGGTTGAAGGCGGCGATCTGGCCGCCGCGGCTGTCGCGCGGGCAACTGGTGGTGGCGCTGCTGCTGTTCTCGCTCGGGCTGGGGCTGGCGATCCAGGTGCGGTCGACCAACGACCACCACAACCAGCTGCGCGGGGCCCGCCAGGAGGACCTGGTCCGGATCCTCGACGAACTGGACAGCCGTCAGCAGCGTCTGCAACAGGAGAAGGCCGAGCTCGAGCAGTCCCTGGGCAAGTTGGAGAACAGCTCCAACCAGGCCAAGGAGGCCCAGGAGCAGACCAGGAAGAAGATGACGGAACTGGGTGTGCTGGCCGGTACGGTCAAAGCCACTGGTCCGGGCATCGTCCTCACGGTCGATGACCCCCAAGGGCAGGTGAAGGCGGATATGCTGCTGGACACCCTGCAGGAACTTCGAGCGGCGGGGGCGGAGGCGATTCAGATCAACGATGTGCGCGTGGTGGTCAACACCTACTTCACCGACCTGTCGGGCGGTGGGGTGCAGATCGACGGGAAGAAGGTCTCGCAGCCCTATCGGTTCACCGTCGTGGGGAACCCGCAGGACCTGACACCCGCGCTGAACATCCCGGGGGGCGTCGTGCGCACCCTGGAGAGCCACCAGGCGCGGGCGACGATCACCCAGCAGCAGAAGGTGGTCGTGGACGCCCTGGTGGATCTGAAGACGCCGCAGTACGCCAAGCCGGCTTCGAAGTGACGGGGCGCTCGACGAACGGCCCGTCACGGGCCCGCGGCACCCGGTGCGGGGTGTCGTCGTCGCGTGGGAGAGACTGGTTCGCACCAGTACGCTCCGTAGCACCAACCGCAGCACCACACGTCGGAGTACCGCTCCAGCAGGCCCGAGCCGCAATCGGGCCCGCAGCCTGTCCGAGGTTCTCACCCTGCCCCGCGGGCGGGTCTGTCACACGCAAGGGGATTCGCCCGTGAGTTTCTTCTCGAAGTTGTTCGGTCGCAACAAGGGTCGCGACGCGGCCGCCGTCGAGGCGCCGACCGCCCGGCACCGCCGGGCGGAGGACGAGCCCGCGGTGCCGGGCATGCGCCCTGCCCCCGAGGCGGGTCAGTACGCCGGACAGCAGCTGTACCGGGACGGTGCCGCGCAGTACGCCGGGAATCCGGCGGGCTACGGCGCGTCGGTTGACCCCTCCGGCGACCCGCGCATAGGTTTCCCGTCAGCACCCTCAACCTCTGGTGGAGGGTTTGCCCCGGACCCGTACGCCGGGCACAACCCGTCGGGTGTGCCGCGCCAGGAGGCTGTGAACATGGCTGGCCCCACTCCGTGCCCCAGGTGCGGCAACCAGAACCCGGCCGCGGCCCGCTTCTGTTCCAACTGCGGTACGGCGCTGCGCGGCGGGCTGCTGCCGGAGGGGGCGGCGGAGACCACCTCGACGATCTCGATCTCCGGCCTGGAGTCCTACGACCCGTCCGCGACCACCGGTACCGGTACCACGCCGGCGCTGTCGGCCGAGGTGCTGTCGGCGATCGACGCGCTGCCGCCGGGCTCGGCGCTGCTGATCGTCCAGCGCGGTCCGAACTCGGGCAGCCGGTTCCTGCTGGACTCGGACGTCACCACGGCGGGGCGTCACCCGCAGGGTGACATCTTCCTGGACGACGTCACGGTCTCTCGCCGCCACGTGGAGTTCCGCCGCACCCCGGCCGGATTCAGCGTCGCGGACGTGGGCAGCCTGAACGGCACCTACGTCAACCGGGAGCGGATCGACGAGGTGCCGCTGAACAACGGCGACGAGGTGCAGATCGGGAAGTACCGGCTGGTGTTCTTCGCCGGCCACAACCGGGGGTACTGAAACCAACGTCGGCAGGAGCCCGAGTGAATACGAATACTCCTTCCTCTTCTCTCGGGGCGGCCAACCCTGCGTCGTCGTCCGGTCCGCAGTCGGACCGCGGCGGGCGCGGGGTGGTCGCGGCCCCCAGGCAGCCGGTCCGTCCGGACCGGCCCGCCGGCCGACGGCGCGGTGGTGACGAACTGCTGAGCATCGGCGCGGTGCTGGCCTTCCTGCGCGACGACTTCCCCGAGGTGACCATCTCCAAGATCCGCTTCCTGGAGGCGGAGGGGCTGGTCGAGCCGCAGCGCACCCCCTCGGGGTACCGCAAGTTCAGCCCCTCCGACGTGGAGCGGCTGGCCTACGTCCTGCGGATGCAGCGGGACCACTACCTGCCGCTGCGGGTGATCCGCGAGCACCTGGACGCGATCGAGCGGGGTGAGGCCCCGCCCGCGCTGCCGGCCGCCGACGCCCGGCCCGGCCCGCTGGAGGAGGCCGACCGCGAGCTGGTGGCCTCGGCCGAGGTCGCCTCCGGGGTCCGGCTGGGGCGGGCCGAGCTGCTGGCCGCCGCCGGGGCGGGGGAGCCGGAGCTGGCCGAGTGGGAGGCGTACGGGCTGGTCGCGCCGGGCCCGGACGGCGGGTACGACGGGGAGGCGCTCCAGGTGGCCCGGCTGGTGGCCGAACTCGGCCGGTACGGGCTGGAACCGCGGCACCTGAGGGCGATGAAGGCGGCGGCGGACCGCGAGATCGCCTTGGTGGAGCAGGTGGTGGCGCCGCTGCGCCGGCACCGGAACCCGCAGACCCGGGCGCACGCGGAGGCCACCGCACGGGAGCTGGCCACGCTGTCGGTGCGGCTGCACGCGGCCATGGTGCAGGCCGGTCTGCGGCCTCGCTCCTAGGGCGTCGGGATGCCGTCCGCGGGGCCGGTGCACCGCGCTGACCAGCGGCGTCGGCCCTGCGCTTTCATATCCGGGGTCGGAGCCATAGGGTTGCCTGTGTGAATGAGCTCGACGTCGTGGGTGTCCGAGTGGAGATGCCTTCCAACCAGCCGATCGTGCTGCTTCGGGAGGTCGGGGGAGATCGATACCTGCCGATCTGGATCGGCCCCGGCGAGGCGACCGCGATCGCCTTCGCCCAGCAGGGCATGACTCCGGTGCGCCCGCTGACGCACGACCTGTTCAAGGACGTCCTGGAAGCGCTCGGCCAGCAGCTCACCGAGGTCCGGATCACCGACCTGCGGGAGGGCGTGTTCTACGCCGAGCTGGTGTTCGCCGGCGGGGTCGAGGTGAGCGCCCGGCCGTCCGACGCGATAGCGCTGGCCCTGCGCACCGGCACGCCGATCTACGGGAGCGAGGAGGTGCTCGCGGAGGCGGGCATCGCGATCCCGGACGAGCAGGAGGACGAGGTCGAGAAGTTCCGCGAGTTCCTCGACCAGGTGTCGCCCGAGGACTTCGGGGGCGGCGGCCCCCAGTAGGGTGCCTGTCCGGCCGGGGCTGGTCGGCCCTTGAGCGTGCCGTTTTGCCAAAATCCGTCCACCTACCCACACTAGGGGCACGAAAAACCACTCTCCTGAGTGATGTGGTTTGTCTGGCCCGGCGTGGCGATCGTTGACGGGTCATAGGGGACTGCCTACCGTCAGGAGTGGCTGTCCGGGTGGCCGATGCCCGCAGTCGGTTGCCCGCAGCACGAGTGGACGGAGGTAGGCATGAGCAGCACCGGCGATGACGCGGCCGTGGGAGGCCTGTGCGCCGTGCACATGCCGCGCACCGCTCGCACCGTGGCGGACCTGCCCAGGATGAGCAGGTTCCCGGCCGTGCAGCCGGGCCAGCCCGCGATCGAGCGGCTGGCCCCGACGTCCGAACTGATCGGCTTCCG
The DNA here is from genome assembly GCF_044760155.1 of Kitasatospora sp. NPDC098652. Lineage (NCBI taxonomy): Bacteria > Bacillati > Actinomycetota > Actinomycetes > Kitasatosporales > Streptomycetaceae > Kitasatospora > Kitasatospora sp. NPDC098652. Next base: position 9,082 of record NZ_JBIWAQ010000034.1, read on the forward strand.
CGGCCCGACGGCCTGTGCGGCGGCCGGCATCACGTACCGCCAGCTGGACTACTGGGCCCGCACCGGGTTGTTGGAGCCCAGCGTCCGCACCGCGTACCCGGCGACCAGTCAGCGGCTCTACAGCTTCCGCGACGTGCTGCTGTTGAAGATCGTCAAGCGGCTGCTCGACGCCGGCGTCTCGCTGCAGAACATCCGGGTGGCCGTCGCCCATCTGCAGGCGGCCGAGCAGGCCGATCTGGCCGGGCTGACGCTCATGTCCGACGGTGCGACGGTGTACGAGTGCACCACGCCGCAGCACGTGGTCGACCTGTTGAAGGGCGGTCAGGGGGTGTTCGGCATCGCGGTCGGAGCGGTCTGGCAGGAGCTGGAGCTGACCCTCGGTCGACTGCACGCGGAGCGGACCGACACCGGCGAGACGCTGGTCGGCGACGATCCGGCGGACGAGCTGGCGCAGCGGCGCAACCGGGCGGTCTGACCGGCAGCACTTCCACGGGGCCGTGGGCCGGAGCGGGGAACCGTTCCGGCCCACGGCCTCGTCGTGTTGCCTGGTGAAACGATCGAGGGAGGGGCACGTGGAGGTCGGCACCGGGATATCGGAGCTGCTGCGGCGTCGGGCCGGCGGGGTGCGGGTGCGGCTGCGGGAGCGCCGTACGCAGCGCAGGGTCTTCCAGGCGACGACGCTGCTCTGCTCGCTCGCGCTGGCGCCCAGCGCCTGGCTCTGGTTCGGGGCGGGGGACCGGGTCGGCACCGTGGAGAGCGCGCCCTCGGCTCCGGTGGCGGTGGTCTTCGGCGCCGGGCTGGACCAGGGCGAGCCGTCGCCGTACCTGGAGCACCGGCTGGTGGCGGCGCTCGACCTGTACCGGGAGGGCAAGGTCAAGGCCATCCTGGTGACCGGGGACAACGGGCGGATCGAGTACGACGAGCCGGACGCGATGTACCGCTACCTGACCGCGCACGGCGTCCCCGGGGACCGGGTGGTGCGGGACTACGCGGGCTTCGACACCTGGAACTCCTGCACCCGGGCGCACCGGATCTTCGGGGTGGACCGCGCGGTGCTGGTCAGCCAGGACTTCCACGTCCGGCGGGCGCTGGCGCTGTGCGAGGCGGCGGGGATCCGCTCGTACGCGGTCGGGGTGCCGGAGGCGCACGACGCCACCTGGCTGTACGGCGGGCTGCGGGAGGTCGCCGGGGCGGGCAAGGCGGCCGTGAACGTCTGGCTGCGGCCGGACCCGGTGTTCCTCGGGCCCAAGGAGGACGGCATCCCGAAGGCGCTGGCGGAGGCCGCGAAGCAGTAACCGGGGGGCGGCGGGCGCGGGGCGTCGGCCGGGTTCGTACGCACTGTCGGACCCGTGCGCGATGATCGGCGGGTGCGATCTCTGCCGAGCATCATCCACCTCGACATGGACGCCTTCTTCGCGGCGGTGGAGCAGGCGGCCAAGCCGAGCCTGCGCGGGAAGCCGGTGATCGTCGGCGGGCTCGGCGGGCGCGGGGTGGTCTCCACGGCCTCGTACGAGGCGCGGCGGTTCGGGGTGCACTCGGCGATGCCGATGGCCCAGGCGCGGCGGCTGTGCCCCAATGCGGCCTTCCTGTCCGGGCGGTTCGAGGCGTACCGGCAGAACAGCGAGATCGTCATGGGGCTGCTGCGCCGACTGTCGCCGCTGGTGCAGCCGTTGAGCCTGGACGAGGCCTTCGTCGACCTGGAGGCCGGTCCGTACGGTCCGGTGCTGTCGGAGGCGGACCACGAGACCGGGGAGCGGCTGGTGCTGGCCCTGGCGGAGGACCTCCGGGCGGACATCCAGCGGCTCACCGGGCTGACCGGCTCGGTGGGGGCGGCGGGCTCCAAGCTGATGGCGAAGATCGCCTCCGAGCAGGCCAAGCCGGATGGGCTGGTGCTGATCGAGCCGGGGCAGGAGCGGGCCGTGCTCGGCCCGATGCCGGTCCGGGCGCTGCCCGGGATCGGGCCGGCCACCGAACAGGTGCTGCGGCGGGCCGGGCTGAGCACGGTGGCGGACCTCGCGGAGGCGGGGGAGGCGGAGCTGGTCCAGCTGCTCGGGCGGGCGCACGGCACCGGGGTCTTCCACATGTCGATAGGGCTGGACGAGCGGCCGGTGGTAGCCGACCAGGACGCCAAGTCGGTCTCGGTGGAGGACACCTACGAGGTGGACCTGGCCGACCGGGACCGGGTGCTGCGGGAGGTGGAGGCGCTGGCCGGGCGGTGCGTCCGGCGGCTGCGCTCGGCCGGGCGCTCGGGGCGGACGGTGGTGCTCAAGGTGCGGCGGTTCGACTTCTCCACGCTGACCCGCTCGGAGACCCTGGGCGGGCCCACCGACGACGAGGCGGTGATCACGGCGACGGCCCGGCGCCTCGCCGAACAGGTGGACATCACCGGCGGGGTGCGGCTGCTCGGGGTGGGCGTGGCCCAACTGGCCGACTACACCCAGGAGGACCTCTTCGCGCAGGCGCTGCGGGAGGAGGCGGCGGAGCACGCCGAGGTGGCCGAGGCGGCGGTGGCCGAGGAGGAGCCGGAGGAGGTCGTGGTGCGGCGCTGGATGCCCGGACAGGACGTCCGGCACGCCGAGCTGGGGCCGGGGTGGGTGCAGGGCAGCGGGGTGGGGCGGGTGACGGTGCGGTTCGAGACGCCGTGGAGCGGGCCGGGGCGGGTGCGGACCTTCGCGGTGGACGATCCGGCGCTGGAGCCGGCCCGGCCGCTGCCGTTGCGGCAGCCGGAGGAACCGGAGCAGCCGGAGGAGCCGGACGCGCAGGAGGACTGAGGCGGGCGGGGGCGCGGGACGCACCGGCGCGGGAACGCGGAACGAGCTGGGAACGCGGAACGAGCTGGAACGCGGAACGGCCCCACCCGGTAGGAGTACCGGGTGGGGCCGCATTCCGTGCCGGGCCCCGGACGGTCGTGATGCCCTCGCGACCGGGCGGAGGCCCGGGCCCGCGCGTCCTGTCCCTGAACGCGCGGGCCGGACGCCTCGTCAGGCGTCGGTCTTGGCCAGCTCGGGGCTGGAGTCCTGCCGGGCCGCGCCGCCGGCGACGGTGGCGGCCGGCTTGGTGGTGCGGATCAGGAACGGGACGGCGCCGGCGATGACGCAGACGGCGGCCGTGACCCAGAACGCGTGCTTGTAGGCGTCCAGCGTGGGCAGCAGCACCGGGATCTTGATCGGGAGCTTCATGGTGTCGCCGGTCAGGATCGCGGTCATCACGGCGGTGCCGATCGCGCCGCCGACGGTGCGGAGCACGGAGTTCATGCCGTTGGCGATGCCGCTCTGCTCGACCGGGACGGCGCCGTTGATGAAGGCGGGCATCGCGGCGAAGGCGAGGCCGATGCCGAGGCCGAAGATCGCGGAGGCGGTGTAGATGTCGCCTTCGGCGCTGTGCCGCAGGGCCAGGTAGGCCATCGCGATCGCGCCGAGGACGCCACCGAGGACCAGCGGCAGGCGCGGGCCGCGGCGGGCGATCAGCAGGGCGCCGATCGGGGCGGCGACCATCGAGCCGATCGCGGACGGCAGCAGCATCACACCGGCGTGCAGCACGGTCGCGGTGAAGCCGTAGTGGGCCAGCTTCTCCGGGGTCTGGGAGAAGTTGCTGATGACCATGAACGAGCCGTACATGCCGAAGCCGATCAGCAGGCCGGCCAGGTTGGTGAAGGCGACGGCCGGGCGGCCCATCATCTTGAGGTCCACCAGCGGGTGGGCGACCTTGGTCTCGATGACGCCCCAGATCAGGGCGACCACCGCGGCGACGGCGAACAGGCCGAGGGTCTTGGTGGAGGTCCAGCCCCAGTGGTTGCCCTGGCTGACCGCGACCAGCAGGGCGGAGAGCCAGGCGGCCAGGGTGAGCGCGCCGAGCGGATCGGCGCCACCCTCCTTGTCGGTCACCGGGTCGGTCGGGACCCGGAAGGCGACCAGGGCGACGGCGAGCAGGCCGAAGGCCAGGCCCATCCAGAAGATCGACTTGTAGTTCCAGTGCTCCAGCAGCAGGCCGGTCGCGACCAGGCCGAGGCCGGAGCCGACACCCATCGAGGCGCTGATGGCGGCGACGCCGCCGGTCACCTTCTGCTTGGGCAGCTCGTCACGGACGATGCTGATCGCCAGCGGCATCACGCCACCGCCGGCGCCCTGGAGGACGCGGGCGACGATCAGCCAGGTGAAGGAGTGGGTGCAGACCGCCAGCGCCGAACCGGCGACCAGGCCGGCCAGCGAGATCAGCAGCATGGGCTTGCGGCCCCGGAGGTCGCCGAAGCGGCCCAGCAGGGGAGTCAGCACGGCGGCGGACAGCAGGTTGGCGGTCATCAGCCAGGTGATGTTCGACCCGGAGACGTCCAGTTCCTTGGCCAGCGACGGCAGGATCGGGACGACCGCGGTCTGCACCACGCTGAACGACAGCATCGCCAGGATGAGGGCCGGCAGGACCCGGGCGTTGCTCTGCTTCTCGGCCGCGGTGGTGGGCTTTACTGCCTCACTCACGGTTGCTTCCTCCCGTACATAGTGAATGAACTCAAGTAACTGTGCGGGGGATAGTTCAGGTTGTCAAATATCGAGTGGTTAAGGTTTGGCAAAGTGGGGAACTGTGGCGCACGACGAGGGCCCCGGACCGGAGTCCGGGGCCCTCGTGGGATCGCTGCGATCGTGGGATCAGCGGAGATCGGGGAGTTCGGGGGAGGTCAGGCCAGCGGGCGCAGGGCGGCGGGCCGGGAGCCGTCGGCGGCGTGGACGAGCGGGTCGTCCGCCTCGTCCGGCGCGGGGGCGGCCGTGTCGTCGTGGACCTCGACGTGCTCGCGGCGGAGCTCGTCCCGGACCACCTCCTCCTCGGTGTAGCGCTCCACCACCAGGCGGACCCGCTCGACCGGGGCGAGGTACTTGCGGACCACCGGCCGCTCCTCACGGAGGGTGACCTCTTCGACCGCCTCGGCGATCTCCTTCTCGGTCAGCGAGGCCCGCTCGGCGTCGCTGACCGGAATCCGCTCCACCCGGACCCGCTCGCGGACCACCGGGACGCGGCGCTCGACCTGCTCACTGGTCACGTACTTGCGCAGCTTCGCGCTGCCCAGCACGTGCCACTCGGTGGTGATGTCCAGCCGCTCCTCGCGGCAGGTGATCTCGACCGGGCCGCTGGGGGCCGAGGAGGCGGCGGTGCCGTTCGCGGCCGGGGTGGTGGCGGCGGGCTGCGGCTTCGGCTCGACCAGGTGGGCGGCGGCCGGCGCGGGGGCGGTGCCGTTGGCGATCGGTGCGGGGGTGCTGAGGGTCCGCACGTGGGCCTCCGTGGCGGTGTCGGTGCTGGTGTGGGTCGTGCCGGTGCTGGTCATGGTGGTGGTCGTGCCCGTCACGGTCGTGGTCGGGGCGGGGTCGGGGGAGTGGAAGGCGATCGGCCTGGCGGCCGCGGCGGCCGTGGTGGTGCCGAAGTCGAGGTCCGGCCGGTCGTCCCTGGCGGGTTCCGCGGCCGCCGGACGGCCGTCCACGGGGGTGTCGAGGCCGTAGTAGCGGTAGAGCTGGAGCTCCTGGGCCGGCGAGAGGTGCTGGCCCACGCCGAAGTCCGGCGAGTCCTTCACCAGCGACTTGTCGTACGGCACCCGGAGTTCGTCGCCGGAGAACTCGCTCGTGGTGAGCGGGACGAAGGCGTCCCGGCCGAAGATGCCGGTGCGGACGGCCGCCCACTCCGGATGCCCGGTGGCGTCGTCCAGATACACCTCGTCCACCGTGCCGATCTTGTCCCCGTTGCGGTCGACCGCCTTGTGGCCGATGAGGTCCCTGGGGTCGATGTCGGTCTGCACTCTTTCCTCCAAGCGCTGCGCCTGCGGAACTCCCGCGGGTGAGGCGGTCGGAGCACCCGTCCTCTCCGCCACTTCACACCAAAAGCCATCAATCGGACGTGCGCGACCGGGGTGCGCCGGACGGGCTTCGCGCTGGGCCGTCCGGGGGACGCGCGTAGACCCGGAGTGACCCGACGCACCCGTGATCGGAAGGCCGCCCGCTGGTACCCTGGGCCGCGACCGCCGAGCCCGCTCGGGAGAGTCCTCGACAGTGAAAACCGCTGGTCGGGGCGCCGAAGGAGCAACTCCTCCCCGGAATCTCTCAGGCATCCGTACCGTGCGGGATAGGTCACTCTGGAAAGCAGGGCAGGACCGCCGGCGCGGGAGCCGACGATCACCACCCTCACCGACGGTGCAAGCCGACGGCGCGCCACCGCGCGGCGTGCGGGCGAAGCTCTCAGGTCCCGATGACAGAGGGGGAGGCCTTACGGGTCCGCCCGCCCAGGTCGGTCCGCTGTCCGCAGCGGCGCGACCGGCCGGCGTGCGCACCCCCGCCGGTCCGTGACCAGGAGGCCTCGACCACCATGAACGCCCAGCCGAACGCGGGACGCCACACCAGCGCCTCGACCCTCACCGAGCTTGAGCTGGCCAGCCCCTTCGAGAACCGCCACATCGGCCCCGACGCCGCCGCGCAGGAGAAGATGCTGGCCTCCGTCGGCTACGGCTCGCTGGACGAGCTCGCCGCCACCGCCGTTCCCGAGGCGATCCGCTCCATCACCGCCCTGGACCTGCCCGCCGGCCGTAGCGAGGCCCAGGTCCTCGCCGAGCTGCGCGAGCTGGCCGGCCGCAACCAGGTGCTCCAGCCGATGATCGGCCTGGGCTACTACGGCACCTTCACCCCGCCGGTGATCCTGCGCAACGTCATGGAGAACCCGGCCTGGTACACCGCGTACACCCCGTACCAGCCGGAGATCTCGCAGGGCCGCCTGGAGGCCCTGCTCAACTTCCAGACCCTGGTCTCCGACCTGACCGGCCTGCCCACCTCCGGCTCCTCGCTGCTGGACGAGGGCACCGCGGCCGCCGAGGCGATGGCGCTGGCCCGCCGTGTCACCAAGGTCAAGGGCGGCGTCTTCCTGGTCGACGCCGAGACCCTGCCGCAGACCGTCGCGGTGATCAACACCCGCGCCGTGCCGACCGGCGTCGAGGTCGTCGTCGCCGACCTGTCCGAGGGCATCCCGGCCGAGATCGCCGAGCGCGGCGTCTTCGGCGTGCTGCTGCAGTACCCGGGCGCCACCGGCGTGGTCCGCGACCTCACCCCGGTGATCGAGCAGGCGCACGGCCTGGGCGCGATCGTCGCCGTCGCCGCCGACCTGCTGGCGCTGACCCTGCTCAAGTCCCCGGGCTCGCTGGGCGCCGACATCGCCTGCGGCACCTCGCAGCGCTTCGGCGTCCCGATGGGCTTCGGCGGCCCGCACGCCGGCTACCTCTCGGTGCGCGCCGAGTACGCCCGCTCGCTGCCCGGCCGCCTGGTCGGCGTCTCCGTCGACGCCGACGGCAACCGCGCCTACCGCCTGGCCCTGCAGACCCGCGAGCAGCACATCCGCCGCGAGAAGGCCACCAGCAACATCTGCACCGCCCAGGTGCTGCTCGCCGTGATGGCCTCGATGTACGCCGTCTACCACGGCCCGGACGGCCTGGCCGACATCGCCCGCCGCACCCACCGCTACGCCGCCGCCCTCGCCGAGGGCCTGCGGGCCGGCGGCGTCGAGCTGCTGCACGGCGAGTTCTTCGACACCGTCACCGCCGTCGTCCCGGGCCGCGCCGCCGAGATCGCCGCCGCCGCCCGCGCCAACGGCATCAACGTGTTCCAGGACGGCGAGGACCGGATCTCGGTCTCCACCGACGAGACCACCACCCGCGAGCACCTGGCCGGCGTCTGGGCCGCGTTCGGCGTCCCCGCGGTCGAGGTCGCCGAGGCCGCCGACGCGCTGCCGGCCGCGCTGCTGCGCGAGGACGAGTACCTGACCCACCCGGTCTTCCACAGCCACCGCTCGGAGACCGCCATGCTGCGCTACCTGCGCCGCCTGTCGGACCGGGACTACGCGCTGGACCGCGGCATGATCCCGCTGGGCTCCTGCACCATGAAGCTCAACGCCACCACCGAGATGGAGGCGGTGACCTGGCCGGAGTTCGGCCAGCTGCACCCCTTCGCGCCGGTCGACCAGGCCGCGGGCTACCTGACCCTGATCCGTCAGCTGGAGCAGCAGCTGGTCGAGGTCACCGGCTACGACGCCGTCTCGATCCAGCCGAACGCCGGCTCCCAGGGCGAGCTGGCCGGCCTGCTGGCCGTCCGCGCCTACCACCACGCCAACGGCGACACCCAGCGCGACGTCTGCCTGATCCCGTCCTCGGCGCACGGCACCAACGCCGCCTCCGCGGTGATGGCCGGCATGCGCGTGGTCGTGGTGAAGACCCTGGTCGACGGCGACGTGGACGTCGAGGACCTCAAGGCCAAGATCGAGCAGCACCGTGACAACCTGTCGGTGCTGATGGTCACCTACCCGTCCACCCACGGCGTGTACGAGACCCAGATCACCGACATCTGCGCCCTGGTGCACGAGGCCGGCGGCCAGGTGTACGTCGACGGTGCCAACCTGAACGCCCTGGTCGGCCTGGCCAAGCCGGGCAAGTTCGGCGCGGACGTCTCGCACCTGAACCTGCACAAGACCTTCTGCATCCCGCACGGCGGCGGCGGCCCGGGCGTCGGCCCGGTCGCGGTGCGCGCCCACCTGGCGCCGTACCTGCCGAACCACCCGCTCCAGGAGGAGGCCGGCCCGGCCACCGGTGTCGGCCCGATCTCGGCCGCGCCGTGGGGCTCGGCGGCGATCCTGCCGATCTCCTGGGCGTACGTCCGGCTGATGGGCGGGGAGGGCCTCAAGCGCGCGACCCAGGTCGCCGTGCTGAACGCCAACTACATCGCCAAGCGCCTGGCGCCGCACTTCCCGGTGCTCTACACCGGCCCGGGCGGGCTGGTCGCGCACGAGTGCATCATCGACCTGCGCCCGCTGACCAAGGACACGGGCGTGACGGTGGACGACATCGCCAAGCGCCTGATCGACTACGGCTTCCACGCGCCGACGATGTCCTTCCCGGTGGCCGGCACGCTGATGATCGAGCCGACCGAGTCCGAGGACCTGCACGAGATCGACCGGTTCTGCGACGCGATGATCGAGATCCGCGGCGAGATCGACAAGGTCGGCTCGGGCGAGTGGGCGGCCGACGACAACCCGCTGCGCAACGCCCCGCACACCGCCGCCGCGCTGGCCGGCGACTGGGCGCACGGCTACTCGCGGCAGGAGGCGGTCTTCCCGGCGGGTGTGAACCCGGCGGACAAGTACTGGCCGCCGGTGAGCCGGATCGACGGCGCGTACGGTGACCGCAACCTGGTCTGCTCCTGCCCGCCGCTGGACGAGTACGGCGTCTGAGCGGACGCGCGGTAGGCAGGACGCGCGGTGAGCGAGCGGACAGGGCCTCGGCAGAACGTTTCTGCCGGGGCCCTGCCCTTTGCGCCGGTCGGCCGGGCTCGGGCTGCGGGGGCTCAGGCCGCGTGGGCGACCGGGCGGCGCGGGGCGATCACCCGGCCGTCGGGCAGCAGTTCGCCGGTGTCCTCGAACAGGACGACACCGTTGCAGAGCAGGCTCCAGCCCTGCTCCGGGTGGCAGGCCACCGGCTCGGCCGCTTCGCGGTCCTCGGACTCGGCCGTCGGGCACTCAGGACGGTGCTGGCACATACGCGTACCCTCGCTTCGCTCTGCGATCCTCCCCGTGGTGCGGTCCCCGGAGGTCGAGCCGTCCGGGGCCGCCGTGGTGGTCGGATCCTGTCCGGGTGCCGGCCGGGTTTGGCCAGCACTCAAGTGGGTAGGACAGGGGGTCCTTCCACGCTGGTTCCCAGTGTCGGCATCTGCGGACGCCCGCGCAGCGATTTCGTGACATGCGCCACAACTCCAGGGCAGAGATCACCCGTTCAGGTGGGGCCGGGGAGGAATCGCGCACTGGTGGGCCACTCGGGGTCTGGCCCGAGCGGGCCATGGCGGATGGCCCGTCCGGGTGGTGGCCGTTCGGGTGATGGCGGCGGGCGGGGTGGGCGCGGCGAAGGGCCGTCGGGCGCGGTGCCCGACGGCCGGTGCGGGCGTGCCCTCAGGGGGAGCCGAGCAGCAGGGATCCGGCCAGCGGGGCGCGGGCGAGCAGCGGGAGCAGTTCGGCGGCCGGGTAGGCGCGGTGCGCGGTGACGCCGAGCGGGGCCGGGGCCAGTGGGATCAGCAGGTCGGCGGACGGGCCGGCGTCGGGGCTGTGCAGCCAGAGCGCGGTGGCGTACTGGCCGGGGAAGGTGAGCAGTCGGGGCTGGCAGCGGGAGCGGGATCCCTGGGCGAGCTGCCAGGCCTCGCGCAGCGCCCGGACGGTGGAGGAGAGGTACGGGCCGGCGGTGAAGTGGGAGAAGGTGTGGCCCTCGGGGCTCTGTACGACCTCGGCGGCGGCGGCCACGTCCGGGCCGTCCTTGATCAGGAAGCGCCAGCCGGTGCGCCGGGCGGCCGGCAGCTCGGGGCGCGGGCCGTCCAGGACGTGCACCGCGAGCGGGTGCGCGGGGAGCAGTGGGCCGTTCGGGTGACGTAGCGCGGCGGCGGCGGGCTGGCGCAGCGCGGTCTCCGAGTCGAGTGCGCCGAGGACCGCGCGCAGGGCACTCGGTGGGGGCTGGGGGGTCTGCAGGGTCATGGCGGGATCCGCCTCTCCAAGCGAGATCGGCGTGCGAGTGCGGCATACCGGCGCGGCTCGGCGCGTCCACGGTGACGGGGGCCGGCCTTGTCCGGTTGTGCAGGATCGCGGCGCCGGCGCGGTCTCCGCCCTCGACGAGGGACTCGGGGCGGGAGTGGACCGGCCGGAGCGCAGTGCGAACTCAGCGGTTCATCGAACAAATGCGCAGGGTGATCTGTTTATCACAGGCGGTGGCGGCGAGCAAGTCTGCAGATGGCCTGAATTACCGTCAGATGCCTTGCAATGCAAGCCAGTACAAGCATTCGGGTATCGATCTTCGAGGTGGGCATGATGCTGGCACGGTCGACCGGCCGGGTGTCTCAGGAGGAGGGGACCGTGGGCGAGAAGGTCGTGGCGACACGGGCGGATCTGGCGGACCGGCAGCAGTACCGGCTCAAGCTCCAGGCCTGCCTCGACGCGCTCGGGCGGATGCTGCGCGAGGACCGCTTCGACCGGCCGAGGGCCGTGATGGGGCTGGAGATCGAGCTCAACCTGGCCGACGAACAGGGCCTGCCGGTCATGCGCAACGCCCAGGTGCTGAGTGCGATCGGGTCCAGCGACTTCCAGACCGAACTGGGCCAGTTCAACATCGAGGTCAACATCGTGCCGCACCGGCTCTGCGGGCACGTCTTCGAGGAACTGCGCGAGGAGATCGACACCGGTCTGCGGTACGCCGACCGGCAGGCGGCCGAGGCCGGCGCCCGGATCGTCATGGTGGGCATCCTGCCGACCCTGGAGAACGACCACACCGGGCTGGACGCGATGAGCCACAACCAGCGGTACAGCCTGCTCAGCGACCAGATACTGGCCGCCCGGGGGGAGGACATCGCGCTGGACATCGAAGGCGTGGAGCACCTCCAGCTGGAGTCCGTCACGATGGTCGCCGAGGCCGCCGCGACCTCGCTGCAACTGCACCTCCAGGTGACCCCGCAGCGGTTCTCCTCGGTGTGGAACGCCGCCCAGGCGATCTGCGGGCCGCAGCTCGCGCTCGGCGCCAACTCCCCCTTCCTGTTCGGGCGGGAGCTGTGGCGGGAGACCCGTCCGGTGCTCTTCCAGCAGGCCTGTGACACCCGTTCGGCGGAGCTCAAGGCCCAGGGCGTGCGCCCGATCACCTGGTTCGGCGAGCGCTGGGTGGACTCGGCGTACGACCTGTTCGAGGAGAACCTGCGCTACTTCCCGGCGCTGCTGCCGATCTGCGACGACGAGGACCCGCTCAAGGTGCTGGCCTCCGGCGGCGCGCCCAGGCTCGCCGAGATGCGGCTGCACAACGGCACCATCTACCGCTGGAACCGCCCGGTGTACGACGTCTCCGGCGGGGTCGCGCACCTCCGGGTGGAGAACCGGGCGCTGCCGGCCGGGCCGACGGTGGCCGACACACTGGCCAACGCCGCCTTCTACTACGGGCTGGTGCGGGTGCTCGCCGAGCAGCCCCGGCCGGTCTGGACCCGGCTGCCGTTCGAGCGGGCGGACGAGAACTTCCGCCAGGGCGCCCGGTACGGCATCGACGCGGTGTTCCAGTGGCCGCGCCCCGGCCGGGCCGGCCGCGGCGGCGGGCTGCAGACGGTGTCGGCGGTCGACCTGGTGCTCAACGAACTGCTGCCGATGGCCTACCAGGGGCTGGACGAGTGGGGCGTGGAGCCCGCCGACCGGGACCGTTACCTGGGGATCATCGAGCAGCGCTGCCTGCGCCGCACCAACGGCGCCGCCTGGCAGAGCGCCACCTTCCACCGGCTGCGCGAGCAGTACGGCATGGACCGCCCGGCCGCCCTCGCCGCGATGACCAGGCGCTACGCCGAGCACATGCGCGGCGGCGAACCGGTGCACACCTGGCCGGTGGGCTGAGCCCGCCGCTGTGTCAGGATGATCGCCCCGGTCGTCGGCCGACGACCGGGGCGACCGTCCGTCCGCTGGAGCACCCGTGACGACCCGCCCGACCGCGCCGGAGACCGCGCAGCCCGACCGACGCCTGCTCGGCGTGGAACTGCTGGTCGTCCTCGGCCTCTCGCTCGGGGCCAGTGGGATCAGCGCGCTGATCAGCTTCGCGGGCTCGCTCACCGCACCGCTCCAGCTCGGGCAGCAGGTCGCCACCCTGAACGGCTCGCGCGCGCCCGGGCGGCCCTGGCTGGACCTGGTCTGGCAGCTGTACTACATCGGGCGCGGGCTGATGCCGGTGGTGCTGGTCGGCTACCTGCTGGTGCGCGAGGGCACCTCGCTGCGGGTGCTGGGCTTCGACCTGCGGGAGAAGCTGCGCGACCTCGGCCGGGGGGCGGCCGTCGCGGCGGCGATCGGCGGCTCCGGGCTGGCGCTGTACCTGGCCTCGCAGGCGGCCGGGTACAACCTGACGGTGGCGCCCTCCGGACTGCCGGACGTGTGGTGGCGGGTGCCGGTGCTGGTGCTGTCGGCCTGGCAGAACGCGATCCTGGAGGAGGTCGTCGTCCTCGGCTACCTGCTGCGCCGCCTGGGGCAGCAGGGGTGGTCGTGGCCGGCGGTGGTGGCGGCCAGCTCGGTGCTGCGCGGCTCGTACCACCTGTACCAGGGGGTCGGCGGGCTGGTCGGCAACATGGTGATGGGGGCGGTGTTCTGCCTGCTGTACCGGCGCTGGGGCCGGGTGATGCCGCTGGTGGCGGCGCACGCGCTGATCGACACGGTGGCCTTCGTCGGGTACGCGCTGCTCGCCGGGCACGTCAGCTGGCTGCCGACCCCGTGACCGGTGATCCCGGCAGGGACTGGCGGCGCGGCGGGCGGGCGAGCAGCCGGTCGACGTGCCGTCGCTCCAGGCCCTGGCCGGGGTCGATCGGCAGCAGCAGGCGGTCCCGGCGCCACTGCGAGCGGCGGACCAGCCGGGACGGGATGACGTCGTCCACCCAGGCGAACGGGCGGCCCTCGGCGTAGCGCAGCAGCGGGGCCCACTTGCGGGCCGAGAACAGCTGCATCAACGGGACGTGCGGGTCGCCGGGTTGGGGGACGTACCCGGTGAAGCGGACGAAGGGCAGCGGGTCCAGGCCGATCGCCGGGGCGATGTGGGTGTTGGCGTGCTCCTCCCAGGTGGTGGCCCAGACCAGCTCGTACGTCCCGGCGAGTTCGCGCAGCCAGGCACCGTGCTCGGCGGAGAGCAGGACGGCGTAGCCGAGCAGGGTGTGGGCGTCGAACCCGGCGTCCGGATGCGGACAGACCGGGTTCAGCACCCCGTCGACGTCCAGGAACAGCAGTGGCTTCGGCACCGGTGGGCCCCCAAGTGGATGGATCTACCTACCCGGTCGGACGAACCGTCGGCCCCGATGGTTGCTTTCCGACGGGCGCACGCGGGGCGCACAGGGCGCTCACGGCGCGGGCGCGGGTTCTCCGGCTGGCACCGGTGCGTCCGGGGTGCTTCCGCGCGGGTCGCGGCGGGAGAGCCGGCGGATCTGCGGGTCGATCAGGACGACGGCGCTCAGCAGCAGGCACAGCGCGGCACAGGCCCACAGCGCGCCGGACAGGCCGAGTACGGCCGCGGCCGGGCCGGCCAGCGCGGTGCCGACCGGGGCCAGCGAGTAGGAGCCGAGCTCGTCGTACGCGGAGACCCGGGAGAACATCTCCTCCGGGATCTCCTGCTGGAGCACGACCATCCAGTTGACGCCGAAGACCGTGACACCGACCCCGGACACGAACATCGCGGCGATCAGCAGCGGCAGCGGGGCGCCGGCGGCCAGGGCGAGGGCCGGGGCGCCGAACAGGAACACGCCCCAGTTGCCGACCAGCAGGATCCGGCGGGGGCGCCAACGGGCCATCAGCAGGCCGGTGACGACCAGGCCGACGCCGTACGCGGACATCGCCGCGCCCCAGGCGCCCGCGCCGCCCAGGCGTTCGTCGGCCACCGTCGGCCCGTACACCGACTCGACGGTGTTGATGCAGGCCACCACCACGGCGAACTGCAGCACGATCACCCACAGCCAGCGGCGGGAGGAGAACTCCCGCCAGCCCTCGCGCAGGTCGCGCAGCATGCCGCCGCCGGAGGGGGCGGGTGCGGACTCGGGCTCCAGGAAGAAGCGCAGCGAGGCGGCGATCAGGAAGCAGACGGCGTCCAGCGCGAGGACCCAGCCGGGGCCGACGGCGGCGGTGAGCGCCCCGCCGAGGGCGGCGCCGCCGATCTGGGAGGCGTTCAGGCCCATCCGGAAGACCGCGAAGGCGCGGGCGGCGTGCTCCTGGGGGACGGCCTGCATGATCATGCCGCCGGCCGCGGGGGAGTAGAGGGCGTAGCCGGCGCCGCCGGCGGCCGAGAGCACCAGCAGCTGCCACAGCTGGACGTTCCCGGCCAGCACCAGGGCGGCCAGGACGGCCTGGGAGGCGCCGCTGAACAGGTTGGCGGCGACCATCACGTGGTGGCGCGGCAGCCGGTCGGCGAGGGTGCCGCCGACCAGCAGGAACAGCACGGTGGGCAGCAGCCGCGCGGCGGTGACGTAGCCCACCTCGGTGGCGCCGCCGCCGTTGCCGAGGACGGCGAAGGCGGTCGCGATGGGGGCGCCGGCGTTGCCGAGGCCGCTGATCACGGTGGCGGCGGTCTGGATGCGGAAGTTGCGGCTCGCCCAGGTGAGGCGGCGGGGGTGTGGGGTCGGCACCCGGGTGACTATGGTCGGAGTCCGTGGCGGTGTCATCCGAATTTCGCACCCGAACCGGTGGGGGCGGGGCGCCGCGGCCGGTGGGGCGGGGCGTCAGCCCAGGTGGCCCCAGAGGAAGGTGAGGGTGCGGCGCCAGGCGATCCGGGCCTGGAGGGCGTCGTAGGTGCCCAGCAGGTTCTCGTCGTTCATGAAGGCGTGCCCGGCCGGGTAGAAGTGGATCTCGGGGCGGACGTCGGTGGCCTCGCCGATCCGGATCGCCGCCTCGTCCACGGCGGCCATCGGGATCGAGCCGTCGAGTTCGCCGAAGTGGCCGAGGACGTGGGCGGTGAGGCCGCGGTAGTCGAAGTCCGGGTCCGCCGGGAGGCCGTAGAAGGGGACCACGGCGGCCACCGCGTCGCCGGCCCGGGCCGCCAGCATCAGGGCGAAGCCGCCGCCCATGCAGAAGCCGACCACGCCGACCGCGTCGCCGACCACGCCGTCCAGCGCCAGCAGGTGGTCGACGGCGCCGCCGAGGTCCTCGACGGCCCGTTCGACCGGGAGTTCGCGTTTGAGCCGGGCCGCCTCGGCGCCGTCGTGGGTGGTGGTGCCGCCGAAGAGGTCGGGGGCCAGCACGGTGAAGCCCTCGGCGGCGAAGCGGTCGGCCATGTCCGCGATGTGCGAGGTGAGCCCCCACCACTCCTGCACCACCACCAGGCCCGGTCCGACGCCCTGCGGAGGGCGGGCCAGGTACCCGTGTGCGGTGCGGCCGTTGCTCGGGAAGCTGACGTTCTGCCGAGGACCGCCCTGGTCAGGCATGGCTTCCTCTCGGTGGGTCGGGCCGTTCGCCGGGTCGGGCCGGGTGCGGCGGGGGAGCGGGAGGGTGCGGCCGGTCAGCCCATCTCCTCCAGGGCGCGGCCCTTGGTCTCCTTGATGCAGAAGGCCACGAACGGGATCGAGAGCAGCGCGAAGGCCGCGTAGATGATGTACGTCGCGGAGAGGTTCCAGTCGGCGAGGTCCGGGAAGCTGACCGTGATCGCCCAGTTGGCGATCCACTGGGCCGAGGCCGCGACCGACAGGGCCAGCGCCCGGATCCGGTTGGGGAACATCTCGCCGAGCAGCACCCAGACCACCACGCCCCAGGAGAAGGCGAAGCAGAGCACGAACACGTGGGCGGCGACCAGGGCGGCGGTGGCGTGGGTGTTGTCCAGGGTCGCGGTGTCGCCGGTGCCGTGCCGGTAGGAGAACGCCCAGGCGGCGGTGGACAGTGCGGCCGCCATGCCGATCGAGCCGGCCAGGGCGAGCGGCTTGCGGCCGATCCGGTCCACCAGGGCCATCGCGATCACCGTGCCGATCACGTTGATGATCGAGGTGGAGAGGCTGATCAGCAGCGAGTTGGACTCGTTGATGCCGACCGACTGCCAGAGGAAGGACGAGTAGTAGAAGATCACGTTGATGCCGACGAACTGCTGGAACACCGAGGCGCCGATGCCGATCCAGACGATCGGCAGCAGGCCGAAGCGGCCGCCGAGCAGGTCCTTGGGCCGGGGCTTGTGGGTGGATTCCAGCACCGCGCGGATCTCGGCGACCCGGGCGTCCAGGTCGACGCCCTCGCCCTCGACCTCGACCAGCACCTTGCGGGCCTGCTCCTCGCGGTGGTCGGCGATCAGGAACCGCGGCGACTCCGGGATGGAGAGCGCCATCAGCCCGTAGACCAGGGCCGGGACGGTCTCGACGCCGAGCATCCACTGCCAGGCCTGGATGCCGCCGAGGTGGCCGGTGGACTCGCCGCCGGCGGCCTGGTTGAGCGCGTAGTTGGCGAGCTGGGAGATGGTGATGCCGAGCACGATCGCCATCTGCTGGAAGGAGGCGAGCCGGCCGCGGTAGGCGGTCGGCGCGACCTCGGCGATGTAGGTCGGCGCGATCACCGAGGCGATGCCGATCGCGACGCCGCCGACCACGCGCCAGGTGGCGAGGGCCTCGATGTTCGGCGGGAACATCGAGCCGATGCCGCTGGCCGCGAACAGCACGGCGGCCAGCAGCATGGTGCGCACCCGGCCGAAGTGGTCGGCCAGCCGGCCGGCGACCACCGCGCCGGCGGCCGAGCCGAGCAGCGCGATGGCCACCACGAAGGCGGTGGTGCCGTGGCCCACCGCGAAGTGCTTCTGGATGCCCGTCACGGCGCCGTTGATCACGGCGCTGTCGTAGCCGAACAGGAAGCCGCCCATCGCGGCGGCCGCCGAGATGAAGATCACGTGCCCGAGGTGGGCCTCGCCGGAGGCCCGCTGGTGGTGGATTGTGGACACGCGCGCTCCCCGGGTGGACGGGCCCGCCCCGACGGCTGGGCAGGACTCGTCTCACATTCGAGCAGCGCGGCGGCCGCCCCGCCCGAGTTGGGGACCGATCGGGTGAAACGGAGTCAGTCGGCGGCGCGCGCGGTGGTCGTGCGCCGCTCCGTGCGCCGTTCGGTGAGCCGTTCTGTGCGCTGCTGCTGGCGCCGTTCCTGGCGCCGTTGGTGGCGTCGCAGCAACTGGGTACGGGCGGCGGCGTCCTGGTCACGACGGAGCGCGGGGGCGTCCGCGCGGGCGGCCAGGCGCCCGGCGATCGCGGCCTGCTCGGCGGCCGGCTTCTTGTCGTCGTACTTGAACTTGGCGCGCACCTCGCGGACCGTCAGGCGGAGCCCGCGCAGGCCGGGCAGCAGCCGGCCGAACTCCGTCCCGCCGGGGACCACCCGGACCTCGGGGGTCTCCGGCTGGAAGTGCGCCAGTTGGCGGTTGAGGATCTCCGCCTTGCCCTCGGCGGACTCCACCACCTCGGCGGTGCAGTGGAAGTGCACCGAGGCGTAGTAGCTGGTGGGCGTGCCGGGCTCGCCGCGCCAGTGGCCGGGGGCGAAGGCGTAGCCGTCGGTGACCGCCAGGGTGACGTTCGGGTCGGCGCGGACGGCGGCCAGCAGCGGGTTGGGCGCGGCGAGGTGGAGCAGGATCTCGCCGCGCTCCTCGTCCAGCAGGAAGTGGGTGGGGACGAGCACCGGGCCCTCGTCGGGGCCGCCGTTGGCGGCGAGCAGGCCGAAGTCGCGGCCCTCGGCCAGCCAGGCGCGCCACTCCTCCTCGTCGCCGCGGTCCCAGGACCTGATCAGCATCGGAGGGCCTTCCTCAGCGGGGGTAGCGGCGCATGTGCGCGGGCAGCGGGATGGTCGGGTCGTGCGGCTCGGGGGCGCCGTAGGCGGTGCTGACCGGGACGAGGCCGGACCAGTACGGCAGGTCGGCGTCGGCCGGGTCGTCGCCGGCGTCGTCCGAGCGGGTCTTCGCCGAGACCTCGTCCAGTTCCAGCCGGATCACGGCGGTGGCGGCGAGCTCCTTGGGGTTGGCCGGGCGGATCTCGCCGGAGCGGCCGGGGACGACCTGGTCGACCAGCGCGGCCAGCGCGACGTCCAGCTCCTCGGGGTCGGTGACCTGGTACGCGGTGCCGTGGGCGACCACCGAGCGGAAGTTCACCGAGTGGTTGAACGCGGACTTGGTCAGCACCAGGGCGTCGACGTGGGTGACCGTGACGCAGACCTGGAGGCCCTGCTCCTCGGCGGCGCCGCGCAGCGGGCGGCTGCCGGTGGAGCCGTGGACGTAGAGCCGGCTGCCGACCCGGGCGAAGACCGTGGGCAGGACGACCGGGGCGCCGTCGACGACGAAGCCGAGGTGGCAGAGGTAGGCCTCGTCGAGGATGGCGTGGATCGCCTCCCGTTCCCAGGTGGCACGGTCCTTGTACCGGGTGGGGGTGGTGCGGGGGGTCCGGGCGTAGTCGGTGCTCTCGGTGCTCTCGGCGCTCTCGGTGTTCTCGGTGTTCGTCGGCGTGGTCGACATGACAACCTCTATGTACTAGTGCATAATCTGGTTTGTGCTAGGAGACTATCCGCTGAAAGGGCGACGCGCCAGCGAAATCGCGGCCCACATCGAACAGGGCGTGAGCAGCGGACAGCTCGCACCCGGAACCCCGCTCCCCCCGCTGCGCGACCTCGCCGTCGAACTCGGCGTCAACCCCAACACGGTGGCCGCCGCCTACCGGCTGCTGCGCGACCGCGGGGTGATCGAGACGGCCGGCCGCAAGGGCAGCCGGATCCTGCCCCGGCCCGCGCTCACCACCCGCGACCAGATCCGCATCCCGGTTCCCGAACGCGCCCGCGACCTCTCCACCGGCAACCCCGACCCGGCGCTGCTGCCCGACCTCGCCCCCGCCCTCGCGGCCGCCGCCGAGGCCGCCAGGGCCGAGCCCGTGCTGTACGGGCAGTCGCGGATCGACCCCGGGCTGCTCGAACTCGCCCGCGGCTCCTTCGAGGCCGACGGACTGCCCGGCGGCCCGATCGCCGTCGCCTCCGGCGCGCTGGACACCATCGAGCGCACGCTCGTCGCCTGGCTGCGCCCCGGCGACGCGGTGGCGGTCGAGGACCCGGGCTGGGGCAGCCTGCTCGACCTGCTGCCCGCGATGGGGCTGCGCCCGCTGCCCGTACGGCTGGACGACGAGGGGCCGCTGCCGGACTCGCTGGCCGCGGCGCTGGCCGACGGGGCCCGTGCGGTGGTGGTGACCAGCCGGGCGCAGAACCCGACGGGTGCGGCGCTCGGCGAGGCGCGGGCCGCGGCGCTGCGGGCCGTCCTGGCCGAGTACCCCGGGGTGCTGCTGATCGAGGACGACCACGGGCACGGCATCGTCGACCAGCCGTACCGGCCGCTGGTCGGCGCGGGGCCGCGGCACTGGGCGGTGGTGCGCTCGGCGGCCAAGGCGTACGGGCCGGACCTGCGGGTGTCGGTGATGGTCGGCGACGAGGAGACGGTCGGGCGGGTCGCCGGGCGGCTGCGGCTCGGCGCGGGCTGGGTCAGCCACCTGCTGCAGCGCACCGTCGCCGAGCTGTGGCGCGCCGACGCGGCGCCGGCCGCGAGCGTGGCCGCCGCCTACCGGGAGCGGCGGGACGCGCTGCTGACGGAGCTGGCGGCGCGCGGCATCGAGGCGCACGGGGCGAGCGGGCTGAACGTCTGGGTGCCGGTGCCGGACGAGACCTCGGCGCTGGCCGCCCTGGTGCAGCGCGGCTGGGTCGCGGCGCCCGGGGCCCGGTACCGGATCCAGTCGCCGCCCGGGCTGCGGTTCACCGTCGCGGGACTCGACCGGGCGGGCGCAAAAGAGCTGGCCGGCGATCTGGCAGCGGTCCTGGGAACGGGCGGTGCCGACACCCGGCTGGTCTGAACCCGTCGGTAACGAAGCGGGAAACCTGCTGCACGTACCTAGCGGTAACCGGCGCGGCCATGCCATCTTTCGTGCGCCACCGGCCGGCGGCCTTCCCTCACGTACGCGTCTTCCCGCCCCCATCCGCGGGGAGACCGAGCCGCAGGAGTTCCGCCGTGCCCGAAAACAGTTCGAGCCGCACCAGCAGCACCCCTGGACTCGGCCGTCGGCTGCTCACCGCAGCCGCCGCCCTGCCGCTGACCCTGGCGGGGCTGGCCCTCGCCGCGCCCGCCTCGGCGGCCCCGGCCGCGCCGGCCGCCGTGCCCGCCGGACCGACCGCGAGCGTCACGCTCGGCGACAGCTACATCTCCGGCGAGGCCGGCCGCTGGAAGGGCAACTCGGCCGACTCCGGCGGGAACCGGACCGGCACCGACCGCGCCTGGAACGGCAGTTCGTACGACCCCTCGCTGGTCTACGGCGCGACGGCGGCCAGCGGGTGCGACCGCTCCGACGTCGCCGAGGTGCTCGGCGCCCAGGGCGTCGCCCAGAAGCAGATCAACCTGGCCTGCTCGGGCGCCGTCACCGGCAACGTCTTCCGCGCCGCCAACGGCGGGCAGTCCCTCAAGGGCGAGGCCCCGCAGGCCGACCAACTCGCCACCGTGGCGGCCCAGAACAACGTCAAGCTGATCACGCTGTCGATCGGCGGCAACGACCTCGGCTTCTCCGGGATCATCTCCAACTGCGTGCAGGACTACCTGATCTGGTACTCCTACTGCCACAGCTCGGCGCAGTCCCAGATCGACTCCAAGATGCCCGCCGCGATGGCCGGGGTGGGCAAGGCGATCGACGAGATCCGGGCCGTCATGACCAACGCGGGCTACGCGCGCTCCGACTACCGGCTGGTGCTCCAGTCCTACCCCTCGCCGATCCCGCGCAGCGCCGAGATGCGCTACCCGGAGAGCGGCTGGAGCCGGTCGGACACCGGCGGCTGCCCGTTCTGGGACGGGGACGCCGACTGGGCGCGCGACTCGATGGTGCCGCAGATCTCCAAGGCGCTGGCGGGGGTGGCGGCCGCCAAGGGGGCGCAGTTCCTGGACCTCTCCAACATGCTCCAGGGCCGTGAGGTGTGCTCCACCTCCGCGCAGCAGCCGAGTGCGGGCTCCGGCCCGTCCGCGACCACCAGCGAGTGGGCGCGCTTCCTGGACGGCGGCCTCAACACCAGCCAGGGCGCGCTCCAGGAGTCGATGCACCCCAACTACTACGGGCAGCAGGCGCTGGGCGCGTGTCTGGGGCAGCTGTGGACCCGGCCGAGCGGCAACTACGCGTGCAACAACACGGCCGGGCGGGACGCGAGCGGGATGTACCTGACGGCGGAGTGAGGCGGGCGTGCCGCCGCCCCTCGCCCGGAGTGTGCGGGCGGGGGGCGGCGGTGCGGTGCTCGGGCGGTGCTCGGTGCGCTGCTCCGGCCGGTGCTCGGCTCAGCCCTTGACTCAGTTCCCGGCTCAGCCCTTGGCGAGCAGGGACTGGGCGTGGGCGCGGACCTGATCCTTCGTCAGATAGGCGTCGGTGTACTCGAAGTCCTGCAGTCGGGCGGGCTGGCGGGCCAGGAAGCCGGTGCGGACGAAGTCGTCCCCGGCGGTCGCGTTGAGCAGCCAGTTCGCCCCCACCCGGAACTTCGCCGCATTGGTGCGCATTGCCATCAGGTGGTAACCGCGGGCCACCAACTGGGCCGGCACACCGCGCAGTTCGATGCCCACCGGCTTGGACACCGCGTCCTTGCCGCCGAGGTCGACCACCAGGCCGAGGTCCTTGTGGTAGTACGGCGCCAGCGGCTGGCTGCGCAGCGAGGCGATCACGTTGTCGGCCACCGCGCGGCCCTGGCGGGCCGAGTGCTGGGCGGTCGGCGGGCAGACCGCGCCGTCGCCCTTGGCCAGGTCGGGGACGGCGGCCGCGTCGCCGAGCGCGAACACGCCCTCGAACTGCGGCACCCGCATCTCCGCCGTCACCGCGAGCCGGCCGCGGACCGTCTCCGCGTCCAGGGTGCCGATCAGCGGGCTCGCGGCCACACCGGCCGTCCAGATCAGGGTGCGGCAGGGGATCACCCGGCCGTCGGTGAACTTGACCGTCTCGGCGCCGACTTCGGCCACCGAGACGCCCAGCGACACCTCGATGCCGCGGCCGCGCAGCACCTCCAGGGCCGCCGTGCCGAGGGCGTCGCCCAGTTCGGGCATCAGCTTGGGGGCGATGTCGATCAGGTGCCACTTGATCTGGCGGGCGTCCAGACGCGGGTAGCGGCGGGCGGCGGCGGTGGTGAGGCGTTGCAGGCAGGCGGCCGTCTCGGTGCCCGCGTAGCCGCCGCCGACCACCACGAACTGCAGCCGGGACTCGCGCTCGCGCTGGTCCAGAGTGGCCGAGGCGAGGTCGAGTTGGGCGATCACGTGGTCACGGACGTAGGCCGCCTCGGCGAGCGTCTTCATGCCGCGGGCGTAGTCGGTCAGGCCGGGGATGTCGAAGGTGCGGGTGACGCTGCCGGGGGCGAGCACCAGGGCGTCGTACTTCTGGGCGACCACCTCGTCGGTGATCTTGCGGACCACGCACACCCGGGAGGCCGGGTCCACGCCGATGGCGCCGCCGGGGACGATGTGGGTGCGGCGCAGGCTCCGGCGCAGGGAGACCGCCACGGACTGGGGGGTGAGGACGCCGGCCGCGACGTGGGGGAGGAGGGGGAGGTAGAGCTGGTAGCTGAACGGCGTGACCAGCGTGATCTCGGCCTCCGACGGCGAGAGCTTGCGTTCGAGGCGGCGGGCGCACTCCAGGCCTGCGAAGCCACCGCCCACGATCAGGATCCGAGGTCGTTCCATCGCTCATCCCTTTGCCGTACAGGTCGTACCGGAAGGCCCCCATTACTGTCCGCCACACTCGCACGGAGCAGCGGGGGCTGCCACCGGGGTGGGGCGGAGGGGGGAGGAGGGGCGGATGGGGGCTCAGGTCGGGGGCCGGGGCGGGGCGGGGAGGCGCGGACCGGTGCGTACGGGGGCGGGGCGGGGCACCGATAGGCTGTCGGTCGTGCTCCCCGAGGTGACGGCGATCCGGTACGTGACGCCACTGCGAGAAGGCGGCTCGATGCCGGGCCTGGTCGAGGCCGACGACCGGCGGCTGTACGCGCTGAAATGGGTCGGCGCCGCGCAGGGCCGGAAGGCGCTGGTCGCGGAGGTGCTGGCCGGCGAGCTGGGGCGGCGGCTGGGCCTGCCGGTGCCGGAGCTGGTGACCGTCGACCTGGATCCGGTGCTCGCGCGCAGCGAGCCGGACCACCAGATCCAGGACCAGATGCGGGCCAGCGGCGGGACCAACCTCGGGATGGCCTTCGTCAGCGGGGCACTGAACTTCGACCCGCTCTGCTTCGAGGTGGACCCCGAACTGGCCGGGCAGGTGCTCTGGTTCGACGCGCTGATCGGCAACGTCGACCGGTCCTGGCGCAACCCCAACCTGCTGGTGGCGACCGGCGGGCTGCGCCTGATCGACCACGGCGCGAGCCTGATCTTCCACCACAACTGGGCCGGTGCCGCGGGCTGGGCGCGCCGCCCGTACGACGCCTCCGACCATGCGCTGCTGCGCGCCCGGCCGGACCTGGCGGCGGCGGACAAGGCGCTCGCGCCGATCGCGGAGGAGGCCGTCGAGGTGGCGGTGGCGCGGATTCCCGAGGTGTGGTTGGTGGACGAGTTCGGTTTCGACTCGCCCGAGGACGTGCGCGCCGCGTACCGCGCCCAGCTGACCGAGCGACTGGCCGGTCCGCGGGACTGGCTGCCGGAGGTGTCCGCATGACCGAGCCGCTGCCGGCCGCGCTGCCGGCCGTCGTGGAGCTGCACGACTACGAGTACGCCGTGATCAGGGCGGTGCCGCGGGTCGAGCGGGGTGAGTGCGTGAACGTCGGGGTGCTGCTGTACTGCCGGCAGAGTGCCCACCTGGGGGCGCGGACCCACCTGGACCAGGCCCGGCTGCTGGCGCTGGACCCGGTCGCGGACGTCCAGGGGGTGCGCCGGGCGTTGCAGGGGATCGAGGCGGTCTGCCTGGGCGGGCCGCAGGCCGGTCCGGCGGCCGCGGACAGCCCCGGGCAGCGGTTCCGCTGGCTGACGGCGCCGCGCAGCGCCGTCGTCCAGCCGGGGCCGGTGCACACCGGGCTGACCGCGGACCCGGAGGCCGAGCTGCGGCGGCTGTTCGACCAGCTGGTGCTCTGACCCTGCCGCTGCGCCCCGCCCCGAACGGGTGGCTGTGAGGCGGCTCGCCGACGGTTGCCGTGGTCAAAGCTTGAGTTACTGAAGCACTCGGCCGTACGCTGGCCCCATGGGTTCGATCTCGACGACGACCGTACCGACCAACGCCGAGCTGATGGAGGCGTTGGCCGCCGTCGGTGCCGCGTACTTCCAGGACTTCGCGGCGGCCGCGGCCCGGCACGGGCTGTCCTCCTCCCAGGCCAAGGCGCTGGGCTCGGTGCAGGAGCCGGTGCCGATGCGCGCGCTGGCCGGGCGACTGGGCTGCGACGCGTCGAACGTGACCGGGATCGTGGACCGGCTGGAGACGCTGGGCCTGGCCAACCGGGAGGCGGCCGCCGGTGACCGCCGGGTGAAGATCGTGGTGATCACGGCCGAGGGCCGGGAGATCCTCAACCGGATCCGCGGCGAGATGGCCCGCACCCACCAGGCCTTCGAGGCGATGACCGACGAGCAGCGGATCGCCCTGCACTCGATCTGCCGGCAGGTGCTGCCCGTCCTGGCCGGCCGGACGGTTGCGCCGCAGTAGCGCCAAGGCTCTACGGGCGTAGCGCGTTGGCGGCTGCAGGGGGCGTGACCTCGGCTGTTAGGCTTGCGAAGCGTGAGCGCGAAGCCCCAGATCCCCAATGTCCTGGCCTCCCGGTACGCCTCGGCGACCCTGGCCCAGCTGTGGTCCCCCGAGCACAAGGTGGTCCTCGAGCGCCACCTGTGGCTCGCCGTCCTGAAGGCCCAGCAGGACCTCGGTGTCGAGGTGCCCGCGAATGCCGTCGCCGACTACGAGCGGGTGATCGACCAGGTCGACCTCGGCTCGATCGCCGCCCGTGAGCGGGTCACCCGCCACGACGTGAAGGCCCGGATCGAGGAGTTCAGCGAGCTCGCCGGCCACGAGCAGATCCACAAGGGCATGACCTCCCGGGACCTGACCGAGAACGTCGAGCAGCTCCAGATCCGCCAGTCCCTGGAGCACGTCCGGGACCGCACGGTCGCCGTCCTGGTGCGCCTGGCCAAGCTGTCCGCCCAGCACTCCGAGCTGGTCATGGCCGGCCGCTCGCACAACGTGGCCGCGCAGGCCACCACCCTGGGCAAGCGGTTCGCGTCGATCACCGACGAGCTGCTGGTCGCCTTCCGCCGCCTGGAGGAGCTGATCGCCCGCTACCCGCTGCGCGGGATCAAGGGCCCGGTCGGCACCGCCCAGGACATGCTGGACCTGCTCGGTGGCGACACCCAGAAGCTGGCCGAGCTGGAGCGCCGGGTCGCCGGCCACCTCGGCTTCGACCACGTGCTGACCAGCGTCGGCCAGGTCTACCCGCGCTCGCTGGACTTCGAGGTGCTCACCGCCCTCGTCCAGCTGGCCGCCGCGCCGTCCAGCCTGGCCAAGACCATCCGCCTGATGGCCGGCCACGAGCTGGTCACGGAGGGCTTCAAGGAGGGCCAGGTCGGCTCCTCCGCGATGCCGCACAAGATGAACACCCGCTCCTGCGAGCGCGTCAACGGCCTGGCCGTCATCCTGCGCGGCTACGCGTCGATGACCGGCGAGCTGGCCGGTGACCAGTGGAACGAGGGCGACGTCTCCTGCTCCGTGGTGCGCCGGGTCGCGCTGCCGGACGCCTTCTTCGCCTTCGACGGCCTGCTGGAGACCTTCCTCACCGTCCTGGACGAGTTCGGCGCCTTCCCGGCCGTGATCGAGGCCGAGCTGGACCGCTACCTGCCGTTCCTGGCCACCACCAAGGTGCTGATGGGCGCGGTGCGCGCGGGCGTCGGCCGGGAGACCGGCCACGAGGTCATCAAGGAGCACGCCGTCGCCTCGGCGCTGGCGATGCGCGCCGGAGCCCGGGAGAACGAGCTGCTGGACCGGCTCGCCGCCGACGAGCGGATCCCGCTGGACCGGGCCGCGCTGGACGCGCTGCTCGCCGACCGGCTGTCCTTCACCGGTGCGGCCGGGGCGCAGGTCGCCGAGGTCGTCCGCCAGGTGGAGGCCGTCGCGGCGGCCTACCCGGAGGCGGCCAAGTACGCTCCGGGTGACATCCTCTGACGCGCCGTTGAACTGACGTGGCGTCAGTTCTCCGACGAGGGCCCTGCCGCCGTTCCGGTGGCGGGGCCCTCGTGCGTCCGGGGGCGGCCCGGGTCGAGCGGCGGGGTGGTGGTGGCGCAGGGCCAGTCGCAGTTCGGCTCGGCCACCGGGCGCTCCTCCTCCGGCGCCAGCACGTTGCCCCGGACGGTGGCGAAGGCGATCAGCCCGCCGGCGGCCAGCAGGCCCGCGCAGATCAGCATCGCGGTGTGGAAGGCGGAGTCCACCGCGGACGGCACCCGGTAGGCGTCGCCGCTCAGTCCGGCCAGGGCCGGCAGGGCGGCCACCGCGAGCAGGCCGGCCGCGCGGGCGGCGGCGTTGTTGACGCCGCTGGCGATGCCCGCGTGCCGCACCTCGACGGCGGCCAGCACGGTGGCGGTCAGCGGTGCGACCAGCAGCGTCATCCCGGAGCCCATCACCGCGACGGCGGGCAGTACGTCCGCCCAGTAGGAGGAGCCGGGGCCGGTGCGCAGCATCAGCAGGACCCCGGCGGCGCACAGCAGCGGGCCGACGGTGAGCGGGACGCGCGGGCCGATCCGCTTGCCGAGCCGCCCGGCGCGCGCGGACAGGGTCAGCATCAGCAGCGTGATCGGCACCAGGGCGAAGCCGGAGACCAGCGGGGAGAAGCCCGAGACGATCTGCAACTGCACCACCAGGAGGAAGAAGACCCCGCTGAACGCCGCGTAGACGCAGAGGGTGACCAGGTTCACGGCGGTGAACAGCCGGGAGGAGAACAGTCCGAGCGGCAGCATCGGGTCGGGTGCGCGCCGCTCGACGGCCACGAAGGCGGCGGCCAGCAGCAGCCCGAGCGCACCGGTGACCCAGACCGCGGGGGACAGTCCCTCCCCGGCGGCGGTGAGCGCGTAGGTGACGGCGCCGAGCGCGAGGGCGGCGAGCAGGGCGCCGGGCACGTCGAAGCGGCCGGCGGCGGACTCGTCCCGGCTCTCCGGGACGTAACGGGAGGTCACCGCGATCACGGCGGCGGCCAGCGGCAGGTTCAGCAGGAAGATCCAGCGCCAGCCGGGGCCGTCCACCAGCCAGCCGCCGAGGAAGGGGCCGACGGCCGCCGACACCCCGCCCAGGCCGGACCAGAGGCCGACCGCCGCCGAGCGGTCGTCCGGGTGGAAGACCGCCTGGAGCATGGCGAGCGAGCCCGGGGTGAGCAGCGCCCCGCCGATGCCCTGGACGGCGCGGGCGGCGATCAGCACGTGGATGGTCGGGGCCGCGGCGCAGGCCGCGGAGGCGACGGCGAACCAGACCACGCCGATCAGGAAGACCCGGCGCCGTCCGTAGCGGTCGCCGAGGGCGCCGCCGAGCAGGATCAGACCGGCCAGGGTGAGCAGATAGGCGTTCAGGGTCCATTGCAGGGAGGCGAGGGAGGCGCCGAGGTCGGCGCCGATCCGGGGCAGGGCGACGTTGACGACGGTGCCGTCGAGCATCGCCATGCTGGAGCCGAGCACGGTCGCGAGGAGTACCCAGCGGCCCTGCGCGGTGCCCAGGCGCAGAGTGCCGGCTTGAGAGGTGGCCACGGGCCGAATCCTGCGCCCGCCGGGGCGCACGTGACAAGGGTCACCGGGTGGTGTGTCGGTCGGTGGCGGTGCGTGAACGGACGGTCGCACGGGGGTGGTGCCCGCGGCGCAGGGTGGTGGATCAGTGGCGCCGGGTGAATGGATCGTGCACTGACCGTGTAGGGGACCATTCGGAGGGTGACAGGGGTGGTGCGGTTTGTTGCCGATTCAAGAGATCGACATTGCTTCACCCGAACGGATGAGTTTTAGTTCAGCGACCGCCCGGCCAGTCCGGACGGATCCACCGGGTGGAACGCCGAGTCCTGCCGCTGCCCGGTGGCTCGCACCGAACTCTGTACGGCAGGAGCGGGGGACCCACAGGTAAGTCGCCGGACCGGAGTTCGCGCCTTTTCGGGCGCGGACCACCAGGGCCGGCTTGGGGTGAAGCCGCGCATGCGGCCGGGCAACTCCAGCCCGAACCCGACAGCTCACCTCGCAGGCGTCGGAGAGGAAAATTCCATGCCTGCACAGGCTCGTCGTATCGCCCTGCCCCGTGCCGCCCGCATCGGCATCGCCACCGCCGTCACCGGCGCCTCGTTCGTCCTGCCGCTCGTGACCGCGATCAGCGCCCAGGCGCACACCACCCCGGCGGCCACCACCGCTCCGGCCGCCTCCGAGGCCGCCGCTCCGGCTGCCGCCCCGGCCGCCCAGCAGAGCTACCGCGTCGTCAGCGGTGACTCCCTGTCGAAGATCGCCGACGTCAAGCACGTCGAGGGCGGCTGGCAGGCGCTGTACGAGCAGAACCGCTCGGTGGTCGGTGCCAACCCGAACCTGATCTTCCCCGGTCAGCAGCTGACCCTCGCCGGTCACGCCGCTGACGCCGCGAAGCCCGCCGCTCCGGCCAAGCCCGCCGCTCCGGCGAAGCCCGCCGCTCCGGCGAAGCCCGCTGCTCCGGCCGGCCAGGACACCTCCGCCGCTGCGGACACCCAGGTGCAGGTCCGGACCGAGGCCGCCAAGCCCGGCGCCCAGCTGCAGACCCAGGTTCAGACCGCCGCCCCGGCCCAGGCCGTCACCGCCGCCCCGGTCGCCGCCACCTCGGGCTACGTCGCCCCGCTCGCCAACCCGGTGCTGGGTGAGGCCTACGGCGTGGCCGGCTCGATGTGGGCCTCCGGCCACCACACCGGCCAGGACTTCGTCGCCGCCACCGGCACCCCGCTGCGCGCCGTCGCCAACGGTGTCGTGGTGAAGGCCGGCAATGGCGGCGCGTACGGCAACGAGGTCGAGATCAAGCTCGCCGACGGCAAGTACGCCCAGTACGCGCACCTGTCCTCGATCGGCGTGAGCATCGGTCAGACCGTCACCGTCGGTCAGCAGCTCGGCCTCTCCGGTGCGACCGGCAACGTGACCGGCCCGCACCTGCACTTCGAGATCCGTACCGGTCCGGAGTACGGCTCGGACATCGACCCGGTCGCCTACCTGCGGGCGCACGGCGTCGCGCTCTGACCCTTTGGGTCCTTCCGCAGGGACGTGTGAACCACCGCTGATGCGGGGCGAATCGACCGCCCGGGATGGTCATGTCGGGTGACCGCTCGACCGGGTGATCGCCGCACCAGTGGACCTGGGCGCGGGACACGCCCAAGGCCGGCCCGGCCGTACGGGACAACTCTCGTACGGCCGGGCCGGCCGCTGCCGTTTCCCGGCTCGGGGGGCGAGTTGGGGCGGGCGGAGGTCAGTTCCGGCGGGCCGGGAGGTCGTGTTCGGCGGCGGTCAGCAGCTCGTGCATCCGGTGGCCGAAGTCCTCGGTGTCGCGGGCGGGTTCGGGGAAGACCAGGCGGACGTCGCGGTGGCCGTGCGAGTGGTCCAGGCGCAGCACCAGGCCGTGGCGGTCCAGGGCGAGCGGGCGGATGTCCGGGCCGTGGGTGAGCAGCGCCGGGTCGAGCAGCCGGGTGAGCAGGTCGAGGGCGTCGGCGTGGTCGTCGGCCAGGTGGGTGAGCAGGGCGGCCTCGTGCCGGGCCAATGGGTCCGGGGCGGCGAGGGCGAGGTCGGCGGCGGTGAGCGCGCCGGTGCCGTACGGGGTGGCGAGGACGGCGTGGGCGACGTCGACCCGGAGGTGGACGCTGAGGCCGTCGTCGGCGAGGTGGGCCAGGTGCAGCCGGCCGGCCAGGGTGAGCCGGGCCCGGATGCGGTCGCGGACCGCCACGGGGGAGACGTCGGTGACGTCGAGCACGACGGCCAGGCCGTCGGTGGCGGTGGCGCTGGCGAGGGCCGCGACGAGCGGGGCGTCCAGCGGGGCGCGCAGGCGCAGTCGGGAGCCGTGGACGGAGACCGGGGTGTCCAGGTCGTGGTGCTCGCCGAGGGCGCGGACGGTGAGCGAGGAGGTCGCGCTGAGCAGGCTGCGGACCCGTTCGGCGGTGGTGGGCTCGGGCACCTCGGCGTCGCCGGCGGTGAGGCTCATGGACGGACCTCCTGTTGGTTAGGTGAGCCTAACCTAATGTCCCTCTGGAGGTGTGGCAAGTGGGCGCGTGGGGCCGTGCAGGCGTGAAGGGGGACGGAGATGTGGCGAGGGTCCGGGCGCGTGGTGGCGTCCGGACCCTCGGGGCGTCGTGGCGGCGGGTCAGGCGACGACGGCCTGGGCGTCGATCTCCACCAGCATCGGCTCCTGCGGCAGTTCGACGAAGATCGTGGTGCGGCACGGCTTCACCCCGCCGGGCTTGACGTTCTCCTCGATGAACTCGGCGTAGACCTCGTTCATCAGCGGGAAGTCGGCGCGCTTGGTGAGGTAGACGCGGAACATCACCACGTCCTCGATGGTGGCGCCGCCGGCCTCGACGATGGCCTTGACGTTCTCCAGGGTGCGGCGGGTCTGCGCCTTCACATCGCCGTGGTGGAGGTACTCGCCGGTCGCCGGATCCTGCGGGCCCTGGCCGGAGACCTGGAGGATCGGGCCCTTGCGGACGCCCTGGGAGAACATCCAGGCGGGGGCCGGGGCGCCGTCGGTGCGGATCTCGATCTTGTCGGAGGACATCGGGGTCGGGGCTCCTTGCGGTGGTGAAGGTTCGCTGACGGTTAGTCAGTTGTGGTCGGGGCGGTTCGTCAATTGTGGTCGGGGCAGCCGCAGTCGGCCGACACGGCCCGGGCCGTCGCGAGCAGCTGCGGGAGCAGGTCCAGCACCTGCTCGTACGGGAGGACGACGTCCGGGACGGAGATGGAGGCGGCGGCGACCACCCGGCCGCTGGCGTCCCGGATCGGGGCGGCGACGCAGTTGATGAAGGCCTCGTGCTCGGCGTGGTCCTGCGCCCAGCCCTGGGCGGCGACCTTCTCCAGCTCGGCGAGCAGCGCCTCGGGCGTGGTGAGGGTGCGTTCGGTGTGCGGGGTGAAGTCGATTCCGGCCACCACCCGGCGGCGCACGGGCAGCGGGAGGTCGGCCAGCAGGACCTTGGAGACGGCGGCGCTGTGCAGGGCGGCGCGCAGGCCGATCCGGGAGTACATCCTGACCGGGTGCCGGGAGTCGAACTTGTCGATGTAGACCACCTCGCCGCCCTCGTAGGCCGCCAGGTGCACGGTCTGGCCGGTGGCGGAGTTCAGCTCGGCGAGGTGCGGGGCGGCGATCCGGCGGACGCCGCGCTGCTCCAGGGCGAGGCCGGACAGGGCGAACAGGCCGGCGCCGAGGTGGTAGCGGTAGGCCGCGTCGCGGTAGACGAACCGTTCCTCCTCCAGGCTCTGGAGCAGCCGGAGCACGGTGGTCTTGTGCACGCCGAGGACCTCGGCCAACTGGTCGAGGGAGCGTTCGCCCTCGCCGAGTTCGGCGAGGATGCGCAGGGCGCGGGTGACGGTCTGACTCATCGGGCTCGTGCTCCGGTCGGGTGGCGGGGGTCGGTGCTCATTGTGCCCGGGCCCGGTCGGCGTGTGCCCCGGCCGCCGTCTGGGCCGGTGTCCTTACCGGCGGCTGAGCCCCGGTCCGAAGCCAGCGGCGGGCGGCGGGTAGGGCCGGGGAGTCGATGCCCTCGGCGCTGACCCGGGTGGCGGCCCAGTCGGCGGGGGAGGCGTCGAGCAGCGCGGTCAGCACCGGGGCGGGCGGCAGCTCGGCCTGGTCGCCGTGCGCGGTCAGCGCGCAGGCCGCGCTCAGGTGGCCCAGCCGCAGCCGTCGGCGCTGGTCCAGGGCGCGGAGGGTGCCGGCCAGGTAGCCGGCCGCGAAGGCGTCGCCCGCGCCGGTCGCCTCCACCACCTCGACGGTCAGGGCCGGTTCGGCGGCGGCGGTGCCGTCCCGCTCCAGGGCGGTGACCAGCCGGGCGGCGTCCTTGACCACCACGGTGGCGGGCGAGGGGAAGCGGCGGCGCAGTGCGGCGGGCTCGTCGGTGCCGAAGGCGGCCTGGGCCTCGTCGGCGCCGAGCAGCAGCAGGTCGGCGGCGTCCAGCAGCGGCGGCAGTACGGCCGGGTCGCGGTCCCGCCAGAGCGCGGGGCGCCAGTTGAGGTCGAAGCTGACCAGCCGCCCGGGGCGGCGGTCGGCGAGCAGGGCGCGCAGCAGGGCGAGGCAGTCGTCGGAGAGCGCGGCGGTGATGCCGGACAGGTGCAGCAGGCGGGCGTCGGTCAGCAGGCCGGCGGCGGCCGGGTCGGTGAGCAGTGCGGGGGAGAGGGCGGCGGCCGCGGAGCCGCGCCGATGGTAGTGCAGCCGGCTGCGGCCGGGGCCGAGGTCGTGCCGGTGGCCGGTGGTGCCGCCGACCTCCTTGAGGTAGAGGCCGGTCGGGCGGTGCGGGTCGACGGCGACGCCGGAGACGTCCACGCCGCGGGCGGCGAGCTCGGCGAGCAGGCGGCGGCCGAAGCCGTCGTCGCCGACCCGGCTGATCCAGGCGGTCGGCACGCCGAGCGCGGCCAGGGCCCCGGCCACGTTGGACTCGGCGCCGCCGACGGACAGCCGGAAGGTGTCCACCGACTCCAGCGGGCCGGGGCGGTCGGGCAGGAGCACAGCCATCGACTCGCCCACGCACACGGCCGTCGGGGGAGGGCCGGGGCGGTCGGGCCCCGGGTGGTCCTGTGGCGGCATCTGCTGGGCTCCTCGTCTGCGGCGGCGGTGTGTCGACCTTGGGCGGTGGGGTTCGACCTCCGTTGACCGTGATCCGGCGCCGATGCTAGAACCGTGTTGCCAGCATGTGCAACCCTCGTTGCACATGTTGCAACATGGCGGATGGAGGAAGACGGTGGAGCAGACCTTCGCGGGCAGTGGCACCTCCGCGAGCAGGGGCACCTTCGCGAGCAGCGGCACCTTCGCGAGCGGCGCGGACGGGCCCGGCATCGCCGAGGGGGCGGTCGCGGCGCTGGCCGACGAGACCCTCGACTGGCGGTTCAAGGCCGCCCCGCCGGAGAGTTGGGGCCGGACCGTCCGCGACTGGCTCGCCACCGGACCGACCCTCTCCTCCCTCGGCACCCCGCTGCTCACCCTCGACGGAGCCGCGCTCGACCACAACGTCCGTACCATGGCCGACTGGTGCGCCAAGGCCGGCGTCGTGCTCGCCCCGCACGGCAAGACCACCATGGCGCCCGAGCTCTGGCAGGCCCAACTCGCCGCCGGCAGCCACGGGATCACCCTCGCCAACCTGCCCCAGGTGCGGGTCGCCCGCGCCTTCGGCGTCCGGCGGATCCTGCTCGCCAACACCCTGCTCGACCCGGCCGGGCTCGCCTGGCTCGCCGCCGAACTGACCGCCGATCCGGGCTTCGGCTTCCTCTGCTGGACCGACTCCACCGAGGGCGTACGGCTGATGGACGAGGCGCTGCGCGCCGCCGGGGCCGAGCGGCCGGTCGAGGTGCTGGTCGAACTCGGCGGCCCGGGCGGGCGGACCGGCGTGCGCGGTGTGGACGCCGCCGTCGAGGTCGCCGCCGCCGTGCTGCGCGCCCCCACCCTGCGGCTGGCCGGCGTCGGCGGCTACGAGGGCGCCCTCGCGCACGATGCCACCGCCGAGGGACTGGCCGCCGTCCGCGGCTACCTGGAAGCGCTCGGCGAGCTGCACGGCCGGCTCGCCGGGGCCTACCCGGACGGCGCGCCGCCGGTGGTGTCGGCCGGTGGCAGCGCCTACTTCGACCTGGTGGTCGAGGAGTTGGCCGCCCTGCCGGAGGCGCTGGTGGTGCTCCGCTCGGGCGCGTACATCGCCCACGACGACGGGTTCTACCGGGGCATCTCCCCGCTCGCCCGGGGCGGCGGGCCGACCCCGTTCCGCGGTGCGCTGCACGGCTGGGCCCGGGTGGCCTCCCGGCCCGAGCCGCAACTCGCGCTGCTGGACGCGGGCAAGCGCGACCTGCCCTTCGACGAAGGCCTGCCCGAGCCGCAACTGGTGCGCGGCGGAGTGGCGTTGACCGGTACGGCGGCCCGGATCACCGCGCTCAACGACCAGCACGCCTTCCTCCGCGACGCGGGCGACCTCGCACCGATCGGCGCGGTGCTGCGGCTCGGCGTCTCCCACCCGTGCACGGCCTTCGACAAGTGGACCGCGATCCCGGTGCTGGACTCGGCGGACGCGGCCGAGCCGAAGATCACCGGGCTGGTCAGGACGTTCTTCTGATGACGACGGGGGAGAGCGCGACCGGCCCCGGCGGGGCGACCGTCTCCGCCGGGGCGACCGTGGTCAAGGGTGCGACGGTCTTCAAGGGGGCCACGGTCGTCGACGGGACGGGCGCCGACCGCTACCGGGCGGACGTGCGGATCGCCGACGGAGTGATCACCGAGATCGGTGCGGGCCTCGGTGGAGGCGCCGTGGTGGACGCCGACGGCCTGGTGCTCGCCCCCGGCTTCATCGACATGCACGCCCACTCAGATCTTGCCCTGTTGCTCGAACCCGAGCACCCGGCCAAGGTCACCCAGGGCGTCACCTGCGAGGTGCTCGGCCAGGACGGCCTGTCCTACGCCCCAGCGGACGACACCACCCTGCCCGCGCTGCGCCGCCAACTGGCCGGCTGGAACGGCGATCCGGCGGGCTTCGACTGGGACTGGCGCGACGTCGGCGGGTACCTGGACCGGATCGACCGCACCCGGGTCGCCGTCAACGCCTGCTACCTGGTCCCGCACGGCGCGCTGCGGATGCTCGCCATGGGCTGGGACAACCGCCCGCCCACCCCGGCCGAACTCGACCGGATGCGCCAGGTGTTGGCGCAGGGCCTGCTGGACGGGGCGGTCGGCATGTCCAGCGGCCTCAGCTACACCCCTGGGATGTACGCCGACACCGCCGAGCTGGTCGCGCTGTGCACCGTGGTCGCGGCCTACGGCGGCTTCCACGCCCCGCACCAGCGCTCGTACGGGAAGGGCGCCTTGGCGGGCTACGCGGAGATGGTGGAGATCGCCCGGCGGTCCGGCTGTGCGCTGCACCTGACCCACGCCACGATGAACTTCGGCGTCAACCGGGGCCGGGCCGGCGAGTTCCTGGAACTGGTCGACCGGGCGCTCGCGGACGGCGTCGACCTCACCCTGGACAGCTACCCCTACCTGCCCGGTTCCACCACCCTGGCCGCCCTGCTGCCGAGTTGGGCGACCGAGGGCGGCCCCGGCGCCACCCTGGCCCGGCTCGCGGACCCGGCCGCGTGCGAGCGGATCCGGTACGCGATGGAGCGGACCGGCAGCGACGGCTGCCACGGCGTGGTCGCCGACTGGGCGACCGTCCAGATCTCCGGCGTTCGCGCGGCCGACCTCGCGCCGACCGTCGGCCGGACGGTCGCCGACCTGGCCGCCGAGCGGGGGGTCGGCGGGACGGAGCTCTTCCTCGACCTGCTGCGTCGCGACGAGTTGGCCACCACCGTGCTCCAGCACGTCGGGCACGAGGAGAACGTCCGGGCGGTGATGCGCCACCCCGCCCACACCGTGGGCAGCGACGGGCTGCTCGTCGGGGCCCGGCCGCACCCGCGCGCCTGGGGCACCTTCCCGCGCTACCTCGGCCACTACGGAAGGGAGTTGGGCGTGCTCACCCTGGAGCAGGCGATCACCCGGATGACCGGCCGGCCCGCCGCCCGGCTGGGGCTGGACCGGCGCGGCCGGATCACCCCCGGGTACCACGCCGACCTGGTGCTGCTGGACCCCGAACGGGTCCGGGACACCGCCACCTTCGAGCAACCCCGGCTGCCCGCCGAGGGGATCGAGTACGTGTACGTCAACGGCACCGCCGTCGTCCGGCAGGGTCGCACCACCGGCGCCCGGCCGGGGCGCGCCCTGCGCCGCACCGATCGAGGAACGGTGGCCCGATGAACGCCACGAACGCTGTGCACAGCACGAACGCACTCTCCGAGCTGCGGAACGACCCGGTGATCGCGGTGGTCCGCGCACCCCGGATCCCGGACGCCGCCGCACTGTGCGCCGCACTCGCCGAGGGCGGCATCAACCTCACCGAATTCACCTACACCACACCGAAGGTGACGGACCATCTGGAGCGTGCATCGGCGGCCGGGTGGCGGGTCGGCGTCGGTACGGTGCTGACCGCCGAGCAGGCCGGGCGGGGGATCGACGCCGGGGCCTCCTTCCTGGTCACCCCCGGCTGCCGGCCCGAGGTCGCCGAGGTCGGACGGGCGCGCGGGGTGCCGGTGGTGCTCGGGGCACTGACCCCTACCGAGGTGGCCCGGGCGGTCGACCTGGGGGCGGCCGCCGTCAAGATCTTCCCGGCCCGGTCGTTCGGCCCCGGCTACTTCAAGGACCTGCGCGGCCCGTACCCCGACGTGCCGTTGGTGGCCTCGGGCGGGGTGAACGCGGGCAACGCGGCCGAGTTCCTGGCCCAGGGGGCGCTCGCGGTGTGCGCGGGGACGGACGTGGTGCCCCCGGCCGTGGTGGAGGCGGGGGACTGGGCGGAGATCACCAGGCGGGCCCGGGCGTTCACCCGGGCCTGCGCGGCGGGAACGTAGCGGCTCCTGCGGAGCGGGGTTCGCGCCGGGTCGGCCCGCCATCGGCCCCGGCGTCGCTCCGGCGGCGGTCCGGCGGCGGTTCGGTGAAGGTGCACGGCGGGCTGTCGGGACGGACGGGATCGGACGAGAATCGATGGCACCCGGATCACCCCGGGCCCCTCGGCCACCGGCCCGGGCGGCCCCCGGACCCGACAGGAGGACCCGCCCCATGACCTCGACCCGCCCCGGCCCCGACTGGTTGGCCGACGCCGTCCTCTACCAGATCTACCCGCAGTCCTTCGCGGACTCCGACGGCGACGGCATCGGCGACTTCGCCGGCATCACCGAGCACCTCGACCACCTCGCCTGGCTGGGCGTGGACACCGTCTGGCTCAACCCCTGCTTCGCCTCGCCGTTCCGCGACGCCGGGTACGACGTCACCGACTACCTCACCCCGGCCCCGCGTTACGGCCGCACCGAGGACCTGGTCGCGCTGGTCGAGGCCGCGCGCGGCAAGGGCATCCGGATCCTGCTGGACCTGGTCGCCGGGCACACCTCCGACCGCCACCCCTGGTTCCTGGCCTCCGCCGAGGACCCGGCCGACCAACGCTACATCTGGTCCGAGCGGCCGGTGGACGGCTTCGTCGCCTCGCCCGGGAGCCGGCCGGGCTGGTACCGGCCGAACTTCTTCGACTGTCAGCCGGCCCTCAACTTCGGTTACGCGCGCTCGAGTTCGTCGGAGCCGTGGCGGCAGCCGGTGGACGCCGAGGGCCCGCGCGCCAACCGGGCGGCCCTGCGCGACATCATGGCGCACTGGCTGGGCCTCGGCGTGGCCGGCTTCCGGGTGGACATGGCGTACTCGCTGGTCAAGGACGACCCGGGCCGGGTGGAGACCGCCAAGCTCTGGACCGAGCTGCGCGACTGGCTGGACCGCACCCACCCCGAGGCCGCGCTGTTCGCCGAGTGGGGCGAACCGGCCGCCGCCGTCGCGGCCGGGTTCCACGCCGACTTCTTCCTGCACTTCGGCGGGGACGACCACGGCCTCCCGCTGCGCTCGCTGTGGAACAACGGCGGTGGGACGGTCGAGGAGTTCTGGCAGCAGGGCCCGTGCTACTTCGAGGCCGAGGGGCGCGGCACCCCGCGGACCTTCCTGGACGCCTGGCGCTCCGCCGCCGAACTCACCGAGGGCAACGGGCACATCGTGCTGCCCACCGCCAACCACGACTTCTCCCGGCTGGCCACCGCCCCGCGCTCCGGGGAGCAACTCGCCCCCGCCTTCGCCTTCCTGCTCACCTGGCCGACCCTGCCCGCCGTGTACTACGGCGACGAGATCGGCATGCGCTACCTGCCCGGGCTGCCGGACGTCGAGGGCAGCATGCTCGGCCCGCGCTTCAACCGGGCGGGGTCGCGGACCCCGATGCAGTGGACGCCGGGCCCCTCGGCCGGGTTCTCGACGGCCGCGCCCGAGCGGTGCTACCTGCCGCCGGACCCGGACCCGCACCGCCCGGACGTGCTCTCCCAGCGCGCCGATCCGACCTCGCTGCTGCACACCGTCCGGCGCCTGATCGCGCTGCGCCGCGCCCACCCGGGGCTGGGCGCCTCCGGCGGGGTGGAGGTACGGCAGGCCGGGTACCCGCTGGTGTACGTGCGGTCCGGGCGGTACCTGGTGGCGGTGAACCCGCGCCGGGAACCGGGGACGGTCCGGTTGGCGGACCTCCCGGGCGGGGGTGCGGTGCGGCCGCTGGAGGTGCAGGGGGTGCGGGTCGTGGACGGCGAGCTGCGGGCCGAGGGGTTCTCGTACGGGGTGTTCGAGCTGGGGTGAGCCAGGCCTGAGCCGGGCCTGAGTAGGGTCTGAGCCGGGTCTGAGCCGGGCCGCCGGGGCATTCTTCGGCGGCCCGGCTTCCGGGCAGCTTTCGATCCGCGTCTGATAGTTGTAAGCTACATCCATAGATGGTTGCATTTACCACCGGTATTGGTTGTATTTGCCATCGTCATCGAAGAGATCGCCGGAGGACGGTACGAACGCCATGAGCACACCCCAGACCCTCACCGCAGCGCCCACCCCGGGCCACTCGCTCAAGCACCTCGCCGTCCACCTGCTCACCCCACTGCTGATGTGCCTCGGCATGGCCCTCGCCTACCAGGGCGCCTTCCACCAGCCCGAGCCCCACCACCTCAAGGTCGCCGTGGTCGGTTCCGGCCCCCAGGCCCAGGGGCTGGCGCAGACCATCCAGGGCAAGGCCGGTGCCGCGCTGGACGTCCGGACCGTCGCCGACCGCCCCGCCGCCGAGCAGCTGCTGCGCGACCGCGACCTGGTCGGCGCCTTCGTCCCGGACGCCAGGACCCCCGAGCTGATCGTGGCCAAGGGCAACTCCGACACCTCGGTGGTGGCCGCCACGGCGGTGTTCACCAACGTCACGGACAAGCAGGGCGTCCCGCTGCACGTCACCGACCTGACCACCCCCGCCGAGGGCGACCCGACCGGTCAGGGCCTGTTCTTCCTGCTGGTCGCGCTGAGCATCGGCTCCTACGCCAGCGTCGCGGTGATCGGCGCGGCCGGCGCCGGGCTGCCGATGCGGATCCGGGCCCTGGTGGGCGTGGTCGTCTCGCTGGTGGTCAGCGTGATCGGGATCGCCACCGCCGGGCCGCTCTTCCACGTGGTCGATCACGACTACGCCGCCGTCTGGGCGCTCGGCTGGCTCTACTCCGCGGGCATCGTGCTGATCGGCATCGGCCTGCACAGCTTCCTGAAGAAGTGGACCACGCTGACCCTGATGGTGCTGTTCGTGATGCTCAACTTCACCTCCTCCGGCGGCATCTACCGGCCCGAACTGCAGAACGGGTTCTTCGGGGCCTTGCACGGCTTCTGGACCGGGGCCGGCTACCTGGAGGGCGCGCGCGACATCCTGTACTTCGACGGCGGCGCCGGCCTCGGCGGGCACGTGCTGACCCTGGTGGTCTGGCTGCTGCTGGGCGGGGCGGCCCTGGTCGCCGCGACGGCGTACGAGGGCCGGGGGCGCCGCGCGGTGGCGGCGCGGACCGAGGCGGAGGCGGAGGCCGAGGAGGAGATGGAGGAGGCGGTCGCGGTCTGAGGACCGTACGCCCGAAGGGACTTCACCCGGTGCGAGGGCATCGGAACCGGGTGGGGAACAAGCGGCCCGTACCCGGCTCTGGACAAGCCGGGTGCGGGCCTCAGGCGGTGCCGGGCGGCTCCCGGCGGGCCGGCGGCCGGGTGAAGCAGCAGTCCCCGCAGAGCCCGGCGCCCGGGCCGATCCGGTAGTAGAGGCAGCAACTCGTCCGGCGGAACGCGGCCCCGCGCGGGCCGGTGCGCAGCGTGCCGGAGCCCGTCAGTGGCGGGCGGTCCAGCAGCTGGGTGACCAACTCCCGTGCCGGGAGCGACTCTCGGGCGCTCAGCACCCGGAGCGTCCCGGCCAGCGCGGAGGCCGCGTTGCCGCGCAGCAGGCGTGCCGAGAGCGGCACGGCGGCCCGCACTGCTGCGGCCAGTGGCTCCAACTGCCCGATCAGGACGGAGCGGTGGAGCTGATCGACGAGTTCCCCGGGCTCCGGGCGGAGCGGTTCCGGCGGCGTCCAGAGGTCGATCGGTCCCTGGTCCGGGATCCGTACCCAGGCGCGCTCCAGGGTCGGGACCGTCCCCAGCAGGACGGCCGAGCCGATGCCCACCGACCAGAAGCGGGCGGCCAGGCCGAGGTGCAGGATCGAGGCGGCGACCCGGAGTTCGGTCGTGCCCAGGCGCTGGGCCACCACCTGGATCCGGGTGGCGAGCGGCGCGTCCGGGCCGGTGCCGTACAGCTCCGGCAGCCGGCGGAAACCGGGTGGCGGAGGGCCGGCGGGGGCGGTGTCGAGGGCGAAGTACGGCCCGAGGGTGGCGAGTCGGGCGTAGTCGGGCTGCTGTCGTTCTGTCTGCGACAGTCCGGCCTGCGGCTGTTCCGCCTGCGGCTGTCCGGCCGGCTGCTGTTTGGGCGCGGGGTTCAACGGCCCTCCCCGGTAAGGTCGTTGAACCCCACGCCGGCTTCGGTCGGCCCGGGCGGGATCGGGCGGTCGGGGTGCATCTGGTCCTCCAGGGGGCCGAGGTTCGGACGGCGGCTGGTGACGCGCCGCCCCGCCCCGGTCGGAGGCCGGAGGTCGGCGCCGGAGGCCCCGGTCGGGCGGTGGTCAGCCGGGCACGGCGGCCGCTGCGCCCGTCGTGCGGATGAACGCTACCGCGCCCTGGCGGTCGGAGATCCACGGTGCTCGGCCCTCCGGTGCGGGGTTGGTCCGACGGCATCCAGTCTGGCCCGGCCGGGCCGCCCGGACCTCCCGCTGCGGAGGGGAGTTGCCTCCTACGCGGGGAGGAGCGGGCCTCCCCCGGGAGAGCTGCCCGTAGGCTCGGCGGTGTGCGCACCGACCGTCAGTCCCGCCCTGCCCGGCGCCGCCATCGGCCCGCCGTCGTCGCCGCTTTGCTGCTGCTCGCGCCCGTCGTGCTGGCTCACCCGGGGGACCGTGGGCCGGCCCTGCTGCTCGCCCTGACGGCCGCGCTCGCCGCCGTGGTGGCGCTGCTGCCCTGGCCGGT
Organism: Kitasatospora sp. NPDC098652; assembly: GCF_044760155.1. Classification (NCBI taxonomy): domain Bacteria; kingdom Bacillati; phylum Actinomycetota; class Actinomycetes; order Kitasatosporales; family Streptomycetaceae; genus Kitasatospora; species Kitasatospora sp. NPDC098652. Next base: position 50,682 of record NZ_JBIWAQ010000034.1, read on the forward strand.
CGGCAGGGTCACCCTCGCCGCCGCAGCGGCCGGCGCGGCCGGGGTTTCGCTGCTGGTCGACCTGGGCTACCCGGGGCCGTACCGGCTGCCCGTGTTCTGGCTGCCCCTCGAATGGCTCGCGCTGCTGGGCGTGTTGTACCGGGCCGTCCGCCGGCTGCCCGAGCGCTGGGCCGGGCCGGTCGGCGGGCTGGTCGGTCTCGCGGCCGTGGTGCTCCCGTTGCGCTCCGTGCTCCGGATGCCGCAGGGCGGTGCGGCCGGGCCGGTGGCCGGCGTGCTGTTCTCGCTGCTGCCGGTGCTCGGGGTGGCCGGGGCGGGCCTCTACCTGCGGGTGCTGGAGGTCCGCCGGGAGCGCGCCCTCGAGCGGGCGCGGCGCGAGCAGCGGCTGGACGTCGCCCGGGGGCTGCACGACTTCGTCGCCCACGAGATCACCGGCATCGTGCTGGAGGCCCAGGCCGGCCAACTCCCGGGCCAGGAGGCGGCGGAGACGGCCGCCCTGTTGCGCCGCCTGGAGGAGGCGGGGCTGCGGGCGCTCGACTCGATGGACGAGATGGTCGGTGCGCTGCGCGAAGGACGGGCGACGGCCGGAACCACCCGCCGGGTCGGGCTGGCCGACCTGCCGGAGCTGGTGGAGCGCTTCGGTACGACGGGTGGCCCGCGCGCCACCGTGGAGCTCGCCCCGGAGGCCGTCGGACTGCTCGCCGCCGAGGCCGAGGCCACCGCGTACGCCGTGGTCCTGGAGGCCCTGACCAACGTCCGCCGACACGCCCCGCAGGCCACCGCGGTGACGGTCCGGGTGGCCGCCGAGCCGAACGGCCGGGCGGTACGGGTGACCGTCGGCGACACCGGCGGGCCGGCCGCCCGACGGCCCCGGCTGCGCCGCCGCCCCGGCGCGGGCGGTACCGGGCTGGTCGGCCTGGCGGCCCGCGCCGCCGCCCACGGCGGCACCCTGACCTGCGGCCCGTTCGGCCCGTCGGGCTGGCAGGTGTGCTGCACCCTGCCGGGGCGGTAGCGAGGGGCGCCGCCGGGCTTTCCGGGGGACGGTCGGAGCGCTATGTTGAACACGTTCAAATCGTTCTCGGAACCGTTCTCGAGACCGTTCTCAGGGTTGTTCTCAGGGGGTAGGGATGAGCAAGTTGCTGCCGGCGCAGCCCGGTTTCGCGGCCGGGGCCGCGTTCGCCGACCGGTCGGGGGAGCCGCGTACCGGCCCCGTCCGCGGCCGGGTCAGACCGAGCGGGCGGATCCTCGTCGCCCTGGCCGGTGTCGCCTGGGTGCCGTATGCCGTCGCGGGCCTGTCGTCGAGGCCCGACAGCGCGTGGTTCTGGGGCCTGTACGTCGGATTCCTCGCGATGACCGTGCTGCCCCTGGCCGTACCGCGCGAGCCGAGCTTCCGGCGTGCCTGCCTCGCTGTCGGCTGGTTCCAGTTCGGCATCGAGGCCGTCTGCTCGGTGCCGTACGTGCTGCTCCCGCTGCCGGTGTTCGTCTTCGCCTTCCCGTCCGGCGTCATGCTGCTGCTCGCCGGCCGGCGCGACCGCGGCTCGGTGGGGACGGTCTTCGCCGCCCTGCTCGTGGCGGGCCCCATCGCGCTCCTCGCGCGCGGCGGGTGGACGCAGATCTAGGGCCCGCGCCCCCGCTGGCGGGGGCGGCCGCGATGCCGGAGAGGGAGACGGCGCCGCCGAGGCTCAGGCCGGTCGCCCCGGCCGGGAGCCCGCGCCGGCTGACGGAGGGGGTGACGGGCGGACGCCCACCGGAAGCGCTCATGGCGGTCGGCTTCACCGGGCGGAGGTGAACCGCGCCGGACCGGCGGCGTGAGTTTTCCCGCCCGCCGGTCGGTGCGGGAGACTGCCCGGTGTGACGAGTGCGAACGGTGAGTGCCCGCGGGTGATCCGGGTGTTGGTCGCGGACGACCAGGAGGCCGTCCGGCGGAGTGTGCGGCGGATCCTCGACGCCCAGCCGGACATCGAGGTGGTGGGCGAGGCCGTCGACGGGGTCGCCGCGCTGGAGCTGGCGGCCGAACTGCGGCCGGACGTCGCGCTGGTGGACATCCGGATGCCGCGGCTGGACGGGCTGGAGGTGACCAGGCGACTGTCCGGCTCGGTGCGGGTGGTGGTGCTGACCACCTTCGACCTGGACGAGTACGTCTACCCGGCGCTGCGGCACGGCGCCTCCGGTTTCCTGTTGAAGCGCTCCGGCCCGGCCCTGCTGGCCGAGGCGGTGCGGGCGGCGGCGGACGGGGAGAGCCTGATCAGCCCGTCGGTCACGGTGCGGCTGCTCCAGCACGTGACGGCGCCGCGGCGGCCCGCGCGCCCGGCCGGGGTGGGGGTGGCGGTGCCGTTGACCGAGCGGGAGGTGGAGATCGCCGGTCACGTCGCGGCGGGCCGCACCAACGCCGACATCGCGGCCCAACTGTTCATCTCCGCGGGCACGGTGAAGACCCACGTGGCCAGCATCCAGCGCAAGCTGGGCGTGTCGAACCGGGTCGGGATCGCGGTGCACGCCTGGGAGGCGGGGTACCCGGTGCCGCGGTAGCGGACGGCAGGACGCGTCCACGGAGCGAGGGGAAGCTCCGTGGACGCGGGGAACCTGCGAGGTGGGGGTGGCCTCCGGACGTCACGTCCTCCGGCCGGTAGTTCGATCGTCGACCGAGGTAGTACCAGCGGCAGACCCTGATCCGTCTCGACCTGTCGCCACTGCCTCCTGCGGTCGAACTTCCTTCAGCTACCTCGCAGGTCCACCTCCCATCATGCGCCTCCTACGAGCCGTGCACCAGGGGTGAACGGCCCGAAATCGGGCGGATTTCGCAAGTCGGGGCAGAGGGAGGCCTCAGGGCTTCGGCCACCCGTCCACGAAGCTCAGCGTCCGGTGGTACGGCCCGTCCGGTCCGGTGCTGCGGTAGTCCTCGGTGCTGCTGCCGGTCCGGACGGTGCGGTCGCCGTCGTGGCGGGTCGCGGTGGGTCGCAGGGTGTGGTCCACGGTGCTGCGCCCGGTGACGTGGCCGCCGGTCGCGGTGGTGGCCTCGCGGTGGTAGCCGAGGTCCATCGCGGTGTTCTGGTCGGTGTTCCCGGCCGCGTCGTGGGTCACCTTGTAGGTGACGTCCAGCGGTTCGCCCTCGTGCACGGTGGTGGTGCGGTGCGGTCCGCCGCCCCAGGTGGCGGTGGTGCGGGTGAGGTCGGTGCCGTTGTGCAGCGTCACGTCGTTGCCGCTGTCGCGCAGTTGCTGGGCGGAGCTGAACGTGAGGTCGTCGCGGACCTCGGTGGTGATCCGGCCGTGCGAGGTCTGCACCCAGCCGCGGGCCAGGTCGTGCCGGGTGGCGGTGACGGTCCAGTCGCCGCTGCCGCCGCCGTGGTCGGCGAACTGGGTGGTGACGGCGGCCTCGGGGGCGACCCGGTGGTCGGTGAGCTGCCCGGAGGTACGGGTGGTGCCGTGGTCGACCTCGGCGAACAGGTTGACCTGGCCGGTCCAGACGTCGTTGCTCTGCGCCTCGGAGGCGTTCACCGCGATGCCGACGCGGTGCGGCCGCCCGTCGAGCAGCAGGCCGACGTACGGGGTGAGGTCGAGCCGGTAGGCGGGCAGGTCGAAGGCGAAGACGCCGGGGACCGGCCGCCACAGCAGCGGGTCCCAGCCGCCGGTGTAGATCACCGGGTACGGCCAGACGGCGCCGGCCACCCGGCCGTCCACGGTCAGCCTCAGTTCGCGGAACGGGCCCTTGCCGCAGGCGCCGATCGACGGGTTCGCGGCGACGAAGGCGTCCGGCGCGGAGGCGTAGGCGAACTCCTCGCAGGCGCCGCCACCCCGCGCGTACACCTCGGCGGTGAGCCCTTGCAGGTTCTGCGGGAAGGTGAGGTCCCCCGCGGTGCCCGGGGCGGCCTGGGTGAGCGAGAACGGGCCGGTGGTGAGGACCTGGTCGGCGCCGTGGGCGGCGGGCCAGCGGTCGTTCGCGGTGTAGAAGGTCAGGCTCGCCGAGACCTGGTAGACGCCGGTGTAGGTGGTGTCGGTGACGTTGGCGAGGTCGAGCGCGAACGGCTGCGGTCCGGCCGCGAACAGCGGGGCGTAGCGGGTGAGGTCGCGTTCGACGTTCCACTGGATGCCGTCGTGGGACGGCTCCGGGGTGGAGGACAGCAGGACCTCGACGCCGCCGACGCGGACGCTGAAGATCCGGTCGAACTGCCGCCCGGCGACCTGCCCGTGGAGGTCCAGGACCACGGCGGACCAGGGGCCGGCGCAGTCGGCGGGCGGGGTGAGGGTGGCGGTGTACGGGGTGTCGGGCGGGTTGCCGTAGCCGTTGCGGAACTCCCGGTCGTGCATCACCTCGACGGTGCAGGAGCGGGTGTCGGGGCGGGTGAGCGGCTTGGTGGCGGTGACCGGGTCGTGGTAGTCGCTGCCGAAGTCGGCGTGGGCCGGGGCGGCGGCGGTCAGGGTGCCGGCGAGGGTGAGGGCGGTGGCGCCGAGCAGTCCGGCGAGGCGGCGCAGCAGGGGGCGCGGGGAGCGCCGGGGGAGCAGGGCCAAGGTGGGTCCCCGGGGTCGGGCGGCCCGTCGGCGCGCGACGGGCCGGGTGGGTGTCCCGGGCATCCTTCCGGCGGTGGCATGTGACCGTCAAGAGTTGCTTTCGGGCCCTCCGGGGCCCTCCGCGGGGGCGTCGGTCGGGTCCGGCGGGGGGTGATGAGCGGTCGGGACGGTGGGCGGTCGGGCCTACCACTCCTCCAGGGCCGCGGCCTCCTGGCGGATCAGGTTGCGCAGCGTCGCCAGCGGGGGTCGGCGGTCGTCCGTGCGCCACTGCATCTCCAGCGGCAGGGTGGCCCGGCCGTCCAGCCGTACGGTGGCCACGTCCTCGGTGAGGTGGCCGGTCATCGAGCCGGGCACCAGCGAGAAGGCGCGGTTGCGGGCGAGCAGGTAGAGCCGGGAGCCGACGATCCGCGGTGGGCTGACCAGCACCGGCGGGTCGACGCCGTGCTCCGCGCACAGGCCCAGCACGTGGTCGTAGTACCGGGGGTGCTGCTCGCGCGGCCACAACAGCAGGGGCAGGTCGCGCAGTTCGGCCAGCCGCAGGGCCGTCCGGCCGGCCAGTGGGTGGTCCCGGCCGAGGGCGACCCGGACCGGCTCGTCGGCGATCCGCTCCAGCCGGTAGCCGGGGACGTCCTCCAGGAAGCGGCCGAGGCCGATGTCGGCGAGCTCCCCGGCCAGGGTGGCGGAGACCTGGCCGGTGTCGACGGCGAGTTCGGCGGTGTCGAGCGCGGGCAGCTCCTGTTCGGCCCGGCTGACCACGGCGGGCAGCAGCCGGTTCACCACGCTCGGGGAGGCGACGATCCGCGCCGTCCCCAGCCGGGACTCCTCGTGCAGCCGGACCCGCGCCAGCATCGCCCCGGCCTGCTCCAGCAGCCTCGCGCTCTCGGCCGCCATCACCTCGCCCGCCTCGGTCAGCGCGACCGAGCGGCGGCTGCGGTCGAACAGCTCGACACCGACCGTCCGCTCCAGCCGGGCGACCTCCTGGCTGACCGTCGGCTGCGAGATGTGCAGCCGCTCGGCGGCCCGGCCGAAGTGCAGCGTCTCGGCGACCGTCAGGAAGACCTCAAGCTGTCGCAAGGTGAAGCCCATGCGGGTCATCCTAGTGCGAACCAATAGTTGAGCGGCTATCGGAAACCCCAGGACTCATTCTGGTTTCCGATCCGAACCGTCCATACGCTGAGCGTCACGTTGCCCCACCGCAGTGGCATCTCACAGGAAGCTCCCGCCATGACCGGACAGCCCGCCAGCACCCCCGCCATCCAGATCTCCGAGGAGGTCGCCCGGGCCGTCGCCGACGGGCGTCCCGTGGTCGCCCTGGAGTCGACGATCTTCACCCACGGCCTGCCGCGCCCCCGCAACCTGGCGGTCGCGCTGGAGGCCGAGCAGCAGCTGCGCGCGGCGGGCGTAGTCCCGGCCACCATCGGCGTGCACGCGGGCGTCCCCACCGTCGGCCTGAGCACCGAACAGATCACCGAACTCGCCGCCACCGACGGCCTGGACAAGGTCAGCCTGCGCGACCTGCCGGTGGTCGCCGCGCTCGGCCGGCACGGCGGCACCACCGTCGCCGCCACCGCCTTCCTCGCCCACCGCGCGGGCGTACGGGTCTTCTCCACCGGCGGTCTCGGCGGCGTCCACTTCGGCGCCGCCGAGAGCTTCGACGAGTCCGCCGACCTGACCACCCTGGCTGCCACCCCGGTCACCGTGATCAGCGCCGGGGTGAAGTCCATCCTCGACATCCGGGCCACCCTGGAGCGCTTCGAGACCCTCAACATCCCGGTCATCGGCTACCGCACCACCAAGTACCCCGGCTTCTACGTCACCGACTCCGGCCACGAGATCAACTTCGCTGTGCAGTCCGCGGCGGAGGCGGCCGCGGTGATCGACGCCCGCGACCGGCTCGACCTGCCGCAGGCCGTGCTGATCGCCAACCCGGTCGACCCGGCCAAGCAGCTGCCGCCGGAGGAGCTGGACGGCATCCTGGCCCGCGCCTGGGCGGAGGCCGAGCGCCGCGGCATCACCGGCAACGCCTCCACCCCGTTCCTGCTCGACCACATCCAGCGCGACACCGGCGGGCGCAGCCTGGAGGTCAACGTCGAGGTCTACCGCGGCAACGTCCGCCTCGGCGGCGAGATCGCCGCCGCCCTGGCGGCCCTGGTCGGCACGGCCGGCGGGGCCGGCGGGAGTGACCGGACCGACGGGTCCGCCGCCGCGACCGCCGGGGCCTGACCCGTGCTGGGGGTGCTCGGCGACCTCGTCGAGGACATCGTGGTCTGGGTCGACGGGCCGCTGCGCCACGGCACCGACTCCGGTGCCCAGGTCTTCCGGCGGCGCGGCGGCAGCGCGGCCAACGTCGCCTGCTTCGCCGCCGGCCAGTACCCGGCCCGGTTCCTCGGCTGCGTCGGCGCGGACACCGTCGGGGACGCCATGGTGGCCGAACTCGGCGGCCACGGTGTGGACGTCCGGGTGCAGCGGCACGGCCGGACCGGCAGCATCGTGGTGCTGATCGACCGGGACGGCGAACGGACCATGCTGCCCGACCGCGGCGCCGCCAAGCTGCTGGAACGCGTCCCGGACGACTGGCTGAGCGGACTGACCCACCTGCACGTGCCCGCCTACTCCTTCGACGGCGAGCCGGTCGGGCGGACGGCGGTCGACGCGCTCGACCGGGTCCGGCAGGCGGGCGGCACCACCTCGGTGGACGCCTCCTCCACCGGGATGCTGGAGCAGTACGGGAGGGAGCGCTTCCTCGCCCTGCTGGCCGAGTTGGCGCCCACCTTCGTGTTCGCCAACCGCTCCGAGTCCGCCTACCTCGGGCTGCTGGTGGACGGCCTGCCCGGGCCGCAGCGGGCCCGGCTGGCGGCCTCGACGGTGGTCACCAAGGCGGGTGCCGGGCCGACCACCGTGGACGTTCCGGCGGACGGGCTGTTCACCGTGCCGGTGCCGCCGGTCGCCGAGGTGCGGGACCTCACCGGGGCCGGGGACGCCTTCGCGGCGGGCTTCCTGGCCGGGTTCCTGGACACCGGGGACCTGCACCTGGCGGCGGGGCTCGGGCACCGCAGCGCGGCCCGGGTGCTGGCCTCACCGGGGGCTTCGCTCGGGGGGTGTTAGGGCGGCACTACTTCCGTAGTGCGTCCTTGCGGAGGAACTGCTTCAAGCGTTGCCACGTCCAGGCGTTGACCACGTCGTCGACGGTGAGCCACCCGCGCTGCGCCGTGCCGATGCCGAAGCGCGGGTAGCCGAGGTGGCCGGTGGCGTGGGCGTCGCTGTCGATCGCGAAGCGCACACCGTGCCGCTTGGCCCGCAGCACGTCCTCGTCCCGCAGGTCGAGGCGCTGCGGGGAGCTGTTGATCTCGATCGCGGTGCCGGTGCGGGCGGCGGCCGCGAACACCGCGTCCAGGTCGACGTCGATCGGCCCGCGCCGGCCGATCCGTCGGGTGGTGAGATGGCCGATGACGTGGACGTACGGGTTCTCGCAGGCCCGGATCAGCCGGCGGGTCTGAGCAGCGCGGTCCAGGGTGAAGTGCGAGTGGACGGAGGCCACGCAGACGTCGAAGCCGGCCAGGAACTCGGGCGGCCAGTCCACCCCGCCGTCCGGGCCGATGTTCAGCTCGGTGCCGTGCAGCAGGCGCAACTTCCTGTGACGGTCGGCGAGTCGGCGCAGCTCCTCGCGCTGGGCCAGCATCTTCTCGTCGGTCATCCGCTGCATCACCAGGTCCGGCGCGTGGTCGGTGACGGCGTAGTACGAGTAGCCGCGGGCCGCCGCCGTGTCGATCATCTCGGTGAGGGTGGCCAGGCCGTCGGTCAGGTCGGTGTGGGTGTGCAGGTCGCCGCGCAGGTCCGACTCCTGGATCAGCTCCGGGAGTTCACCGTTCAGCGCGGCCTCGATCTCGCCCCGGTCCTCGCGCAGCGGCGGTGGGATCCAGGGCAGTCCGAGCGCCGCGTACACCTCCTCCTCGGTCGCGGACACGACCTTGGCGCCCCCCTGCTGTTGCTTCTTCTGCTGCTTCTTCGAGGTTTTTCCGGTGTCGCCGGCCACCTCGAACAGCCCGTACTCGGAGAGCTTGAGGCCGGCCCGCACCGCCCGCGTGCGCAACTTGATGTTGTGCGCCTTCGACCCGGTGAAGTAGACCAGGGCGGCGCCCCAGTCCTCCTCGGGCACGACCCGCAGGTCCACCTGGATCCCCCCGGTGGTGCGGACCGAGGTCTTGGTCGGCCCGCTGCCGATCACCTCGGCCACGTACGGGAGTTCGGTGAGCGCGGCCATCAGCGGGGCCGAGTCGGCGGCGGTCGCCAGCACGTCGATGTCGCCCACCGTCTCGCGCATCCGGCGCAGCGAGCCCGCGTACGCGCAGCGGGTGCAGCCGGGCACGGCGGACAGCGCCTCGACCAGCTGCTCGGCCAGCTCGGTGGCGGCGTCGAGCAGGGTCCGGCCGCCGGACTGCCGCATCAGCTCGATGCCGTGCAGGATCTTCTCGCCGCTGCGCTCGCCGAAGCCCGCCACACCGGACAGCCTGTCGGCGCGGATCGCGTCGGCGAGTTCGTCCACCGAGCCGATCCCGAGGTCCCGGTACAGGGAGAGGGCGCGCTTGGGGCCGACACTGGGGACGGCCATCATCTCCCGTACGCCGGACGGGATCTCGGCGCGCAGGGCCTCCAGCGCGGCGATCTTCCCGCCGGCGAGGTACTCGGCGATCTTCTCGGCGGTGGACTTGCCGACGCCGGGGATCTGCTGGAGTCCCTTGACGTCCAGACCGGCCAGGTCCTCGGGGTGGCCGCCGACGGCCCGGGCGGCCTTCTCGTAGGCGCGGGCCCGGAAGGCGTCCCCGCCGGTGATGTTGATCAGGTCGGCGTACTCCTGGAGCAGCTCCCTGACCTGGTCGTTGAGCCGGGGCATGGGGCAAGTCTAGGTTCGGGGAGCGGTGTTCGCTGGGCGGTGGGTTCTTCGCTGGGCGGTGGGTGGCCGGGGGCGGTGGGTGGAGGGGGTGGCTAGTCGTAGGCGACCGCGAGCAGCAGGACGACGGTCATGCCGCCACCGGGGGTCGGCTCCACCGCGAGTCGGCCGCCGGCCGCGAGCACCAGGCTGTGCAGCGCCGGTCCCACCGGTCCGGTGCTCCGCACGCCCGCCAGCAGCCAGTCGTGGGCCTCGGGCGGCTCGTACGAACCGCGGTCGGAGATTCGTATCTCCACTCGCTCCCGGCCGTGTCCGGCCGTGCGGTGCCCGGTCACGCCGCGCCCGGCCGCGGCGCGGGGTGCCGACGGGCCCGAGCGCCTGACGTCCGCGCGGACCAGCACCCGGCCGCCCAGCGGGCTGCGCCGGATCGCGTGGTCCAGCAGCCCGGCGATCGCGGCCTCCATCCGGCGCGCGTCCCCGGCCACCACCGGCAGGCCCGGCGCCAGCCGCACCGTGACGGCCGCCGCCCGGCCGCCGCCGCGCACCACTCGGCGCACCACCTCGGAGACCTGTACGTGCCGCGCCTGGGGCTCGCACCCGGCCTGGCGGCCGGTCCAGCTCAGCCGGTCCAGTTCCGTGCGGGACAGCGGCCGGGGGCCGGCCATTGAGAACGGCGGGTACGGGCCGAGCCCCTCCGCAGTGCCCCTGCTGCCCCCGCTGTCCTTGCGTCCGACGCCGCCCGCGCCGCCGAGCGTGCCGAGCGCGCCGAGCGCCCGGGCCCCCGACGCGACGTAGCCCCAGAGCTTCCCGCGTGCCATTGCTCTGCCCCTCGTGCCTGACCGGCGGCCGTCATCGGTTCCGCGGCCGACCGGGGCGGGCCGCGTTGCTGGCCCTCCTGCCAGCCTGCGCCTAGTCCGCGCGGGTGACAATCCGGCTTCGGGGCGCGAAGTGGGGGGCGTTCCCCGTCGTGTGGGGGGTGGTGGGGGCGCCGAGTGGCGGGGGGTGCCGCTGCGCGGGGCTTTGGTTGGGGGGTGGGCTTTCGGGAGGGTGGGTGGGTCCGGGGGCGGTTCCGGGGGTGGGCGCTCCGGGGGCTGGGTGATTTTCAGACCGCCGACCCTCATGGTGGGGGGTGCTCGCCGTTGGCGGTCTGAAAATC
>NZ_JBIWAQ010000035.1:0-55991 GCF_044760155.1 Kitasatospora sp. NPDC098652
GCCAACCACCGGCGACGCGCACACGCACGGGGCGAAGCCCCCGCGCGGCACGCGCGGCCGGAATCCCCGTCCCTTTAGGGCAGGGAGGAAGTCAAACGTCGTCCCCACGCGGGTGGGAGCCGGCCTCGGAGCCGGCCTCGGGGCCGGCCTCGGGGTCGGGGAATTCCGGTGCGGACGGGCGCCGACGGGGATAGGGTCCGCCGGTGACTGGTGATCGTGGGGGAAACGTGGAGACCGGCACCACCGAGCCGGAGCCCGCACCCGAGGTAGAGCCCGAGGCGGAGCCCGACCCCGAAGCCGACGCCCGGGCGCCGCGGGTGGGCTTGCAGGTCGCCCTTGCGGTCGTCCTGGTGGGGGCGCTGCTCGCCGGCCTCTGGTACCTGACCGGGGACGGCCGGGGCCTCGGGCCGAACAATGCGCCGGCGAAGTGCAGTCCGGCGAAGCCGACGGACTCGGCCAGGTACCCGGCGCTGTGCGCCGCGCTCAACCGCCCCGACCTGCCGGTGCTGATGGGCGTGCCGAAGGAGCGGGTGCTGGTGGCGCAGGCCGGGATGACGCTGGGCGGCGGGCCGGGCCTGGACAAGGACGGCTACGGCGCGGCGGAGGTGCAGTTCAGCGAGCTCTACGTCCAGCTCGCGGACAGTACGGACGTCGACGTGGACGACTACGCCCGGCTCTACCCGTCGGCGGACCCGCGCGCACCCGTCCTCGGGCACAAGGCACTGTTCTACCGCGCCCCCACGATGACGCTGTCCTTCTCCCTCGGCGGCGGCAAGTCCACCACGGGCACCGGCGCCCCCGCCCACGCGCTCGCCGTGGCGAAGAATCCGGACGGGAGCGGCGGCAGCTTCGAGCTCAGCGTCTGGCGCAAGGACTCGCTGCCGATCGACGACGCCGCCCTCTACCGCCTCGCCGAGGCGGTGCTTCCGGGCCTCCCGGGCTGGGCGTCGAGCTGACGACGGGCCGCGGCTGACGAGGAGGGGGCGGAGATGCTGGTGACGCTGACCGGCGGGGCCGGTGCGGGCAAGACGACGCCGGCCGTGGCGCCGGCGGCCACCGTCGGCCCGGAGCGGGTGCGGGTGCTGCACGGGGACGACTACTACTTCGCCGAGCCGGGCCGAGCGGGCGTGTGGGCACCGGACGAGACCGGGGTGCTGCGGCTGGACGTGGGGCACCCGCGCGATTCGTAACGATCGCGCCGGTCAGGGCCTCCCATGTGCAGGGCAGGACGTGGTTTTTCCTGCTCTTTGTTCAGGAATTTGCCCTGCTCTGCGACGATCCGATGATCGACGCCCCACTGCGGGGGCGGCGCTTCGCAGGGGAGAGACGGGCATGGCCGAGCGGCCCGAGGACAGCGTCGTCCGGGCAAGGTCGAGGTGGGCCGCCAGGTTCGCCGAGCACAGGGAGACCGGGGCCGTACTGACCGGCGGCGTGCTCGGGGCCCTGTTCGCGAGCATGGGCCTGGCCGTGCTGTTCGGCCCTGCGAACGGGTTCGGCGGCGAGAGCCTGGGCTACCTGGGCGCCATCAGCATCCTCGGCCTGCTGCCCTGCGGCGCCGGCTTCGTCTGGGCGCTGATCCACCCCAGGCGCGGGCTCCCTGCGGCGGCCGTCGGCACCGTGCTGGGCCTGGGGGTCTTCTTCTGCTTCGCCGGGGACGGCCTCAACGACTCCTGGAAGGCCCCGGCGGACCACCCGGCCACCGTCCGGGCCGTCGGCAGCTGGACCAACGGCAGCCTGGTGGTGCGGGTCCGTCCCGACCAGGTGGTGGCCTACCGCAGCAGCGGCGGGTCGGTGGCCTGGCAGTGGACGCCGCCGGGCTCCGACTCCGTGTGCACGATGAGCCGGGGGATCGGAGCGGGCGGCATCGGCCTGGTCGGGCACTCGCCGCACGGCAAGCCCTGCGCGGCGGTGACCTCGCTGGACCTCGCGGACGGCAAGCAGGGCTGGACCGCCACCGTGAACGCCCCCGCCCGGGACGGGGACAGCGCGGACTCCGACCTCGTCGCGGTGGCGGGCGCCCAGGCCGTGCTGCAGGGCACCGACGGCTGGCGGGCCGTCCGGCTGACCGACGGCCAGGAGCTGTGGCGCAGCGCGCCCGACGCCGGGTGCACCCCGATCGAGGTCGCGGGCGGGGACCAGGACGTGGTGACGGCCGCGGAGTGCGGTGACGGGACGGCGGTCGTGCGCACCCTGGCGCCCGGGGACGGGCAGGGGCGGACGCGGGCGGCCATGGCGGCCGAGGGCGGGCTCAAGAACTTCATGGTGGTGTCCGTCGACCCGCTCGCGGTCTGGGTCGACGCCCAGGCCGAGCGCGGCACCCACGCGGTGCTCAGCTTCGACCGGACGGGCCGCCGCCGCGCGGCGATCCCCGTCTCCGGGGACGAGTACGACCTGGACGTGATGCTGGGCGGGGTGCACGCCTTCGACGAGTTCACCGCCCGGCCCCTGCTCGGCGGGATGGTGGTCGGAGACCTGTTCATCGTGCCGGGGGAGCGGCAGGGCGACGTCAGCATCAGCGGCGGCCCGCACCCGAGCCGCACCGCCACCGGGCGGCTGGTCGCGTACTCCCTCGCGGACGGCACCAAGCAGTGGACGGCGGGCCTGGACGACCAGGTGACGGGCGTGCTGGTCGACGGGACGTCGGTGTGGGCGATGACCCGCGACAAGCTGACCCGGATCGACGCCGCGACCGGCCGGCAGAGCCGCGAGCTGGACGTCAACGACACTGCCTCGCTGTACCCGGTGGACCTGTCGGTGGCGGGCAGGGAGCAGTTCACGGTCGTCGCGGAGGACGGGACCAGGGACGAGCCGCCGGTCCGGGGGATCGGCTGAGGACGGCCCGGCCCGTTGGTGAACGGGCCGGGCCGGAGGGTCTGTTAGGCGGTGAAGCGGGGGTCGCGGGCTTCGATGGCCTGGATGAAGGCGGTCCACTCGGCCTGGTTGAAGGCGAGGTGGGGGCGGTTGGGGTTCTTGTCGTCGCCGAGCCAGACGTCGCCATTGGCGAAGCGGGCGATGGTCACGCAGTCGCCGTTGTCATCGGCGGAGAAAGGGGACTTGACCCACTGGGCGTCGGCGGGGTTGTGGTTGTACGGGTTGTGCATGATTGCCTCCCGATGGCCGGTGGCCCTGCTCGTTGTGTCGAGCAGGGCCACTGCCAGGTTAGGCGGTGAAGCGGGGGTCGCGAGCTTGGACGGCTTGGACGAAGGCGGTCCACTCGCTGTGGTTGAAGGCGAGGTGGGGGCGGTGGGGGTTCTTGTCGTCGCCGAGCCAGACGTCGCCGTTGTCGAAGCGGGCAATGATCACGCAGTCGCCGTTACCGTCACCGGAGAAGGGGGACTTGAACCAATCGGCAGAGGCCGGGTCGTGGTTGTACGGGTCGTGCATGAGACCTCCCGGTGGGCAGCGGCCCGGCTCGTTGGTGAACGGGCCGGGCCGGAGGGTCTGTTAGGCGGTGAAGCGGGGGTCGCGGGCTTCGATGGCCTGGATGAAGGCGGTCCACTCGGCCTGGTCGAAGGCGAGGTGGGGGCGGTTGGGGTTCTTGTCGTCGCCGAGCCAGACGTCGCCGTTGTCGAAGCGGGCGACGATCACGCAACTGCCGTTGTCATCGGCAGAGAAGGGGGACTTGACCCACTCGGCGTCGGTTGAGTTGTGGTCGTAGGGGTCGTGCTTCGCGCTCACGTCAGCTCTTCCAACTTGCGTTCAAGGACGGTGATGGTCTCTTCGGGCGACAACGCGTAGCGCTCAACACGAGCGATGGCCCGCTCGGCCCGTCGTACGTCGCGTCCCGTTCTGCGAGGGAGCATACCTCCGACGGCCTCGATGAAGACGAAGCCTCCATCAGGGTCACCGGGGAACCGCATCAGCACCACGCCTGAGGCCAGAATGCCAGGTCGGCCAGCGCTGAGCGGGACCATCCTGACTGTGACGTTGGGATATTGAGCGACCTTGATCGTGTGTCGGATCTGGTCTGCGAGGACCTGCTGATCACCTGCGACCAGCAGTGCGACTTCTCCGAAGTAGGCATCGAATTTGAGCGGATGGTCGTCGGTCAAGCGACTCTGTCGACGGAGGCGGACCTCGGCTGCGGCTTCGATCTGTTCGTCATTGGGAGCGCTCAAACTGGCTGCGATCATCTCAGTTGCGTAGCCCTCGGTTTGGAGCAGTCCGGGGAACGCGGCAGGGAAGTACTCCGAGATGTGAGAGGCATCGGCTTCGAGGTCGAGGTACTCGGCGAAAGCGGCCGTGATGCTGTCGGCGAAGTCCAGGCTGCGCCACCAACGCCGTGCAGGGCCTGCGGTGAGCAGACTCTCAATGTCCTCCCGCTCCTGGCCGGTAATGCCGTAGTGGTCCAGGAGGATCTTCAGATCGGCGCCACCGATCGGCTGCTGTGCGCGCTCTATTCTGCTGAGCCGGGCGGGGTTCCAACCCTTCAGCCCTGTCGTGGCGTCCGCCAGGGTCTTGTTGTTGTCCAGCCGCCAGGCGCGCAGCTCCTCGCCGAGGCGGATTTGCCTGATTGCGGACAGATCCTTGTTCAAGTGGCGCCCCTCCCCATCGGTGTGGACCGCCAGTCTTGCGGTTGTCTCGATCCGTTTCAAGATCCACGGAATTGTGATTGCGTTCGGGTTGCAGGTTCGAATTTACATCCGTCACACTCAACGTGACCGCACGGACACGCACCTGACGTCGTGTCGAAGCGAAGGGGCACCCATGTCCGCGTTGAGCACACCTCTCCTCCGCACCTCCGAGCTCACCCTCACCGAGCACTCCACCTCGGTCCGAACCGCCCGCCACCACATCCGCAACCAGCTGGGCTTCTGGGGCTACTTCGGCGACACGGTCGACGACCTCGTCCTCATCGGCTCCGAGCTCGTCACCAACGCCGTCGTCCACGCCTGCCAGGGCCACGGCGAAATCCGCCTCTACCTCCAGGAGTTCGGCGGCGACTGCCGCCTCGAAGTGTGGGACCCGCGCTTCGACCTGCCGCTCCAGAAGCCCCGCCTGCGCCGCTTCAACGAGGGCGGCCGGGGCATCCAGCTCGTCCGTGAGCTCTCGCTCGACTTCGGCGTCGTCGTCCGCCGGGGCTCGGGCAAGCGCGTCTGGGCGCGCGTCCTCCTCACCTGACCCCCGCCGACCCTCCACCTACCCCGAGGAAGTCCACCCGCCATGCACCCCGCCGCGATCGCCTTCCGCAACCCCGCCGCCCTGCACGCCCGTTGCGACTACGGCCGCCCCCGCCGGCTCTACTTCGAGCCCGACTACGAGACCTGCGCCGTCGTCCCCGACCCCGACGCCTGGGAGCCCCTGCCCGGCGGCTACCCCGAGCGGTTCGCCCCCGGTTACTTCACCCCCGCCTCCGGTCTGGTCGAGCTGTTCCGGCTCCCCGACACCGTCACCGACCGCGACACCCTCGCCGCCCTGGTCGAGACCCTCGGCGACCCCCACCCGATCACCCTCGGTGACGCCGAGGACCCGCCGGGCCTGCCCACCACCCACGTCCTCCCCGAGTCCGCCCGACGCCCCGGCCTCCACGTCGACAACCACCAGAACCTCCCCTACGGCGAGCGCCGGAAGGCCCGCCGACGACTCTGCGTGAACCTCGGCCCCGGCCCCCGCTACCTTCTCCTCGCCGACACCGACATCCTGACCATCTGCCGCTGCGTCCAGGACCGCTACGAGGACCACCACCCCTCCACCGACGACCTGCGCGCCTACCTCGCCCTGCACCGTCCGCTGCGCCTGCTCCGCCTGCGCATCGACCCCGGTGAGGGCTGGTTCGCGCCCACCTCCTTCCTTCCCTACGACGAGTCCACCGAGGGCCTCGCCCTGCCCTCCTCCACCTGCTCCTGGCTCGGTCACTGGGAGCCGCACCTCTTCGAGTCCCCGATCTGACCGGAGTCCGTTCCGCCTGACCGGACCGTCCGTCCCGCCTGACCGGACTGTCCGTTCCGCGTGCCTGTGTCAGGCTGGTGAGGGAGCACCGCCGAGATCGGGAGGCTCGTGATGGCCGAGATCAGGGTGAACGGGGTCGGGCTGCACTACGAGGCCCAAGGCGAAGGCCCCGGCGTCGTCCTGGTGCACGGCTCGTGGACCGACGGTGACTCGTGGGCCCGGGTGATGCCGGGCCTGGCCGAGTCCACCACCGTCGTCGCCTACGACCGCCGGGGCCACAGCCGCAGCGAGGACCCGCTGACCCAGGGCTCGGTGCACGAGGACGCCGCCGACCTGGCCGGGCTGATCGAGGGCCTCGGGCTCGCTCCGGCCTTCGTCGCCGGGAACTCGTACGGTGCGCTGATCGCGCTGCGGCTCGCCTCCGTCCGGCCCGACCTGCTGCGGGGCCTCGCCGTGCACGAGCCGCCCGGCACCGGCATCCTGCTCACCGACCCGGAGCTGCGGCCGATCGCCGCCGCCCTCGCCGGCCGGACCGCCGCCGTCCGGGAGCTGCTGGAGCAGGCGGAGTCGGCCGCGGCGGCGGAGCTGTTCGTGGAGACCGTCGCCTTCGGGCCGGGGGCGTGGGCCCAGCTGCCCGCGCCGGTGCGGCACACCTTCATCCGCAATGCCCCGACCTACCTGGACGAGCTGCGGGACCCGGATGCGCTGGATCTGGACCTGACCGCGCTCAGCGGCTTCAACGAGGCCGTGCTGCTCACGCAGAGCGACGACAGCCCGCCGATGTACGGCGAGGTGCTGGACATCATCGACCTCACCCTCCCGAAGGCGGAACGGCACCTCTACCAGGGCGCCGGTCACGCTCCGCACCTGTCGCAGCCGGAGGAATGGGTGCGGGTGGTGCTCCCGCGCGCGTTGGTGTGAAACGGACCTGAGGGGCGCGAAATCAGGAGCACGCGCCCGCTCATGCGCCCATCGCGGTGCGCCCCTCAGTGCGCTCCTCAGAGCGCATGTCAATGCGACATCACCAGCTCCTCCCCGCGCGGCGTCCGCCGGTACAGCACCTCCCGCCCGCTGCGCACCCGGCTGACCAGCCCCGAGCGGTGCAGCACCCCCAGGTGGTACGAGACCGTTCCGGGGCTGAGGAAGTGCCGGGCGGCCAGCGCCGCGGTGGTCGCCGGGTCCACCAGTGCGGCCAGCAGGTCCGCCCGGGTCGGCCCGACCAGCTGGGCCAGGGCGGGCGCGGGTGTCCGGGGCGCGGGTACGGACGGCGTGATCGGGTACATCAGCGTCGGCGCCCGGTGACAGCCGTCGACCGTGTCGAGGATGACGTGGATCGAGCGGCTGACCAGCGTCGGCATCAGCAGCACCATGCGGGCCGGCAGGTCCACCTCGAAGCGGCTCTCCAGCTGGATCAGCCCGTCCGACCAGGAGAGTTCCGGGGAGAGCGAGTTGAACAGCGACCCGGTGCCGTACCGGGCGACGTGCCGGCCCCGCTGGTCGATCTCGGCCTCCAGTACCGCGCGGGCGTCCGGCCAGTACGGGGCGACCGCCAGCTCCCAGTACCGGCCCAGCTCGTCCGCGACCCGCTCGGCGAAGTGGCGCGGGCCGCGCCGCAGCGCGCTCAGCACCACGTCCGGCAGCGGCCGGCCGGCCAGGTTGGCGGCGGGCAGCCCGTGGCGGACGGTGTCCAACTCGGCCAGCACCCGGTCCGGGTCGGCGCGACGGACGGCCTCCAGCTGCTCGGCGATCGTCGGGTCCGGCCCGGTCGGGTGCGGGGCGAGGAAGTCGGGGAGGTAGCCGCCGGCTCGCTCCAGCGCCAGCCCGGACAGCAGCTCCAGCCCCTCCCGGCGCAGCACCCGGCGGGACCGGCCGACCCAGGCGTACGGGCCGGTACGGGAGTTGAGCGCGGAGGCGGCCGTCAGGGTGTTGACCGCCTCGTGCAACGGCGAGACGACGAACCGGGTGCGGGCGAGCCCGGTCGAGTCGATCGTGAGCCGGATCATGGCGTCCACCCCTCTGCCAGCCTGCCGGAACGGTCGGGTTTGTCGTCCTTTCGGTCGTCAACCCTTCGACCCTGGTCGAATCCTGGCACGAATGCTCGCCTTCGAAGTCACCCGGGCGCAGGCTTCTTCCCGTGACCGCGTCAGGACGGACGCGGCGCGAGCGGAAGGAACCCCGACGAACATGACGAGCACGCGCGGCCGCATCGCCGCCCTGCTGGGCGCCGTCGCGGTGGTCGCCGGCACCACCCTGGCCGGCCCCGCCGTCGCCGCCCCGACCGAACCCCAGCGCCACGGCGGCGGCGTCACCGGGCAGGCACCCTGCCAGGGCGCGCCCGAATTCACCTGTGGAACCATCACCGTGCCGCTCGACCACAGCGGCCGGACCCCCGGCACCCTCCAGCTCGCCGTGGCGATGACCGGCAACGCCGACGCCCCCAAGGGCGACCTGCTGTTCCTCGCCGGCGGCCCGGGCCAGCCCGGCGTCCCGCTGATCCGCCGGATCGCGGGCAAGATCGCACCCGTCCTCAAGGGCTACCGCCTGATCATGTACGACCAGCGCGGCACCGGGGAGCGGGCCCTCCAGTGCCCCGGCCTCCAGGAGGACATGGGCTCCTCCGACCTCGCCTTACCCCGCAAGCAGTCCATCGCCGACTGCGCCGCCGCCCTCGGCCCGAACGCCCGCTACTACAGCAGCGCGGACACCGTCGCCGACATCGACCTGCTCCGCCAGGCCCTCGGCGACCGCCGGCTGACCCTGGACGGCGTCTCCTACGGCACCTTCGTCGCCGAGCGCTACGCCCTCGCCCACCCGGCGCACGTGGAGCGGCTGGTGCTCGACTCGGTGGTGCCGCAGGGCGGCTACGACCCGATGGACCTGGTCGCGCTGCCCGCCACCGCCCGGGTGCTGCGCACCGCCTGCCAGGCCACCGGCTGCACCACCGACCCGGCTGCCGACCTGGCCGCCACCGTGCGGAAGTACGGCAACGGCGCGCAGATCCTGGACGCGCTCACCAGCTACGAGTTCGCCGACCCCAACTACGGCGGGGTACCGGAAGCCCTGCACGAAGCGGCCGGCGGCAACCCGCAGAAGCTCCAGGCCTTCATCGACGACGTCCACAAGAACGACGCCGCCCCGGCCGAACTGCTCAGCCAGGGCCTGCACGCCGCCACCCTGTGCGCCGACGGGCGCTACCCGTGGGGCTCCTCGGACACCCCGGTGGCGGGCCGGGCGGCCGCGCTGGAGCGCACCCGGCAGCGGCTGACCGCCGAGCAGACCTGGCCGTACGACCCGGCGACCGCGACCGGCCTCGGCAGCCTGCTGGTCTGCCTGGACTGGCCGCGCGAGCCGGTGCCGCCGCTGCCGCCGGCGCACCGCAAGCTGCCCGACGTGCCGGTGCTGCTGCTCGGTGGGGACCGGGACCTCTCCACCCCGTACGAGTGGCTGTACCAGCAGGCGAAGCTGACGCACGACCCGCAGATCGTGATCGTCCCGGGGGCGGCGCACTCGGTGCAGACCCGGGCGGCCAACCCGGTCGGGCGGCAGGCGGTCTACGACTTCCTGCTCAAGTAGCCGGTCGGCTTCCTGCTCAAGTAGCCGGTCGGCGGTGGGCCGTTCCGCACAGGGGACGGAACGGCCCGGCGCCGGCTCAGAGTTCGGCCGCACCCCAGCCGTCGTCCGGCAGGGTGCCGTCCGGCTCGGGGCAGTCGGGGTGGTCGTAGCCCCAGAGGCCGACCTTGTACAACAGCCAGTCGTCCAGGGGCGGTTCGTCCCGGGCGATCCGGTCGGCCAGCACGAACGCGACCCGGACCTCCTCGGTCGGCGCCACCTCCAGGGTGCGCTGGTCGGGGATGTTCTCGTAGGTCACGGTCTCCCAGGCGAGGCCGGCCGCCGTCAGCGCGGCGACCAGCGCGGACTCGGTGACCCGGGTGTCGTACGTCAGCAACCCCGGGCCGTCCGCCGGGAGTTCGAGCTCCCCGTGCCAGGTCGGCAGCGAGAAGGAGCGGAGCCGGCGGCAGCGGCAGAACACCGTCCACGCGTCGCCCCAGCCGAAGGCGTGCGGCCAGCGGGTGCCCCTGTGGACCGGGCCCGAGTCGTACGGGTCGCCGAAGCGGGCGGCGAGTCGGGGCAGCGAGGCGTCGTAGCCCAGGCCGCCGAGGTCGGCGGTGGCGGCGAGTCCGATCAGCCGGTCGAGGAACGCCGTCACCCCAGGCACCCGCGCAGCGCCTCGATCAGCCGGTTGGCGCGGGCGTCGCCGTGGCCGATCATCCGGTTGGCGACGTAGCCGAAGCCGACGCCGAACTCGTCGTCGCCGAAGGCGAACTGGCCGCCGGCGCCGTCGTTGCCGAAGCTGCGCGCGCCGAGCAGCGGGCGGAACCCGGCGGAGTCCAGCAGCAGGCCGGAGCCCCAGCGGGCACCCAGGTCGAAGCCCAGGAAGCCCGCACCGGAGGAGACTTCGCGCACCGCGTCGGTCAGGGTGTCGGCGGACAGCAGCCGGGGGCCGCCGTCCAGGCCGGTGGCCGCGGCCGCGTAGAGGCCGGCCAGCCCGGTGGCGGAGGCGACCGCGCCCGCGCCGGGGAGCTCGATCGCGTGCAGGGCCGGGTCGTTCCAGCCGTGCGGCACGTCCAGGCCGGGGAAGACCAGGGCGCCGTTCATGGTGACGATCCGGGTGAGCAGGTGCTCGGGGCCGGGCATCGGGCGGCGGCCGTCGGCCTCCACCAGCCGGGCCAGGCGCGGGAGTTCGCTCTCCGGCAGGCCGATCCACAGCGGCAGGCCGAGCGGCTCGGCGATCTCCTTGCGCAGGAACGCGCCCGGGGTCAGGCCGGTGATCCGGCGGATCACCTCGCCGACCGCGAAGCCGAACACATGGCCGTGGTACTCGTAGGTGGTGCCCGGCTCCCAGAGCGGCTGCTGGGCCTCGATCGCGCGGATCACCGGCTCCCAGGCGGCGACCTCCTCGAAGGGAAGCACCGCGTCCAGCGCCGGGATGCCGGCCCGGTGGCCGAGGATCATCCGGGTGGTGATGTCCTGCTTGCCGTGGCGCGCGAACTCGGGCCAGTAGCGGGCGACCGGGGCGTCCAGGTCGAGCCGGCCCCGCTGGGCGAGCAGCAGGGCGCTGATGCTCACCGCGCCCTTGGCGCAGGAGAACACCGGGACGACGGTGTCCTGCGTCCAGGCCCGGCCGGTGCGTTCGTCGGCGGTGCCGCCCCACAGCTCGACCACCTTGCGGCCGCCGACGAAGACCGTGACGGCGGAGCCGAGTTCGGGGAAGTCGGCGAAGTTGCCGGCGAAGGCGTCGGCGACGGCGCCGTAGTGTTCGTCGACCCAGCCCTGGTAGTCCTGCATGGTGTACCGCCCGCTCCGCGTGCTCCAAGATCGTTGACCGGACCACGGTACGGCGTCGGGACGGCCGGGGCGAGGGGAATTCCCGGGGCGGGGAGGGTGGTACGGATGGGGCGGCCGGGACGGGCCGTCCGGCTCAGTCCGCGGCGGGGTCGTACAGCGGCAGGAAGTTGACCACCGGCTCCTCGTAGGGGTGGGCGGCGCGTACGGCCGCCAGTACGGCGGCGGCCTGCTCCCGCTCGCAGGAGGACTCCACCCGGCACTCCTCGGCCCGTTCCACCTCGCCGGCCGTGCCCAGGTAGGGCCGGGCGGCGGGGGAGGGCAGCCAACTGCCGGTGATCCGCCAGACGCTGGTGCAGCGGGCGTACTCCCCGAGTCGGCCGGCGCCGGCGGCGTGGAGGGCGTCGACGACCTGTTCGACGTGGCTCTCGGGGACGGAGATCTCGATCTTCACGCGGGTCATGCCGGGGACTCTAGCGGGCGGCCGGTCGGGTCGGTCCGGTCGGGCGGGTCGGTGGGTCGCTCCGGCGAGGCGTGTGCCGGGCGCGGTCAGCGGGGGAAGCGGAGGACGAGTTCCTCCCAGAGCCGGCGCTCCAGGGGGCTCAAGCGGTCGGTGGCGAGGGCTTCGGGGTGGCCGGACGGCAGGGCCGGGTGCGGGTCTGGAGCGGCGGTGTGGGTGGCGGGTACCCGGGCGGGCCCCGGACAGTAGGGGGGCGGGGGTGCCCAGCCCATCAGGTATCCCAGGTCGCCGACCCCCTGCCACCAGCGGAGCAGGGCCGGGATGGCGGTGCGCCATCTCGCTCGGTGCGGCATTGCGGTTCCTCCACCGTCCGTGGGTGCCGGTCTCCCAGCCTGTGGAGGTCGATTGTCGGAACGGCCGCTAAGTCGGGGCTAAGTGCTTCCGGCCGCCCCGACCCGGGGGCGGAGGTGCCGGGTCGGGGCGCGAGCAGGCTAGCCGGAGGCAAGTCCTGTATTAGCCCTGCGGGGGACCATGGCCGGGACAACGGCCAGGACGGCGGTTCAGGGAGCACCCGTGGAAGGATCCGGATGGCAGCGAACCGTATCGAAGCACTGAACGACCTGCTGGACGAGCCCCGGGAGGACGCGTTCGACCAGGCGGACTTCCGGCGGGTGCTGGGCCACTTCGCCTCCGGCGTGGTGGCGGTGACCGGGATGGACGGCGGGGAGCCGGTCGGGCTGTTGGTGAGCTCGTTCACGTCCGTCTCGCTGGACCCGCCGCTGGTGGCGTTCTGCGTGGCGCACACCAGTACCAGCTGGCCCCGGCTGCGGGGCGGCCGGCGGCACGGCATCTGCTTCCTGGCAGCCGGCCAGTACGGGCAGGCCCGGCGGCTGGCCACGGCCAGCGGGGACTCCAAGTTCCACGGGGTGGCCTGGTCGGCGTCGCCCGCGGGGATGCCGGTCCTCGACGGTGCGCTGGCCTGGCTGGAGTGCTCGGTGGAGGCTGAGCATCCGGCGGGCGACCACATGATCGTGGTCGCCCGGGTGCACCGGCTCGCCAAGACCGGGTGCAGCGCCGAGGCCGGGCCGATGGTGCTGTTCCGCGGCGGCTACGGGCGGTTCACCGCGGTCGCCCCGGCCCCGGTCGACGCCGCCGCGGAGGCCTCGCCGTGAGCCTGCCCGTCGGATCGGGGCCACCGGCGCGATCCTGAGGCCGCCGCCCGGGACGGTGCTCTCCGCGACGCCGGCCACAGCGCCGCGCCGCGCATATACCGTGGGGGGCTTGGACGGTGACGGACATTCAGGTGCCCGGCCCGGGGGCGTGCGGGCCTCCGCGAGGGCCGGGCCGGTGCACAGGCTTCGGGCGATGAGAGGAGGACGGGGGCGGCTGACCGTCCGGCGCGTTCCGGCCGGCCCCCTGACCAGCCATGACCGCAGACCAACCGATGGGCATGCGGGCCCGCAACAAGCAGGCCACCCGTGAGGCGATCGGTGCCGCCGCGCTGCGGCTGGCGCTGGAGAAGGGCCCCGAGGGGCTGGCCCTGGTGCGGGTGCGCGACATCGCCGAAGCCGCCGGCGTGGCGCCCCGGACGTACAACAATTACTTCTCCAGCCGGGAGGAGGCGATCTGCGCCGGCCAGACCGACCAGTCCCGCCGCCTCGGCGGGGCGCTGCGGGCCAGGCCCGCGGAGGAGCCGCTCGGCGAGGCCCTCATCGCGGTGGTGGTCGAGGTCTTCGCCGATCCCGAGCCCGACCGGGCCGGGCTCGCGATGATCATGTCCACGCCCGCGCTGCAGGGCGAGGCGCTGAAGGCGTTCAGCATGGCCGAGGAGCCGCTGGCGGACGCGATCGCCGAGCGGACCGGCGCCGAACGCTGGGAACTGGCCCCGGCGGTGACGGCCGCCGTGGTCGCCGGGGCCGTCCGGGTGGCGGGCCGGTACTGGCTCAGCAGCGTCAACCCCCCGTCGTTCGCCGAGGTGCTGCGCGAGGCCCTGCGCCACGCCCTGGGGATCGGCCCCGGGCCCGACGGCCGCGCGGGGTGCGGCTGAGCCGCCGGTTTTAGATCCGACCAGGCTCGCTGTTAGGGACGGCGGCGAACCTGTCCCCGTGGGCACCCACTGAGGGTGCCCAGGGGGGACGCTTCGTCCCGACGCGGCTCGGCCGATCGGTCGTGCCGCCGGTACCGGCTGCCCGGACAGGCCCAGACGGAGCGGAGCTCCGGCCGGCCCCGGCCGGGTCGAACTCCTGCACCTGGTCGACCGGGAACCCCGGCAGACCCGAGCCACGCCCTGGATCCGCCCGGCGGAAGCGCGCCGCACCGACAACGGCTACGGAGGTACCACCACATGGGTGAGGACAAGGAAGCGATCCTGAAGCTGGTGAGGGACTACCACCAGAGCCAGGCCGACGGAGAGTTCGTCCCGGGGAGGACCCCGGTGCTCACCTCCGGCGCGGTCCTCGACGAGGAGGACCGCGCGGCGCTGGTCGAGGCGGCGTTGGACATGCGGATCGCGGCGGGCCCCAGCGCGCGCCGCTTCGAGCGCGACCTCGCCAGGTACTTCAAGCGGCGCAAGGCCCACCTGACCAACTCGGGGTCGTCGGCGAACCTGGTCGCGCTGACCGCGCTGACCTCACCGCAGCTGGGGGACGTGCGGCTGCGTCCCGGCGACGAGGTGATCACCGCCGCCGCGGGCTTCCCCACCACCGTCAACCCGATCCTCCAGAACGGGCTCGTCCCGGTCTTCGTCGACGTCGAACTCGGCACCTACAACCCGACGCCGGAGGCCATCGCCGCCGCGATCGGGCCGCGCACCCGGGCGATCATGACCGCGCACGCGCTCGGCAACCCGTTCGCCGCCGAGGAGGTCGCCGAACTGGCGCGTCAGCACGACCTGTTCCTGATCGAGGACAACTGCGACGCCGTCGGCTCGCGCTACCGGGGCAGGCTCACCGGCACGTTCGGCGACCTCTCGACGGTGAGCTTCTACCCGGCCCACCACATCACGGTCGGCGAGGGCGGCTGTGTGGTCACCAACGACCTGGCACTCGCGCGACTGGTGGAGTCGATCCGCGACTGGGGCCGGGACTGCTGGTGCGAGCCGGGCGAGGACGACCGCTGCCTGAAGCGCTTCGACCAGCAGCTCGGCACCCTCCCGCCGGGCTACGACCACAAGTACATCTTCTCCCACGTCGGTTACAACCTGAAGAGCACCGACCTCCAGGCCTCGATGGGCGTGACCCAGCTGCGCCGCATCGAGGAGTTCGGCGAGGCGCGCCGCCGCAACTGGCGGCTGCTGCGGGAGGGGCTGGACGGGGTCCCCGGCCTGCTGCTGCCCGAGCCGACCCCCGACTCCGACCCGAGCTGGTTCGGCTTCGTGCTGACCGTCGAGCAGGACGCGCCGTACACCCGCCGCGAGTTGGTGGCGTTCCTGGAGGAGCGGCGGATCGCGACCCGTCGGCTCTTCGGCGGCAACCTCACGCGCCACCCGGCGTACGCGGACGTCACGTTCCGGGTGTCGGGCGACCTGTCGGTCAGCGACATCGTCACCGAGGACACCTTCTGGATCGGCGTGTACCCCGGGATCACCCCCGAGATGATCGACTACGTGGTCGGCTCGATCAGGGAGTTCGCGGGAGTTCCCCGCTGAGGGCGAGTTGGTCCCGCATCGTGGCCAGGGCGTCCTCGATGCGGGAGAACCGCACCCCGAGGACCCGGGTCGCGTGCTCGTTGGACACGTTCAGCCAGCGCGGGTACGGGCGTCCGGCGTCGCGCAGGTAGTCCGCGAGGCGGCCGCGGGCGGCGGGGGCCGCGTCGAGCCCGAAGGTGCGGGCCACCGTCACCGTGAGGTCGTAGGGGGACAGCGAACTGCCGCCCGCGCAGTGGAACAGCCCGTCCGGCGGCCGGAGTTGTGCCACCCGCTCGACGGCCGCGGCGAACTCGTCGACGAAGGTGGGGGTCACCAGGGTGTCCTCGAACATCGGCGGGATCCGGCCGGCGGCGAGCCAGCCGACCAGCTTGCGGACCAGGTCCTCCTTGCGCCGGTAGCGGGCCCGGAACGGGAAGCTGGGGCGGAGGACGGAGAACGCGCAGCCGGACTCCTGCACCTCGCGCTCGGCCCAGAGCTTGGTCCGGCTGTACCAGTCCAGCGGGTCGGGCCGGTCGGTCTCCCGGTACGGCTCAACCTGGTCGCCGCTGAACACGTAGTCGGTGGAGACGTGGATCAGGTAGCGGCCGTGCCGGCGGCACGCGGCGGCGAGGTTCGCGGTCCCGTCGACGTTCACCCGGTAGCAGCGGCCGTCGCGGTCGCCGGTCTGCGCCGCCGCCGCGTTGAGGTCGGTGAACGCGGCGAAGTGCGCGACCACCTCGGCGGGGCTCTCGGCGACCGCCCGGTCCACCGCGGCGGCGTCCGTGAGGTCGCACTCCAGCTGGTGCCAGCGGTTGCGGCCGCCGAGTTCGGCGGCCCGGTCGCCGACCAGGCCGCGCAGGCCCGTGCCGGCCAGGGGGGACGACTGTCCGGTGCCGGCCAGGGGGGACGACTGTTCGGTGTCCACGGGTTCTCCCGTCATCGGTGTCCGACGGCCCGTCGGAGGAGGCCGGCGTACGGCCGGCGACGACCGGCGGGCGCCGGGGCAGACGTGGGGGGAGGCCGCCGGAACCGGCGGCCTCCCCCGTGCGGGCGCTCAGTCCTCGATCGACAGCGCCCGGGCCGGGCACAGGCTGACCGCGACCCGCACGGTCACGGTCGTGCCGGGGTCGGGACGGTCGGTCAGCAGCTCGACCATGCCGTCCTCGTCGTTCTGCTGGAAGACGCGGGGCTCGGTGAGCACGCACTGGCCGGCGCCGATACAGACGTCGCGGTCGACGACGATGCGCACGGGGGGTCCTTTCCGTTCGGAGTGGTCCGGGGAGGTGGCCGGGGCGGTCAGGAGCCCGCCCGGCGCCGGGCGGACCGTCACCAGGTGACGGGCAGCTCGTGCAGGCCGTAGGTGTTGGAGTCCTGCTTGAACGGGAGCTCCGACACGGGCACGGCCAGCCGCAGACCCGGCAGCCGCGCGAACAGCGTGGTGAAGACGATCTCCAGCTCCGCCCGGGCGAGGTTCTGGCCCAGGCACTGGTGGATGCCGTAGCCGAACGCCATGTGGTGCCGCGCGCCCCGGTGGATGTCCAGCCGGTCGGGGCTGTCGAAGACCGTCTCGTCCCGGTTGGCCGAGCCCAGGCCGAGCAGGACGCCGTCGTCCTTGCGGATCGTCACGCCGTCGATCTCGATGTCCTCGCGGGCCGTCCTGAGCAGCACGTCCGAGATGGTGAAGTACCGGAGCAGTTCCTCGACGGTCCGGCCGATCCGGCTCGGGTCCGCGATCAGCTCGGCCACCACCTCCGGGTTCTCCAGCAGGCCGGTGGTGCCCAGCGCGATCATGTTCGCGGTCGTCTCGTTGCCGGCGACCAGCAGCAGGTAGGCCATCTGGATCAGGCCCATGTGGGTGAACACCCCGGTCTCCCGGTTGTTCACGACGAGCCGGCCGAGCACGTCGTCGGTCGGCTCCTGTTCCTTCTCCCGGATCAGGCCGTCGATGAAGGTGGCCAGTTCGATCATGGCGGTGCGGCGTTCCTCGGGGGTGCTCGCGCGGCTGAGCATCGCCGAGGTGCGGGTGTGGAAGAACTCGCGGTCGGGCGGGTGGACGCCGAGCAGTTCGGACAGCACCATCGAGGGCACCCGCACCGCGACCGTGCCGACCAGGTCCGCGCCGGGGCCGGCGGCGATCAGGTCGTCGATGCAGCTCTCCACGATCTCCGTGATGCGGGGCCGCAGCTCCTGGATCCGCCGGACGGTGAACTCGGCGATGACCATCCGCCGCGGCGCGGAGTGCTCCGGCGGGTCCAGCCCCACCAGGGTGTTGCCCATCGCCTGGGACTCCCCGCCCTGGGTGCCCTCCTCGGAGAGGCCGAGCGGGACGAGCAGCGGCAGGTTGGGGTGGTGATGGTCCGAGCTGATCCTCGGATCGGTCACCAGCGCGCGCACGTGCGCGTAGCTCGTGACCAGCCAGGCTTTCTGCCCGCTGGGCAGCGCGACCTGGGTGACCGGCCGCTCGGTGCGCAGCCGCGTGTACATCGGCGCCGGGTCGAGCGGGCAGCCGCGCGACATCGGGAAGTCGGGCACCTCGGGAAGGTCGCCACTGTGCGGTGCCGACGTGGCCTCGGTCATGGCAGCTCCTGTTTCGGCGGCGGTGCGGCACGGCCGGAATCGTCGGATTTCCGGCGCCGCGGGATTACCGACACCACGGGAATGCCGGCGTCATGGGATTGCCGGTGCCGCAGTCGTCGGAATTCGTTTGTCCATGGCGGATGTCAGGCTAGCGGTGAAATCTAAAATCTCACTAATATGCGGTCCCGGGTATTTTTTCCCACGACAGGCCGCCGGTTCGTTGATAAATTGGGCCGCTGTCGCGGGCCGCGAAACGGGATTCGCCGGAATCCCGCGGCCCGATACGGGAGGTGTGATGAGCACGGGCGAAACCGTCCGGATGCCGCTGTTCACCGACGGCGGCGCCGAGCTCCTGGAATGGATGCGGCGGATGCGCGACGAGCAGCCGCTCTGGCAGGACGAGCGCGGCCACTATTTCGTCTTCCGGTACGACGACGTCCAGGAGGTGTTCTCCGACCCGGCGCGCTTCTCGTCGAACATCGGCCGGCTCATGCCGGTCTTCGGCGAGGAGAAGCTCAGCGCGAACCTGCCCTGGCAGGATCCGCCGGACCACCGGAAGCTGCGGCAGCTGGTCAGCCAGGCGTTCACCCCGAAGACCGTCGCCGCCCTGCGGCCACGCATCGGTGAGATCGTCCAGGAGCTGCTGGCCGCCGCCCCGGACGACACCTTCGACTTCGTCGAGTACCTGGCCTACCCGCTGCCGGTCATCGTGATCGCCGAACTCCTCGGCATCTCGCCGGCCGACCGGGCGTTCTTCCGGCAGTGCGCCGACCGGCTGCTCGGCATCCGGGCCGACGACTCGGAGTCCGACCAGGCCGCGGCCCAGGCCATCGCGGACACCACCAAGGAGCTCGACGAGTACCTGGTGGCCGAGGTCCGGCGCCGGCGCTCGGACCGGTCGACCGGGGACGTGCTCGGCGCGCTGGCCGCGGCGGAGCTCGACGGGCAGCGGCTGACCGACCTCCAGGTGGCCACCTTCGCGGCCCTGCTGCTCAACACCGGCCACATCACCACCACGCTGCTGCTCGGCAACACCCTGCTCTGCCTGGGGGACACCCCGGAGGCCGAGGCCCGGATCCGGGCCGACCGCTCCCTGGTGCCCGCGGCGCTGGAGGAGGTCGTCCGGTGGCGCCCGCCGTTCCCCCGGGCGCTGCGGATCGCCACCGAGGAGCTGGAGTTGGCCGGCGGCGTCATCCCGGCCAACGGGATCGTCATGCCGTCGATCCTGTCGGCCAACCACGACGAGCGGCAGTTCCGGGAGCCGGAGCGGTTCGACATCGACCGCGACCCGAACCGCCACGTCGGGTTCGGCCACGGCATCCACTTCTGCCTCGGTGCGCCGCTGGCCCGGCTGGAGACCGAGATCGCCCTCAACGGACTCATGGACGCCTTCACCGAGCTGCGGGCCACGGGCGACGCGGTCTTCCACGACTCGGAGTTCTACGGGGTCAAGAAGATGACGGTGTCCGCCCGGCGGTCGTGAACGACGGCCGGACGACGACGGGCGGACGACGACGGGCGGGGCGCCTCCCGGTGCCGGGAGGCGTCCCGCCGGGCCGGGGCCGGCCGGTGCGGTCAGGCCAGCTGCTCCAGCGTGCGCACCAGGTCGGCGGGCGACGGGGCGGCGGCGATCTCGTCGCGCATCTTCCGGGCGGCGGCCCGGATTCCGTCGTCGGCGAGCACCGAGTCGACCGCGGCGCCGATGGCCTCGGTGCCGGCTTCGGTGCCGCTCAGGGTGATGCCCGCGCCGCTCTCGCAGAAGTTCGCCGCGTTCGGCGGCCGTTCCACCAGGGGGAGCAGGACCTGCGGGGCGCCGAGCGAGGCGGCGGTGAGGATGGTGTTGGTGCCGCCCTCGCTGATCACGGCGGCGCAGTCGGGCACGAGCGCGTGCAGCGGAAGGCCGTCGGCGAGGCGGATCCGGTCCGGGAGCGGGCGGTGCCGGACCCGGTCGATCCCGCTGCCGGTGAGGACGACGTCGACGTCCCGGGCGGCGAGCGCGTCGAGGACGCGGGTGAGGACGGGCGCCTCACCGACCCCGCCGTCGGGCTCGCCCCGCTCGCCCCAGCTGACGCAGACCTGCGGGCGGCCGCTCGGCTCCGGGGCCCGGTCGGGCGCGGCGGCCGCGCCGTCGTACGGGACGAAGCGCACGGGGATGCGGGCGGGTGCGTCCGGTACCTGCACGCTGCCCGGCCAGGGGTCGATGCTGCCCGACGCGTAGTCGTCGCGGACCGCCGCGCCGAACTCCGTGAAGAGTTCGGCCAGCCCGGTGGGCCAGTTGGGGGTGTACTCGTCGCCGGTCGTCGGCCCGTGCATCGGATTGTGGGTGCGGTGCATGATGTCGGGCCCGGTGAGGTGGCGCAGCAACGGGATGTCCCGCGCCGCCGCGACCAGCGGTGCGGCGAAGGCCATCGGATCGGCGACGACGAGCTGCGGGCGCCAGTACTCGGCGAACCGCACCAGGTCGGGGGCGGTGCGGACGGCCGTGTCGACCAGGGGGGCGAACCTGAGGTCGAGGAGCCTGCGCCGCTCGTCGTCGGATGCTTCGGCGAGGAGGCCGGGAGTGGCGGGCCGGCCGCCGGGAGGGGTGGGCGCCGCGGGTGCCGCCGGGTGCGGTCCGGCACCGATCTCGGCCGGGGTCAGTCCGGCCCGGACCACCGCCTCGGTGAGGTCGGGCGGTGCGGCGATCCGCACCTCGTGCCCGGCCGCCCGGCAGGCCCAGGCCAGCGGTGCGACGAAGTACAGGTGGGAAGCCCTGGGGAGCGGGGCGAAAAGGATACGCACAGGGTCACCTCTCGGGATGCTGGTGGCCCATGGAAGCCCGGTGCGCTAAAGGAGGGCTGAACCCTCCCCGGCTCGGCCGCCGAGCCGCAGTGATCGGCAGATTTCTGCAGAGTCTGCAACTGGTTGCGTGTCACGCAAGCTTGTGGGAGCCTGATGCCGTGATCGAAAGGCCCGGATATGCGGACGTTCGCGAGGGAGTCTGATGGCGCAGAGTTCGAGTGACGCCCAGCCCGCAGGCAAGAGCCAGCCGTTACCACCGGAGCTGCTGAGAGTCGCCGGGGTCGTCCTGATCGGCCTGCTGGTGATGCAGCTCGACGGGACCATGGTCAGCGTGGCGCTCAACACGCTCGCCCACGACCTGTCGGCCTCGGTGGCGACCCTGCAGTGGGTGGTGACCGCCTACCTGCTCGCCCTGATGGTCGGCATGCCGCTCGCCGGCTGGGCCGCGGACCGCTTCGGGCCCCGGACGATGTGGATCGTCTCGCTGGCCGTCTTCCTGGTCGGATCGGTCCTGTGCGGCCTGTCCACCTCGATCTGGATGCTGGTGGCGGCCCGGGTGCTGCAGGGCCTCGGCGGCGGGATGATGGTCCCGGTCGGCCAGGCGATGCTGATGCGGCTCGCCGGCATGGAGCACCGGGCGAAACTGGTCGCCCTGATGGCGATCCCCGGCATGATCGGCCCGACACTCGGCCCGGTCCTCGGCGGGGTCATCGTCGACGGCATCGACTGGCGGTGGATGTTCTTCATCAACATCCCGATCGGCGTGATCGCCTTCCTGGTGGCGGGCCGCAACCTGCCGAACATGAAGGCGGAGACCGCCGCCAAGCTGGACGTGCTCGGGGTGCTGCTGCTCGTCCCCGGCCTGGTGGCCATCGTCTACGGCTTCTCCCGGGCGGGCGCGGTCGGCTTCGGCAGCGGCCAGGTGATCGCGCTGCTCGCGGTCGGCGGAGCGCTGCTCGCCGGATTCGGCGTGCACGCCGCGCGGCCGAACGTCGACGCGCTGGTGTCGATGCAGATGTTCAAGTACCGGGGCTTCGCGACGTCCTGCACCCTGCTGCTGCTGGTCGGGCTCACCATGGGCGCCGGCATCGTCCAGCCGCTGTTCCTGCAGCAGGTCCACGGTGAGAGCCCGATGAGCACCGGCGTGCTGCTGGTCGCCTTCGGGGTGGGCTCGGTGGTCACCTCCGTCCTGCTCGGCCGGGTGTTCAACAAGCTCGGCCCGCGGCTCGTCGGTGTGGTGGGCATCGTCCTGGCGATCGCGGGCGCCGCCATCTACCCGATGTTCGACGCGGGCACCTCGCGGGTCCTCATCATCACGGCCATGCTGGTCTCCGGCGTGGGCCTGGCGATGGTGGTGCTGACCATGTCGACCGCACTCTACGTCGGGCTGCCGCCGCAGCAGATCGCCCGGGCGACCGGCGCCTCGCGGATCTTCCAGCAACTCGGCCTGTCGGCCGGCACCGCCGTGATCAGTGTGGTGCTCCAGATCCAGCTGTCCGACCAGACGGACCGGGCGCCCGACGGCACCGTCGGCCCGACCGGTCTCGCACACGCCTACAGCACCACCTTCTGGTGGGGCGTCGGCTTCCTGGTGCTCGCGGTCGTGCCGACCCTGTTCCTGCCGAAGACGGTGGTGGCGCCCGCGCCGGTTCCGCGACAGGCGGCCGAGGCCGCCCAGTCGCAGGGGGCCCAGCCGCAGGAGGCGTGACCGGCCCGGTGCGGCGATCCGGCCCGGCGGTGTCCGCACTGCCGGGCCGCGTGCGTCGGGGTCCCGACCTGCTCAGACCTGACCTGTCCAACCGACAACCCGAGGATGCACACACATGACCACCACCACGGCCTCCTCCGCCGGAGAATTCCTGCTCGGCGGTGACCTGCGGGTCAACCGGCTCGGTTTCGGAGCGATGCGGATCGCCCTCGGCGGCTCGGTGCGCGACCCCGAGTCGGCCGTCGCCGTCCTGCGCCGCGCCGTCGAACTCGGCGTGAACCACATCGACACCGCGGGCTTCTACGGCTTCGGGGACCTCCAGTCGCACGAGACGATCCGTCAGGCGCTCTCCCCGTACCGCGACGACCTGGTGATCGCCACCAAGGTCGGCCCGATGCTGGAGGGCGGTGTGGTGCCCACCGCCGAGGCCACCCCCGAGCAGCTGCGCGGCCTGGTCGAGGAGGACCTGCGCCGGCTCGGCGTGGACCGCCTCGACCTGGTCTACCTGCGGGTCGGCGGCATGGGCGAGCCGGGTGGCGAGTCGATCGGCGACCGCTTCGAGGCCCTGGCCGAGCTGCACGCCGAGGGGTTGATCCGGCACCTGGGCGTCAGCAACGTCGACGCGGCCCAGCTCGCCGAGGCCCGGGCCATCGCCCCGGTGGCCGCCGTGCAGAACCAGTTCCACGTGCACCGCCGGGCCGACGCCGACCTCCTGGCGATCTGCGAGCAGGCGGGCATCGCCTACGTGCCGTTCTTCCCGCTCGGCGGGGGCGGCGAGAAGATCGACCCGGCCCGGGTGGAGGCCGTCGCCGCCCGCCACGGCGCGACCACCCATCAGGTCGCGCTGGCCTGGCTGCTCGCCCACTCGCCGGCGGTGCTGGCGATCCCGGGTACCAGTGTCCTGGAGCACCTGGAGGAGAACGTCGCCGCGGCCGGCCTGCAGCTGACCGCCGAGGACCTGACCGAACTGGCGGGCTGAGGACGCGGCTGCGTCCGGGCGCCACCGGCGCCGCCCGTCGGCGGCCCCGGGCCCGGCGGCAGCGGACCCCCTTCGGCGAGGACATGATCCTCGCCGAAGGGGGTCCTCGGCGTTCCGGGCAGGTGAGGGCGTTGCGGGCACGTGAGGCCGGTGACGGGTCCGGGCCAGGGGCCCGCGGCCGCGGGGCCCGCAGCCGGGGGGACCGGCCGGAGCCGCTCCCCCCGGCGACGGTCACCCCTGGCGGAACTCGCGGTCGATCAGGTCCATCAGCTCGTCGGCCGAGGCCGTCCCGATCCCGGCGCCGCCCGGGGCGCCGTCGGTCGTACCGTCGGTGGCCCCGTCCGCGGGTGCGCCTGCGGATCCGTTCCCGGACCCGTTCCCCGCGCCCGCATCCTGCGGGCCGCCGGGTACGGCCCTCGGGCGGAAGGCCAGCAGTCGCAGGCGCTGGTCGATCGAGGCGTCCGAGTCCTCCTGGGGCAGCGCCGCCAACGCCGCCTCCAGCTGGTCGAGGTAGGCGAGCACCGTCTCGGCGGGCGACTGCTCCGGCGGGGCGAGACGCTCCCTCAGGTACGCGGCCAGGGCCCCCACCGTCGGGTAGTCGAAGACCAGGGTGGCCGGCAGCGCGAGACCGGTCGCCCGGCTGAGCCGGTTGCGCAGCTCGATCGCGGTCAGCGAGTCGAAGCCCAGCTCCTGGAAGGCGCGGTCGATGGCGATGCCGGCGGGTGAGCCGTGGCCCAGAACGGCGGCCGTGTGGCCGTGCACCACCTCGGCCACCAAGGCCAGCTGGTCGGCCGGTGCCCGGCCGGTGAGCCGTTCGGCGAGGGCGGGGCCGGTGTCGTCCGCCCGGCGCTGCGGCACCCGGACCAGTCCGCGCAGGACCGGCGGCAGGGCGTCGGCGGCCGCCTGGGCGCGCAGTGCCCGCAGGTCGAGTTCGGCCAGGACCAGGGCCGCGGGGCCCGCGTCGAGGGCGGCGTCGAAGCGGTCCAGCGCGTCCGGCGTGGTGAGCCGGGCGAGGCCGCGGCGGACCGGGCCCGTCCCCCGGGCGCCGTCCGTGTGGGCGGTGAGCGCGCTGGTCTGCTCCCACGGGCCCCAGGCCAGGGACACCGCGGGCAGCCCCCGGGCCTGCCGGTGGGTGGCGAGCGCATCGAGGAAGCTGTTGGCGGCGGCGTAGTTGGCCTGGCCGGGGGCGCCGAGGACGCCCGCGGCGGAGGAGAACAGCACGAACGCCGACAGCCCGAGGTGCTCGGTCAGGGCGTGCAGGTGCCACGCGGCGTCGGCCTTCGGGCGCAGCACGCCGTCGAGCCGCTCCGGGGTGAGCCCGGCCACGGTGGCGTCGTCCAGCGTCCCGGCGGCGTGCACCACCGCGGTCAGCGGGTGCTCGCCGGGGACCGCCGCGAGCACCGCGGCGAGTGCCTCGCGGTCCGCCGTGTCGCAGGCGGTGACGGTGACGGTGGCGCCGAGGCCGCCCAGTTCGGCGGCCAGCTCGCCGGCGCCGTCCGCCAGCGGGCCGCTGCGGCTGATCAGCAGCAGGTGGTCGACGCCGTGCGCGGTCACCAGGTGTCGGGCGACGAGGCCGCCCAAGGTGCCGGTGCCGCCGGTGACCAGGACCGTGCCGCCCGGCCCGAAGGACGAGGGCGCCGACCCCGGCACGGGCCCGGACCCCGGCAGGGGCGCGGCCCCCGGCACGGACGCAGCCGAGGGCACGGGCGCGGCGGCCGCCGGCCGGGCCAGCCGAGGCAGGTGGACCCTGCCTCCGCGCACCGCGGCCTGCGGCTCCCCGGCGGCGACGGCCGCGGCGAGCGCGTCCTCGGTGGTGTCCGCGTCCACGTCGACGAGCAGGAACCTGAACGGGTTCTCCGACTGCGCGCTGCGGACCAGCCCCCAGACGGCGGCCGCAGCGAGGTCCGGCACGTCCTCGTGCGCGGTGACGGGCGTGCCGTCCCGGTCCGTGACGGCGACCGCGCCGCGCGAGAGCAGGACCAGCGTCGCCCCGGCGAACGCCTCCTCGGTCAGCCACTGCTGGACCAGTCCCAGCGCGTGGCGGGTCGCCCGGCGCGCCCGTTCGGCCGGGTCGCCCGACCCCGCCCGCGCGGCGCCGCAGTCCACCACCACGGCGTCCGGTGCCGGGGCGCCGGCCGCGACGGCCGCGCGCAGCGCGTCCAGGTCGGCGTACCGGGGGGAGCGGTCGCCGGTGACGCCGGCCACGCCGACCAGGGCCAGCGACGGCGCGGCCCCGCCGGCCGGGCCGGCCTCGACCCACCGGGTGGCCAGCAGCGCCCCCCGGCCGCGGCCGGCCCCGAGCCCACCCGGGCCCTGGGTCAGCGGCCGCAGCCGCAGCGCCCCGATCCGCCCGAGCGGGCGGCCGGCGCCGTCGGCCAGGTCCAGACCCACGGAGCGGTCGGCGCCGGAGCGCACCCGGACGCGCAGCGTGCGCCCGGCGGCCGCCTCCAGCGAGAGACCGGTCCACGAGAACGGCAGCAGCACCGCCGACCCGTCGGCCGCGTCGGCCGGTGCGGGCGGCGCCGCCATCAGGGCGTGCAGGGCGGCGTCGAGCAGTGCGGGGTGGACGCCGAACCCCTCCGGGTCGACATCCTCGGGGAGGGCGACCTCGGCGTAGAGGTCGCCCTCCCGCCGCCAGACCGCCCGCAACCCCTGGAACACCGGTCCGTAGACCTGGCCCTTGGCGGTGAAGCGGTCGTACGCGGCGCCGGCGTCGAGCCGTTCGGCCCCGTCCGGCGGCCACACGGTCAGCGGCTCCGCCGCCGGGCCCGCGGCCACGGCCAGCGACCCGGTGGCGTGGAGCGTCCACTCCGCGTCGGGGTCGTCGGACTCGGGGCGCGAGTGCACCGTGACGGGGCGTGCACCGTCCTCCTCGGCCAGGACGACGACCTGCAGGTGGACGGCGCCCTGCTCGGGAAGCACCAGCGGCGCGAGCAGGGTGATCTCGTCCACCGCCGCGCAGCCGGTCTCGCGCGCCGCGTGCAGCGCCAGTTCGACGAAGGCGGTGCCGGGCACCAGGGCGGCGTCCTCCACCCGGTGGTCGGACAGCCACGGGTGGCTGCGCAGGGAGACCCGCCCGCTGAGGATCCGCCGGCCGTCGGCGGCGACCGACAGCCCGGCCGAGACCAGCGGGTGCCCGGTGTCGGCCAGTCCGGCGGCCGAGACGTCGCCGGCCACCGTCGAGGGCCTGAGCCAGTACGGGGTGCGCTGGAACGCGTACGTCGGCAGGGCGGGCCGTGCGGTGGCGGGGGCGAGCACCGTCGTCCAGTCGACCGGGGCGCCGTGGGTGTACGCCCGGGCGAGGGCGGCCAGCAGCTCGCGGCCGCCGTCCTCGTCGCGCCGCAGGGTGCCGAGGGCGTGCGCCGGGACCTCGGCGCGTTCGATGGTCTGCTGCACGCCGACGGTCAGCACCGGGTGCGGCGCGGACTCGACGAACAGCCGGTGGCCGCTGCCCAGCAGCGCCTCGGTGGCCTCGGCGAACCGGACGGTGTGCCGCAGGTTGCGGTACCAGTAGTCGGCGTCCAGTTCGGCGGTGTCGATGATCGTGCCGGTGAGGGTGGAGTAGAACGGCACGGTGCCGGTCCGCGGGCTGACGGGGGCCAGCACCTCCAGCAGCTCGTCGCGCAGCGCGTCGATGTGCGGGGTGTGCGAGGCATAGTCCACGGGGATCAGCCGGGCCCGGACGCCCTCGGCCCGGTACCGCTCGACGAACGCCCGGACGGCGTCCGCGCCGCCCGCGACGACCGTGCTGTCCGGCCCGTTGACCGCGGCCAGGTGGACGTCGTCGGCCTCGGCCAGGCGGGCGGCCACCTCCTCGGCGGGCAGCGGCACCGAGGCCATGGTGCCCGTCCCGGCGAGCCGGGTCAGGACCTTGCTGCGGAGCGCGACCACGCGGGCCGCGTCGTCCAGCGACAGCGCCCCCGCCACGTAGGCGGCGGCGATCTCCCCCTGGGAGTGGCCGACGACCGCGTCCGGGAGGACACCGGCGGACTTCCAGAGCTCGGCCAGCGAGGTCATCACGGCGAACAGGGCGGGCTGGACCACGTCGACCCGCGACAGGTCGGCCGCGCCCGGTCCGCCGCGCAGGGTGTCGAGCAGCGACCAGTCGGTGTGGCGGTCGATCGCGTCGGCGCAGGCGGCCAGGTGCGCGGCGAACACCGGAGAGCGTTCCAGCAGGTCGAGCGCCATGCCGTCCCACTGCGAGCCCTGGCCGGGGAAGACCAGGACGGTTCGGCCCGGCCCGGAGGCGGCGGCCGGGCCGTGGACCAGTGCCGGGTGCGGCCGGTCGGCGGCGAGCGCGGCCAGCGCTGCCGCCAGCTCGTCGCGGTCGCGGCCGAGGACGACGGCGCGGTGCTCGAACGCCTCCCGGCCGGTGGCCAGCGCCCAGGCCGTGTCGGCCGGTGAGGCCGCGCCGTCGCCCGCCGCGTACCCGGCGAGCCGGGCGGCCTGGGCGCGCAGCGCCGCCGGCGTCCTGCCCGACACCGGCCAGGGCAGCGCGGCGCCCGGGTCCGGTACCAGGACGGCCGGGTCGGCGGCGGCGGGTGCCGGCGCGATGGCGCGGTCGGCGGCGGCCGGCTGCTCCAGGATGACGTGGGCGTTGGTGCCGCTGATGCCGAACGCGGACACGCCCGCCCGCCGGGCCCGCCCGGTCTCCGGCCACGGCACCGCCCTGGTGAGCACCGAGACGGCGCCGGACTCCCAGTCGACGTGCGGCGTGGGCTCGTCGACGTGCAGGATCGCCGGCAGCCGGCCGTGCCGCATCGCCTGGACCGTCTTGATCACGCTCGCCACGCCGGCGGCCTGCTGGGTGTGGCCGATGTTGGACTTGACCGAGCCGATCCGGAGCGGCTGTCCGTCGGGCCGGTCCTGCCCGTAGGTGGCCAGCAGGGCCTGGGCCTCGATCGGGTCGCCGAGCGTCGTCCCGGTGCCGTGCGCCTCGACCGCGTCCACGTCCGCCGGGGTGATGCCCGCATTGGCGAGGGCCTGCTCGATCACCCGCTGCTGGGAAGGCCCGTTGGGGGCGGTCAGGCCGTTGCTGGTGCCGTCGGAGTTCACGGCCGAGCCGCGCACCACCGCGAGCACCTGGTGCCCGTTGCGCCGGGCGTCCGACAGCCGCTCGACCAGCAGCAGACCGACGCCCTCGGAGAAGACGGTGCCGTCGGCGCCCGCCCCGAACGGCTTGCAGTGCCCGTCCGGCGCCAGGCCGCGCTGGCGGCTGAAGCCGACGAAGACGCTCGGTGAGGGCATCACGGTGACGCCGCCGGCCAGCGCGAGGTCGCACTCGCCGTTGCGCAGCGACTGCGCTGCCAGGTGCAGCGCCACCAGCGACGACGAGCAGGCCGTGTCGACGGTCATCGCCGGGCCCTCCAGGCCGAGGGCGTAGGCGATCCGGCCGGACGCGACGCTGCTGGCCGCACCGGTCAGCAGGTAGCCCTCGACCGCCTCGGCCTCCCGCGACGCGCCGGCCGGGTATCCGTAGGACGTCATGCCGACGAAGACGCCGGTACGGCTGCGCCGCAGCGTCCCGGCGGGAATGCCGGCCCGCTCCAGGGCCTCCCAGGCGGTCTCCAGCAGGACGCGCTGCTGCGGGTCGGTTCCCAGCGCCTCGCGCGGGCTCATGCCGAAGAACTCGGCGTCGAAGTGCCCGGCCTCCTCCAGGAAGCCGCCCCGGTCGACGTACGAGGTGCCGGGGTGGTCGGGGTCGGGGTCGAAGAGGGTGTCCAGGTCCCAGCCGCGGTCCTCGGGGAAGCCCGCCACCGTCTCCCGGCCGGTGTCGACCACGTCCCACAGGTCGTCCGGGGACCGGACGCCGCCCGGGAAACGGCAGGCCATCGCGACGATCACGACCGGGTCGTCGGTGCCGCCGGACGCGGCCCTGGCGCTGACGGCGGCGCTCTCGGTCCGGCCGCCCAGCCGCTCGCGCAGGTACTCGGCGAGCGCGGCCGCGCTCGGGTGGTCGAAGACCAGGGTGGCGGGCAGCCGCAGGCCGGTCTCGGTGTTCAGGCGGTTGCGCAGTTCGACGGCGGTCAGCGAGTCGAACCCGATCTCCTGGAACGGGCGCCGGGGGTCGATCGTCTCCGGCGCGGGGTGGCCGAGCACGGCGCCGACGTTGCCGCGCACCAGGTCCAGCAGCAGGCCGCGCTGCTCGGCCGCGGAGCGGCCGGCGAGTTCCCGCGCCAGCGAGCCCTGGACGGCGCTCCGGCCGCCGGCCCGGCGGCGGGCGGGGCGCAGGAAGCCGCGCAGTACCGCGGGCGCCGCCCGGGTCTCGGCCGCCGCCCGGACCGCGGCCAGGTTGATCCCGGCGGGGACCAGGTCGGCGCGGCCCCCGGCGAGCCCGGCGTCGAACAACGCGAGCGCCTCGGCGTCGGACATGGTGGTGAGCAGGCTGTGCGCGACGGCGTGCTGCTTCTCCTCGAAGAGGTCGGCGGTGATGCCGCTGGCGCTCTCCCACAGGCCCCAGGCGAGCGAGACCGCGGGCAGGCCCAGCGCGTGCCGGTGCGCCGCCAGCGCGTCGAGGAAGGTGTTGCCCGCCGCGTAGTTGGCCTGCCCCGGGTTGCCGAGGGTGCCGGCGAGCGAGGAGAACAGCACGAACGCGGTGAGGTCGAGGTCGCGGGTGAGCTCGTGCAGGTGCCAGGCGGCGTCGACCTTGGGGCGCAGCACCGGGCCGAGCTGACCGGGCTCCAGGACGGTGACGGCGGCGTCGTCGGTGACGCCCGCGGAGTGCACGACGGCGGTGAGCGGGTGCTCGGGCGGGATCGTGCCGAGCACCCGTCGCAGCTCCTCCCGGTCGGCCGTGTCGCAGGCCAGCACGGTCACCTCGGCGCCCGCCGCGGCCAACTCGGCCCGGAGTTCGCCGGCTCCGGCCGCGTCGGGGCCGCGCCGGCCCACCAGCAGCAGGTGCCGGACGCCGTGCTCGGCGACCAGGTGCCGGGCGACCGCCGCGCCGAGCGTGCCGGTGCCGCCGGTCACCAGCACGGTGCCGTCGGCGGCGAGCGGCCGGGGGACGGTGAGGACGAGCTTGCCGGTGTGCTTGGCCTGGCTCATCAGCCGGAACGCCTGGGGCGCCTCGCGGACGTCGAAGGCGCTGACCGGGAGGGGGTGCAGGACTCCCTCCTCGAACAGCCGGCCCAGCTCCGCGAGCATCCCCCGGACGTGGTCCGGGCCCGCCTCGACCGTCTCGAACGCCCGGTAGTCGACGCCCGGGTGCCGGGTCGCCACCTCGTCGGCGTCGCGGACGTCGGTCTTGCCCATCTCCAGGAAGGACCCGCCGCGGGGCAGCAGGCGGAGCGAGGCGTCCACGAAGTCGCCGGCCAGTGAGTCCAGGACGACGTCGAAGCCCTCGCCGCCGGTCGCGGCCAGGAACTCCTCCTCGAAGGCGAGCGTCCGGGAGTCGGCGATGTGCGCGTCGTCGAAGCCCGCCGAGCGGAGCGCGTCCCACTTGGGGCGGCCGGCGGTCGCGAAGACCTCCGCGCCCCAGTGCCGGGCCAGCTGCACGGCGGCCGTGCCGACCCCGCCGGTGGCGGCGTGCACGAGCAGCCGCTGCCCGGGCCGCAGCCCCGCCAGGTCGTGCAGCGCGTAGTAGGCGGTCAGGAACGCGACCGGTGCCGCGGCGGCCTGGACGAACGTCCAGCCGGACGGCACCCGGGTCAGCGCGCGCCGGTCGGCCACCGCCACGGGGCCGACCGCGCCCTCCGGGAACAGCCCCATGACGGCGTCGCCGGGCGCGAGGCCGGTGACGCCCGGGCCGGTCTCCAGCACCACGCCGGCGGCCTCGCTGCCGATGGCCGCCTCGCCCGGGTAGAGGCCGAGCGCGATCA
Source organism: Kitasatospora sp. NPDC098652 (assembly GCF_044760155.1). Taxonomy (NCBI): domain Bacteria; kingdom Bacillati; phylum Actinomycetota; class Actinomycetes; order Kitasatosporales; family Streptomycetaceae; genus Kitasatospora; species Kitasatospora sp. NPDC098652. Next base: position 31,180 of record NZ_JBIWAQ010000035.1, read on the forward strand.
GCACGTCGCGGAAGTTCACCCCGGCGGCCCGGACGGCGACCCGCACCTCCCCGGCCTCCAGCGGCCGTTCGAGGGCGGGGGAGGGCTCCAGGACGAGGTTGTCGACGGTGCCCGCCGCGGTGGTCGACAGCCGCCAGGCGGCGCCCGCGGGCGGGGTCAGCAGGGCCTCGGTGTCGGCGTGGACCAGCCGGGCCGCGAAGGCGGAGCCGTCGCGCAGGGCGAGCTGCGGCTCCTGCGTGGCGAGGGCCTCGGGCAGCCGGCGCACGGAGGACTCCCGGCCGTCGAGGTCCACCAGGGCGAACCGATCCGGCCGCTCCAGCTGGGCGACCCGTACGAAGCCCCAGGCGGGGGCGTCGGCCAGGCCGGTGACGTGCTCCCCGGCCCGGACGGCGACCGCGTGCTCGGTGACCACGACCAGCCGGCTGTCCTCCAGCCGCTCGTCGGCCAGCCACTGCTGGACCAGGCCGTGGATCCGGTGGGTGGTGGCATGGGCGCCGTCGACCGGCTCCCCGGCACCGGTGTCCGGACCCGCCGCGCCCCCGGCTCCGGCCGGGCCCCGCGCCGTGGCGAACGCGACCACCGTCGCCGGGAGCGGCACGCCCGCGTCGGCCTCCCGCAGCAGTGCCGCGAGGTCGTCGGCCTCCCGGGGCCGCCCGTCGAGCCACTCGACGGGGTGCGGGAACGCGCCGAGCACCGCCCAGCCGGCCGGGTCGTCGCGCTCGGCGGGGGCCGTCACGGGCTGCCAGGACAGTCGGTACAGCGCGTCCCGGCGGACGGCCGGCGCGGCGCTCCGCCCGTCGGCGAGCGGCCGTACCGTCAGTGCCTCCACCGAGGCCACCGGTGCGCCGCTCCGGTCCGTGATCGACAGCCCGACGGTCTCCGGCCCGGACAGCGTGAGCCGCACCCGCACCGCCGTCGCCCCGACGGCGTGCACGGCCACCCCGCGCCAGGCGAACGGCAACCTGGTCCGGCCGTCGTGCTCGGCGCCGCTCAGCGCCGTCACGTGCAGTGCGGCGTCGAACAGCGCCGGATGCAGGGCGAACCCGCGGACGTCGGCGCCCGCGGGCAGCTCGACCTCCGCGAACAGGTCGTCACCCAGCCGCCAGGCGGCCCGCAGCCCCTGGAAGACCGGGCCGTACTCCAGGCCGAGGGCGCCGAGCCGCGGATACACCTCCGCCGTCTCCAGCCGGGTCGCCCCCGCCGGCGGCCACTCCTCGACGGGCTGCTCCGCCGGCGGCGCGGACGGGGCCAGCACCCCGGTCGCGTGGCGGGTCCACGGGACGTCCTCGGAGTCCGGGCCGTCGTCCTCCGGCTGCGAGTGGATGCCGACGGCGCGCTCGCCGTCCGGTCCCGGCGCGCCGACCATCACCTGGATCCGGACCGCGTCCCGCCCGGGCAGCACCAGCGGGGCGTGCAGGGTCAGTTCGGCCAGTTCGCCGCAGCCGACCCGGAACGCCGCGTGCAGGGCGAGTTCGGCGAACCCGGTGGCCGGCACGATCACCGAGCCGTGGACCGCGTGGTCGGCCAGCCAGGGATGGGTGCGCAGCGACAGCCGGCCGGAGAACAGGTGGCCGGTGCCGTCGGCCAGCACGGTCTCGGCGGCCAGCAGCGGGTGGTCGGCCGAGCCCAGCCCGGCCGACCGGACGTCGCCGGCCGCCCCGGCCGCCTCCGGCCAGTAGCGCTCCCCGGCGAAGGCGTAGGTCGGCAGGTCGACGGGCGTCGCCGGGCGGCCGGGCGCGATCCGCGTCCAGTCCGGGCGGGCGCCGTTGACGTGCGCCTCGGCGAAGGACTCCAGCAGCCGGGCCCGGTCGCCGTGGTCGCGCCGGAGCGTGCCGTGCGCGACCGCCTCGGCACCGGCGTCCTCGATCGTGTCCTGGATCGAGGCGGTGAGCACCGGGTGGGCGCTCACCTCGATGAACAGCGTGTGCCCGTCGGCCAGCAGGGCCCGGGTGGTCTCCTCGAAGCGCACCGGCTGCCGCAGGTTGCGGTACCAGTACGCCGGGTCGAGGGCCTCCTCCAGGCCGAGCGGAGCCGCCGTGACGGTGGAGTAGAAGGGGACGCCGGTCGGCTGCGGCACGATCCCGGCCAGCGCCTCCCCGATCCGCTCCCTGACGGCCTCCACGAACGGGGTGTGCGAGGCGTAGTCGACCGGGATCAGCCGGGCCGGGACCCGGTCGGCCCGGCACGCGTCGACCAGTTCCCGCAGTTCCTCCGGCGCGCCCGCCACCACCGTGGAGCCCGGTGCGTTGACCGCGGCGACGCTCAGGCTCCGCCGGTCCGGGCGGTCCAGCAGCCGCGCGGTCTCCGCCGCCGGCAGCGGCACGGAGGCCATGCCGCCGGTGCCGGCCAGGTCGAGCAGGGCGCGGCTGCGCAGCGCCACGATCCGCGCGGCGGCGTCCAGCGACAGCGCCCCGGCGATGTGGGCGGCCGCGATCTCGCCCTGGGAGTGGCCCACCACCGCGTCCGGACGGACCCCGGCGGCCTGCCACACGCGGGCCAGCGAGACCATCACGGCGAACAGCGCCGGCTGCACCACGTCGACCCGGTCCAGCGTCGGTGCGTCCGGCGCGCCGTGCAGCACGTCGAGGAGCGACCAGTCGGTGTAGGGGGCGAGGGCGTCGGCGCAGGCGTGCAGGTGCTCGCGGAAGACCGCGGAGTCCTCCAGCAGGTCGACCGCCATGTGCTCCCACTGGGAGCCCTGCCCGGGGAACACGAACACCGTTCGGGCCGTGGTGCCCCGGCCGCGGACGACGTGGGCGCCGGGCTTTCCGTCGGCCAGTGCCCGCAGGCCGTCCAACAGCTCCTCACGGGTGCCGGCGACGACCGCCGCGCGGTGCTCGTGGTGCTCGCGCTCGACGGCCAGCGCGTGCGCGGCGTCGGCGGACGGCAGCTCGGGGCGGGCGGCCGCGAAGTCCAGCAGCCGCTGGGCCTGGCCGCGCAGGGAGCGCTCGCTGCGGGCCGACACCAGCCAGGGGAGGGCGCCGTCGGCCACCAGGGGCGGGGCGGCGGCCTCGGCGGAAGCAGCGGGCGCGGCGTCGGCGTCGGGGGCGGCGTCGGGGGCGGCCGGGTCCGGTGCGGCCGGCTCCGGGCGCGGCGGTGCGGCCTCCAGGACGATGTGAGCGTTGGTTCCGCCGACGCCGAACGAGGAGACGGCGGCGCGGCGCGGCCGCCCGGTCTGCGGCCACGGCCGGGCCGAGGTCAGCAGCCGGACGTTGCCCGCCTCCCAGTTGACGTGCGGTGTCGGGGCGTCGACGTGCAAGGTCCTCGGGAGCAGCCCGTGCTGGAGCGCCAGCACCATCTTGATGACGCCCGCCACCCCGGCGGCGCCCTGCGGGTGGCCGATGTTGGACTTCACCGAGCCGAGCCAGAGCGGCTCGCCGTCGGTCCGGTTCTGTCCGTAGGTGGCGAGCAGTGCCTGCGCCTCGATCGGGTCGCCGAGCGTGGTGCCGGTGCCGTGCGCCTCGACGGCGTCGACGTCCCCGGTGGTCAGCCGGGCATCGGCCAGCGCCAGCTCGATGACCCGCTGCTGGGACGGCCCGTTGGGCGAGGTCAGACCGTTGCTGGCGCCGTCCGAGTTGACCGCCGAGCCGCGCAGCACGGCCAGCACGCGGTCACCGTCCCGATGGGCGTCCGACAGCCGTCGCAGCATCAGCAGGCCGACGCCCTCGCCCCAGCCCAGGCCGTCGGCGGCGGCCGCGAACGGCTTGCAGCGCCCGTCCGGAGCCAGGCCGCGCTGGCGGCTGAACTCGGTGTACCAGGCGGAGGTGGCCATGATGGTGACCCCGCCGGCCAGGGCCCGGTCGCACTCGCCGCCGCGCAGCGCCTGGATCGCCAGGTGCAGGGCCGCCGCAGAGGAGGAGCACGCGGTGTCCACCGTGAGCGCCGGGCCCTCCAGCCCGTACGCGTAGGCGATCCGCCCGGACATGATGCTGCTCTGGGTGCCGGTCAGGACGTAGCCCTCGACCTGGTCGACGGCCGGCGCGAGGCTCTGGTTGTAGGTCTGCCCGATGCTGCCGACGAACACCCCGGTGCGGGTCCCGCGCAGTGCCGCGGGAGGGATTCCGGCCCGCTCGAAGGTCTCCCACGCGACCTCCAGCAGCTGGCGCTGCTGCGGGTCCATCGCGAGGGCCTCACGGGGGCTGATCCCGAAGAAGTCGGCGTCGAAGCGGTCGGCGCCCTCCAGGAACGAGCCGTCCCGGGTGTAGCTCTTGCCGGGGGCGTCGGGGTCGGGGTCGTAGATGTCGTCGATGTCCCACCCGCGGTCGCCGGGGACGCGCGCGACGGCGTCCCGCTCCGACAGCAGCAGTTCCCAGAGCGCCTCGGGCGAGTCCACCCCGCCGGGGAAGCGGCAGCCCATGGACACCACCGCGATGGGCTCGTGCTCGCGGTCCTCGACCTCCGCGAGGCGTCGGCGGACCTGACGGAGACCCGCGGTCGTCCGATTCAGATAGTCACGCAGCTTCGCCTCGTTGGCCGTCGGGCCCAGAGCAGCCGAGTCGGAATTCATCCGCTTTCCCCGCCTCGCATCGGTCAATAGGAATTGCCGCCGAGAATCGCACCGGCGGCTAACGGGGGCCTTGGCCGATGCTAAAACCGCATGCCGGAACAGCGGCCTCCGGGCGGGAATTCGGCCGGTTTTAGCGCGGGTTTAAAGCGGGGCGTCACCATATGTGCCGGCGCTTCTGCAGAGGGGTGAATTATGAGCGAAATTCTCAGTCGGCCGTCCGCGTCGGCCGAGGTCCTGCCCGACGGCCCGCGCGTCACGCGGTCGGGGCTGGCCACCGAGGGTGTCCTGACGACGAACGAGGAGTTCGCGGCCTGGCTCGGCGAGCGTGAGACGACCGACCGGATGACGGTCGAGCGGGTCCCGCTGGCCGACCTCAAGGGCTGGCACTTCACCGAGGGCAGGGCCTCGCTCGTCCACGACAGCGGGAAGTTCTTCAGCATCCAGGGGGCGGACGTCACCTCGACCGGGCCCGGACCGCGGGCCTGGCAGCAACCGCTCATCCATCAGCCCGAGGTCGGCATACTCGGCTTGCTGGCCAAGGAGTTCGGGGGCGTCCTGCACTTCCTGATGCAGGCCAAGATCGAGCCGGGAAACCGCCGGCAGCTCCAGCTGTCGCCGACCGTGCAGGCCACCCGGAGCAACTACACCAAGGTGCACGGCGGGGCGGCGATCCCGTATCTGGACCACTTCCTGCAGGAAGGCCGGGGCCGGGTGATCGCCGATGTGCTCCAGTCCGAGCAGGGCGCCTGGTTCCTGGGCAAGCGCAACCGCAACATGGTCGTGGAGACCACCGACGAGATCGAGGTCCGGGACAACTTCCGGTGGCTGACGTACGGTCAGATACGGCGACTGCTGGCCGTGCCGAACCTGGTCAACATGGACTCCCGGACGGTGCTCGCCTGCGTGCCGATCGCCACGGACGGACTGCCGGACGGCCCGTCGGCGGACGCGCCCGACCCGGAGTTCGCCGCCGAGCTGTGGCACTCCCTGCGGGCCGCCGACACCGACGGCCGCCACACCGACGCCGAGATCTCCGCCTGGCTCAACGACGTGCGGGTCGACACCCCGCTCGCCGTCGGACCGGTCGAACTGACCGGGCTGCGGGAGTGGCAGGTGTCGGACGACGAGATCGCGCACCGGCAGGGCAAGCACTTCCGCATCATCGGCGTCTCGGTGCGCGGCCGGCGCGAGGTCGACGCGTGGCAGCAGCCCCTGCTGGCCCCCGTCGACGTCGGCGTCGTTGCCTTCCTGACCCGCCGGATCGACGGCGTCCTGCACGTCCTGATGCGCGCGGCGGTCGAACCCGGCTTCCTGGACGTCGTGGAGCTCGGCCCCACCGTGCAGTGCAGCCCCGCCACCTACGCGGACGCTCCGCCGGAGCGGCGGCCCCGCTTCTACGACTACGTGCTCGGCGCGACGGACAACGTCCGCTACGACGTCCTGCTCTCCGAGGAGGGCGGCCGCTTCCACCACGCCGAGTGCCGCTACCTGGTCGTCGACTGCGGTGACCTTCCGGAGGCCCTGGAGCCGCACCCGGACTTCCGCTGGATGACTGTCCGTCAGCTGACGGCCTGGGTGCAGCACCGCAACTGCGTCAACGTCCAGGCGCGCACCCTCCTCGCCTGCCTCAACTCGCTCTGGTAGAACGGCTGTGCGGATCGTCCGGAGGCAAGCGGAGACCGCCGGCCAGGCGGTGGGGGACAGCGGAGGAGACGGCCGGAGGGCGGCCGCGGAGACAGGAGGGGAACCGATGACGACGGTCTCGGACGAGGGCGCCCGCTGGTTCCGGCGATACGTCCCGGAGGCCCGGGAGGCGCCGGTGCGGCTGGTCTGCCTGCCGCACGCGGGCGGCGCGGCCAGCTACTTCTTCCCGTTCGCCCAGGCGGTCGGGGAGCGCGTGGACGTCCTGGCGGCGCAGTACCCCGGCCGTCAGGACCGACGGCAGGAGCCCTGCATCGACGACATCGGGGCCCTGGCCGACGCCGCCTTCGCGGCGCTGCGCCCGTTCCTCGACCGGCCGGTGGCACTGTTCGGCCACAGCATGGGGGCCACCCTCGGGTTCGAGCTGGCGCGCCGGATCGAGACCGTCCCGGGGGCGACCCTGGTGCGGCTGTTCGCCTCCGGGCGCCGCGCGCCCTCGCGGCCGGGCGGGGAACTGGTGCACACCTTCGACGACGACCGCCTGCTCGCCGAAGTGGCCCGGCTCAGCGGCACCGACACCCGCGTCCTGGCCGACGACGAGCTGATGCGCTCGGCGCTGCCGGCGATCCGGGCCGACTACAAGGCCGCCGAGTCCTACCGGCTCGCCGGCGAGGCGGAGTTGGGCTGCCCGATCACCGCCCTCGCCGGCGACGCCGACCCCAAGACCTCGCTGGACGACGTCCGCGCCTGGGAACGGCACACCACGGCCGGCTTCGACCTGCACGTCTACGCCGGCGGTCACTTCTTCCTGGCCGAGCACCGGCAACCGATCGTGGACCTGATGACCGAGCGGCTGGCCGCGCACACGGCCCGGCGCTGAACGACGACGAAGGAGATCAACGCGTGCCCACTCGTAGAACACTGCTGAAGGGCGGCGCGCTCGCGCTGGCCGCGGCGGGCCTCGGCTCGATGGGAGCAGGCCCGGCCAGTCTGGCGGAGGCGTCCGACTGGAGCCGGCTGGGGAGCCGGCTGAAGGGCCGTCTGGTACGGCCGCAGGACCCCGACTACGCGTTCGCCAAGCAGCTGAACTTCATGGCGTTCGACGCCGTGAACCCGGCCGGCATCGCCTACTGCGCGGACGCCGACGACGTCCGGACCTGCCTGTCGTTCGCCCACCACCACGGCATACCGGCCGTGCCCCGCAGCGGCGGGCACAGCTACGGCGGCTACTCCACCACCACCGGCCTGATCATCGACGTGTCGAAGCTCAACGGGATCCGGTTCGGCCCGCAGACCGCCGTCGTGGGCCCCGGCGCCCAGTTGGTGGACGTCGTCGACGCGGCCTCCGCCAACGGCGTGGCGCTCGCGGGCGGGATCTGTCCGACCGTCGCGATGGGCGGCTACCTGCAGGGCGGCGGCGTCGGCTGGCAGACCCGGGCGCTCGGCCTCGGCGCCGACTCGGTGGTGTCGGCGGAGGTCGTGCTCGCCGACGGGAAGGTGGTGACCGCCTCCGAGGAGGAGCACCCCGAGCTGTTCTGGGCGCTGCGCGGCGGCGGCGGCGGCAACTTCGGCATCGTCACCCGCTACGAGCGGCGCCACACCACCATCCCGCGGATGGTCAACTACACGCTGGCCTGGCCCTGGGACAGCGCCGAGAAGGTGCTGGACGGCTGGCAGCACTGGCTGGCCGACTCGGCGCCCCGCGAGATCGGCGCCCGCTGCCTGCTCGGCCTGCTCGACGCCTCCCCGGGCGCCGCACCGTTCCTGCTCACCGACGGCACCTTCATCGGCTCGCCCGAGGAGCTCACGCCGCACCTGAACGCGCTGGCCGCGGCGATCGGCCAGACGCCGCCCTACCGCAACGTGCAGGAGCTGGGATACCGCGGCGGCATGATGTCCTGGTTCAAGTGCTCCACCAGCTCGGTCGCCCAGTGCCACCGGGTCGGCGACAACCCGCAGGCGAACCTGCCCCGCAGCGGGTTCAGCCTGAGCCGGTCGCGACTGTTCCGGGAGAACATGCCGGCCACCGGGTCGGCTGAGGTGCTCGCGGCCTTCGAGGCCGACCGCCGGGCCGGCCACGCCCGGATGGTGCACGTCTTCGCGCTGGGCGGGGCCTCCTCGGACATCGGGCGGACGGCGACCGCCTACGTCCACCGCGACATCCGGTTCTCGGTGGACTGGGCGACCGTGCTGCCGGCGGACAAGGCCACCGACGAGGAACAGGCGGCCGCCCGGGCCTGGATCGACAACGGCTTCGCCGTCACCGACCGGTACTCCGCGCACGAGACCTACCAGAACTACATCGACCCCGCGCTGCCGGACTGGCGGGAGTCGTACTACGCCGAGAACTATCCGCGGCTGGTCGAGGCGAAGAACGCGTACGACCCGCACGGGTTCTTCTCCTTCGAGCAGAGCATCGGCCGCTGACGCACCGTCACCCGCCCCGGACGAGGGGCCCGGCACCCGGGCCCCTCGTCCGGGGCTTGGTGGTTTCCAGCGGTCGTCGGGCCCCTCGGACGCCGGTACGTCCGAGGGGCCCGGACGGTCAGACCAGCGCTTCGAGGGAGCGGACGATCTCGGCCGGCGTCGGCGCGCTCATGATCTCCTCGCGCACCTTCCGTGCCGACGCCCGGAAGGAGTCCTCGGTGAGCAGTCGGCCGACGGCCGCCCCGATCTCCGCCGGGCCCGCCTCGGTCGGGTCCAGGGTGATGCTCGCGCCGCCGGCGGCGAAGTTGGCCGCGTTGAACGGGTTGTCGGCCGTCTGCGGCATCATCACCTGCGGCAGGCCGTGCAGGGCCGCCGTGAGCAGCGAACTCGTCCCGCCCTGGTTGACGATGGCGGCGCAGCTCGGAAGGAACAGGTGGAGCGGCACGTTCTCGGCGATCCGGGCGTTGGCGGGCAGCGGCCCGATCTTGGCCCGGTCACCGGCGCTGATCGCCAGCACGACCTCCACGTCCAGGTCGGCGAGCCCGGCCACCACCTGCGGCAGGACGAACGCCTCGTCGCCGGCCAGCGCGGAGGTGGAGGTGCCCCAGGTGACACAGACCCGGGGGCGCCCAGGGCGGTCGAGCGCCCAGTCCGGTGCGGCCGCCGCGCCGTTGTAGGGGACGAACCGCATCGGCAGTCGCCCGGAGATGCCCGGCAGTTGCAGGCTGGTGGGCCACGGGTCGACGGTGCGGACCGGGTAGTCGTTGCGGATCTCCGCCCCGTACCGGTCGAACAGTTCGGGGAGTCCGGTGGGCCAGTGCGGGCGGACCGCGTCGCCGGCGCCGGGCAGGCCCTGCAGTGGCTGGCTGATCACCCGCAGCACGTCCGGCCCCCAGGTCTGGCGGACCAGCGGGATCCCGAGGGCCGCGGCGACCAGCGGCGCGGCGAACACCATCGAGTCGGCCACCACCAGGTCCGGCCGCCAGCGCTCGGCGAACCGCAGCAGGTCGGGCGCCATGCGGACGGCGGCCTCGACGAGCGGGGCCATGGTGGCGTCGCGGAGCTCGGCCAGCCGGGCGGCCTTCGGGTCGCCGGGGGCGGCCGGCCGGCCGTGCGGGCCGGTCGGGGAGGCCAGCCCGGTCCGGTCCCAGTCCTTCGCCGGCGCCTCGATCACCCGGTGGCCGCCGCGCGAGCGGATCACGCCGTCCATCAGCTCGTAGCCGTGCCCGACCTCGACGGCGGGCAGGCCGACGCCGGTGACGGCCGGGGTGAGGTCCGGCAGGGCGGCGACCCGCACCTCGTGGCCGGCCGCCCGGAAGGCCCAGGCCAGCGGCACCATGTGGAACAGCGGTGTGGTCGTCGCGGCGACCGGTAGGAAGAGGATGCGCAAGGTGCCCTCCTGGGGCGTCACGGGTGTCACGGGTGTCACGGGCGTCACGGGTGTCACGGGCGTCGCGGGCGTCGCGGACGAGAGGGGGGGTGCCGGGCAGGCCGACGGGGAGCTGCGGCGCGGCCGCGGTCCGCCCGGCAGGGTGCTGCCGGGCGGACCGCGGAGCGGTGTCCTTCCGTCAGGCGGCGACCAGGGCCTCCACGGTGGAGACCACCGAGGCGGGCGACGGCATGGCGGCGATCTCCTCGCGGATCCGGTCCGCCGACTTCCGGATCGTGTCGTCGGTCAGCACGGCCGTCACCGCGGCGGCGACGGCCTCGGCGGTGAGTTCGGCCGGTTCCAGCAGGACGGACGCGCCGCTGGCGGTGAAGCTGATCGCGTTGGTCGGCGCCTCGGAGATCTCCGGCACGAGCACCTGCGGGACCCCGGCGGCGGCGGCCGTGAGCACCGATCCGGTGCCGCCCTGGTTGACGATGGCGTCGCAGCTGGGCATCAGCAGGTTCAGCGGCAGGTTCTCGACCACCCGCACGTTGTCCGGCAGGCCGGTGAGGCTCGCCCGGTCGGTGCTGCTGACCGTGACCACGAGCTCGATGTCGAGCGGGGCGAGCGCGTCGACGACGCGCGGGAGCAGGGCGCTGTGGCCGCCGAGCACGCTGGTGGTGGTCCCCCAGGTGACGCAGACCCGCGGCTTGCCGGTGCGCTTGAGGATCCAGTCCGGCGCCGCGCCCGCGCCGTTGTAGGCCACGTAGCGGCGGGGCAGCGGGTTGGCCGCCCCGAAGGTGCGCAGGCTGGCCGGCCAGGGGTCGACGGTCTGGGTGATGTAGTCGTTGCGGACCTCCGCCCCGTAGCGGTCGAACAGCTCGACCAGGCCGGGGTGCCACTGCTCGCGCTCGGCGCCGGTGTTGGGCTGACCCTGCAACGGGTGGCCGAAGATGATGTCGGGGCCCCAGATGTTCCGGATGATCGGGATGCCGAGGACGGCGCTGACCAGCGGCGCGGCGAACAGCGTCGGGTCGGTGACCAGGAGGTCGGGCCGCCACTCCTCGGCGAACCGCAGCAGGTCCGGCGCCAGCCTCTGGTTCAGCTCGATCAGCGGGCCGGACCGGCGCTGCCCCATCGCGCGCCGCTCGTCCTCGGACATCACCATCAGCGCGGCCGCGCTGATCCGGTGGCTCTCGGGCATGGCCGCCATGCTGGCCATGAAGTCGTAGTCGTCGCCGACCTCGACCGCGGTCAGTCCGGTGCTGAGGGTGGTCTTGGTGAGGGACGCCTGCGAGGCGACCCGCACCTCGTGCCCGGCGGCGCGGAAGGCCCACGCCAGCGACACCTGGTGGTAGAGGTGGCTCCCGACTGGGAGCGGGGTGAACAGGACGCGCATGGTGGACTCCCGGGGATATGTGCGGCCGGACAGGCCCAGTCCAGCCGACCGGGCTAAAGGGCCCCTGAAAACACCCGGCCGCGGGCCCGGGCCGCTCTTGCAGACTCGGCAATTCCCTGCGGTGTCCGAACTTGCCCCGCCGGAACCGGCGTGCGACGCTGAGGCCGTGACGCCAACGCTTCGGGACAGCAAAGTGGCCGCCGTCCGCCGCGCGCTCAGCGAGGTCGCGCTCGGCCTGGCGGTGGAACGGGGCTGGGAGAACGTCCGGGTCGAGGACATCGCGGCCAGGGCCGGCATGTCCACCCGTTCGTTCGGCAACTACTTCCGCAGCAAGAACGAGGCCCTGTTCGCGGTCGACCTCGACCGGTCGGCGGCGATCCGCGAGCACCTGAGGGACCGGCCGGCCGACGAGCCGCTGCTCGAAGCGGTCGTCAACGCCATGCTCGCCGCCTTCCTGGCCGGCGACAACGTGGACCGCGACCTCGTCACCAAGGTGCGGCTGGCCGTCGCGACCTCGCCGCTCGGCGGCGAGTACCTCAAGGCGCACGCCGCCCGGGAGACCGCCCTCGCCGCCGGGATCGCCGAGCGGCTCGGCGTCGACCCGCGCACCGACGTCTACCCGCGGCTGCTGGCCACCATGGTGGTCAACGCGGTCCGGGTCGCGATCGAGTTCTGGGTCGACGAACCGCAGAACGTCTCGTTGTCGGAGGCGATCCGCTCCACCCTGGAACGGATCGCCCCCGCGCTCCCCGCGCCCGCCGGGTAGCGGCGCCGACCGCCAGGACCCCGGCCGCGCGGGCCGGGCCGGACCCCTTCGGCCCGGCCCGTCCGACGGCCGGGCCGGGCCGGCCCGGAGTCGTCAGCCCGCGGCTCCGCCGCGCAGCCGGGCCAGCCGGTAGAGCAGGCCGATGGTCAGGGCCGCGGGGACGTTCCCGCCGCGGATCCCCAGCAGCGACCGGATCAGCCACAACTGCGTCTCCACGGAGTGTGCGGGCGCGCCGTGCACGTCGTCGTGGAGCAGGCTCCGGAAGTCCCGTACGTGGGCGCGGAGCAGGGACACGTCCGAGTTCGGGATGATCTCGTCGCGCGCGCAGGCGACGTAGCGGACCGGGATGTCCAGCGCGGCGAGCTGCTCGGGCCGCAGCGCCCACTCCCGCAGCTCCTCGAGCGCGGCGTCGGGCTTGCGGTCCATCAGATGCGCCAGGGTGTCCACGGTGATCCGCGGCAGGGCGGCCTGCCAGTCCCGGTCGGTGAAGAAGCCGCTGACCGGGGCCCCGGCCGTCAGCACCCCCCTGATCCGGCGGTCGTCCAACGCGGCGCGCAGGGCCAGGTGGCCGCTGAAGCTCAGGGCCAGCGCGTACGAGTCGGCCACGTCGGCCCGGTCGGCCACGTGGTCGAGCAGCCCGGGCAGCATCCGCCAGGCGTCCCGGTCGTAGGGCAGGGTGTTCTCGCCGACGCCGGGCATCTCGGTGACGATCCCGGCCATGCCCAGGCGCCGGATCGCGGCCAGCGTGGGCCCCCACTGCTCCTTGACGGTGACGATGCCGCCGCTGACGATCAGCAGCGGCCGCCGCACACCGTCGGACATCCCGGTCGCCCAGGCGGCGACCCGCCCGTTCGGCAGCTCCACCTCCAGCCGCTCGATGTCCGGGTCGGCCCGGCGCCACTCGTCGAAGGTCCGCACCGTCTCCTCCAGCGCCCGCCGGCGCACGGCCCCGTCCACGAACGGGAACCGGGCCATCGAGTAGTGGCGGCACGCGTCCAGCAGCCGCCCCTCGAGCTCCAGCCGCTTCGCCGAGCGGGTCCACTCGGCGGCCCACGACCCCTCGCCGTCCGCGTCGTCGCGGATCCGGGCCAGCACCGCCTCGTGGCCCGCGACCTTCTGCCCCCGGGTGTGCGCCAGCACGAACTGCTTCAACTCGCCGACGTCGTTGGTGCCGCCCGGCCGGGCCGGCTCGTCCTCGAACTCCTCCAACAGGCGCTTGAGGTCGGTCAGCAGGTCGGCGGCCTCCGCGCCGTCGATCACCCGGTGGTCGAAGGTGAGGTTCAGCCGCATCACGGGCGCCACCGTCACCGCGCCGTCGCGCACCACCGGCCGGTCGGTGATCCGCCCGAGGCCGATCGTGACCGTCGTCCCGCCGACCGAGTGGAAGCCGTCCACCGCGCGGTGGGACAGCGAGGTCACCGCGACGGTCCCGACCGCGGCGGCCCGGCCGCGCAGCGGGCGGACCCGCGCGCGGTACGCCGCCTCGCCGAGCACCCAGGGGAGGCGGCGCAGCAGCCGTGCGCCGGCGAACTCCGGCAGCTGCTCGGCGTCACCCCCCGTGTAGTGGTCGACCTGCCGCTGGATCTCCTCCAGGCTCGCCGTCTGCAGGTCGGGGACGACCGCCGACAGCACCACCCGCTGCCCGTTCGTGGTGTGGTCCATCGTGAACTTGCCGTTCACCGAGGCGGAACGGGCCACCCTGGGCCGCACCCGGCCGCCGATCGCGGCATTGGCCTCCGGGTGGGCCGCCAGGGCACGGCCCGCCGCGAACAGCACGTAGCTCAGCCACGACGAGCGCCGGCCCTCGGCGAGCGCGGCCGCCCGGAGCGCCCCGATCCGGGTCATGTCGACCTCGGTGTCGAGGTGCACCGGCGCGAACGACCGGATCTCGCGGAGGAAGTACAGGGTGGGGCGCCGCTCCCGGGCGACCGGCCCGACCGGCACGGACGGCCCGGCCGTCATGCGCCCACCGCCACGCGGTGGATCTCCCGCAGGCTCTCCGCCGCCAGGACGTCCGGCAGCGAGATCGGCCGCCCGGTCTCCCGCTCCAGGGCGGTGAGCAGGGTCAGCAGGTGCACCGAGTCCCAGCCGGGGAGCCGGTCGAGCGGCAGGCCGGCGTCCTCGGGCCCCAGCGGCAGCCCGATCTCGTCGCGGACCAGCACCATGAAGTCCTCGATGGTCGTCAACTGCTCTCCTCCTGGGACTCGGTGAACTCGATGTGTGCGGGCGGCGCCGCGATGCCGGTCAGGTCGTGGCGGTAGAGCGCACCGCCGCCCTCCGCCTCGCCGACCCGGGTGAAGCCGTGCTCCGGGTAGAAGTCCCGCGCTCCGGCGTTCTTCGGGCCCGGCCGGAACACGGCTTCCACCGCGTGCGCCCCGGTGGCCTTCGCGTCCGCCAGCACGGCGGCCAGGCAGGCCGACTCGATGCCCCGGGAGAACACCCGGCAGCTGAGGACGAAGTTGTCGATGTGCACGACGCCGGCCTCGGCCCGGGTGAGGACCACGCCGACCATGCCGTTGTCGCCGAACCGGTCCGCGGAGCGGATGGCGAGCACCCGGCTGCCGGCGGCGGCCGCGGCCGCCCGCACCTCGGGCGGCTGGAGCCGCCGGCCGGTCATGTTGAACTGGTTGGTCCGCAGCGTGAGCTGCGAGGCCCGGGCCACCTCGGCCTCCGTCACGGGCCCGAACCGCACCCGCACCCCGAGTCCGCGCAGGTAGTCGGCGACGGAGTCGAACGAGGCCAGGAAGCCCTGCCGGTCCAGCTCCTCCCGGTAGCGGGCGGACCGGGCGCGGTCGTCCGCGTTCAGCTCCCGGGTGTCGAACCAGCCGTCGGCCAGCAGACGCTCGACGTGCCGGGCGGGTTCCTCGTCCAGCCGGACCACCGCGACGTCGGGCAGCGCGTGCCGGACCATCCCGCACTCGAAAGCGCTGTCGTCCACGAAGACGAAGGAGTCCACGCCGATGTTGAGGGAGCTCGCCAGCTCGGCGAGGTTCTCCGGCTTCGGCCGCCAGTTCGCCGCGACCCGCACGAAGTCCTCCGGCCGCAGGACCATGCCCGGGTGGTCGCGCAGCGCCGCGGCGACCGGCTCCGGATCGTTCTTGCTCGCCACCGCCAGCAGGACGCCCTGCGAGCCGAGCTGGCGGACCACCCGCTGGAACGCGGCGAACGCCTCGCCCCGGGGGGTCCCGCCCAGCTCGACGCCGTCCGCGCCGTCGTCCCCGAGCACCCCGCCCCACAGGGTCCCGTCCAGGTCGCACACCAGCGCCTTGCGGGTCCGCCCGGTGAGGTGCCGCGCCAGGTGCCCGACCTCGCGGGCGTACCGGGCCAGCAGGGCCGGCGACAGGCCGACCCCGGCGTAGCGGCCCAGCCGGGCGTCCTCCGCGGGGATCCCCTCGGCGAGCAGCGGGTCCAGGTCCAGGGTGACCACCGAGGGGAGTTCCTCGCCCAGGGCGAGCAGCCGGGAGTTGGCGGTGCGCCAGGCCGCGCCCAGCCGGGCCCGGGAGCGGTAGTCGACCAGCTGCGCGGCGAAGCGCCTCGGCAGCGGCAGCGTGTTGAGCACCAGCGTGCCGGCGCCCCGGCGGCCGAACGCGGCCGCCAGGTCCCGCACCAGCGAGACCTTCTCGTCCAGGACCCGTTCGACGTCCGCGGCCGTCCACGGGAGCGGCACCTCGTCGAAGACCACCTCGGGGTCCAGCACGCACAGCACGACGTCCGGCCGCGCCGCGTACAGGTCGCTCCCCGGGTCGCCGAGGTCGAAGACCCAGGCGTCGAATCCGGACAGGCGCGTCCGCGCCAGCAGGCCGTGGCGGGCCAGTTCGGCGGTCAGCGGGGGGACCAGGGTGGCCAGCGTGCGGTGCCCGGTGACCGCGACCCCGACCACCGGGACGGACGGGTGCGCGCGCAGCACCTCGTCGGGGTCGAGCCGGGCCAGCACCTGGCCCGCCCTGGCCAGTTCGGCGTCCGGCAGGTCCGCGAGCAGTCCGCGGACCCGCGGGTAGTCGGCGGCGAGTCGGCCGGCCGCGTGCAGGTCGGCGACCGCGCGCGCGGAGGGGGCGGCGGTGGCGGTCATCGCTCCACCCGCTCCAGGGCGTACCCGGCCTTGATCCACTTGCTCGACTCGATCGCGACCCCGACCGCCCGGTCACCGGCGATCATGCGCGGCAGCAGCCGCTCCAGCTGGAAGAACGGCAGCGCGTTGCCGGTGTTGCCGGTCTCCCGGATGCAGCTGACCTCCCGGGCGTCCGGCACGTCCAGCCGGGCATGGATCTCGGCGGTCATCCGGCCGGACAGCTGCGGCGGCAGGATGTAGTCCAACTCGTCCCGGCTCCAGTCGAGTTCCGCGAGCACCTCGTCCAGGGTGGCCACGGCCAGCGGGGGAACCGAATCGCGGACCGCCTGGTAGTCCTCCACCGCCGCGGGCCGGTCCAGGTGCCGGTCCGCCGCGCCGAACCAGTCCAGGGTCTGCCCCGGCGGCCGGTTCCGGCCCACGCACCGCACCTGCGTCCAGCGCAGCGCGACCGGCTCCGCCGACGGCTCCGTGCTCAGCACCGCCGCCCCGGCGCCGTCCCCGAACAGCACACCGTTGACCTGCTCGCCGGGCGGCAGCGCGCTGACGTCCAAGGTCAGGTCGAAGTGCTTGGCACAGGAATCGGCGCCGATCACCAGCGCGGTGCGGAACGCCCCCGAGCCCAGCATGTGCCGGGCCACGTCCAGGGCCTGCACCGCGCCCGCGCACCCCGACTGGAGCTGGTAGCCGGGCACCCCGTCGATGCCCAGCCGATCGGCGACCACGTTGACCGTGGCCGGCATCAGCATGTCCGGCGAGGAGGTGCCCATGACGACGAGGTCGACCTCGGCCGCCGTGATCCCGGCGGCCGTCAGCGCGCGCTGCGCCGCGGTCACCGCGAGGTCGGCCAGGGAGAAGCGGACCTCGCCGGAGTCCAGGTCCACCGAGTAGTGCCGGAGGGGGGTGCCGATGAAGGTGTCCACCCACTGCTCCCAGACCTGGGGCAGTTTGAACCGTCGGGCCAGGGCCGGGATGTCCACCGGCGCGCCGGGCAGCACCGTCCCGGCGGAGTGCACGTACACGTCCATGTTCGTCCTTTCGCCTGCCACCGTCATGCTGGGTCGTGGCGCTTAATCGGTCCTAAGGGCCGCCGGGCCGCCGGGCCGGGGCGGGTGCGGCTCGGCCCGGGGCGGGGCGGGGAGTGCCTTCGGTGGTGCCCTCTAGGGCGTGTCTTGTGGATCAGGTCGGACCAGACCGCGGCGTCAGGGTGCGTGCATCGCAAGGCGGAGGATGGGGGCACCTCCCGGCCGAAGGCTGGGGGAGAGTCCATGCGGTGGGGGCACCTCCCGGCCGAAGGCTGGGGGCCATCGGCGACCGACGACAACGCGGCGAGGTGCGTGCCCTGGCGTCGCGGGCCTGGCCTGATCCATAAGACACGCCCTAGGCGGCGGGCTCGCCGAACAGGGCGGCGAGGGCGGCGGCGAGGCCCGTGGAGTCCCCGCCCGCCGGCAGCGTCCAGGCGATCCGGCCGTCCGGTCGCAGCAGAACGGCCTCGGCGTCCACGCCGGGCAGCGGCTTCGCCGTGACGAAGTCCACCAGGCCCTCCCGGCCGGCGAGTTCGCCGGCCAAATCGGTGCCGGCGTCGCCGCCTCCGGCACGGAGATCGAGCAGCACCGCGCGGCCGGCCTCCCAGGCCGAGGCCAGCCCCGGCACCGCCCGCGCGGCCGCCGCCACCCCCGGCAGCCGGCGGCCGAGCAGCGGATCGGCGTCCGGTCCGGCCTGCCCCAGCGGGTAACGGGTGTCGGTGCCGCCGACCATGGTGACCAGGTACTCGTTGACGTCCGGGAAGCGGACGAGCTCGGCGAAGACCTCCCGCAAGGGCGTCAGCGGGTGCAGCAGCGCCGCCTGCGCACGGGTCGTCAGACAGGCCCGGGCCCCGACCGGGTGCCGCTCGTCGTGGTAACTGTCGAGCAGGCCCTCCGGTGCCCGGCCGGCCAGGTCCGCCGCGAGCTTCCAGCCCAGGTTCACCGCGTCGTCCAGGCCGGTGCTGAGCGCCTGCCCGCCGAGCGGGAAGTGCCGGTGAGCCGCGTCCCCCGCGAGGAACACCCGCCCGGCACGGTAGCGCTCGGCGAGCCGGGTCGCGTTGGACCAGCGGGCCGACCAGAGCGGCGGCCCGTCGGCGAACCCGACGCCCGCGAGGCGGCTCACCGCGCCCTGGATCTCCGCCAGTCCCGGCGCGTCGTCACCCTCGGGAGGCTCCACGCCGAACTCGGCCGTCAGGACCCGGACCGTGTCCGGCCCCAGCGGGCTGACCGCCAGCAGTCCCGCCGGGTACTCGCGGGCGCCCAGGTGCTGGCGCAGGACGCTGTCCGTCGCCACCGAGAAGTCGGAGACCGTGCCGTGGAAGGGTTCCTCGTGGCCCGGGAACGCGATGCCGGTCGCCCGGCGCACCACGCTGTCCACCCCGTCGCAGCCGACCAGGTGCCGGCTGAGCAGGGTCTGCCCGCCCGCCGGGCCCTCGACCCGCGTCTCGACCCGGTGCTCGTCCTGCTCGACGCCGACCACCCGGTGCCCGAACCGCAGGTCCGCCCCCAGCGCCCGCGCCCGCTCCACCAGGTGGTGGACCAGCCTGCCGTGCGGCAGGGAGAAGTTGTACGGGTACCGGTCGGCGAGCGCGGACGGGTCCAGCCAGATGTGCGCGAAGTGGGCCATCGGGAACTCGAAGCCGTCCGGGCGGCAGGCCTCCATCAGCCCGCGCATCTCCAGGAGTTCGATGACCCCGGGGTTGACGGCCACGCCCGGCGCGTGGGCCTCGGGGCCGGGGCGGCCGTCGAGGACGACGACCTCCGCGCCGGCCAGCCGCAGCTCGCACGCGAGCATGAGCCCGACCGGTCCGGCGCCGACGATGACGATGTCGTGCTGCATGGAGATGTCCCCCAGGGTTCTAGCGGGCCGGGTACGCGGACGCGGACGCGGCGAGCTTGGCGGGTGTCGGATGGTCGAAGACCTGCTGCGGTGTCACGTCCAGTCCCGCAGCGCGCATCTGGGCACTCAGGTCCAGGGCGGCCAGGGACGACAGGCCCAGGGCGGGCAGATCGGCGTCCGGGTCGACCCCCCCGGCGGCGTCGATGCCCAGGACCTCCGCCGCCGCGGCGCGGACCAGCTCCAGCACGACGGCGGCGCGTTCGGCGGGGTCCGCGGCGGCGAGCCGGGCCGACAGCACGGGATCCACCGCCGGGGAGCCGGCGGCGGAGCCCGGTGCGGACGCGGCCGCGGCGGCGGAGCCGAAGCCGGGCAGGTCGGCGAAGAGCGGGTCGGACCCGGGCCAGGGCGCGGCGCTCCCGTCCAGGTCGGCCACCGTCACGTCCCCGGCGCCGGGCTGGACGGCGTAGCCGAACGCCTCGACGGCGAGGGCCGCCGGCACCGGCCGGAGTCCGGCGGGAGGGGCGGGGTGCCCCCCGTCGACGGGGACCGCGGTGGTGGCGCCGGCGGAGTCGGGGGCGTCGACGCTGCCGGGGGCGTCGACGGTGCCGGGGGCGAGCGGCCCGAACGCGAGGGACAGCGCGCGCCCCCCGCGTTCCCGCCGTCGCCGGGCCACCGCCGCCAGGGCGGCGTGCACGGGGGCCGGCCCGTCCTCGCCGGGGGCGGCCAGCGCGCCCGGCCCGGAGGAGCACACCACGAACGCCGCCAGGTCGAGGTGCGCGGTGGCCTCGTCGACCGCGAGCGCCGCGTCGACCGCCGCCGACGGGGACGTGCCGCCGGTGTGGGCGAGGTGCACGACGGCCGTGGGCGGCCACTGGGCGACCACCCGGGCGAGCGCCTCGCGGTCGCCGGCCGGGCAGTGCGCCACCGTGACCTCGGTGCCCGCCTGCTCGGCCGGCCCGGTGAGGTCGGACGGCCGGGCGGACCCTGCGGCCGGCGCCGGCGGGCCGGCCAGGACCAACCGGGTGGCGCCGTGCTCGGCGAGCCAGCGGAGCACATGGCCGCCGACCACCGGGTCGGCCCCGGTGACCAGGACCGTTCCCTCCGGCCACCGGGGGAGGTCGCGGCCGTCCTCGGGCGGGGCGATCCGGGCCAGCCGCCGGGCGAAGAGACCGGGACCGCGCAGTGCGAGGCGCGGGTCGGCCGGGGGAGCGGAGAGCAGGCCGGCCAGCCGCTGCGCGGGCCGGTCGGATCCGTCCTGGTCCGTGCGGTGGGGGGCGGCCGGGGCCTGCGCTCCGGGCCGCGCGGGAGGTACCTCCAGGTCGAGCAGGCCGATCGCGCGGTGCGGGTGGTCGCCGACGAGGACCTCGCCGAGGCCCCGGACGGCGGCGTGCTCCGGCGAGGCCGGCGGGTCGAGCCGACCGACCGTGACCGCGCCGCTGGTCAGGACCCACAGCGGAGCGGCCACCCCGGCCCGGTCCAGCGCCGGTGGCAGGGCGGCGGTCAGTGCCAGGCCCCGGCCGGGCTCCGGTGCGAAGGCGAGCAGCGACACGACCGCGCGGGGCGCCCCCTCCGGGCGGCCGGCGGCCCCGGCCTCGGTCAGTGCGACGCCGATCAGTGCGGTGAGGCCGTCGGTGTCCGCGGTCTCCCCGGCGCTCCCGAAGGAGGCCGGAACCACGAGGCGGTCGGCGGCGTCGCCGAGCACGGCGGCCAGCCGGGCCGCCGGGCCGCCGTCGGCCGGATCGTCGGGCACCAGCAGGAGCAGCCGCGGGGCGTCCGCCGCCGGGTTCTGCGCGAGGGGCTGCCAGAGCGTCCGGTGATGCCACCCGGCGCGCCGTCGGTGGACCGCCAGCAGGGGCAGGACCTCGGCCAGCGAGGCGAGTTGGGTGGCGGACAGCCGCAGGGACCGGCCGAGCGACTCGGCGTCCTGCTCGTCGACGGCCGCCCAGAACCGGGACTCCAGGGATCGCTGTCCCGGTCCGGTGCCGGCTCCGGCCGGGTCGGCGACGGGGTTGAGCCAGTAGCTCCGGCGCTGGAACGGGTACGTCGGCAGCGGGACGCGCGCGGCACCCGTGCCGGCGAACTGGGCCGCCCAGTCGACCGGGCGGCCCGTCGCGTGAACCGCGGCCAGCGCCGTCAGCACGGTCTGCGGCTCGGGCCGCCGGGCGCTCAGCACGGGCACCAGCGTGGGCGTCGGCCCGTCGCCCGCAGGCCCGCCGTACGTCCGGTCGCGGAGGCATTCGCGCGCCAGTGCGGTCAGGACCGCGTCCGGCCCGAGTTCGACGAAGCAGGTCACCCCGGCCGCGCGCAGCGTCCGGACGCCGTCGGCGAACCGGACGGGCTGCCGGGCGTGCCCCAACCAGTAGCCGGCGGTGCGCAGTTCGGCCGGGTCGGCGAGCCCGCCGGTGACGTTGGAGACGAGCGGGACGGTCGGCTCGGCGAACGTCACCCGGGCCAGGGCCTCCCCGAACTCGGCCAGGACCTCGTCCATGTGCGGGGAGTGGAAGGCGTGGCTGACGTCGAGCCGCCGGACCCGCCGGCCCTCGGCGCGCCAGTGGGCGGCGACGTCCAGGACCGCTTCCTCGTCGCCGGAGACCACCGTCGCCGACGGCCCGTTGACGGCCGCCAGCGACACCTGGGCCGCACGGCCGACCAGGGTGGCGAGCATCTCCTCCTCCGCCGCCTCGACGGCGACCATCGCGCCGTCCGGCCGGGCCCGTTGCATGGCGCGCGCCCGTGCGGCGACCAGCCCGGCCGCGTCGGACAGGTCGAGGACCCCGGCCACGTGCGCGGCGGCCAGCTCGCCGACGGAGTGGCCCAACAGGAAGTCGGGCCGCAGCCCCCAGTGCCCGAGCAGCCGGAACAACGCCGTCTCCACGGCGAAGATCGCCGGCTGCGCGTACTGCGTCCGGTGCAGCAGCGCGGCGTCCGGGTGGTCCTTGGCGCCGAACAGCAGTGGGCGCAACGGGCGGTCGAGGTGCCGGTCCAGCTCGGCGCACACCTCGTCCAGGGCGTCGGCGAACACCGGGTGGGCCGCGGCGAGGGCGCGCCCCATCCCGGCGCGCTGGCTGCCCTGGCCGGTGAACAGGTAGGCGAGCCTGCCCGGCCCGGACTCGGCGCGGCCCACCACCACGTTGCCGGGCAGCAGGTCCCCCCGGGCCAACGCGTCCAGGCCGCGGGTCAGGTCGGTCCGGTCCGCGCCGACGACCACCGCGCGGTGCGCCATGGCGGTGCGGGTGGTGGCGAGCGAGAACGCCACGTCCACGGGGCGCGGCGCCGGGTCGGCCGCGAGCCGGACGGCCAGGGCGCGGGCGGCGTCACGCAGCGCCTGTTCGTTCCGGGCCGACAGCACCAGCGGGACCGGCCGGGCCGGAGCGTCGTCCGGTGCCGTGCGGCGCACCGGGGTGCCGTTCGCCGGGGCACCGTGCGGCGTCGCGTCGGTGGGCGCGGGCGCCTCCGCCGCGGTCGGCGCGGGCGCCTCCTCCACGATGACGTGCGCGTTGGTGCCGCTGACCCCGAACGAGGAGACGGCGGCGCGGTGCGGCCCGGGCCCGTGCGGCCAGGGGCGGGCCTCGGCCAGCAGCGCGACCTTGCCGGCCGTCCAGTCCACGTGCGGGCTCGGTTCGTCCGCGTGCAGGGTCCGGGGCAGCACCCCGTGCCGCAGGGCCTGCACCATCTTGATCACCCCGGCGACCCCGGCGGCGCCCTGGGTGTGGCCGATGTTGGACTTCACGGAGCCGAGCCAGAGCGGCCGTTCGGCGGGCCGGCCCTGCCCGTAGGTGGCCAGCAGCGCCTGGGCCTCGATCGGGTCGCCCAGGACGGTGCCGGTGCCGTGCCCCTCCACCACGTCCACGTCCGACGGCTCCAGGCGTGCGTCGGCGAGGGCCTGGCGGATCACCCGCTGCTGGGCCGGACCGTTCGGCGCCGTCAGCCCGTTCGAGGCGCCGTCCTGGTTCACCGCCGAGCCGCGCACCACGGCGAGGACCGGGTGCCCGTTGCGGCGGGCGTCCGAGAGCCGCTCCAGCAGCAGCAGGCCGACGCCCTCGCCCCAGCCCGTGCCGTCCGCGCCGGCCGCGAAGGACTTGCAGCGTCCGTCCGGCGACAGTCCGCGCTGCCGGCTGAAGTCCACGAAGACGCCGGGCGTCGCCATCACGGTCACCCCGCCCGCCAACGCCAGCTCGCAGTCCCCGGCGCGCAGCGCCCGGGCCGCGAGGTGCAGGGCGACCAGCGAGGAGGAGCACGCCGTGTCCACGGTGACGGCCGGGCCCTCCAGGCCGAGGGTGTAGGCGATCCGCCCGGTCGCCACGCTGCTCGCGCTCCCCGTCCCCAGGAAGCCTTCGAAGCCCTCCGGTGTCCGCTCCATCAGGCGGGCGGCGTAGTCGTCGTACAGGACGCCGGCGAAGACACCGGTCCGGCTGCCGCGCAGGGTGGCGGGGTCGATGCCGGCGTTCTCCAGGGTCTCCCAGGCGGTTTCGAGCAGCAGCCGCTGCTGCGGGTCGACGGCCATCGCCTCGCGCGGGCTGATCCCGAAGAACTCGGGGTCGAACTCGGCGGCGTCGTAGAGGAATCCGCCCTCCTGCGTGTAGCAGGTGCCGGCTTTCTCCGGGTCCGGGTCGTAGAGTGCCTCGAGGTCCCAGCCGCGGTCGCGCGGGAAGGACGAGACCGCGTCCACGCCGTCCGCCACCAGCCGCCACAGGTCCTCGGGTGACCGTACTCCGCCGGGGTAGCGGCAGCCCATCGCCACGATGGCGATCGGCTCGCGCTGGGCGGCCTCGGCCTCGGCGAGCCGCCGCCGGGTGTCCTGAAGCTCGGCGGTCGTCCACCTGAGGTAGTCGACGACCTTCTGCTCCTTCACCGCGTCCATCTGTGCAGGTCCTCCGGTCATCGGTCCTCCAGCCCTGACAGTCCGAGCTCCTGGTCGAGGACGTCGAAGAGTTCGTTGTCGGTCACCGACGCGAGATCGTCGTCCTCGGTGGCTGCCGTTGCCGCCCCTCGCGTCTCGGTGACCCGCAGCAGCAGGGCCTGTAGCCGGGCCCCGAGCCGCTCCCGGCCCGCGTCGTCCAGGTCGGTGGCGGCCACGGCCGCCTCGAGACGGTCCAGCTCCGCCTGGACCGGCGCCTGGCGACCCGCACCGCCCTCGAACTGCTCGCCGAGATGGCTCGCGATGGCCGCCGTGCTGGGGTGGTCGAAGACCAGGGTGGTCGACAGCCGCAGGCCGGTCGCGGCGGACAGCTGGTTGCGCAGGCTGACGGCGGTGAGCGAGTCGAAGCCCAATTCCTTGAGCGCCGAGTCCGGATCGATGCCGGCGGCCGATTCGTGTCCCAGCACCGTCGCGACGTGCGTGCGCACCAGATCGAGCAGGACCTGTTCCCGCTTGGTCCCGTCCAGCCCGCTGAGCCGTTCGGCCAGCGCCGCGCCGCCGCCCGATGCCGCCGCCTGCCGGGCCGGGGCGGGGACCAGCCGGTCGAGGAGCGGCGGGAGCGTGCCGTTGCGTGCGTGGCGGCGTAGGGCGGTTCGGTCGATGGGGGTGAGGAGGAGGTGGGGGTGGGGGGTGTGGAGGGTGGTGTCGAAGAGGGTGAGTGCGGTGGGGGTGGTGAGGGGGGTGAGTCCGGTGGTGTTGAGGCGTTGGTGGTCGGTGGTGGTGAGGGTGTTGGTCATGGTGCTGGTGTCGGTCCAGAGGCCCCAGGCGAGGCTGGTGGCGGGGAGTCCTTGGGTGTGGCGGTGGTGGGCGAGGGTGTCGAGGTAGGTGTTGGCGGCGGCGTAGTTGGCTTGGCC